>JACPZE010000020.1 GCA_016195685.1 Candidatus Gottesmanbacteria bacterium
AACCCTCAGAGGTACTTACCGAATTCCACAAATTATTTGATCGGTTAACAACTGCAGAACGCATGGCTTATAAAATCTCCCAAGATGTAGAAAGCGATAATGAAATGATAGCGAGATTCATTACTTTTCTTCGCGAAGTAGCTATAGTACATAAAGGAAAAAACGTTATGGTGACAACACACGGGGGAATGATGAGAGTTCTCTTGGTGCATCTTGGTTTGGGGACTTATCAAGATCTCTTTGTCAAATCTATAAGAAATACTGCTTATGTAAAATTATTAACTGATGGGGTGGACTTTTTTATCCAAGAAACAAAAGGTATAAATAAAAATAATAGTCTAGAATTATTTGTATAAATAAATCACTTATCATGAAAAAGAAAATTGTAGTTTTTGCCGGTAATGAATGTGTAAAAGATAAAGAAAAATATTATTTTTCACTTGCTTATAAACTCGGAAAATTATTAGCCAAAGATGGATTTATAGTAGTGACTGGTGGAGGACCGGGACTGATGAATGAAGTGATGAAAGGAGCATATGAGCATGGAGGAGAAACAATTGGAGTCAGGTTAAATATCCCCGGAAGAAAGCATTCGGAATTTGTAAAACGTACATTATTATTTGAGGATTTAAATAAAAGGCAGGATAAATTATTGCATATGGCCGATGGATTTATTTCATTGCCCGGTGGAGTGGGAACTTTTTATGAAATATTTGCGGTCCTTGCTTTAAAAAGAGATGGAGAATTAAGCAAGAACACCCCTATGATATTGATAGACGAATATTTTGCTGAGTTTAAGAATTTGATGAATAAATTGTATAGAGAAGGATTTGCGGAAAAAGAAATAAAACAATTTTATTCTTGTGTAAGGACACCGGAAGAAGCAATTGTTCAATTAATAAATCATGCATAATGATTATTACCAAAAGGAAATATTTTTAGCCCAAGTTGATGAAACAGATAATATAGTACAGCGGGTTGAACGTTGGGAAGCCCACGAAAAAGGCATACTGCATCGTGGATTTACTGCTATACTCCAATATAAAAACCAAATTCTTCTTCAACATAGAAAGCATAAAGCTTTTGATGGATATTGGGACCTGACTTTTTCATCTCACCAGATTTTCAAAAAAGGATTGCTGCAAAAAGATACATTGGCGATTTACGATGCTCTTGAAAGAGAATGGAATGTAAGTTTGGAAAATGTGGTGAACATCATAAGTAAAGGAAAAATATATTATAAAGCCAAGGATCCGAAAAGTATCTATACCGAACACGAAGTGGATTACATCTATCTGGTGCAACTGACATCTCTTCCAAAACCTAATTTGGAGTATGCGTACAGTTTTGAAACTATAGAATCAAAACAGGAAAACATACAAAATTCTTTGGGTCAATATCTATTAGCACCCTGGGTGGAAAAGATGCTCACAATAAAAGATTTATTTTCAATGAGTGTTTAAAATTATGAATACAAAAATAAAAGCTTTAATAGCTCTTCTTGTTACAGTTCTAATTTGGTCTGTACATGCGATTATTTCTAGGACTTTGATACAAATGGAACCGCCGATGCTTTTGTCTCTTCTGCGGATGTCTACTGCTGCTTTATTATTTTTACCATTTATATTGAAAACTCGCCCTTGGAAAAAAGAAAATTTTGTTCAACTTGTAGCTGTATCGTGTTTATCGGCCGCGAACGTATTTTTTTTTATGTGGGGTATTCAATACACGACTGCTTCTGTCGGGCAACTCATATATGCTGCTATCCCAGTTATGATGGTATTAGTAAACATATTCATTTTAAAGGAAAAAATATCAACAGGTAAAATAACAGGAGTTTTGTTAGGATTTGCTGGACTTACATATATCTTCTATCTTTCACTTGCAGAAAAAGGATTGACAATCACAGGACATTTTATAGGCAATATAGCAATATTTACTGCCACTATATGTTGGCTTTGGTACATAATTTTTTCCAAAAAACTGACGAAATATTTTTCTCCAATCGAAATAGGTGGCGTTGCGGCAATAGTTACATGTTTTATAAATTTTTTCTTGGCAATTTTCGAATATAAATTTACCCAAAGAGTAGGAACTTGGAATTTGCTATCAGTTTTAGGCGGATTATATATGGGCGTAGGAGGAACTTTCTTGGCATATATTTTTTACCAGTATGCCATAAAAATTGTTTCGACCTTAACGGTAAGTTTATCTTCCTATATACAACCAATAACGACTGCAATATTTGCGAGTATGCTTATCGGAGAAAAGTTAACGCCAAAATATATTTTGGGTAGCGCACTAGTATTTTCTGGAATATTTTTAACAACAACACTAGAAGTTTATAAAAGACGAAAATAACTTATGTTACATAACCCGATCGTATTGGATATCGAGACGCAACACAGTTTTCAGGAAGTAGGGAATGACCCCAAGAAACTGAAAGTTTCGGTTATCTGTATTTATGATTATGCTACCAATGAATACTTGTCTTTTCGAGAAGAAGATTTTTCGAAACTTTTCCCTAGGCTTGAGAGAGCATCTCTATTAGTTGGTTTTAACATAAATAAATTCGATTTACCGGTATTGTCCCCATACTATGTAGGAAAAATGTCACAATTTAAGACTCTTGATATGCTAGAGGAGGTAGAAAAAGTTTTAGGATTTAGGGTTGCTTTGGATGATTTAGCTCGCGCTACATTGGGTACGAAAAAAAGCGGACACGGATTTTTGGCTATAGAATACTTTCGGAATGGAGAATGGGATAAACTTATATCCTACTGTCTGGAAGATGTGAGAATAACCCGAGAATTGTATGAATATGGTCTTAAAAACAGCAAACTTTATTTTAATGACTTTCGGGGCAAAAAAGAAATAAACGTGAATTTTGACCTTTCCAAAAACGCAGAATCTTCAGTCTCTCTATCGTTGCCTTTTTAATTTGCGGGTCCTGCCGCTCGCGTATCCCAAACTTCGCTTCAAGCCGCCGGTATAAAAGGTATTAAATTATTTTAGCTTCCTTGTGAAGCTTCGTTTGGGACCCCTTGCTCGCGTCACCCGCTATAAAATTAATGTAAGGAATTTATTATTGATCTAAGTGTTGTTTGTGGAAGGTTTCCTCAAGTTTGTTAAAGTCTGTCACAACGGCTTCCCCTTTTTCTTGTCGATGTTTAATGTATTCAATAAGTCCTGGGAGAATTGATAATAAGATAATGGCAAATATTGCAGTATGGAAATTGTTTTTAACTATCGGTAAATTGCCGAAAAAATATCCACCCCAGGTAAAAATAGATATCCACAAAAATCCTCCCAGAATATCGTATGATAGAAAACGAGGATAATGCATCTTACCCACGCCTGCTACAAAAGGTGAGAAAGTTCTGATGATAGGCATGAACCTTGCCAATATAATCGCCTTCACTCCGTATTTGGCGTAAAAAGCCCGTGTTTTTTCTAGGTATTCGCGTTTGAAAAGTCGGGCATTTTCTTTGGCAAATACTTTTGGACCTATAAATCTTCCGATCCAGTAATTGGAATTATCTCCCAAAATAGCAGCAGCCAATAGTAAAAGATAAAGGGGAAAAATATTTAATGCGGATGCAGCTGCTAAAGTACCGGCAACAAAAAGAAGCGAATCACCGGGTAAAAACGGAGTCACGACTAATCCGGTTTCCAAAAAGATAATAAAGAATAATATTCCATAAGTAAGCGCGCCATAGATTTGTATAATTGTGGCTAGGTTTTTATCCAAGTGGAGGATAAAATTGATAAAATAAGAAACAAATCCCATAAAAGATTGTATCATTATACCAGAACTGGCTATACTTGACAGTTTAATGAAATATGATCTATGATCGAGTTAAAGTAAAATAGATTTATAATGAATTTATTCTCAATAAATAATTTTCTACTTGCACAAGGAAATACCCTTAATATTCCAAGGCCTCCTCAGGTAGGACCTGGATGGGATAATCTTGGAAAGATTATTGCAGCTATGATAGGTATCATCTTAATAATATCTAGTATAGCTTCATTTTTATATCTCCTGTGGGGAGGATTACAGTGGATTTTGTCGGGAGGGGATAAAGCTGGAGTTGAAGCAGCCCAGCATAAAATACAAGCATCCTTAATAGGACTGCTTATAGTTTTCGCATCTTGGGCTTTGTTTGGTGTAGTTGGAAAATTACTTGGAATTGATGTATTTAATCTGATTATTCCTTCCCCAGCTACTTTGTAAGATAATTCTTAGAATATCAAGGATAATATCAACTTTAGATATTATAAGCTTTCCGTTTCTCGACAACAGCTATCGATTTTTGCTAAACTACAAAAATAAAATTATGAGTCTGCGTATAAAAAACTTATCCGTTTCTTTGGGTAATCGCATAATCTTAAAGGACATAAATCTGGAAATTTTTCCCGGTAAAATTCATGCCCTCATGGGACCCAATGGTAGCGGAAAATCTACCCTTGCCGGGGCGTTGATGGGACACCCGAGCTATGATGTCAAAAGTCAAAAGTCAAAATTGATGAAATGAATATATTGAATCTTAAAGCTGATGAAAGAGGGAGACTGGGGTTATTTTTGGCATTTCAAAATCCTATCGCTATACCCGGAGTAACTGTGGCTAATCTCCTCAAAACAGCTTACCAATTAAAAAAACCAAAGGAAAAAATGTCCCGCAGAGGCGGGATCCACGATGCTGTAATCCCGAATAAATCGGGAACATCATCGGGAAATAATCCGGCTTTGTCTGTTTGGGAATTTAACGAAATACTGGTGAAAAAAGCAAAAAAGTTAGGGATTCCCCAAGAATTTTTGCGCAAAAGTTTAAACGATGCATTTTCCGGGGGAGAGAAGAAAAAACTGGAGATGTTACAGGCGGCTGTATTACAACCGAAGTTTGCCATATTTGATGAAATAGACACCGGATTGGACGTAGACGCGCTGAAAGTGGTAGCATCGGGTGTAAATGAACTGAAAAAAGAGGGTACAGGGATACTCATAATTACTCATTATCTGCGGATTTTAAAATACGTCAAACCGGATTATGTGCACATATTGGTAGGTGGTAAAATAGTAGAAGAAGGTGAATATAAATTGGCAGAGGAAATAGAGAAGGGTGGATATAAACAGTGGGTAAAATGATTATAATTTACGGGTCCTGCCACGAAAGTTTCCTGGCCGCTCGGTCCAAACTCGCTTTTGTATGCGGCGCTCAAACACGGTGGACCTCGGGTCAGGATGACCTCTTTCGTGTCACCCGTGGTTAAAATGACAGTATAATAATATGGTTCAAACAGCAATAAATCCAGTTTCAGGATATAAATACGGATTTAATAAACCTGAGAATTACGTTTTCAAGGCAAAAAGAGGACTAAGTAAACAGGTGATTGAGGAGATTTCATGGCATAAAAAAGAGCCGGAATGGATGAGAAAAATCAGACTTGAAGCTCTGGAAATTTTTTACTCCAAATCCATGCCTAGTTGGGGAGGAGATTTAAGTAAAATTGATTTTAATAATATTTTTTACTATATAAAACCCACAGAGAAAAAAGCCAATAGCTGGGAAGAATTACCCAAGGAAATAAAAGATACTTATGATCGGATTGGGATACCGGAAGCGGAGAAGAAATTCTTAGGAGGAGTATCGGCCCAATATGAATCTGAAGTAGTATATAAAAGTATTCAAAAGACACTGGGAGCAAAAGGAGTAGTTTTCTTGGATATGGATAGCGGACTTAGGGAGTATCCTGATTTGGTGAAGCAATATTTCAGTAGTCTAATTCCTGCCTTTGATAACAAATTTGCGGCCTTAAATACCGCTGCCTGGTCCGGCGGTTCATTTATATATGTGCCTCCTGGGGTACACGTTGATTTGCCGCTCCAAGCATATTTCCGTATCAATGCGGCGAATATGGGCCAGTTTGAGAGGACTCTCATTATTGCTGATGAAGGCAGTTTTGTACATTATGTAGAGGGTTGTACCGCTCCCATTTATACGACTGACTCATTACATTCTGCTGTGGTTGAAATATTTGTAAAAAAGGGTGCGCGCGTACGATATACCACAATCCAAAATTGGTCTACCAATGTTTACAATCTGGTGACTAAAAGAATGCGGGTAGAAGAAGAGGGAGTGGGCGAATGGATCGATGGAAATATAGGTAGCAAATTGACGATGAAATATCCATCTGTATATCTGATGGGTAAAGGTGCAAGGGGAGAAGTATTATCATTAGCCTATGCAGGGCCAGGACAGCATCAGGATGCAGGTGGAAAGGCAATACACTTTGCTCCATATACTACATCCAAGATTACCTCAAAATCTATCAGTGCTGGGGGTGGACGCACATCATACAGGGGCCTTATCCAGATAATGCAGTCTGCATTAAATGCAAAAACAAAAGTAGTTTGTGACGCGCTACTTATAGATGATGCTTCAAGATCGGATACTTACCCGACTATGGATATAAGACATAATGACGTTTCAGTAGAACATGAAGCGACTGTATCAAAAATTGGTGATGAGCAGTTATTTTATTTACAAAGTAGGGGACTTAAGAAAGCAGATGCGGAAGCAATGATAGTAAATGGATTTATTGAACCGATTGTCAGAGAATTGCCGCTTGAGTACGCAGTGGAATTAAATAGATTAATACAAATGGAAATGGAGGGAAGTGTAGGGTGATTAAGCTCGTACATAAAATTTTCTTGCTCGCAATACGAGAAGATTCCGAATCCGCGTTGTCGTCCTGAATAAGTTTTGGATTTTATTACTTCGTGTTGTTTATGAATCTGGATCAAGAGTCCCGTATGTGATCTTCAAAAATTTCATACTACTCGCTTAATTAATAAAATGAAAACTAATACGATTATTATAGACAGTCTGAAGAACGATCAGCAATTTAGTGTTGGTGATAATGAGGAAAAAACTTTCGTAATTTTTCTTACAGATAATATTTCACAAAATGGTAAAGTCAAAATAATAATTGAGGGTAAAAAAGCAAATGTACAAATATTAGGCATAATCATAGGGCAGGGCCAACAAAAAATAGACCTATATACTTTACAGGATCATCTAAAACCTGAAAGTGTAAGCGATCTCTATATAAAATCCGTACTTTTTGATGAAGCTAGATTTAACTATCAAGGACTTATCAAGATAGAAAAGGATGCCCAGAAATCAAACGCTTATCAGAAAAACCAAAACTTACTTTTATCAAAAAAAGCCTGGGCTGATAGCAGGCCATATTTGGAGATTTTAGCAAATGATGTTCGTTGTACACATGGGGCAACTGTAGGAAAAATAGATGATGAGCAATTGTATTATCTCCAAAGCAGGGGACTAGGGATCGTGGCTGCAAAAAAGCTTATAATCGAGGGGTATTGTCAGGATGTAATAAACAGGATTGACGATGATAAAATAAGAGAAGAATTGAAAGTGAAAATCGATGAAAAGATAAAAATATTATTATCAAGGATGTTAAATTGATATGGCAGAATTTATAAAAGTCGCAACTAAAGCGGAAATACAAAATGGAAAAATGAAAGCTTTTACTATAAAGGGAAAGCAAATTACTTTGGCTAATACAGACGGAGAATATTTGGCTTTTGACGATACATGCAGTCATGCACAATGCTCGCTCGCGGGTGGGTATTTGGATGGCTATACTCTTACCTGTTATTGTCACGGAGGCCAATTTGATATAAAAACCGGAGAAGTACTCGGACCGCCCCCTCCATCTCCGATTGGTATCTATAAAGTGAAAGTTGAAAATGAGGATATACTTGTTGAGATATAATCAACTAATAAATTCCAATTATCCAATAAATACCAATAAACCAATAAAAAGAAAAAAATAAATAGTTGATTGGATAATTTTATACTATGTTTAATGTATCCAAAATTCGCGAAGATTTTCCTATTTTAAAAAGGCTGATAAATAAAAAGCCCATTGTTTTTCTAGATTCCACTGCTTCCTCTCTAAAACCTCAAAAAGTACTCGATGCTATCAATGACTATTACACGAAATATAGCGTCAATATATTTCGCGGAGTTTACAAGCTTTCTGAGGAAGCTACTAGTAAATACGAGCAATCCCGAGAAATAGTCGCCAAATTTATAAATTGCCAAAATCCAGCAGAGATAATTTTTGTCAGAAATGCTACAGAAGCTCTAAATTTAGTGGTACATTCATGGGGCAGGGCCAATATTGACGAGAAAAGTGAAATTATCTCAACAGTGATGGAACATCATGCCAATATCGTACCTTGGCAGGAATTGGCAAAAGAAACCCGCGCAAAAATTACTTATATAGATTTTGATGAGGATGGATTTTTGGATTTGAAAAAAATCTCACAATTGATAACTTCCAAAAGCAGACTTCTTGCCTTAACTTATGTTTCGAATGTATTGGGGACTATAAATCCTGTCAAAAAAATTATAAAACTAGCAAAGATTCTAAATCCTCAAATTATTACAGTCGTTGACGCCGCCCAAGCAGTACCGCATCTGCCTGTGGATGTGTTTGATCTAGGATGTGATTTTTTGGCTTTCTCGGGACACAAAATGCTTGGACCTACAGGAGTTGGAATACTTTGGGGAAAATACGATTTACTTGAAAAAATGCCGCCATACCAAACTGGAGGAGAGATGATAGAAGAAGTCACTTTGCAAAATTCGTCCTTTAAAGAACCCCCCTTTAAATTTGAGGCAGGTACTCCTCATATAGCAGGAGCGATAGGGTTGGGGGCAGCGTGTAAGTATTTATCATCACTTACTATGAAAGAAGTAAGGGAACACGATAGGCAGTTAACTGAATATGCAATAAATCAATTAAGTCGGTTTGATGACTTAAAAATTTATGGACCTCAAAAAGCACAGGATAGAGGCGGTGTGATTGCTTTTAATCTTTTTACTAAAGAGAAATTAATACATCCCCATGATGTAGCTCAGATTTTGGATAGAGAAAACATATATATCCGTTCCGGGCATCACTGCGCAATGCCACTTCATAGTAGATTTGGAATTCCAGCCTCCTGCAGGGCTAGTTTTTATATTTACAATACTTTTGAAGATATTGATAAATTAGTTAAAGGGTTATACAAAGTGAGAAAGATATTTGGTTAATTCCTGATGTGTCAAGCTAACACACCGGGTGTGGGTACGTAATGCAAATTTATCTATGGATAATATTTACCGCGAAATCATTTTGGATCATTTCAAAAATCCCAGGAATTTTGGCAAAATGAAAAACCCAGATGCAAATGCCTATGAAAATAATCCTTTTTGCGGAGATAAAATTGAAATTGATGTGAAGATAAAGAACAAAGAACAAAGAACAAAGAACAGAATTATTGAAGATATAAAATTTCGGGCAGAGGGATGCGCTATTTCTATGGCTTCTGCTTCAATGTTAACTGAAAGAGTATTGGGGAAAAATATCAAAGATATAAAAAAACTAAATACAGAGGATATATTGGAAATGCTTGGTATTACTCTTACTCCAACGAGACTTAAATGCGCTCTATTGCCATTGGAAGTACTTCATAAAACATTGGCTCTTGTCAAAAGTATTTAAGATAGTTTATAAAATAAATATATGGATAATTCATCGGGTCCTAAAAAAATTGGTAATTGGACTGTTACGGTAGATAGAAATCTTTGTATTGGTGCGGCATCATGTGTGGCGGTGGCGCCAAAAACTTTTGCTTTGGATAATGAAGCAAAAGCAATAATACTACCTTCCGCTCCCGAGGAATTACCCGATACTATTATGGATTCCGCCAAAGCCTGTCCGGTAGCTGCTATCATCATCCATGATGAAACAGGAAAGCAAATTTTCCCCTGAAGGAATAGAAAATTCCAATCGACAAAATATACATCAAAGGCTTTCTGCGGTATGATGAGTTTGATGGGTATAAAAACCTTGTTGTTCTGATTAAAGATCTATGACTGATGTAACCGTAAAAATAGGTGGAGAAGCAGGTTTTGGGATAATGACAACCGGACTACTCATGGGCAAAATCGCAACCCGTAGCGGTTATCATGTTTTTGAATACCCGGAGTATCCATCACTTATTCGTGGCGGACACAATGTAGTGGATATAAGAATTTCAGATGAAAAAGTATATTCACAAAAACAAAAAGTGGATGTTTTGGTATGTTTAAACGAAGAAACGCTAAAGCTTCATAAAGATGAAATCAAAATTGGTGGTATGATAGTCATAGATAATGATAAAACGGATAAATCTATAATTGAGAAAATTCCACAAAATGTTACTTTAGTCCCTTTACCCTTCGGCCAAATCCTGAAAGACAATGCGTTACCCAACGTGATGTTAAATAATATTGCTTTGGGAGCATTAGTTTATCTCTTGGGTGCGGATTTTGAGATATTGAAAACTTTGATTAGTGAGAATTTTGCCAGGAAAGGTGAAGATATAACAAGTAAAAATATAACAGCATCCCAATACGGCTACGACTATATGAAAGACAAATACTCTGCCGGTTATAACAAAAAGATACCTAAGATGGAAAAAGCAGAAAGCCGCATGTATATAACCGGAAATGAAATGATAGGATTAGGCGCAATTGCGGCAGGATGCAAATTTTATTGTGCTTATCCGATGACTCCTTCATCAGTGTTACTACATTATCTTGCCGCCAAAGGAGAGAAAGTAGGTATGGTAGTAAAACATGCAGAAGATGAAATTGCAGTCATAAATATGGCGTTAGGCGCATCTTGGGCAGGGGTGAGATCTATGGTAGGTACGTCTGGTGGAGGATTTGCTCTGATGGTAGAGGCTGTTTCTTTGGCCGGGATCACCGAAACGCCGATTGTTGTAGTGATGGGTCAGCGTCCCGGTCCTGCTACAGGTATGCCTACCTGGACAGAGCAAGGGGATCTGCTTTTTGTTTTACATTCAGGACACGGAGAGTTCCCAAAAATTATTCTTGCCCCTGGGGATATGGAAGAATCTTATAAGTTGACTCTAGAGGCATTTAATCTGGCGGATAAATATCAAACCCCGGTGTTTATAATGGGTGATAAGTATCTGCAGGAGGGGCACGAAAGCGTTGATAGATCTTCAATATCAAGTTATCAATTTTCAATTGACAGAGGAAAATTATTGACACAAGAACAGTTGGACAAAATAACTGATTATAAAAGGTATTTAATTACAGATGACGGAATTTCCCCCCGGGCCATTCCCGGTATGAGAAATAGCTTGCATCAAGCCAATTCATATGAACATAGAGAAGATGGTCATACAACTGAAGAAGCATTTGAGCGTAAAGTTCAGGTAGATAAAAGAAACAAAAAAACTGCAACATTCTTATCATCTGATGCGAAATTACCTAAATTTTATGGAGACGCCGATGCCCAATTAACATTGATATCATGGGGATCGATGAAAGGACCTATCCTAGAAGCGATGAAAGAAAAAGAAGGTAAATTTAATCTGTTGCACTTTTCATATATTTGGCCGTTGCCGAAAGTAAAATTAACTGAAATACTTGCCAGTTTGAAAAATACACTATTAGTAGAAAATAATTCCACTGGCCAACTGGGTCAATTGATTTCCATGGTTACCGGGATTGGGATAAAAAATAAATTATTAAAATATGATGGAAGGCCTATTTATCCAGAGGAGATAATAAAAGAAGTAGATAAACTTTTATGAATACAGTCAATAATCAAAAAAATGCAGGATTCAGTGGTTATTTCCCTACATGGTGTCCGGGATGCGGAAACTTCGGCATTTGGGCGGCACTAAAAACTGCTTTTACCAATCTAAGTTTTACTCCGGAAAATTTCGCAGTAATTTTTGGTATTGGATGTTCCGGCAATATGAACGATTTTTTGTGGGCTGACAGTTTCCATGCTCTTCACGGCAGGGCTATTCCTAACGCAGTGGGAGTGAAAATCGCCAACCATAAATTGCCGGTTGTGGCTATTGTTGGTGATGGAGATTGTTACGGAGAAGGCGGTAATCACCTGATGCATGCAGCCAGGGGAAACCATGACATTACTGTGATTGTACATGATAACAGAGTATATGGTTTGACTACTGGACAGGTAGCCCCAACTGCGCTAAAAGGATTTAAAGCCAAATCTACTCCCTCGGGGATTATAGAAGTGCCCCTAAACCCAATCGCTCTCGCAATCACACAAGGAGCGACATTTGTAGCTCAAGGATTTTCTGGAGATATAAATCATTTGGTAGGATTGATAGAAAAAGGCATAAAACATAAGGGTTTTTCACTAGTAAATGTATTTCAACCGTGCGTGACTTTTAATTCAGAAAATTCGTATGCATGGTACAGGGAAAAAATATATAAGCTTGGTGAAGACTATGATTCATCTGATATAAATAACGCTTTAGCAAAATCTATGGAGGCAGAGACAAAAATTCCACTAGGAGTGATTTACGAAACCGATAGATCAACTTATACAGACAGTCTTCCTCAAATTACCCAAAAATCACTTTTGGAATCGCTAGCCCCAAATTTAGAGATTATTGCCAAGTTGATGGATGAGTTTGTATAATGGATTGACACAAAGGATAATATTTACTAGTTGACAGTTAGCACTCGGTGTAGTAAACTGCTAAAGCATATGTCTACCATAATGCAGAGCAACATAAGAACATATCCCGTTATACCTATCCGAGATGGGGTAGTCTTTCCGAATACAGAAATAGTACTTACTTTTGGCCGACCCAAATCACTCTCCGCCATAGAAGCGTCTAATTCTACAGATCGCATGGTAGTTTTATCGATGCAAAAAACTCCCCATATCCAAGACCCTCTTCCTACAGATTTATTTAATGTAGGTACTTTAGCCCGCATAGAAAGATTACTAAAAACAGATGGAGAAATTAATGCATTGGTTAAAGGATTATCCAGAATAGAAATTATTTCTTACGAAGGAACGGACCCTTATTTTTCGGCAAAAATTATAGATTTACCTGATGAAGCGGTGCAAACAGATGAAATAACTGCGTTAGTGAATCACATAAGTAATGAACTTAAGAAAGCTGTGAATTTGGGGAAATCCGTAGATTTTCTGTCATACATGAATATCATGGCTGGTCTTAGTCCCTCTGAATTTGCCAACCATGTATCGGCAATTTTGGACATCAAACCGGTAGAAAAACAGCTTCTTTTGGAATCAAGGAATGTTAAAGACAGACTTGCCAAAATAGCCGATTATCTGACTCATGAAGTAAAGATACTTGAGATCGAAAGAAAAATAGCCAGTAAAACACAGGAGAAATTCGATAAATCAGTAAAAGAAGCTGTTCTTCGGGAGAGATTAAAGACGATAGAAAAAGAACTTGGAGAAGAAGGAGAAACCAAAGAAATAAGGGAACTATTGGATAAGATAAAAAAATCAGCCATGCCGGCGGATGTCGAGGAAAAAGCCAAAAAAGAGTTAAAAAGACTCGCCCAGATGTCCAATTTCAATCCAGAGGCTTCTTATGTCCGTACTTATCTGGATTGGCTGGTAGAGTTACCATGGAGCGTATCTACTTCAAATGATGTTGATACTACAATAGCTGCTAAGTCTCTGGACGCGGATCACTATGGTCTGAAAAAGATGAAGGAGAGAATATTGGAATATCTGGCTGTGATGAAACTTAAACATGCGGTTGAGCAAGAAAGAGTAAAAGCAAAAGAGACCGAAGCCAAAGAAAAAGTTGCCGTAAATACTACCTCAGATGTGAAACCCAGAAAAGGAAACACACCTACAATACTTTGTTTTGTCGGTCCCCCCGGAGTAGGAAAGACATCGATAGGCCGTTCGATAGCCAAAGCCTTAGGGAGAAAATTCGTGAAAATTTCCCTAGGTGGCATAAGGGATGAAGCAGAGATTCGTGGTCACAGGCGTACTTATGTAGGAGCACTTCCAGGGCGTATAATCCAAGGTATAAAACAGGCAGGCAGTAAAAACCCAGTATTTATGCTGGATGAAATTGACAAAGTGGGTACGGATTTCCGCGGCGATCCGACAGCTGCGCTTTTGGAAGCTTTAGATCCAGAACAAAATCATGCATTTTCAGATCACTATCTTGAGGTCCCTTTTGATTTATCTGATGTCATGTTTATTACAACCTGTAATGTATTGGATACTATACCTCCTGCACTTCGGGATAGATTGGAAGTCATCCATTTCCCCGGTTATACTGAGGAGGAAAAATTCCATATAGTAAGAGATTTTCTTATCGAAAAACAATTAGAAACCCACGGTTTAACTGCGGCAAACGTACAAATTACAGAAAGCGCATTACATATCATCATCAGAAAATATACTAGAGAAGCGGGGGTCCGTAATCTGGAGCGTGAAGTAGCTACTATATTTAGAAAAATTGCCCGCGAAGTGGTAGAAGGTAAAAAGAAAAAACAAATAGTATCCACATCATTACTGCAAAAATATCTTGGCCCAGCGAAGTTTACTGCCTCTCTTGCTGAAAAGAAAGATGAGATCGGTATGTCGACAGGTCTTGCCTGGACAGAAGCAGGCGGGGATATCTTATTTTTGGAAGTAGCCCTCATGAAGGGAAAGGGTAGCTTATTACTAACCGGTCAACTGGGTGAAGTGATGCAGGAATCATGTAAAGCCGCCATGTCTTATATCCGTGCTAAAGCCCAAGATTTTGGATTGGCAGAGAAATTTTATCAAAATCTGGATGTCCACGTGCATGTGCCGGAAGGAGCAGTACCCAAAGACGGTCCGTCTGCAGGAATAGCTATTACTACTGCACTTGTTTCCGCCCTGACTAAAAATCCGGTGAAGAAAGATGTCGCCATGACAGGAGAGATAACTCTTCGCGGTCGTGTGTTGGAGATAGGTGGAGTGAAGGAAAAAATGATTGCTGCGCACAGGGCTGGAATAAAAACCATCATTCTACCCAAAAACAACAAGAAAGATCTAGAAGATATACCCAAATCAGTTTTGAAAGACCTAAAGTTTGTCTTCGTAGAACACATGGATCAGGTACTGAAAGTGGCATTGGTTAACCCTCTGCAATCTGAAGAAGAAGTAATTCCTCATACTGTTCCTCAACCTCTCACAGCCCAACTGCACTCGTAATTATTTATTAAGAAAATTCCGTATGGGTTTTAGACGGTATCCTTGCTATTTAGCGATTCAACACATATAATCAACCATATTATGGGAGACTTTAATCGAAACGATCGGAGTGGAGGAGGACGAGGTGGTAGAAGGTACGGTGGTGGTGGAGACTTTGCAAGACGAGAAATGCACAGAGCGATTTGTGCTGAATGCGGTAGAGAATGTGAAGTTCCTTTTCGACCAAGAGACGATAGGCCGGTATACTGCAGTGACTGTTTTGAAAAAAGAAAAAGTGGAGACAATGATTCCAGGGGATCAGGAGGTAGAAATTACGGAAGGCCAAATTTTGAAGAAAGAAGGTCGTATTCGGGAGGTGGCGATAGAGGAAATACACGCGGAGACAGTGGACAACTCATGGATCAGTTAAAAAGTCTGAATATCAAATTGGACAAAATTCTCTCTATATTGGCACCAAAAATCATAGAGCCGGTGGTTTCCAAGAAAGAAGTATCAGAAATTGTTTTTGCGCCCAAAGCCGTAAAGATAAAATCTTCAAAGAAAAAGGTGGCAACCAAGAAGGATAAAGACGAAAAAAAACTTCCGGAGTCAGCTGTCTTGGTAAGCGATCCAGTAGACCAAAAGTAAGAAATCTCCTATTAGCGGTCCTGTATCAGAAATTCATCCCAATAATTTCACCAAATTCGAGAGGCTTTTATCATCCAAGATAGATATGGGGTACACTTTCCCGTGTTTTTGCAGTATGTTTTGCTTCTTTTCCATTTGTTCATTAGTGATCACATCGGATTTCGTAAGTAATATAATTTCTGATTTCTTAATAAGTTGCGGATTAAATTTTCTCAGTTCTTCCCTCACGATTTTGTAATCTGATGCCAAATTATCCGATTCAACTGAGATACAGTGGAGGAGTAAGTTGACTTTCTCTATGTGTTTGAGAAACTTGATGCCTAAGCCCTTGCCGGCAGAAGCACCTTCGATGAGTCCGGGGATATCTGCCAGAACTTTTGTGCCCATAACTCCTAAATTTGGTTCCAAAGTGGTAAATGGATAGTTTGCGACTTTTACATTTGCAGATGTGATAGCGTTAAGCAAACTGCTTTTACCAGCATTTGGTAGACCGATAAGGCCATAATCTGCGATAAGCTTCAAGACGATTTTAAGGTTTCTTTTTTGTCCTGGTTCACCGGGTTCTCCGGCTAGAGGAGTGGTATTACTGGGTGAGCGAAGGTTATAAGTACCTCTTCCACCGTGGCCGCCTTTACACAAAAGTATTTTTTGATTGATATCGTTTAACTCAAATAATTCTCCCGTATTTTGGTCTGTAAGTATAGATCCCAGTGGTAATATAAATGTGCTATCTCGACCTCTCCTTCCTGTTTTTCTTAGTTTTCCGCCGGGTTGTCCATCTTCAGCCCTCCTA
Organism: Candidatus Gottesmanbacteria bacterium; assembly: GCA_016195685.1. Taxonomy (GTDB): domain Bacteria; phylum Patescibacteriota; class Microgenomatia; order 2-02-FULL-39-11; family 2-02-FULL-39-11; genus JACPZE01. Next base: position 16,526 of record JACPZE010000020.1, read on the forward strand.
AACTTTACTCCCATGAATTGGCTAAGAGTCGTCAAGTCAGAAGTGACATTGATATAAATATTTCCACCGCTTCCTCCGTCTCCGCCATCTGGGCCGGATTTGTATTTGGGATAAAATGAGGCTTTCCCGGGAGCGCCATTTCCAGCTTGAAAAGTTACCTCGACTTCATCGATAAACATAACAGCATTATATACCCTCTTCTTAATCCTCAAGTATAGTGAATCTTCATTTTGACAAAGTACAAATATTTACCTCTTTTAAGATATAAACTTTTCCGCAAAGCATCGAGTAAAAAACTCACGTCCAGTCTTTCCAGAAAATATTTCACCAGATAGATTTTTATTTCCCCGGGTAGTTTAGAGAAATTTGAGACTTTTCTAAATCCTAATTTTGTGACTATGTTTCCTACGATTTCATTTGATGAACCAATATAGAGATTTTGATTTGAAAAATCATTTGCCACTTTTGCCAATAGCCTTTTGCCGTAACCTTTTCCTTGATATTTATCCAGTATGACAATTGCACCAATATGGAATGAATTATAGAGGATAATTTGTACCCCGTCATCCTATCTCCGAACACTTTTATCAGCTGTATAGCTTTATAAACACTCTACCGGTTATATAAATTAATTAACTTACCGACAGTTTTTCTTTCCATACAGTGGTTAATCTAATTCTAGATATGAAGTTTTAAAACTACCTGAATCATTTTAGACTATCATAATAGTCTAAACTTGATTTTCTTCGATTGAATCATATAATACCAATACATGAGAATTAATGAAACACATAGATATCATCCTAAAAATATGTTCGGTGTTCTTCCCGCTGCCGAACATGACAAAATACTCCATACCAAAAATCTTTATGATGCCGACCCCCGCAAGGAAAAAATAAATGCAGGAATTGGTGTTATAAACGACGATAAGGGAGATCTATGGATCCCTAAAGCAGTACGCTCAGCAAGACGAAGGATAGTAGATAAGTATATTTCAGGATTATTAACTCATAATTACATGGTGCCTTCGGGAAAACTCGAATGGGGAGGAAATCCTGACTTTATTCGAGGGACTGCAAATTTGGTGTTTGGTGAATATGCACACGAGCTTTTAGCTTCAAATCGTATTGCCGCTACTGGTACTGTTGGAGGAAGTGGAGCAGTGTCAACATTTTTGGAAGCACTAAAAGAGAGAGTAAAAAGTGGCAAACCTGTTCCGGCTATCATCTACGGATCAAAACATTATCCAAATCATGAATGGATGATTGATACGAGAGGTTTTAAATCTAAGACATTTGCACAAATCAAGAAAGATGGATCATATAATTTAGAAGAAACTCTAAAAGCAGTAAATGAGGCGAAACCTGGATCTGTATTATTTCTTCAAGGTGGTGCGCATAATCCGACAGGAATAAATCCTGAAACAGAGGAACAATGGAGAACAATCGCCAAAACGGCAAAGAAGAATAAAATAGACGTATTTTTTGATATACCATACGCAGGACTTAATAAGGGCCTTGATGAAGATACCAAACCACTACGAATTTTTATGGACGAAAATGTTTCAGTCGCCGTAGCCGTTTCCTACTCTAAAAACGCCGGTCTATATGGAGAACGGGTTGGAGCTCTTCTTGTTCCAGCCGCAAATGCCAATGAAGCCAAAAGAGTAGGTGGGCTTTTAAATAGAATTATGAGAAATACAGTATCCTCTCCGTCTGCTTTCGGAGAAGCAATTATTGCTGAAATTTTCAATGATCCTATATTATTTGCCAGATGGAAAAAGGATCTAAGCAGTGTTTCCCGTATGTTACATAAAAGACGAGAACTTCTAGCTCAATCTTTACCTGAAAATATAGGGCCATTAATACGAAAAGGAGCTGGGATATTTAGCACAATCCCTATTTCCGAAAAAGCTGTAAATTTTTTGAGGAAAGAATACGCAATATATGTTTTAGGAAATGGGCGAATTAATATAGGTGGTATTTCGACAGATCAGATTCCTCGCTTCGCGCTAGCTTTAAATGCCGCACTGCGAAAATACCCCATAATTACATAATAAATACTATTCCGTCTTAATTCTATCTTGTTTAAAATACTCATTACGAGCCTTGGATAACTCTAATAATCATCTTGTACCCCCATAATGGATGGAACTTCGGACCGCAATACTGGATACAGAACTTCTCTACACTATTCCTAATGATTCTACTTATGCGTTTACAAATTAAGGTTGGGTAATCTGGTTTATTTTCGCAAGAAGAATACAATACTTTGGTAAATTGAGACAGTTGCAAAGTAAATAAATGCTAAAGCAAATATTTTAAAAATAACTGGTACTATATGAGGTTTTGAAAGCCATTCTCTAAAGCGAGAAAAAATAAAGGCTATACCTGCCGTTGAGAATAACCATCCGACCTCCACAAATAATAAAAATAAAAATGCTCCAAAGCTCACTTTATGCGAAAGAAGAATCGCTCTGGGTACACATACTGTTATCCAAAAAATCCATAAGCCACCATTTGCGAGTATCATGGCTACAATTTTCCAAGTACTAAAGTGAACCCGTTGTTTTGTGTCAATCTTTTTGATCTTCCATATAGAAGTAGAAAGCCAAACGAGAATTATTGCTCCTAAAAGGGAAATTATTCGAAAAATTGATTCTGGAAGATGAAGTGATGATAACGCAATTAAACAAATTGAAGCGACTATTGTTTCTGTCAGCATCCCAAGAAATACTATTCGAAAGCTTTTTGCTAAACCAGACTGAAGTATTTCAGTAAATATTGCTGTTAATATTGGACCTGGAATGGAACCTCCTATTAAACCAAGCACAAATGCACTAACCAAATCATTTATCATGTATTGAGTATAACAAAATATAAGAGGTTCAAACTACAGTTGTGGGATTGTATTTTTGAAGCTTATTTAGGCTTGTACCGCCAGCGGGAGTCGAACCCGCGGTTTTCAGGATGAGAACCTGATGTCCTGGACCACTAGACGATGGCGGCTACGAAGAAATTATATCGCTCTTATAGGATATTGACAATATGAAGTAATGGGAGTATATTTAATAATACTTTCAATCCCATCCTCTTCTTTTCTTCCAATTTACTCAATAAAAGAAGGGGTATTGTGTTTCTATAGGAGGTAAATATTATGAATATGGTTCAAAAAGTAGTAATGACTCGTGAGGGTTTATCTGAACTTAAAAAAGAGCTGGATGAATTGTTAAATACAAAAAGGCCAGACGGAGTAGCACGACTATCTTTGGCTCGTGGGCAGGGTGATTTATCCGAAAACAGCGAATACGCCGCAGCCAAGCAGGATCTGTCATTTATCGATGGTCGTATTGCTGAACTTGAAAAAGTCATCAGTGAAGCACAAATAGTAGCGAGTCACTCCAAATCCAAAGTAGATGTAGGATGCAAAGTGACTTTGCATGTCAACGGAAAAAAGGATACATATCATATAGTAGGCGAATGGGAGGCAGATCCGATACAAAAAAAGATATCCAACTCATCCCCTTTAGGTAAAGCTTTACTGGGTCGGAAAGTTGGGGAGAAAGTGGAAGTAGAAGCACCAGCAGGTAAAATTGCCTATAAAATTATGAGTATTGAATAAGTTAGCGTTGACAGAAGTAGAAAAATTCTTTAAGATACAAATTACATGACAAGAAATTTTCAAATAACAGTAGAAAACAAGCGACCCCTTTTAATCTAGGGGTTAGGTTGTATTCTTTGGTGTAACTAACCCCGCAAAAGGGGTTTTTTTGTGGGTGAAAGGCAGGTGATAATTATGAAAGCAAATTGTCCTATATGTGATACTAGTCTGAAGTTATCGGCAGATTTGATAGAATCTGAAGTATTTGAGTGTGTAGATTGTCACAGAAAAATAGTGGTCAAAAGTATAGGAAAAAAGATTGAATTAGAAGAAGCGCCTGGTGTGGAAGAAGATTGGGGTGAATAAATCTATTAAAATTTTAATTGATAATGAGAAATTATGGGAAAAAATAAAAAAAATATTTGTTTATTACATAATACTATTCGCGGAGATGAAAAATTATTAATTGAGGCTGCGAAAAAATTTGCGGTGAATTTGGATGTGGTTGACGTAACGGATCTTATACTTCGCACAAAAGGTCAATTTAAGTTTGATGTTATTTTGGATAGGTGTCTGTCATCTACAAAAGGAATACACGCAGGATTATTTTTTGAAGGCATAGGTATTCCCTTTGTAAATACGGTAAAGGTAGCACAAATTTGCGAAGATAAATTTGCTACGTCGATGAAATTGACAGAATATAAAGTACCCACGGTTTCCTTTGCAATGGTATTTAATGTAGACCAGGCAAAGATTGCCATAGAAGAAATGGGCGGATACCCTATCGTTATCAAACCTACCGTAGGTTCTTGGGGAAGACTGGTGAATAAAATAAATGACTTAGATGCTCTTGAAGCTATACTTGAACATAAAGATACTTTTGCCGGGCCGATCCATAAATCTTTTTATCTGCAAAAATATATAGAAAAACCAGGAAGAGATATAAGAGTACACAATATTAATGGTCAAGTTATCGCAGCTATTTATAGAAAGAGTGATCATTGGATTACAAATACTGCTCGTGGAGCACAGCCTTTACCATGTCGGATTGATCAAGATCTGGAGAATATAGCCAAACTCACAGGGAAAGCGATAGGCGCAGGTATATTAGGAATTGATGTATTTGAAACTAAAGACGGTTATTTGGTCAATGAAGTCAATCATAAACTTGAATTCAAAAATGTTCAGCGAGTAACCAGTATTGACGTTGCCAGCAAAATTATCAAATATTGTTTAACTTGCGCATTATGATAAACGTATCAGTCTTGGGCGCATCAGGTTATGGGGGTGGAGAGTTGCTAAGACTATTACTTTTCCACAAAAAAGTAAAAGTGCAACAGGTGACATCCAGAAGTTTTGCCGGCAAAAGAGTAACTGTGATCCATCCGAATTTGAGGGGCGTTACGGATTTGCATTTTTGCACTCCATCGGAATTGACGAAATGTGATCTTCTTTTTTGTGCGTTACCCAATGGTGAATCTATGCATTATATGGATAAGTTGATGAAACTCTCTCACAAAATCATAGATACAGGAGCTGATTTTAGACTGAAAGACCTGCATACTTTTGAGAGTTGGTATGGTGAAAAACACGTAAAATCAGATTTACTGGGCAAATTTGTTTATGGAATTGCAGAATTGCATAGAACAGAAATAAAAAATGCAAAATACATTGCTTGTGGTGGTTGTGAAGCTACGGTATCGATACTTAGTCTTTATCCGTTAGTGAAAAAAGGCCTGATAGATCTAAATAATATCATCATTGACGGGAAAATGAGCAGCAGTCAGGCCGGGAACAAGCCTACTCTTTCTTCCCATCATGCGGAAAGAAGCAGAGTGGTACGGACTTATGCGCCATTGGGACACAGGCATACCGCCGAGATAGAGCAGGAATTAAGTTTTGGAAACAAAAAAGCTTTTGTATCCGTAACTGCTACCAGTATTGAGATGGTTCGCGGACTATTAGTCACCATCCACACAAAAATATTAGATGGAGTGACAGAAAAAAATATTTGGTCGGCATACAGGGAAATTTATAAAAATGAACCCTTCATAAGAATTGTAAATGAAACTGAAGGAATCTATAGATACCCGGAGCCTAAAATTTTGGAAGGAACGAACTATTGTGATATAGGCTTTGCGTTGGATTCCAAATCCAAACATCTGGTAGTGATCGGAGCGATAGATAATCTGGGGAAAGGTACAGCAGGCCAAGCCGTGCAAGCGATGAATATAATGTGTGGATATCCCGAAACAACAGGGCTTACTTTCCCGGGTCTTCATCCAGTGTAAAATATGAAAAATGATTTGCAACTTATAAAAATCGGAGGAGGTCAAGATATAAATTGGGATTTTATAGCAGAGGATTTAAAACGCTTGAAAAAATTCATCATCATACATGGAGCAAATCATAAAATAACAGAAATTTCAAAAAAACTTGGAATTACCGAGAAAAAAATCATTTCTCCCAGCGGTTTTGTCAGCAGATATACGGATGAAAAAGCTCTAGATGTATTTCTCATGATTTATGCGGGACTCGTGAATAAAAAATTAGTCGCATTGTTGCAAAAATATAAAATTAATGCTGTTGGATTAACCGGAATTGACGGTAGAATTTGGGAAGGAAAAAGAAAAAATATTATTTACTCGGTGGAAAACGGGAAAACTAAATTGATAAATGATAGTTTGACCGGTAATGTAGAAAAGATAAACACAAATCTGTTAAATTTACTGGTAAAAAACGGATTTGTTCCTGTTCTTTGCCCACCGGCCATAAGTTTTGATAATGAAATCATAAATGTAGATAACGATAGGGCGGCGGCAGTGCTGACAAAAAGTTTAAAAATTAAAGAAATGATTATGTTATTGGAAGCACCAGGATATTGCAAAGATTTAAAAGATCCGAAATCAGTTGTATCAAAAATACCTTTCAAAAAATTGGATAGATTTATAAAAATTGCACAATCCGGCATGAAGAAAAAATTACTAGGGGTTAAGGAAGCTATGATTGGGGGTGTGGAGAAAGTTTATCTGGGTGACGGTAGAGTAAAAAATCCTATATCAAAAATATTAAACGGTGCAGGTACTCTTATCTTTAAGGAGTCAATCTATGAATGATAATCACAAATATTTATTACCAACCTATCCGGATAGAGGGATCAATATTATCCGAGGTGAAGGAGTGTATCTATATGATGTCAACGGGAAAAAATATATAGATTTTGGCAGTAATTACGGGGTTTCTATTTTGGGTTACGGAAATAAAGTTATCCTATCGGCGCTTAAATCACAAATAGAGAAACTTATAAATCTCCATGGAAGTCTGGGTAATCCGGTGCGCGATCAGGCAGCGAGAAAATTGGTAAATATGTGCGGGAAATATTACTCGCAAGTTTATTTTTGCAACTCCGGCACAGAAGCAATTGAAGCGGCTCTCAAATTTACCAAACTTACTAAACGCGGAAATCATATTATCGCCATGCAGCATAGTTATCACGGAAAAACATTGGGAGCGCTTTCTGTAACTGCGGGAGAAAAATACAGGGAACCTTTTACACCATTGATTTGGGACGTAAGTTTTGCGGATTTTGGAACGATCGAGAATCTAAAAAATTCAATAAAAAAAGATACAATAGCTATAATCATTGAGCCGGTGCAGGGAGAAGGGGGAATAAATCCATCCCCAAAAGGATTTTTAAAAGCAGTCAGGAAATTATGTGACCAAAATAATTTGCTTTTAATTATTGATGAAATACAGGCGGGACTCGGGAGAACAGGATCATTTCTGGTAAGCCAAAACGATGGAATTAGTGCCGATATCTTATGTTTGGGGAAAGGATTGGCAGGCGGTATTCCCATCGGAGCTACAGTTGTATCAAAAAATGTAGCAGCTCATGTACCAGTACATATCCATACATCTACTTTTGGAGGAAACCCTTTGGCGATGAGCGGTATTTTGGCCACCTTAGAGTTTCTCTCCGATAAAAAAATTTACCGTCATATACAAGAAACAGGAGATTATTTCTTAAAAGAGCTTAAAAAAATTCGCCATCCGAAAATTATCGACGCAAGAGGAGTCGGACTTATGATTGCTCTTGAACTTAGGGAAAATGCGACATGGTTATTAAAGTCACTTCAGGATAAAAATATCATAGCAATTCCAGCAGGAAGTAATGTTGTCCGATTTTTACCACCGTATTTAATTACCGAGAAAGAGATAGATGTTTTAATTTATGCACTTAAAGAAATTTTCGTAAAATAATTATGTGCAGATTTTTACTCGTCAGGTCAAAAACGAAAATCAAACTGGAAAAATTATTACACCAGTTTTCACAGATGAGCGAGAGAAGCCGTGCACCCGATGGTGACTGGCAAGGTGACGGGTGGGGAATAGCGATCAAAACTCAAAGCTGGAAAATTTATAAATCATTAAATCCCATTTGGGAAGATAAAGATACTTTTAATATATTTCCGGAAACGAATATTTTTGTGGTTCATGCCAGGAGTGCGGGGTTTCCGCAAGATAGAGGTATTATTGAATATAATGAGCCTTACGTTTCTGATGATTTATGTTTTGTTTTTAATGGAATGTTAAAAGGAGTGAATATCGCGAGACAACTTGAAGGAAAAATAGGGGCACAAAAAATATTTTCTCTGATACAAAATGTCATCCTGAGCGAATGTAGTGAGTTAAAGGACCCCCCGCGAATAGAGGAAGTCCTACGTATTGTTGATCAACTCATTGTTAATAACTCTAAAAAGGTTATAGGAATGAATATTGGTCTTGTAAAAGATGATAAATTTAATGTTCTTTGTGAATATGACAATAACGATGAATATTTTAGTCTACGATATTACCAAGATGATCAAGTATCGCTTGTATGTTCTGAAGAAATTGGGGAATACGATTGGAAAATGATGAAAAAAGGGGAAATATTAGTTCTATAGCCTATTGACGGCTAGATCAAAAATTGGTATATTGAATTAAGTTAATAAAAGCGTTGATGGGGACGAGTAAAACATTTGTGTCTTTCAGAGAAGGGTAATCGGTGAGAAGTCCCAAAGACAATTGTTTGTATCTCCAAGACCCTGGAGCTGCCGGAAGAAATCAGTATTTACTGAAAGTAAATCCGAGTCGGGTGCGCCCGTAATAGCACTAAAGTGTCACTGTTCCGATTTTATCGGAAATCAAGCACTTGAACGAGGAGTAATTTACAAAGTGACACGCATGTTTTGCGTGTTTTTGTTTATTTAATTACTCGAAATGAGGTGGTACCATGGTTCGACTTCGCTCACCACGAGCTGTCAACCGTCCTTATATTTGGACGGTTTTTTTGTGGAGGAAAAATATGCTAGTAGAAAGACGAATTTTAATTACAACACCAAGAGAAGGATTACAGCAAGCCGGTGCTTTTCCAAAAGATGGTAGATTAGGGATAAACGATCCAAATCTTTTACCTCCTGCTCAAATTATTGAAGCAGGAGCTATTAATCTGCTAAAAGATTTGATTACCAGAAGAGATTTGATGGTGGAATTACCTAATCCAATTTCATGTCCATCTGCGGCAAAAATGGTGAATAGAATCCTAACTACTGCCCAAACATTTGGAGTATCTGATAGAGTTCCGGTACATACGAGGATGACAAAAAAAGATTTTAATTTGGCTGTAGTATGTGGAGCAACAGCAGTACATCTTTATGGTAATTCTTCAGATTTAGCTGGAAGAAAAGGTCAATCTATTGAGAAACTTACAGATAGTTTGGAAGAAATAGCAGATGATGCTTACAAAAGTGGAGTTAATCACCTGCGGGCCAGTTTAGAGCAAGCAACTGCTACTCCAATTGATAAAATTGTTCAATTTGTTACAAAGATTAAAGAAATTAACGGAAAGTATCCAAGGAAAGTTATAACAGCGATAGGACTTCCTGATACAAATGGACTGGCAACTCCAGATCAATATCAAAAAATATTAACTAAAGAAGTAACTCAATTGATAAGAGATTCAGGGTTAACTCTTTTTATACATTTACATGATGATGGTAATAATGCTTTAGACAATGCAAAAACTATTATGGAAATTGCAAAAGCAGAAAATATTTCAGTAGTAGTTGAAACTGTTCCTAAGGAATACCCGGGAGAGAGAGTAGGAATACGCCCTTGGTATAGCGATTTAGCAGAGCTCGGTTTTCCAGGTGAATTGCCTAAAAGCGCCACTGAGATATTAGAAGGAAGCTCATGGGTTTTAAAATATCCTGAATTAAGAGATATAGCGAAATTAACAAATACCGCGGGTGTTCATACGGATGATATGGAACGATATGCGAATGGTAATCACGGGATTTTCCCCTCACCGGGTCTATATTCCATTATGGGTGCAAAAAATTTTGGTTTCTTGCAGGAACATACATTGCCAATTGATATAGGAAAAGTAAGTACAATTGAGGTATTGAGATCTGCTGCATTAATTGGGCGTGAATTAGCTGTACAATATGGCAATCAGTCGCAAGCAGTAGCAATCGCGTTAGCGGAATTAGCCTTTAATAAACCCGATCTTGTTCAATCAGTGTCATCTCGTTTTAATAATCACAATATATGGTTAGAAGATGATGTTCCTGATTTAAGAGTAATTTGTGATCTATTGCATAAAATTATTTATGATAAATGGAAAATGAATATTAATTTTCAAAAAAGAGTATGATTATAATCTAAATAGCTATATTCAAATTCGGTTCGAAAGCAAGTAAAATATATTTATATGTTCTGGGCCGATAAAATTGCAAAAAATATAATTGATTCAAGAAAATATACACCTTATTGGGTCGACGATATGAAGACTCCATCGGGAAGAATTCACGTGGGATCTTTGCGTGGAGTACTCATCCATGAACTAGTCTGGAGGGCATTAAAAAATGCCGGAAAAGAAGCGACTTTTACCTATGTCTTTGACGATCATGATCCCATGGATGAGTTGCCTATATATCTGGAAGAAGAAAAATGGAGTAAATACCTGGGCCAACCTCTATATACTGTTCCATCGCCGGATGGAAAAGCAGAAAACTATGCAAAATATTTTGCAGATGAATTTACAGAAGTGTTCAACAAGCTAGGGTGCCGTCCCAAAATTCTTTGGACAAGTGAATTATATAAGAAAGGTATGATGAATGATTTGATTAAAGTATGTTTAGATAAAACAGAATTAATCAGAAAAATATATGAAGAATTGTACAAAAAAAAGATGGTATCTGATTGGTATCCTTTCCAAGTAGTTTGTCCAAAGTGTGGGAAAGAATCTACAACCAGAGTAAATAATTGGGACGGTGAAAATGTCAGTTTTGTATGCAAAATTGATGCAGTTGTTTGGACAAAAGGTTGTGGCTTTTACGGATCAGTTTCACCATTTAGTGGTGATGGAAAATTTGCAGGTAAACTTTCATGGAAAATAGAATGGCCGGTGAAGTGGCAAGTCATTGGAATCACAATTGAAGGCGCTGGTAAAGATCACATGAGTGCAGGAGGTTCCCATGATGTGGCAAAACTGATCTGTGAAAGAGTTCTAAAATCGGCGGTTCCATACCAGATAGCTTATGAATTTTTCCTAATCGGTGGCAAAAAGATGTCTTCCTCAAAAGGATTGGGATCGTCAGCCAAAGAAGTATCAGAAATTATCCCGCCATACCTTGGACGTTTCCTTTTTACCCGTACAGATTATCGGGAAGCTATAGAATTTGATCCGATGGGAACGATGGCTATACCGGATCTGTTTGATGAATATGATAGATGCTGGCAAGCATACAATACCGGATCAGATGAGAATCTATCCAGTATTTTTGAGTATTCACAGATAGATGATATACCTGGGAAAAATCCAACATTATTTCTCCCGAGATTTCGCGATATTGCAAATTTCGCACAACTTCCAAATGTCGATTTATGGCAAAAACTTCAACAGATTAAAGGAACTGAATTAACAGAATTCGAGGACGATATTATACGTGAACGACTTACATTTGCATTTATATGGCTTAGTAAATATGCCCCGGATGAGTATAGGTATCAAATATCGATTAAATCAATTGAAGAAATAAATTTAACTAGCAAACAATGGGAATTCTTAAATGTTCTTTCAGATATTTGGGCGAATGTTAAGGATCCTGAAGAATTACAATCTAAAATATTCCAATTGGCTAAAGCCAAAGATATGAATCATAAAGAGGCTTTTAATACTTTGTATACAGTTTTGCTTGATAAACCACATGGTCCACGTGCAGGGTGGCTTCTTAAAAAATTTCCATCAGAAGTAGTTATCAAGAGGTTAACACTTAATAGACATCAAAAAGTTAGAAAACAAGCAAGAACGGTAAATACTATTTCCCGTCCAGACTTGTTCACAATTGATAAAGAGGTTAAAAGTAAATATCCGTCTGTATCTATAGGAATTGCAATAATCAAAGGAGTAAATATCAAGAAATCAGATCCATTACTTGAGAAAGCAAAAGAAGAATTTTTGAAAAGTTTAGAAAACCTTACAACAGAAGAAATAGGTAAATATCCACAGCTAATCAGTTACAGAAAATTATATAGAGAGATGGGAATAGATTGGCACTCAAGACGTCCATCTCCTGAGGCCTTACTGCGAAGAGTAATTTTGAAAAAAGGATTATATTCTATCAATACCTGTGTAGACGCATATAACCTAGTAGTGATGAAACATAGAGTTTCAGTGGGCGCATTTGATTTGGAGTGTGTAAGATTTCCGACTGTCTTAAGATATGCAGATGAAGGAGACGAAATATTATTATTAGGTGATAAAGAACCGACTAAATATACTTCAAAAGAAATTGCTTATTATGACAAAGTAGGCGGATATAATATCGACTTTAATTATCGTGATGCACAAAGAACTATGGTAACGGAAAAAACTAAAAATATCTGGATAAATGTAGATGGTGTTTATGATATCAGTCCGGAATTGGTAGAAAAGTCACTTCGGGAATCAATTGAAATAATAGTTAAATATTGTGGAGGGGAAGTAGAGTTTGAGGGAGTAGTAAGATAAATGTATAGATTTTTTAATAGACACAAACTATTTCTTACAGATGTAGGTTTAATCTACGCAGCTGCAATTTGGGGAGCCACTTTTTATATAGTAAAAGATAGTCTACGATTTATAAATCCTCTGGCTCAATTGGGGTACAGATTTTTGTTTGCAAGTTTGGTTCTGGGGATTTTTCTTAAGATCAAGCATAAAAAGCTAATTTCAAATTTTAAGGAAGGATTTATTTTGGGAGTTTTAGTTTGGATTCTTTTTGTACCTCAGACAATCGGATTAAAATATACTACCGCATCAAATTCAGGATTCATAACAGGACTTTTCGTAGTATTCGTGCCTATATTTTCTCTACTTTTATTTAAGGCAATACCGTCATTTCAGAAAATTACAGCTATTTTACTTGCAACTAGCGGGCTTTATTTTCTCACCGGTGGGTTAAAAGAGTTAAATATCGGTGATGTTATTACTCTCATTGCTGCTATGGCATATGCTCTGCATATCCTGGTTTCCGGAGTGTTTATGAAAAGAAAAATAGATCCGTATGTCAATACTTTTCAGCAATTTTTCACTATGGGAGCTTTGAGTCTTTCTACCGGATTATTATTTGGTCAGTCAATATTTGTTCAATCTATGAACAGTTTATGGATTATAATTTTTCTCGCTCTTTTTCCCTCACTTTCTGGATTTGTGATACAGATGGTTGCTTTGCAATATACTGCTCCGGTAAAAGTTGCTATAATATTTACACTTGAACCCGTATTTGCAGCGATTTTTGCCTGGACACTGGGAGGTGAAAAATTCTTGCCTATAAATGCATTCGGAGGATTATTAATAGTATTTGCAATGATAATCTCTGAATTGCCAATGACAAAAAGTGAAAAAATATGATCTCTAGACAACAAGCTTGGGAATTATTGAATAACCATATGAAGAGTCAGAATCTGATAAGACACTGTTTAGCAGTTGAGGCAGTGATAAAGGCATTAGCACGATACTTCAAAGAAGATGAGGAAGTGTGGGGAATAGTGGGACTTCTCCATGATGGAGATTATGAGGAAGTGGAGAAAGATCCCTCTCAACATACTTTAAAAATGCATCAGTGGCTTACAGATGTTGGAGAAACAGACCCACGTATTTTAGAAGCAATTCTTTCTCATAACTTTGCTCATACAGGACAAAATTCTCCCAAAAATAATCTGGAATGGTCGCTTTACTGTTGTGACGAATTGACTGGTCTAATTGTTGCAGTTACTTTAGTCAGACCGGAAAAAAAGTTATCAGCGGTATCTGTAGAGTCAGTGATGAAAAAATGGGATATAAAACAGTTTGCTGCCGGAGCCAAACGTGAACAGATAGCGCATTGTCAGGAAAAACTGGGGATTAAACTTGCTGATTTCATTAGTATTGCTTTAAAAGCAATGCAGTATAAATCCGAAGAATTAGGATTGTAATTTACGTCTTACTATTTCGTCAGGTATGAATTTTTCGACTCCTACAAAACGCTCGCGCAATAGTTTTTCTATACATATATTCCTAGTCGCTCGGGAAATGGAGTAGTCTGCAAAATTCATACCTTCCTTAGTTAAAGTAAATGACCTTAATTTCTTATTTTAGACAGATTGAAATGGTAAACTTTATTTCTCCTTTAAATGGCGAAATTAAAGTTGTTGAATTTTTTGGGAAACTCATTTTATATGTAAACGATGCCGAGCAAAGCGGAGGAACAATTGCGGGAATGTGGCAGAAGGCAGTTAAAAAAGTTCAAAGTTCAAAGTTCAAAGTTCAAAGTTGCTTGATATTGGGTTTGGGAGGAGGAACAGTAATTAAGATACTTCAGAAATATTATCCAGAAGTTTATATGGATGTTATTGAATTTGATCTTGCAATTATTGATATCGCCAAAAAATATTTTGATATAGGTAAAATTGATAATTTGAATATTATAAATGCCGATGCTTTTAAGTGGATTAAACAAGTCAGGAACAATTATGACTTGATAATTTTTGATCTTTACGTAGGAAAGACTAATCCCAGAAAATCCAGAACGATAGATTTTTTAAAGGATCTGAAGAAAATATTAAAAAAGGCAGGAATTATTCTATTTAATGCCCATTACCAAAATGATGAAGGAGAGTATGATAAATTATTAAAAGATTGTCGCCAAGTATTTACGATTGTTGATTTGATACTTATATATCCATATAGCCGTATCCTGCGATTAAGGTAAAATCCTCTTAAAAATGGTACAATTAAGCATAAAACTTTCAGTCATTTGAATTATATGTTTAAGTTTCTTTCCAAATTTTTGGATTCCAACGAAAAAGAATTGAATCGGATGAGGCCGATTATCGAGCAGATAAACGGGCAGGAACAAGAGATGGCTAAACTCAAAAATGAAGAGTTTGCCGAAAAAACAGCCCAGTTTAAAGAGAAGTTGACAAACGGTGAATTGCTGGATGATTTAATCGTTCCTGCTTTTGCCATGGTTAGGGAGGCAGCGAAACGTATCATTGGCGAGCGTCATTTTGATGTCCAACTTATGGCGGCCCTTACTCTTCATCGTGGAGCAGTTGCTGAGCAAAAAACAGGTGAAGGGAAAACCTTATCAGCCATACCCGCTTTATATTTAAACGCTCTTACTTCCCGAGGGGTACATCTAGTAACAGTGAATGATTACTTGGCTCGTCGTGATGCAGGCTGGATGGGACCTATTTTTCATCTTTTGGGTCTTACTACTTCTGCCATGATACATGATCAGTCTTTTCTTTTTGACCCAAAATTTACAGATGAGTCAGTCACAGATTGGAGATTAGAGCATCTGAAGCCAATTTCCCGCAGAGAAGCTTATGCGGCAGATATCACATATGGCATAAATAGCGAATACGGCTTTGATTATCTGCGCGATAATATGGTGTCGGAAGCTTCTCAAATGACACAGCGGGGTTTTCATTATGCTATTGTCGATGAGGTTGATTCCGTGCTTATAGATGAGGCCCGTACACCCCATATCATTTCTGCTCCGGACAGCGAACCTACCAAAAAATATTATGATTATGCCAAGTTGGTAGAAAGGTTGGAAAGTGAAAAAGATTATGCCATAGATGAAAAGCTTCACACAGCGCATCTGACTGACGCTGGCATTTTGAGCGTAGAAAAAATGTTGGGTGTAGAAAATCTTTATGAAAAAGATTTTGGAACAGTTCATCATATAGAGGCAGCTTTGAAAGCAAATACACTTTTTAAAAAAGACAAGGAATATGTAGTAAAAGATGGACAGGTTATCATAGTAGATGAATTCACGGGAAGATTACTAGCGGGTAGGCGCTTTTCCGAAGGACTCCATCAGGCAATTGAGGCAAAAGAAGGTGTAGCCATCCAGCAAGAGTCTCGTACTTTAGCTACAGTATCATTGCAAAACTACTTCAGGATGTATCAAAAACTGGCTGGAATGACCGGTACCGCAGCTACAGAAGCAGAAGAATTCCACAAAATTTACAATCTGGATGTGGTGATGATACCCACCAATAAATCTTTGGTCAGAGCAGATTTACCTGATCTGGTTTATAAAACCGCCAAAGCCAAATTTAATGCAATAGCAGATGAAATAGCAAAAATAAGTAAAACTGGTCAACCCATCCTGGTAGGCACTACTTCTATTGAAAAAAATGAGATGTTATCTGCGATTCTTTATAAAAAAGGGGTGCCACATCAGATGTTAAATGCGAAAAATCACGAGAGAGAAGCAAATACCATAGCCGAAGCGGGTAATAAGGGTGCTGTGACAGTAGCAACCAATATGGCAGGTAGAGGAGTAGATATCATACTTGGAGGATCTACCCCAAACAGAAGTCAGTTAGATAAAAAAGAGTATGAAAAATCTATGAAAGACTGGCAGAAAAATCACGACGAAGTTATTTCATTGGGAGGACTTTTTGTGATGGGTACAGAGCGGCATGAATCTAGAAGGATAGATAATCAGCTTAGGGGACGAAGCGGAAGGCAGGGGGATCCGGGAGCAACAAGATTTTTTGTAGGATTGGATGATGATATCATGCGTCTTTTTGGCGGTGATCAGGTGGCTAAGCTGATGACTATATTTAAACTTCCGGAAGATGTGCCTCTGGAACATGGTATGGTATCCCGAGCTATTCAGCAAGCTCAGGTGAAAGTGGAAGGATTTCATTTTGACACCAGAAAACATCTAGTGGAATATGATGATGTTTTGAATAAACAGAGGGAAATTATCTACGGTTTGCGTCGGCAAATTGTGGCAGGGGAAAATCTCAAAGATTTGATATTGGATAAACTTTCCAGCCAAATTACGACTTTGGTTAATATGTATGGGGCAAATGGGATAACCACTACCGAAAAAGAGAAAATCATGCAGGAATTTGCTTCCATCATTCCTTTTGACCCGAATTCGCAAAAACATATATTAGGGCAATTGGAACAGTTCAGAAATGTAAGCGATGTTACCGATTTTCTTCTGAAAGTTGTCCGAGATATTTACGATCAAAGAGAAAAGGGCTTAGGTCTGGAAGTGATGCGGCAGATAGAGAAATGGGTAGGATTGTCCGTCGTGGATAATCTTTGGATGGACCACCTGGATGCGATAGATGATCTTCGGGAAGGGATTGGACTTCGCGGTTACGGACAGCTAGATCCATTGGTGGAATACAAAAATGAAGCATTTTCCATGTTTGAAAGATTGGTAGCTGGCATAGATTATGAAATTGCTCACCGTATATTTAAAGTCCAAATACAACTATCGCCGGACCAATTGGTAGCTTTACAAAAGCAGCAACAAACTATTATTTCAAAAGAAGCTGTAAAAGAGAGGACAAAGCCAGCTGTGCAGCCTTCTGTTGACAAAGAAAAACTCGGCCGCAACGATCCATGCTGGTGCGGAAGTGGAAAAAAGTGGAAACGTTGTCATTATCCGAGCTTATCCTAGCCTGAGTAAATTTACACAACTACTTCATTCCCCTGATATTTTCGAAGTCTTGGTACTATTATTGCTATAAGTCCAGCAGATATTATTGCCCCGATTCCACCTATCACTACAGAAATAGGTGTCCCTACGGCTGCAGCCAATATTCCAGCCTCAGCTTCGCCCAATTGGGGTCCTCCCATGAAAAAGATCATATTGATAGAAACCATCCTCCCTCGTATGTAGTCGGGAGTATTTAGTTGCCGCAAAGTATTTCTGATGATTGTACTGACTACATCACTTGCGCCTGCGGCGAATAAGAAAAATAACGACAGATAGAAAAATTTGGATAACCCAAAAAAGGAAGTAGCTAATCCATAAACCATTACTGTAGATATGAGAATCTTTCCTTGATTTTTGAAGTGTCCCCAACTAGAAATGATCAATCCAGCAAGGACTCCTCCTACGGATGGTGCAGCGTATAGTAAACCCAATCCCTGTGGACCCACATTGAGTATATCTTTGGCAAAGATAGGGAGAAGTGTGGTTGCTGATGAAAAAAATGTGGCAAAGAAATCCAAAAGCATGGTGGAGTAGATAATAGGGGTTCTGATGACAAATAATAGTCCTTCTTTTACTTCTGACAGGTCAAAAAGATGAGTTTTTACCATCTTTTGTTGTGTCGAATTCATGGCAAAAAGAGCAAGTATAACGAAGAAAAAAGCAATGATGTTTATGATATACACGCTTCCTACGCCCAGGAAAGCTATGATAAATCCCGACAAACTGGGTCCGACTACTATAGCTGTTTGCCACATGATGGTATTTAGGCTAACTGCGTTCATGAAGTATTTCTGTGGTACCAATGAAGGAAGGATAGCTTGTCTTGACGGTGTATCAAAAGTTGTAGCAAAAGAATTCAAGGCCAATAGTAAATAAATGATAAGAGGACTGATCATTCCCCCAAATGTACTTATAGCAAGAGTTATAGATACAGCGGTCATGATAAATTGAGCCGCAATCATGATCTTTCTTCTGTTATATAGATCTGCAGCCATTCCGCCAAAAAGGGAGAAAAACAATACCGGCAAAAATCTGGCCAGACCTATCAGTCCCAGAGACAAAGCAGACTTTGTGAGTAGATACATTTGCCAGGTGACCGCCACCACCTGCATTTCTGAACCGATCCTAGAGACGAGTAGTCCTAGCCACAAAAGACGATAATCTCGAAATTTTAGAGCAGAAAAAGGAGACAATTCAGGTTTGATCATAAACGGGGATTAGTTATCAATATAACAAAATTACTCAAGGAGTACAAGATTAAGATGATAACCTATAATACTTGACACCATATTTTTGTAGTGGTATAATCCACAATTAATTAATCTGCCCAAGATTAAATTATTATGAAGCATATTTTAAGGGCAGTCTTTTTTTTGACTGCGTTGTTCGTAATTTACATCACAAACGTTGTGAAGGTATCTGCAGATGGAATAGACCAAACCAATTGTGTTCCTGTTTATGGAGGTGGAGTTTCTTGCCCACGTATTGGACAAGTACTCATAAATAAAACAGTCAGAAATCCCTCAACCGGAGTTTTCGTAGACAACCTTGGTCCTTCTGATCCCAGGTATCATCCCGGAAATCTGGTAACTTTTCATCTAAAAGTCAGTAACAATGGCGACCAAATGCTGGATAAAGTTACAGTAACAGATAAATTACCCGATTTCGTAGACTTTACTTCCGGTCCGGGCAATTATGACAATCATTCCAAGACTCTTACATTTGATGTATTGAACCTAGCCGGAGGCACATCTCAGACTTTTGAGATAGTAGCCAGAGTAGTCCATGTGGCGGTCCTACCGGCGGATAAATCTATAGTTTGTGAAGTAAATACGGTAGATGCCGTATCGTCTTCTCAAACTGACCATGACGAAAGCCAATTTTGTATAGAAAAACAGATGGTAGTACCTTCTGCTCCTAGTGCCGGACCGAAAGAATGGATGCTGACTTTCGCTGGTTTAGGTACAGCTTTGACGATAGGCTTATATTTCAGGAAAAAATCTCATTTGGTATGAATCAGTTTTCTGGCAAAATGAGCCAGAGTATACATATATCCTCTTGACTCTTTTGCCCAAAGATAAAAGGGGATATTTTTTGCACTTTAACAAACGAGAATTTAATTTTGAGGTTCGAGGATCGTTTCCAGTTTTTCGAGTCGATCGTTGATTTGACGATGTGATTCTGAGTGTATTTCTTGCGTTTCCCGCATAGATTTCACTTCACCCATAAGTTCATCCATTTTGGAATAAAATTCATCTTTTGTGGGTAAGTATTTTATATAGTTTGGGATTTTCTTATCGAGTTCATCATCGACTACTTGTTTGATAAGTTCTTCGAATTTATCGAAATCTTTTTTGGAAAGCATAAGTTTAATAATATTATCTCGTGAAATTTTAACTGTCAACAATTATTTTGAATCCAGAGTAAAGATTTTCAATTATCAATTGATAATTTTTATCCTGAGTTTAAACACTTAGGTATATTTCTGACCTTCCAAACAAATGCGTTTGAGAAAGTTCTGAAAATATAATTCTATCTTCGCGAGTTTAGAAAACTTCTAATTTAGCAGAGGTTTCTTTGAGCTTGCCGAAGAGCACTTTAACAAACGAGAAAACAAATAAGTTTCGCAATTTATTTTTTAAATTTTATTCTCAAACCTCCCTCTGACAAGGGCTACATTGGGTATTACTTTTGGTTGTATCCAGCGTAGCCCTTGTTCAACAGAGTTCGAAGAAAGAAAAAACCAACTCATAAACATGTGGTGCTTCTATAGCATCGCATGTTTTTTCTCACCGTAGGAGGTATGAGAAAATGAAAAAGTACTTTCTGTTAGTGACGTTGATTGCGCTCGCGTTGATGGCGATGGGTTGCTCTCCCCAGGTTTCGGGTTTGCCGGCGCCGGTTCAAACCAGCGTCGCGCAACAACTTGCTGCGACTGCGCAAGCGCCGCAAGGCGGACAGCAAACCGCCCCAACTACGGCGGTAGGACCTTCAGGCGCGGCAACGATCACGCCATTCGCCGTCGTGCGCTATCAGACGCCAATCCAGGGTCAAGGTGATGTTCCGGCGGGAAAAGTATTCTTCGCCATCAAAACCAAAGACCTCGGCAATGGGTTTCAATCCCTGGTTTACGCGACCAATGGCGATGGGTGTGATCCCAGCCCCTACCAATTCAAACTGGATCAGGAGCCGGGAGCAGACTTGAACGTTCAGTACAGCGATTGTGAACGCGGCGGCGTGACGGGTAAGGGGCGCTTTGTTCTGACAATCAAAAACAACCCCCCGGGCAATCCGAAAAACGTTCAATTGAACTTTCGCGTTGGCGGCGCCAATGGTGAAATCTCCGTGGACGGCGCCCCCATGACAGCGTTCACCAAGGATGTTCCGGTCACGCTTGATCCTAGCGCAGAACGCAAGTTCACCGTCAGTATCAACACTGGTGGAAACTTTTTCATCCAGCGGACGCCAGAACAATTGACGGCGGGCGGCAACTACGAAATGCGCGATGTGGGCGGAAACGGCAAGGTTCTCGTACGGAGTTCGCTCGGCGGACCAAACTGCGCATGGAGTGCGGAGTGGAATGTCGAAGCGGATTCTGGAGTACAAGTGGATTGGCCCGTGTGCGTCCAACTGAATTTGACTGGCAAAGGCAACGTCAAAATCAAAGTCTGGCCGCGTGACAACGAAGGTGGATATAAAGTCGCGAACATTGCGGGGAACGGACTCGCCTTCTGGCCCATGGGGTCGGGAGCAACGATGGATGTTCGTCTCAAAAGCGGCACTTTGCAAAGTGGAATTCCGTTGAAGACGGCAGCCGATGGAATTGATTTCCCACTGGCAGGCGGTCCACGCGAATTCGTCATCCACCTCAACGGCGGCAAAGCAGAAATTCCGCTCGGCATGATCACCCGCGATCTCTCTACACCGGGTAATCCGCTCGTTCTACCGTTGTACTAACACTATGGCCACTCTGGTCACCGGAAGAAGGTGATATTTATGAGTGGAATCACTCCCGGACGGGGTCCCCCGAAGTTTAAGCTTTTGACATCGATGCGAAAGCATCGATAATCCAAGGGCTGTCAAAAGCTGAAGTAGGAGGGATCTCGCCCGATGGAGGGTGAAATTGCGAAACGACGAAACAGTTAGAAGGTTCAAAGGGTGCTACCTTTGATTTGTGGATTTTTACCACATCCTTTTTTCTGTTGTTTTCTCGTTGTTTCTTTGATCTTACAATGTGGGATTCTGTATAAGCCGAATGACAATAATAGTTTGAGATCAGAGAAATAGATAATTAAGGTGAAAAATGCAAAATAATGAAAAAAATTATATACAGCGTATTTTTTCTCTCAGTATTTATCATTTTGTGTTTTATATCTCTTTACGGAGTAATAGTTTCTCCTCTTGAATTATCCTATTCCGTGGGAGGTTATCAGATAGCGGCATTTGAAAGGGGATTAGCCTTCTATCAGCCAAATACTCGTTATTTCTATACTTTTTCTCCTTTTAATGATTACATAGTTGATGTGGATGGAAAAAGAATGCCATTGTATTCCAAGGATGACGTTAAACTTGGAAAATACAAAAGTGACCTAGATAAACCTCAATGGGAAAAGATTGTTTCAGTAATATTGAAGTATTTTAATTTGTCATCTCCCGAAATAAGTTATCAGGGAGAAAAAAATGTTGATTATATTACTACTGTGGATGGGAATAAAGTAATAGTAGACAGATATATTTGGTGGAAAAATAATAATTCGATTGTCAATACGGGTACTACTTTAACTTATTATCCAGGAGATTTTATCTTTGATGCCGGCGGCAATCTTTATACTTATCAATCAGAGAAAGAAATAGAAAGTTTTAAAAAAATTTACGGAGTAGATCTACGTTATGAAACAACAGATCTTCGTGTCAATGTACCTACTCAGTTTCTATTTATCATTAATCCTCAGTTAAGCGGTGTTATAAAACTTAGTGTAAATGACGGTCAAATGATATGGATAGACAGAAATTCCCGACTGATTGATATAGAGCAGACGATAAAGGAAGTTGAAAAATATAAATCATCTGTTACTTTGGAGATATTTGATACGCCGCAAAAGGCGCTTAAATCCATATGATATTTGTTCAATCAGCCATATCAGCAATTGTTTTTTTCCTCTTGCCGGTTTTAATAGGTGGAGCATTTTTTATCTTGTACAGTAAAAAGACGGAATTACAGATTCCTGTGGTAACTTATTTTATAACAGGGGCTTTATACTTATACGGGTGGGCACTTTTTACCAAGTATATTGTTTTATCAATTATTCCCCATTGGCAATTTCAAGCTATTTTTCGCTTGGAACTTATCATTTTCGGAGTAAGTGCAGTTTTAGTAAACATAGGTAATGAGATCGAAAGGTCGGTAGATTTTATTAAAACTCATATAAAAACAATATTATTTTTGGGTCTTTTAGCAGGGATAACTTACTTCATCTGGCACCTGAAAACTCCGTATCCTTTAAATTGGGATTTATATGAACACCAGATTTTGGCTAATTTGATCCAAAAAGGAACTTTCAGTTTCGTTACCTCCCAGATGTCCGATGCATTTACTTTCAACGGTTATTCGTCAATTTTTCAAACACTGATTGCGTCTTCACAGATGTTAGTACCCCAGATAAATATCATGCAATTCTGGGATTCCATAACATTTATTCATTTATTTTTATGTTTAATTGCTTCGTATTATTTAGCTTTGGTTGTAACTGATAATGAAGTAATTGCCGGATTTAGTGCAGTTATAGGAGTCTTAGTTTTTGAATCAAACGTGGCGTACACAACTCTATTTTTTATTCCGCAAAACTTAACAGCAGTATTATCTATCCTTATTTTTATCCAAATTATTCTTGGTTTTAAACAGAATAGATCTATTCCTTTGCCGATTCTAATATTATCCTGTATTTTTCTATTTTTAAATCATTATATTATAGGTACCGCATCCATTTTGCTTCTTGTTTGTGTATACCTTTATTACAAATATAACCTAAGGGTTCATATTTTCCGCTTATTATCCCTGGGACTTTTTATATTGATCATCTTGGGATTAATCGCCTCATTTGTATCTTTGGGATTTGTCAATAACGGTGAGGCGCAATTTTATAGCTTCGATATCCTTGACAAATTAAAATTTATGCAAAATGCTTACGGGTTTTCCTTACTTATGTTTTTGCCATTAGGTATTATTGCGTTGTTAAAAGGACATGATATTCATAAAAAATTAATTCTAATAATATCTATTTGTCTTCTGGGTTTAGTATTATTGAGGTTACCATATAGTCTTAAATTTTATGTATTGACTAGATTTTTTGTGCATGTGTTGATGGCTATAGGTATATGGAAAATTTTAGTTGCGATCAAAAACTCACTTCTTCGTGATTTAGCTGTAATTATTTTCTTTTTAACATTAATAGTTATTTTTATAACTAATAATGCGTATTTCAAAAGCATTCTGTTTTATAAAGATAGTTATATCCAGGTGTCCAAAAACGAAATTGATGCTTCAGGCTTTTTAAAAGAAAAATACTCAAATGAAAACGCTTTATTGATATCTGATCCGGCTACACAAAACATAATGGAAGCGTTATCTTCCGTAAATACTCCAGGAGGAGCCTATATGAGTCCGTCTATGCGAAAGCAGTTAAGTTTACTTCATGGGTTGACTAACAGCATAGAGGTAAATCAAGTATTAAATACAATACATGATAATCTTGAACCTATACCGAACAAAAGGATATTTGTATTAAGCGGTAGATATTTTTCATGGCAAGATTCTACCGAGGATGAAAAGCAAACTTACTTCTATAACATTTGGGATCCTACGGATCTATCTTTCTCTGATTTGAAATATATAGATTTATTACAATCCGATAGAAATTTTAATCTAGTATATCTAAATCCGGGAGTCGCTGTTCTAGAGGTGCGGTAGAAGTTGAAATAACCTATAGTTTATGATATAATCATGCTTTTAGAGCAACAAAATTATGATAAATAATAAAACAATTTCGTTGGTCATACCTTGTAAAAATGAGGCGGAAGCCTTAAAGAATTTGTTGCCCAAAATCCCCAGATATATAGACGAAGTAATAGTAGTAGATAATCAATCTACAGACGACTCAATAAAAGTTGCCAAGCGGTATAAAGCTAATGTCATCCGTGAGGCTAGACAAGTTGGAGGTGTAGGTTACGGATACGCAATACAATCAGGTATAAAATTTACTCATGGTGATTATATAATTGTTATGGATGGAGATGATACTTATCCAATCGCGGAAGCTAAAAAAATAATAGAGCGTATGGTGCAAAATAAAATAGACTTTATTTCATGCAACCGCTTTCCACTTATCAATAAAAAAGCTATACCTAAGATACGTCAACTGGGCGTTTTAATACTTAATCTGGAAGTAACATTATTATATGGTTATCCTATAAAGGATATTTTATCGGGAATGTGGATAACCGAAAAAGAGACAATAGAAAAAATAATACCCAGAAGTGGGGATTGGAATTTCTCTCCAGAGATAAAAATAAATGCCATTAATAATCCTATTATACGTTTTGGTGAATATCATATAGAACACTTTTATCGCATGAATGGTAAGAGTAAATTAAACATATGGAGAACTGGTTGGAGTCATTTGTGGTTCATTTTTAAAAAACGTATATTCAGTGGATATATTACAAATAACTTTAACTTTAACGCAATTAGACAAAATTTTTCCTATTCCATTAAACAATTTTTATTTTAAGTATTAACATGCGGATTCTACTTATTACGCCATATTTTTATCCTCATATTGGTGGTAGCCAACAATATGCAATGGAATTATATAGGCATCTGATGTCATTAGACAAAAAAGTAAAAGTTGATGTCATCTGTTACAACAGCACTAATTCTCCCACAGAAGAAAATTACAAAGGATTTTCAATTTATAGAATTCCCTGTATTGACCTTCTTAATGGTCAATTCGCTATTCCAAATTATTTGGAACTATGGAGAATTATAAGAAAATTAACCAGGAGATATAAATATGATATTGTAAATTCCCATAGCCGTTTTTTTGAAAATTCTTGGTGGGTTCCATTACTAGCTAAACATCTTGACGCAAAAAGTATTTTGACTGATCATGCTAGTAGCAGACCAGTTCATAGATCACTAATGATTACTCGAATCTCCAGATTATTGGAGAGAATTACTGCTCCAATTATGAAACATTATGATTTAGTAACAGTAACAAATAAAGCTACTTCTCAATACCTAAAGTCGTTAGGAGTGGAAAAGCCAAAACTCATTTATGGTGGTGTGGATACTGATTTTTTTAAGCCAAACAGCAAACAAAAATATAGAAGTATACCAAATATCACTGGTAAGCAATTCAAGAATAATGACCTTATTATAACTTTTTTAGGACGAATGATTACTACAAAAGGACCGCAACTTTTATATGAAGTTGCTAGAAAATTAACTAAGTCAAATAAAAAATTGAATTTTATATTTGCAGGAAGCGGTGAGATGTATCTTAAGTTAAAAAGAGTAAATACTAAACAAATATATTTTACCCATGCATTAAATATGAGTCAGGTTAGACAATTATTAGCAAAGACCGATATTTTTGTTAATCCTTCTTACCATTTTGAAGGTTTCCCCAACGTATTACTTGAAGCTGGGGCTTCAGGGTGTGCCGTAATTGCTACCGATGTGGGAGGAGTAACTGAATTAATTATCAATAATAAAACTGGTTTAATTGTTAGACCAGAAAATAATTCAGTTAAGAAGGCCTTAGAAGCCCTTATCAAAAATAAAAAGAAAAGATTATTTTTGGGAAAAGAGCTAAGAAAAAAAATAGAGCAGAATTTCTCCTGGAAGAATATAGCACCGATTTACCTAAATGTTTTAAATAAATTGATTCATACTAATAAAACTTATACACTACCAAGTAAAGATAGCCTGTCAATTTATAACCAGAGATTATCCCTTCTAGATTAATTTAATATAAACCCTATTGCTTTTAAATTTTCACAACCCAACTTAGCTCAAGGTTCACTTTTTCTTCCATTTCTCCTATACTAGCCTTATCGATGGGAAATATTAAAAAGCTTCTTATCTACCTTTCTATTTTAATTTTTGGGGGTATTATAGCGTTTGTATCGGCTCCATATCTTCGCCAGTTTCTCTCATCCTCCGGGTTCATACAGGAAAAAGTACTGGTTGCAGGGACGGGATCCATGTATCCTACTTTCCCTAAAGGCGAAGGGAAGACGGACGTCTTGAGGGCATCTGAAATTGTCGCATTACCAAAGATGAGGCATTTCCCCTCGGGTATAACTTTAAACGGATTTAATTTATTCTCATACAATCTGGAGCATGGGGATATCGTCGATTTTGAAAATGTTAAGACAAAAGAAATCACCAGGCAAAAATATGGTGATGAAGCAGGATTTGTAAAAAGAATTATTGGTCTTCCAGGTGACAGTATTACATTACGCGATGGTTTTGTCATTGTAAACGGCCAAAATTTGGATGAACCTTATACCGCTAAACCCAGGTCGACGTATGGGGGTGATTTTTTGCCAGATTGTCAAAATATATTAGTTCCACAAGGAAAAATTTTTGTGATGGGGGATAACCGCAAGGCAAGTCTGGACAGCCGATTTGAATTGGGATTTGTGGATATAAAAAGTATAAAATTTGTCATGCCGGTAGGCGAACAAGGTGATTATCGGAAATCATTTCGGGATACGAAAGAAGATAATTCTCTTGCTAATACGGCTACTCTTGACCCAACGGAATTCGTAAAATTACTAAATGAAAAAAGAAAAGAGAAAAATCTTCCGCCCTTTAAACTCAGTCCTATTCTTTCACTCTCGGGGAAAAGAAGGGGAAATGTGATGATATCAACCAATGATTTTTCTACAGAAGCAACCAAAAGCGGTGTAACTTTGGAGAAAGCTTTAAAAGAAACTGGGTACAGTAATATAATTTTTGCGGAAATATTCACAAGGGGATATTATGAAGCAATAGAACTTTTGGATAACTTTTTGGAATTTCCACAGACAAAAAATATTCTATTTTCCAGTCAGTACCAAGAAATAGGTCTGGCTCCGGTTTTGGGCGAAATCAATAACTGTCCGACTCAAGTAGTAGTAGTCCATCTGGGCGGTTATGTGCCGCCCAATTACAAACCGGAGGATATACAGAGCTGGAAGAAACTTATGGATAATTTAAATCAGGCTATACCTTCATGGGAGCAACTTCAAAATAACAGTAACGTGGATCAGTCAAAATTAAATCAGTTATTAAATATTCTAAGGATTAGAAAGGATACGGCGAATAAAATTTATAAAAGGATGAATGCAAACCTGTGGTTATCTGATGAAGAAGAAAAGTTGGTGGCACAAGATAAACAACTGGCAGAAGATGCAAATTCAATTGTGGATCAACTGTCTAAGAAATGACTAAAATAAAACTCCTGTATAAAATATTGCCTATTTTCTTTATTGCCTCAATTGTAATTGCTTTATTTGGAAAAAGTCTCATTCCCGCGAAGGGATATATCTTATACGGCGGTGACTTAAATGACCAGTTTTACTATTGGAAATCTTATTATGTACAAAATTTAAAGCAGGGTATTTTCCCATTTTGGAATCCGTATTCTTTCTCTGGTACTCCTTTTTTGGCTCATCCGTCTACATCTGCCTTTTATCCATTTAATATTATATTTTTCATTTTACCCTTCAATACGACATTTTCAGTCTATCTTTTTATCCATATTGTCATGGCAGGGACATTTATGTATTTATTGTGCAAAAAATATGCGGATACTTTGTCTTCCCTGGCCGGGGCAATTACTTTTAGTTTATCTGGACTTATGGCGGCCAGAATATATTCCGGACATATAGATATCATTTCTACTCTAGTATGGATACCGGCTGTTTTTTGGGCAATGACAAACACATTAGATTCTAAAAATAAAAAATATGTCTTACTTTCGATTTTATTTTTAACTCTTCAGATATTAGCCGGGTACCAAGCTGTTGTAATTTTTACACTCGAATTTATTTTTATTTATCAGTCAGTTTCTGCAATTTTTGATTATTATAAAAAAATATCTTTATCAACAATTACTAAAAAGTTTTTAAAAACAATTTTTATTGTATTAATTTCCTATGGTATATCTGCTATTCAACTTCTACCGACCATGGAATTTGTCCGAAGTTCGATCAGAGGACAGGGATTACCTTATGAAATGCTTGCCTGGGGATCTTATACCAAGGATTTATTTGGTACTTTTATAAACCCATTTATCTACGGAAACCCATTCCCACAAAATTATACTTATAACGGTCCGGGACCGAATTTTTTTGAGCTTTCATACTTCGCTGGAGTTATTCCGCTTTTTATATTTTTATTATTTATCATTTACCATCTATATTATTTTATTCGAAAAAGAAAAGTTAAGAAAATATTCTTGGCGCTTATTTTACCGGTACTGTTTTTTTCACTTACTGCCATGGGAAATAATTTTCCCATCCATAAGTTCCTTTATCAAATGTTTCCTCCATACAGATTATTCCGCTTCCCATCTCAACATTTGATGATGGTGGTATTTATCATTTCGCTCACAACAGGAATATTCCTGGGAATATTTAAAAATAAACTTATGAAATTAGTAATTTTATTACTCATAACTCTCGAATTATTCATCTATGATAAGCAATTTATCACAACCTCTAAAATTCCCACCGATAATTTTGATCAAAATTTGACCTCAATATTAGAAAAAGATACCCAATTAATCAGACTTTTACCAGATTATTCGGTAGTTTCACAGGTGAGGAAAGATTGGGATTTTGAGTCGTCGATGTATTATAAAATACAATCGACCAGCGGTTACAATCCGATTTTACTTAATTCTTATTATCACTTTATAGATCTTATCAATAAGAAAAATACATCTTCTGTAGCACAATTCAATGTAGAAATTCCACCACCTGACCCAGCTTCAAAAGATATAGATTTTTTAAATATAAAATACGTCTTGACTAATAAGAATTACGATATGATTTATGGTAAATCTTTGAGTAAATATGCGTTAAAATTAGAAGGAAATAATTACAGATTGTATGAGAATAAAGATTTTTTACCCAGATTTTTTCTAGATTGTTCTGGAAGAGACGCAAAAGATGTAGAAGTGGTAGATTACCAAATAAATAACATAAAGTTAAAAACGAGTTCGAATTGTGATGGAATTTTGTCTTCCAGCGAAGTATATTATCCGGGTTGGAAAGCAACTATTGATAATAATGAAACCCCAATTTACAAAAGTAATACAGCTTTCCGGTCTATATTTTTACCAAAAGGGGAACATGATGTTATTTTCTATTACCAACCGACTATTTATTATCTTGGAGGTTTCATAACGTTATTAACTTTAGTTTCTTTATTTATAATCATTAGAAAATACTATGAATAGTAGATATAAAATATTGCTTGGGGTAATACTTACAATTTTTTATTTAATCTTCCATATTTTCATCATGAACGACTACGGAATTTCATGGGATTTTCACTATCATAATTTTGCAGGATTATACCATCTGGGACAGAAGGTCCCGTCGATCGATGATTCCTATTCGATCCCTTTTACTCCTCCTGATCCAAGACTGACTACACTTGATCCTTTTGGGCCCTTTACTCAAATTATCCCTACCTTATCTTATTTAATTTTTTATGACCTGCCTGCGCAGGTAGGAAAATTGCCTATCTTGCCTTTTGACAGTGCTTATAATTTACCATCAGTAGTCTTGGGTAGTTTGGGTATATTGGTTCTTTTTCTTTTTTTGTATGAGGCTATAAATTTTCCTTTGGCTATTTTTTCTTCAGTTTTTCTAGCCTTACTCCCGACACATTTTGGTTACCTGCACGATAACATGAAAGACGTGCCGAATGCGTTTGTATTTACTTTATCGGTTTATCTTTTCTGGCGACTTACTAAGCATAAACGATTGCGCGATTTAATTTGGGCGATTTTAGCATTTGCCTTTGCTTTTAACGTGAAAATAAATTCCGTAATGATTCCCGTGGTATGCTTAGTTTGGTTTTTATTTAAAGAGAGAAAGACAATAATTACTGTCATCCCGAATTTATTTCGGAATCTGAGGGGAGCGATGAAGCGTATCCAGAAAGATTATGGATTGGTCATTTTATATTTTATATTATCTCCCATTGCGGCACTTTTAATATGGTGGCCTTTTTGGAAAGATCCAATCGGTAAATTATTGGAGCTGCCGTATTTTTATTCTCACAATACTCTGAATATGCCTGTATTATTGGATGGAGTAATCTATCATTCAGGCGTGAATATTCCCTGGTTTTATCCCTGGGTATACATATTTATCACAACTCCATTGGGAGTATTAACTGCATTTTTAATGGGGATTATCATTTCCATCACTAAAATCTTTAAAAAAAATGGTATTTATGCGCTACTTATTATTTGGTTACTAATTCCACTGATGCGATACTTCAGTCCTAAAGTCTCGGCAATCGACGGTATGCGTCATTTTATGGAAGTGGTTTATCCTCTTTGTGCTTTAGCGGGCGTAGGATTTTACTTTATTTATGAAACTCTGGACAAGCTTACAAAAAGTAAAAAAACGGGAAGGATTATTTTCGGATTCTTGCTAATTACTCTAGTATACAATTTAGTGAAATTTCACCCTTATCAGACAAGTTTCTATAATGCCGCAATTGGTGGAGTAAAAGGTGCAAATGGAAAATTTGATATAGACTTTTGGGGTGCACCACAAAAGGATGCAATTGTTTGGTTAAATAAAAATGCAGAAATAAATTCTTATATAAATGTGGTTATGGCTCAAAGTTCCGCCGCGATGTATGCTCGAACGGATTTTCAAAGTAAAATCAATGAAAAAGATTGGGAAAATAGCGATTACACTGTGATTCTAAACAAAAAATCATTTTTCGAAGTTTATCCGATACAAAAATACTTATCCAAGAGTCTTTCGGAGAATAAATTGGTTTACGAAAGAACTATTGATGGTGTACCTCTTTTTTGGGTGATCAAAAATTAAAAACGATCGATAACATAAAACGGAAATAATCCACAAGTGTTTTAAAAGAGCTTATTTTACTTTTTCCCCAGATTCGGTAGTGATAAGTGATGGGTATTTCTGCAATATTAAATCCATAACGGTTTGCATACAAAATAAATTCCATATATGAAGGATAACCATCGTATTTGAGATTCAATCTTACTTTTTCTGCTACCTCTTTTTTCATAAATCTATAGCCTGAGCTGATGTCTTTCACTTTTATCCCCATAATTTGAGTGACAATTTTGTTGGTTAATCGGCTGGCAATTATCTTCCATACTCTTTTTTCATCAAATCTGCCGCCTTTTATAAATCTTGATCCTATAATCAAATCAGCATAATTTTTTTTCATCATTTGAATAAATCTAGAAAGGTCAATGATATCGTGGTTTAAATCGGCGTCCATAGTGAGGATATGCGTGGCTGTTTTATCCAGATATTGGTATCCGACTTTATATGCTTTTCCGATTCCAAGGGGCTTCTCATAATAAATATAATCAAGATAGGGTTTAGTTTTCTTGAGTTTGGCAAGAAGTTCCCTGCTTCCATCATTTCCTTGCAAGACGAAAAATATTTTAAACACGATTTTTTGCTTTTTGAACTCTTTCTCAATTTTGCTGATCAGATCATTGAGATTCCCTTTTTCATTGTAAGCTGGTATCAGCACAAAAATTTTCATAATAGGTTCACAAGTTGGTAAAAGATAAGTATACTAATTTTATAACAGAACTTACAGTGTCTGGATTAGATAAATAAGTAAATTTTTGATAAAATAGATATATAATTTCCTCTTTTACTTATTTATGAATATAGCCTTTATCTCCTATTGGTCCTGCCCATTGACTCGTCTGGGTGTGCTTTCTTCTGGTGGAATGAATGTCTATGTTTTAAATCTTGCCAATAACTTAGGTACGCTGGGCCATACTGTAGATATTTATACCCATTCGCATCATGAAAACGATGAAAAAATACTGCAAATACACAAAAATGTAAGAATAATTCACTTTTCCGTTCACACAATAGATCATTACCAAGGTGTAGAATCATTTGCGAATAAAATGCTTGATTTTATGGGAAAAAATTCTTTGCAATATGATCTTTTGCACAGTCACTATTTCTACTCCAGTTTGGTAGGACAAATTATAAAAAAAAGTTTGCACATTCCCCTTTTTACTACATTTCACGCATTAGGAATAACGAAAGAACTTTATGGCGGGATAAGCGATAAGTTAAGAATCCAAAGTGAAAAGAATATTGTCAACTTCAGTGACGGCATCATTTCTTCTGTGGAATTGGAAAAAAAGGAACTCGTCGATAAGTATAAGGCAGATGCCCAAAAAATTTTCGTGGTTGCCCCAGGAGTAAATCATCATGTATTTAAAAAAATTGACAGAAAAAAAGCCAGAATGAAAATAGGTATAACAAGTGACGAAAAAATTATTCTTTTTGTAGGAAGGATCGATCCGATCAAGGGAATATCTATCCTTATAAATGCAGTATCAAAACTTTCTAAGAAATTCACAGATTTTAAAGATAATTTCAAAGTTCTTTTAATAGGCGGAGACATAGAAAGTAGAACATTTTGGAGAAATCCTGAAGTTATAAAAATTCAGACTCTCATTGAGCGCTTAGATCTTGCTTGTTGTATAAAGTTTATAGGGAATAGGCCCCATAATGTATTACCATATTATTATAGTGCAAGTGATATAGTAATCATGCCATCCCGCTATGAATCATTTGGGTTGGTTGTATTAGAGGCAATGGCAAGCGGGACCGCGGTTATTGCATCAAAAGTTGGAGGTCTATCTTACCTTATAAAAGATAAGGTAAGCGGCCGATTTTTCCGAAGCGGTGATGTAGAAAATCTAGGTGAGGTCATTTGGGAACTGCTCAATGATGATAAACAAAGAGACAACTTAGGTAAGAAAGCAATAATAGAAAGTCAAAAATATTGCTGGGATTTGCAGGCTGAAAAAATTATTGGATTCTATAAAAAATATTTATGAAAAAGACAGTGATCTATTTTCTTCGTCATGGTGAAGTAGAGAATCCCAAAAAAATTATTTATGGAAGACTCCCAGGATTTAATCTGTCTGAAAACGGGATAAAAAGGATAAAAGAAGTAGCACAAGAATTGAAAAGTCAAAAAATCGATTATTTATATGCCAGTCCCATGCGAAGAACAAGACAAACAGCAGAAATACTAAGTCAAGTATTCAGAATAAAAAAGAGGATTAGTCGATATCTTATTGAATCGAAACTTATACATGCAGGATTACCCTTGGATATTTTTAAAAAAGAAATACAACCAAAACTTTATGAAGAAAAATATTTAAAACTCGGTCAGGAAAGTCCAGAGTCACAGGCCGATAGGATGTGGCGATTTGTTCAAGTGATGAAAAGTAAACATATCGGAAAGACCATACTTGCGGTTTCTCACGGCGATCCGATAGTCATTCTGAAAGCAAAGATTTTGGGAAAGCCTTTCAATTGGCAATTCAAGTTGGAGAATTATCTTAAACCCGGATATTATCTAATTTTATCCTGCGAAGGAAATACATACAGAATTAAATAATTTTTATGATGAATAATAAAAAATTCAAATTCCTTTTCACCAGCTTGGTATTTGGTTGCATTTTTATTTATTTAAGTTTTTTGGTGAATAAAGATATATTCCATAATCTGGATTATGATACCTTGGTTTATCTTCAAAAGTCATTTAATCGAATAGTTGATATGCCGTTTTCGATACTCACGCTTTTAGGATCATCGGAATTTATTTTGCCAACAGTCACTTTAATATTTACAATATTATTTTTGCGGAAAAAGCACTTGTTTAGCGGGTTATTTCTTATATTTTTGATTTATATTTTTGAGTTGACCGGAAAATTATTCATATATCATCCCAAACCTCCCATGATATTTAATCGCTATGTCCTTCATATTTTCCTTCCCAGCAGTTTCATAGTCGAAACCAATTTTTCCTATCCTTCCGGTCATATGGCCAGGATAACTTTTTTGACAGTAATTATTCTGTATTTTATTTTTAAATTTACTAAAAATAAGTTACATAAGAACTTTTTTATATTTCTATCAGTATTTTTTATAACGGTTATGTTTATAAGCAGAATATACCTGGCAGAACATTGGTTTACAGATGTTCTGGGAGGATTACTTTTGGGTGTAAGTTTGGGAACTCTGGCTTTAAGCCTTTGGTAAATATGACTGAATATAATCAGATAGTTAAATCAATAACTGAATTTATCAATCAATATACAGAAATGAATATCAAAGCTGTCGTGATGCATTGTCCTTATTGGATAAACAGATTAAAAGATGGAAAAGTTACTTTGAGAGGATTTGCTAATGGTAAAGGGGAAGCAAATGAAATCAGAGAAGAATTGGAAAGGCGATTGGATTATTTACCCCCCAATCTTAAATTTAATCTTACTGATGAGGCAATTAGAAAATTTGCCAGACGTGAGAAAATTGGTATAGATTGTTCGGGGTTTGTGTATCGGGTGATAGATGAATTGTTGCAACTTGGCTATGGTGATACAAAATATAAAAAGCTAGATGAAATTTTTACCGGTGGGATCAATAAAACAAATGTAGAGAGATTAACAAGCGATGAATATTCTAGACGGGTTTCTGACATGAGAAATTATAAGATCGGAGATGTTATCAGGTTATGGGGAGGCAAACATGCAGCAATAATAATAAACAATAATAAAAAAGAGATTTTATATGCTCATTCTTCGTGGCTAAGTACAAAAATACAAGGTGTACATACTTCCAGAATTCAAATTATAGACGAAGGCAAAACTTTAGAAGAGCAAAGATGGATGGAAGAAACGAGAAAAGGAGAAAATTTCGGACAGAAATATTTTAATTCAGAAAAAGGTGATGGAGTTTTCCGGCTGAAAATATTTAATTAATATGCACGAACTCATCTCAAAATTACAGGGAAAAAATATCCATATTGTAGGAGTCAGTGGTGCAGAAGGAAGTAATATTCTCAGATTCCTCGCCAAGCATAAAATTTCGGGTATTACCGCCCACGATTTTTCAAATAAAATTAGTTTGGAAAAAAACTTCAGACTTTGGCATAAAGGACTAATGCCACAGGAAAGAAATAAACAATACCAACAATTTAAGAATTATTTATCAAATGTAAAGTTAAATTTGGATAAATCATATCTATCTGACATCCAACAGGCAGATATAGTTTTCGTGCCGCAATCTTGGAGGCTATATAAAATGGAAAATTTGCCTCTTTTTAGTGTAGTCGGTAAAATTCCATTTTATTCTTTAACTCGGCTCTATCTTGACTTTGCGCCTGCCAAAATTATTGCAGTGACAGGAACAGTAGGAAAGGGCAGTACAGCGAATATTATTTTCCAATTACTAAATGCCAACGGTAAAAAAGCTTACTTTGCCGGGAATGATACTTGGATGGCTCAATTGGGAGATAAATTAGATGAAATGGCTAAAGATGATTTTCTTGTTTTGGAAATATCACATAGGCAGCTATTGGACGGATTCACCAAAGCTCCATATATGGTAGTGGTAACGAATCTTTATCCAAATCATCTGGATGAGGTGAGTTGGGAAGAATACATCAATTTAAAATTATCTTTGGTCAGAACACAGGAACAAAGAGGAATATCCATATTGAACTATGATATTCCCCAGTTACGTTTGGATGGTAAATTAAAATCGAAAATATTTTATTTCAGCGTAAAAACACCGGAAAAGAATACAAAAAGTATTCAGAATATATATGATAAATTGTTGAATAATAAAAGTGATCAATATTTATCAAATTTGTTGGCAGGATTAACAGTTTTAGAAATATTAGGACAAACTTTAATCAAAGTACTTCCTCAATTACTAAAGATTAAACCTTTACCGGCAAGAATAGATTTAATCGGAAAAATAAATGGAATTAATTTTTATGATGATATAAAAAGTACTACTCCGTGGGCTACTGTCGCTGCAGTAAACAAACTTGGGGAAAATACAATCCTAATTTGTGGAGGAAAAACCAAAGGAATAGATTATAACGATTTTGCAAATAATTTGTTGAAGAGAGTAAAGTTTACAATAATGATAAAAAGTGAATTAAGTGAGACTTTGGTTAAGTTAATGCCGGAAGGCAGTTTCATCCTCGAGAATGATTTAGCGAAAGCAATAAGTATTGCTTATAAAAAAGCTATAGTTTCCGATAATATTTTACTTTCTCCAGGTGCTGGATTTTTTTATAGTGATTTTATCAAAGGAAAGAAGTCTTACCGGAAACTTATTACTTCTCTTCTTCCAAAGGAGCAAGTTTGAGTGGATTGACTGATATAATTTCACATTCTACTCCGCAGGATGGACATTCTACTATTTTCCCGATATTTATTCCTGTAGATAATTTTAGTGGAGTATCACATTCCGGGCAAACTGGAGCAAGCGTTGGGTTATTTGGACTGTCATCAGTAGTCATATATAATTATCTAATTAAACCATATTTGTTATGATCAGACAAGATTTAATCACATTGGGTGAAGGTAATACTCCGCTTGTTGAAGTAAACGGTATCTATTTCAAATGTGAATTCAAAAATCCAACCGGATCGCATAAAGATAGGGCATTTGCCCTACAAGTATCTAATATTAAAGAAAAAGGAATAAAAAAAGCAGTAATATCATCTTCCGGCAATGCGGCGATTTCTGCAGCTAATTATTGCAAACTGGCAGGTATTGCACTTACTGTTTTCGTTTCACCCCATATCAACAAAAAAAAGCTTCAGATATTAGAAAATTTAGATTGCGTAGTTATCAAATCTAATAGGCCTGTGAGCGATTCAATAAAATATGCCCAAAAAGGAGAAATATATAATCTGAGACAATCAACTGATATAAATGCTG
Organism: Candidatus Gottesmanbacteria bacterium; assembly: GCA_016195685.1. GTDB lineage: Bacteria > Patescibacteriota > Microgenomatia > 2-02-FULL-39-11 > 2-02-FULL-39-11 > JACPZE01. Next base: position 54,234 of record JACPZE010000020.1, read on the forward strand.
TTATCGGATATGAGTCGATCGCTAGTGAAATCATAGATAGCAAAATATCGCCGGACGCAATTTTTTTACCTGTAAGTAGTGGGACTACTCTCATAGGTATTGCTAATGGCTTTAAGAATTCAAAATACAAAATACCCGTCCACGCAGTCCAAACAGATCTTGTGCATCCGATTACTGGAATTTTTGATAAAGATTTTCCTAAGTCAGATGAAAAGAGTATGGCAGATGCAATTGTCGCCAGATACACCCCAAGGGAGGCTGAAGTGGTAAATATGATCAAGCAAACTGGCGGGTGGGGATGGGTGATCACTAATGAGGAGATGGAAAAGGGTAGAGTATGGTTATACTCTCACGACTTGGATTGTTCTTATGAAGGAGCAGCAACTCTTGCAGCTTTGTGGAAAGCAACAAAATACGGATACATATATGCCCATCCAGTGTGTATATTAACAGGAAAGTTTTACTAAAAATATGACTGACTGGAAGAAATATTTTTCTGACGATAATATTTTTTTTGTGACTCCGGATGTAAAAAGAGGTCTTGGGTTCACCGGAATCCTGTCCCAATATCATATTATTTGTACAGACCTTGATCCGATAATCCCTGCGTTAAGAATTCAGGGGGCAAAGATATTTTGTCTGGAAGAGGAAGGAAGTGTTGATGTCAGTGAGATGCGTAATTCCGGTAAATTACTGGAAAACTTACGGGTTTTGGAATATATAAAAAATAATTCCAAGGGTGCTCCGAAAGTTATGTATTTTAAACCATCGCTGAAGATCGATTCACTAGTAAAGCTTCATGGATTTACTCCGATCGGTAACAATACCGCATTAAACGAATTATTTGAAGATAAAGTCAGTTTCGCCCAAATTGCTAAGAATATTTTTCCTGATTATTTATTGCCTAGTATTTCGGGAATTTTAGGAGAACTTAATTATCCAGATTTATATGGAAAGTTGAGTTCTCCGCTAGTATTGCAGTTTGGGCATGGATGGGCCGGGAAAACTACGTTTTTTATAAACGGTGAAGAAGAATTTGAAATATTATCGCAAAAATTTCCCTATACAAAAGTAAAAATAAGCAAATTCATAGAGGGATTTACCGTATTAAATAATTGTTGTTTATATCAAGGCCAAATATATATAAGTAGTCCAGCAGTACAGATAGATGGAATAGAAGAACTTGGAAGTAAACCAGGAGCGACCTGCGGCAGACAATGGCCGGCAAAATTTATTACAAATGCTCAAGTATCCCAAATCGAAGTCATTTCACGAAATTTAGGGAAACTGATGAACGAAAAAGGCTTCAGAGGATTTTTGGGAATTGATTTTCTGATAGAAGAGAAGACCGGAAAAATTTATTTATCTGAAGTTAACGCCAGAATGACCGCATCATCAGCTTTTTATACACTACTAGAAATAGGTTCAGGTAGTATTCCTCTTTTGGCCTATCATATGGCTGAATTTCTGGGAAAATCTATAAAGGATAAATTTGAAGAGAATAATAATTTAGTTGGTTCTCAAGTGATTATGCGAAGCGGAAGAAGTTTAACAAATGTCGATAGTCATTTATTCGGAGTATTTAAATATGAAAATAATCGGACAAAGTTTATAAGAGACGAATATTATCCTAATAAACTCAGGGACGGTGAATATATTTTTATGGGAAAAAGATTAAAAGAAGGAAATTCTACAGATGAATTCGCCAGAATTGAGACAAAATACGAGATTTTAGAAAAGCCTAGGAAATTTAATAAACAATTCAAAAGGATAATCAATAATTATTAAAATTATTTTTTGATTAAACCTCCGATCATAAGTACTACTGCAATGGTCATAAAGACAAAAGTTATCCAAGCGATAATTTTACTTACCTTATTTGTTCTATGAAGGCCTACAATTCTTTTATCGTCAGCTAACCTAATGATTATAGCAATTAAAGGAACAGCGATTATGCCATTAAGTATTGCGCTGTAATAAAGAGCTTTTATGGCGTTAATACCTAAGAGATTCATAAGGGCGCCAATCGTTGTAGCGAAACCGATAGTTGCGTAAAATGCCTTTGCCTCCGTAAATTTTTTCGCTAGTCCTTCTTTAAAACCAAAACTTTCGGCAAAGGCATAAGCGGCGCTCCCCGCGAGGACGGGTACAGACTGTAAACCAATACCGATGATACCGAAAGTAAAAAGTAGATAAGCAGAATCTCCGGCTAAGGGTCGCAATGATAACGCTACTTGTTGTGGAGTCTCGATATCATGGATACCGTTTCGGAATAGTGTTGCACTTGTAGTAAGAAGAATGGCAAAAGCTATCAGATTGGAAAAAATCATCCCGGCTGCGGTATCTTTTTGCATGTGATGAATCTCTTCTTTTAAAATAGTCGGAGACTCTTCAAATTCCGTGATTTTTCCTTCTTTTATTTCTTCTTCTACTTCCTGGGATGCCTGCCAAAAGAAAAGATACGGAGATATGGTAGTACCCAAGAATCCAACCAAGATCATGACGTACTTGATATTGAATTCGATATGAGGGATAAAAGTATATTTGATAACTGATAACCAGTCTTGTTTTACTATCAATGCAGTTATTCCGTAACCTAATAAGGTAAGCCCCATCCATTTAAGGTAACGAGAATATTTATCGTACGAAACAAATATTTCTAAAAATATAGTAAAAACGGTTACGAAAATAAGCCAAAAAAAGAATGGCAGTCTAAGTACCATCTGCATAGAAGCAGCCATGATTCCGAGATCCGCTCCAATATTTATAGTATTGGCAATGATAAGAAGCGATAAGGCAAAAATAAGAAGTTTCTTTGAATAATATTTTCTGATACTGCCGGCAAGTCCCATACCAGATACCATGCCTATTCTGCCGCACATTTCTTGGACTGAGATCATCATCGGCGTAAGAAATAAAGTAAGCCAATTCAATGAATATCCAAATTGAGCTCCGGCTATAGAGTAAGTGGCGACACCAGAAGGATCATCGTCTGCAGCTCCTGTGACAAAACCAGGACCAAGTCTAGCAAATTTACTGGCGATGAGCCTGATTATCTTTCTCATTTATACACTACAGTCTACTCCCGTAAGTTTCACAATTTCAAGAGGATATTTTGCAAACTCCATTGTACTTGCTAGCAGGAGCTTAAATATGAGAAAATTAGACTCTATGGAAGAAGGATTAAGTAACAGACTTGCGGAAGTTATCCTAAAGCTTAATATTACAAATAAACTAGAGCGCATTGCCCAAATAGAAAAAGATACGGCTGACCCTAACTTTTGGCAAAATCCAGAAAAATCAACCGTAGCGATGAAAGAACTGGCATATTTAACAAAGCAAGTGAAGATCGTTGAGGAAGTGAAACAGCTTATCGAGGCTGGAAATCTTGACCTGGCAGCGAAAGAGTTGGATGATCTGGAATTCGACTTATATTTTTCCGGGCCACATGATACAGATGGGGCAATACTTTCTATCCATGCAGGGCAGGGTGGTACAGAAGCTATGGATTGGTCTGAAATGCTTATGAGGATGTATATGCGTTTTGTTGAAAGAAGAAGTTGGAAGAGTGACGTGATAGATAAAATTCCCGGAGATGAAGCAGGTATAAAAAGTGTAACCCTAAACATAAATGAACCTTTAGCTTATGGATATCTTAAAAGTGAAGCCGGTGCTCATAGATTAGTCCGGCAATCTCCATTTAATGCAGATAAATTGAGGCAAACATCATTTGCTTTAGTGGAAGTAGTACCAATTATAGATGATACACAGGAAGTGGAGATAAAAGATGACGAGCTAGAATGGGAATTTTATCGAAGTGGAGGTAAAGGTGGTCAAAATGTAAATAAAGTTTCTACTGCTGTGCGACTAACGCATAAACCGACTGGACTGATAGTAGAATGTCAGGAGCAAAGATACCAAGGGCAAAATAGGGAAACTGCCCTTCGACTACTCAGGGGTAAACTTTGGCAAATGATGAATGATCAAAAAGTGAAGCATTTATCAGAATTAAAAGGCAAGTTCAAATTAGCTTCGTGGGGTAACCAGATCCGTTCTTATGTTTTGCATCCTTACCATATGGTAAAAGACCTACGCACCGGATATGAAACCAGTAATACAAAAGATGTTTTGGACGGACAACTTGATGAATTGATGATCGCCTACTTGAAAAAATTTATCAATGTCGTATAGTAAGAGATATGAATAACTCAAGTCCCAGCAAAAAAATAGATTTGGCAGATTTACCTGACGAAAAACTGGTACATAATTTAGACGGGGATCAAAAATCTATGCCTAAGCAAATAGTTTTAGGAGCTGTTGTCATAATACTTGCAGGTCTTTTGACGGGATATTTTCTTTCTGGATCTCTTTCGAAAAAAATTTCTTCTTCAGTTTCTAATTCTTTCCCAGGATCCTTGGGAAAAACAGTCGGATCCACAGATACAAAAACTTTTCCAGACTCGGCAGAGGGAAATCTTGAAGCTGGTGGATTAAATGGTGAAGGTACACATAAATTAGTAAGACCGGGTGGTGAAAGTCAAACGGTCTATCTTACTTCATCAGTTTTGGACCTAAATCAATTCGTAGGTAAAAAGGTAAAAGTTTGGGGTCAAACATTTTCTGCTAAAAAAGCAGGTTGGTTGATGGATGTTGGTAGAGTTGAAGTTTTATGATCGTCTTTAACGACGTTAGTAAAAAATACTCCGCAAATGTAGTTGCTCTTCATGAAATAAACCTCACAATTTCGGATGGTGAGTTTGTTTTTCTGGTCGGCTCATCCGGTGCTGGAAAAACTACCATGTTGAGATTGGTTTTCGGAGATTTAATTCCTACAAAAGGCTCTGTATTTGTAGATGATTGGGAAGTGAATAAACTAAAATCCAATCTTATCCCATTACTTCGACGCAAGGTTGGTTTTGTATTCCAGGATTTTAAATTGCTTTCTGATAGAACGGTATATGAAAATATTGCAGTCGCTTTGGAAATTTTAGGTAGAACTAAAAAAGAAATGGATAAGCGTATAAATGAAGTATTGGAAATAGTAAGTCTTGTTGGCAAAGCAAATTATTTTCCACGCCAAATGTCTTGGGGAGAGCAACAAAGAGTGGCTATCGGACGTGCAATTGCCGGAGAAGCAAAAATACTTTTGGCAGATGAACCTACAGGTAATCTTGATCCTAAAACATCTTGGGAGATACTAAAAATTATTGATAAGATAAATAAAGATGGAACTTCTGTCATCATGGCTACGCACAATGTAGATATTGTGGATAGTATGAAAAAAAGAGTGATTGAAATTTATAATGGACGGATAGTCCGGGATGAAAAAAAGAGCAAATATTCATAATTTATGGCTTCAACTATATCTTTTTGGCAAAGAATAAGGCGTACTCCATACCAGGCTGTGGCTTCTGTATTCATGATCTTCATGACATTGTTTGTACTTGCGGTTTTTTTCCTTTTGGCTGGCGGTCTTTCATCCTTACTATCTTATTTTGAAACTAAACCCCAGTTAACAGTCTTTTTCAAAGATGAGAAAAGCAAAGCCTCTGTAAATGAACTCATCGGAAAACTTCAAACAACAGGGAAGGTAGCAAGTTATCAATATATTTCAAAAGATCAGGCTCTGGCGATTTATAGGGAACAAAACAAAAATGACCCTCTTCTTTTAGAAATGGTTACCGCGGATATATTACCTTCTTCTTTGGAAATTTCTGCAACTTCACCGCAATATCTTGTTGAACTTTCTGATATGGCAAAAAAAGAAACCGCTATAGACGAAGTTGTTTTCCAAAAAGATGTTGTAGATACATTGGTATCTTGGACTTCAACAATTCGGAAAATAGGTTTAGTCTTTTTGGTATTTCTTATTTCCTCAACAATTTTTATACTTTTAACAAGTGTAGGTATGAAGATTGCTCTTAAAAAAGAGGAAATTGAGATACTCAAACTTGTGGGAGCAACATCTTGGTATATAAGAAAACCTTTTATTTATGAAGGTGTTACGTATGGGATAGTAGGAGCATGTTTGTCTTTCCTGGTAGTTTCGGGAATTATGCTTTATCTTCAGCCTTTTATCACTTCATTCTTGAAGGGAATCCCTGCTCTTTCTTTGTTGCATGTCTTTGGTATCAATATCATAATTTGGCCACCATCATTAATCCTCTTTATAATTTTGTGGGCAATATTAACAATTGCTGGATTCCTTATCGGTCTTTGTGGAAGTAGTCTAGCCGTCTCTCGCTACCTAAAAAATTAATTTTCGTCTTTTATGAAGAAGATATGGTATTGGATATTTGTCTTATTCATACTTTTAAGATTAGGTTTTCATTCTACTTTTGCTGCACCCAGTTGTCCCACTGATGATCCATGCAAAGATAAGAATAGCCCCTATGATAAAGTTTCCTGCTACACCGATGTAGTAAATACTTGTTCATCTCAGCGAGAAAGTATGACTGCCCAAGTGGTGTATCTGACTACAAAAATATCCTTGACCAATGCCAAGATTGAATCCGCCAAAGAAAAGGTAATAGCTTTACAAAACGAAATAGAAGAGTTGACTGGTAAGATCGATGGATTGGAAAAATCCTTAACCAATATCACAGGGCTTTTTATAAATAGAATTGTCGCCACTTATAAAAATGGCTCACCTTCTTATTTGGATTTACTTCTGACAAGCCGAAAATTTTCTGATTTTTTCGGCCGCTTTAAATATATCCAAACTATACAGGCACACGATAGGAAACTTCTTTTTCAACTACAAAACAGTAAGGTTAATTTTGAGGATCAAAAACAATTGCGTGAACAAAAAAGAAAAGAATTGGCTGATTTGCAAAAACAGTTGGAGAAAGAACAATCTACTCTGGCAATACAAAAACGAGATAAAGAAGTATTCTTGGAAATTACTAGAAATAGTGAATCTATTTATAGACAGAATTTGACTGCTGCTCAACGTGAGGCACAAAACATACAACAGGCAGCCTCAATTTTATCAACTGCCGGAGTGGCAAAACACATGAATAAGGGAGAAACAATTGGGGTGATGGGTAATACCGGATTTTCTACAGGCCCTCATCTGCATTTCGGTGTATACAATTTGCGTGAATCTGATTTAAATAAATTTAATTTTGAGGGTGGTTATGAAAATCCATTTAACGATTTGTCTTCCCGTTCATTGCCATTTAATGCAAATTCATGCGATGACGTGAATGGTAGTCAGACAAAATCTATTGGCAGTGGCTCTTGGGATTGGCCAATGTCTTCGCCAACAATCACACAATGCTTCGGTCACACTCCATTTTCTGCAGCATATTACAAATCAGGAATTCATAGTGGAGTAGATATGTATGATGATGCCAATCCTCTTATAAAAGCAGTTGACAGCGGTAATGCATATGTTTATCGAGGAGGCCAATCTGCAGGAAACGGAGTTTTTATATTTCATGATAACGGAAAGATGACGTTATACTGGCATCTGCAATAAAAGTTAAAATGCAAAATGCAAAATTGCAACGCAAAGTTAAAAAGTTATTAGTATTTTTTTGTATAATCTGTTTATTACTTAATTCTAGTCAATCAGTATTTGCAAAGATTGAAGTCAACAATTATCCATCCAAAATTGAAATAAATAAAGAATTTGAAATAGATGTAGTTTTAAGTAATCTTACAGACCCTACGCACTTTTTGAGTATTGCCCTCCATAAAAATTCCGGCGATCCATATTTTGGACAGACACAAAAGGGAGATAATTGGATTGAGGCTGATGATAGTAATTGCAAAAGTTTTCCAGGTGTAACCATTTCCGAAGGTTCTTGGAGCGGAAAATTAAAAGGCAAGATTAATTACAATGAAAAAGATTTTGATAATAGTTTGGGAAATTATATTTTAAAAGTTTTTAAATATACAGATTCCTGCAATAAATCTGACTCAAATGATTTGACGGTTGAATTATTTGACTCAAATCCTCCGCTTACTGCCACTCCGGTTCCTACAAATACACCCGGTCCTACTTCTGTCCCTACTTCTACTCCTACAAATACTTCTGTACCGACGGCTAACTCTAAATCCCAAAATTCACCAACGGTTTATATGTCGCCAACTATAAAGCAGACTGTACCAACAATTACATATATAAAATCAAATAATAATTTAGTCGCTTCAGAAAATGCGTCATCGGGTGCATTTTTAGGAGAAACTTCTGACCCGACAGTCACTGTAGAAGAAGAGAAACATAGTTCAGCCGCATCATCTGCCAAAAATTCATTCCCAATATTTGCATTTCTTATTGGAAGCGGAGTCGTATTGATAGGGACAGCCGCAGTATTAAGCGCAAGACAGATCAAAAATAACCAAAAAGAAAATAAATCTTAAACCTTCTTCTGCATAAATTTCTTAAATGGCCCAAATCCATATTTCTCCCAAGCAGTTTTTCCTGTAATATTTTTTTCCTCGACATAAAGCTCAATATAAGAAATATTTTTAGTTTTAAACCATTCTCTTGCAGCATTTTCCAATAATTTACCGATGCCAAGTTTCCTGAAATCATCTTCAATAATCATATATGAAATATGGCCTACTGATTTTGTCTTAAACCACGGGTAAAGATATTTTATAAATCCGCTGATGAATCCGACTATATTTCCGTTGGCTGGATCTTGAGCAATGATGATAAATTGATATGGATGATTTAACTGATCCTTCACCCATAACCCAAATAATTCATCAAAATTTTCTTCCAGCTGGTAATAGTCAAAATCAAACTGAGTATGCAGATCGAGTAATTTTCTACCTAATTTGACGATTGGTTGTATATCTTCTACATTGGCGTGTCTTACATGCATGATTTTTGATTATACAATATAATATGATACAAATTTCTAATTGCTAATTCTTAATTTCTAATGAATGTTTAAATGTTTAAATATTTAAAAATTAATTAATTCAAAATTGATTAAAAATTTGAAATTAAAAATTTAAAATTCTAACTATGAGAAATATTTATATCACAAATAGTCCAGATAAGACAAAGAAATTAGCTAAAGAGATTGTTTCTCAATTTTCTGGTGGGGAAGTGGTTTGTCTATATGGTGATCTGGGCGCTGGTAAAACTGCTTTTGTACAGGGAATGATCGACTATTTTATACCCGGGAAAAGAGTTTTGTCCCCTACTTTTATCATTGTGCGACATTATCGGATAAATCATAAATTGATTGATAAATTTCTTCATGTTGATTTGTATAGACTGCAGGATATAAAAGAAATTAGAAAGCTGGAATTTTTTGAATCCATACAGAAATCGGATTCCATAGTTGCAATTGAATGGGCCGAAAAATTAGAGAATTTAATCCCTAAGCCGAGGATAGATATACATATCAAAAATTTAGACAAGGATAGAAGAGAGATAAAAATAAAATATGTCAAATCTTAACAAGGCTTCAAATTTATTAAAAGCAGGTGGGATAGTGATTTATCCTACTGATACAGCATTTGGAATAGGATGCAGGATAGATCGTGAAAAAAGTATAGAAAAACTTTTCAAAATAAGGAAAAGACCACAAACTCAGGCAACACCTGTATTAGTAAACTCCATAAAGATGGCTGAAAACTATTTCCAGTCCCCTATTCCAGATAATGTGCGACATATGATGAAAGACTTTTGGCCAGGGGCGTTGACAATTATATATAAATGTAAAGAAGATCTTATCCCCCCACTGGTTCGTGGCGGTGGCAATACAATTGGACTAAGGATGCCAAACCATAAAATAACATTGAATCTTATAAACACTGTTGGTGTACCAATTCTTGGGCCATCAGCCAATTTCCATGGTGATCCTACTCCCTATGACTTTGATAGTTTAAACAAAGAATTATCAAGTTTGGCAGATTATGTTGTACGAGGAGTTTGTTTAGAAAGCAGAGCATCTACAGTGATTGACACAAGCGTAGTTCCTTTTAAAATAATTAGGCAAGGACCGTTAGTAATACCTGAAAAGTATATAAAATGAAAAAAAGCCCAGTAATTTTATCCATCGATACAAGTGACAGCAAAAAAGTGAAACTTACACTTTTATTAAAAGGTAGTCAGTTTTCGAAAATTACAGAGAATAATTGGATATCTCAAAGTTTACTTCCGGCCATAGAGGCATTACTTTCTGAAAATAATATAAAAATTACCGATCTGACAGAAATCACAGTACATACAGGCCCGGGCTCTTATACGGGACTGCGTGTGGGGATATCTGTAGCCAATACTCTCTCATATTTACTCAAAATACCTATAAATGGAAAGAAGGATCGGCTTGTCATACCGGACTATTGAAATCTAAATTTATTTGACAGCTAAGCGTGGTTGTACTATAGTTACAACCGGTTATGACCATGACAAATATTCTGCCCAAAAAGTTTTTCCTTGCTATATTTTTCCTCATTTCCTCATTTTTCCTATTTGTTTTTCCATCTTTTGCCCAGGAATACAAACCGGATGAGGTGGTAGTAAAAATGCGTCCTTCCAATTCTTTGGAAGAACGACTGAAATTTCACCATGAAATCGGTGCCCAACAGACTTTTCAGATAGAAAATTTAGGTGTAGATATTTTGCATTTTGAAGGTATTCCAATAGAGCGAATTTTGGAAAGACTCAAATCTGACCCCCGGATTTTGTACGCTGAACCAAACTACAAAGCTACAGCCTTTGACATGACTAATGACCCAGCCCTTCTACAAAATCTGCAGTGGGGTTTACTTAAAGTACAAGCTGCTGCCAATACTGATAGCGCTTGGACTATCAGTAGAGGTCGATCATCAATTCAAGTGGCTGTTTTAGATACTGGAATCGATTCAAATCACCAAGATCTACAGGGCAAAGTTAGTGCATCAAAAAATTGTACTGATAGCAATACCGTCGATGATCGTTATGGTCATGGTACTCACGTATCAGGCATTATTTCTGCCGATACTAACAACGGAATCGGAGTAGCTGGTGTCGGATATAATATTTCTCTTATCAATGCAAAGGGATTAGGAGATGATGGATCGGGGTATTATTCATGGCTTGCAGATTGTCTAGTATGGGCTACGGATAATGGAGCAAAGGTAATCAATATGAGTTTGGGTGGATCATCCGACTCGCAATTATTATCAGATGCTATAAATTATGCATGGAATAAAGGAGTGGTTCTGGTAGCTGCCGCAGGAAATTCCGGGAGTAACTCTCCTTCTTATCCTGGTTATTATTCCAATGTAATCTCGGTAGCAGCAACAGATCAAAATGACGCAAAGGCCTCTTTTTCAAACTACGGGAATTGGGTAAAAGTGGCCGCTCCTGGAGTAGGTATTTATTCGACTTTGCCAGATACTCCCAATGCTTTCAAACAAACAACTTACGGATATGGTTCTGGTACTTCTATGGCGACACCTTTCGTATCTGGACTTGCTGGTCTTATTTTTAGTTTAGGTAATTTTGACAATACGACTGTGGTAAATTATATCCAGAATAATGCCGACAAAATTCCCGGTACGGGGTCAAATTGGGTATATGGGAGGATCAATGCTTACCAAAGCTTGTTAGCTGCCAGAGGAACAGGGAACGTTAGACCGAGTATATCACCTACACCTACTAATACACCAACTCCTATTCCTACTTCTACCCCCACACCGAAACCGACTTCAACTCCTACACCTACTCCCACTCCAACGACTGCATCTATACCTGTTTCTCCCAAAGCGCCTACTCCTCCTCCAGTACCACCATGGTTAGCGAGACTTTGCAGCAGGTTGCCTATCCTTTGTCACTAAATTTGGGGGATTTTTTATTCTGACAAATATAGAAGCTCGTGTGTCGCTGTAGACTATTTTCCATTTACCCATCTTTACTAATTCCATGAGTCTACGGTGGATAGGTTTGGCTGTAGTCATGAATACTACATTATAATCAGACTGGTCGATATCTTTTCTGTTTTGTTCAAATGGATAATAGTCTATAAAAGCACTATAACCGGAACTATCTCTCCAAAGATGCATCCGTCCGTCAATACTGGGTTTTATTTCGGGGTAATTGGCGATGAGCCATCCCCCCCAATTGTAAAAAGTCATAAGTTTACCGGTGTATTTATAATTTTTCAGAAATTCTGCAGCTTGTGGTGAACATCCGATGAAATCACAGTATCTATTCCAATCTACGGCAGTTACATTTTCCGTAGGGGCTTTGGCAAATATAATATACCCGTAAAAAAACACCAAAACCAAGACACATATAGTAGCAGATATTTCAGAAAGCTTTGGTTTTATAGAAGATATGAAAACTCTGACAACAGGGATAGATATCAAAAGCAAAACCCAGGTATATCTTCTTACTTGTATCGAGAGGATAAGAAGCAAAATTACAGGAATAATGTAATGGATATTCTTGAAGAAATTTTTCCGAAGGATAAATATCCCCAGGCTTAATATCACTAAAGCTTCCCAAAACATAAGGTTCCACCAAAGTGCGGAAAATCTGTCAAAAGGCAGCCATTCGATGATAAATTGTTGTAGAGGATTGCCGAAATGTCGCAATGATTCTATATATATGTGTAGTCCGAAAGGGTTTATTAGTGTTGAGGTTAAGGATGAGAAAAATATCAAGCTCAAATATTTTCCTTCTCCCAAGACTTTCTTTCTTTCATCGCCGATTGAAGTTAAATAATATTTTTGCAATATATAAAATACCAACATTAAAAAGAGTATGCCCAATCCCAAGATAAACTGTCCGTGGAAATTAGACCACAGCAAAAAAAGAGGGAGAAAACACCATGCATATTTTTTCTTGCCCGCAATATATCTACTCAAAATATAATAAAGCATGGCAAAAGCAAGTAAAGTCAACTGTTGTCCACGGAACGAGACTTCTATAAAAGGTGATTCAAGGTAAAGAAGAATGGGGAATAATATTGTTTTTTCCCAAAATGTCAGGTGGGCTGCTTTAGAAAAAAAATAAAAAGTAAAAGTCATCACTAATGCACCTAATATAGATATTCCAAGAAAACTGAAGTTATGGAAAACAAGATATGTGAGAAGGTCAGTCGCCCATGAACTATTTATCCAATGGAAGCCAGCCATCATGGTAGAGAAAATATTCTCGCGGAGAACTGCGTGATGTTGGAAAAAATACTCCCCGTACTTGATATGCCAGCCCATATCTGAATCGTAAGGAACATACAGAGAATATGTGAAAACGATAACCAAAGGAAAAAACCGGATAAAAATATCTTTAAGAGTCTTCATTTTAATGGTGATGATTATACCATAAGGCGACAATACAATCTAAAGTTATTTTCGTGAAAATGCCACTTGACAAGCGTGAAAAAAATGTTTTACATTGGATATAGAGTTTGCCTGCCGCAAACGGAAGCAATCCTGAGTTTTTACGAAGGGTTGCTTATTATTTTTGATAAAGTTTAGCACCTGCCCGGTGTAAATTTCTAGTACAAATTTAGTTAGATTACTGCCATTATGTATTGTTGTCTGCCCTCTGCCCAAGGACACACTCGAACCTCGATCCGCGAGTAACGGAACGGGGTGAGAGTGTTTTTTTGGACAGAAATTATTCTACAAGTCCCGGCGTAAAGTCGGGATGAGGAAGGGAGGTGAAATGAAATTATGATAAAGAAAATTTTAACAGCATCTTTAGGATTGGGTATGGTTTTGGCTACAGTTGTTCCTGCTTTTGCAGCAATTAACATTTTCAATACCGGTCCAGGATCAAACGTGGACGCCAGATCTGACCGAGTGAAAAATCTTATATTGAATCTGACTAATAACTATACGCTCAATCACAAGTTGACTGTCAATCAGACAACCGGTAATAATAGCGCAAGCTTTAACACTGGTTCTGGACTTGCAGCTGCCGGCAATCAGACTGGAAATCATACCTCAGCGGTTGAGGCAAATTCAGTCAATTTGGATATTAACGCGACTGGTTCGTGCAATTGTGATAATAATATAACCATCAACACCACAGGGCCGGGTTCCAATACGACTGCATCTATCAACTCAACAACAAATGTGACCCTGAATTTAACCAACAATGGTACAGTGAACAATACAGTCAAGTCTATCGTGAATACCGGTGGTAATAGTGCCAATAATAACACTGGTAATGGTACTGCTCTCGGTGGTGATTCAAATGTGTGGACTTTAGTGACAACCAAACTTAATTCAGTCTGGCTTAAATTAGTTATGTAAAGTCAGTTTTTGTATTTACATCAGGGCCCCGCCTCCGGCGGGGCTCTTTTGTGGGAATCATCTTGCATCCTGATATGTTTTGATATAGAATTCGCGAAACATGATACAGAAAATTAAAAAATGGTTTTCTACGGAAAATCTTATTATTGCTGCAGTGATATTTGTAGCAATTTTCTTCACCAAATTCCCCACTCTATATCATTGGTTAAATACGCCGAAAGGTTATTGGTATCCTAAAAATACTTCCTGGTTTGATGCATGGGATATAAACGTATATGTTTCTTATATAAGGTACGGCCAGAAAGCTGGAGTATTTTTGGAAAATACGTATACCACGGTTCCTCATCCCAAAGAATTTATTTATCAATACTATACTTTCCTTGGAGTATTCAACAGGTTTTTACATTTAGATCCTTTTGTACTTTTCCATCTTGCTTCCATTGCGACTTCTATAGTTCTTATCTTGGTTACATATTATGTCATTAAGATATTTATTGAAGACAATACTCTTCGGATAGCTGCTTTTATTATCTCTATATTAGGCGGGGGTTTTGGATGGATATCATATCTACAGGGAGCAGACATATGGAATGCGGGATTTACTACGGTCAATGCATTTGAGCGCGGACATGACGCTCTCGGCACGGTGTTTTTACTCTTATCGATGGTAAATATATATCTTTTTACGGCTACGAGGTCTACTAAATATCTTCTTTACGGTATTTTCTCTAGTCTAGGCAGTATTGCCATCAATCCTACATTTATAATACTTTACCTTCCTGTCTCTTTGGCAGCCACGTTTTCGGCCGAAAATAATAAACAAAGAATGAAAAGCCTAATATACCCAATTTCATTAGCGGTGATGTTTTCCATTTATTATCTTTTATTTCTGGCCCATCTAAGTACAAATCCAGGTTTTGCAAATATTGGCCAAACAAATCTAGGAATAATCAATTCATTTAGCTTAATTTCTGGTTTTGGTTTTTTATCTATATTTTTGATGTGGACACTTATGTCCAATTATAAAAATAATAATAAGATTATTTTTGTAAATTTTTTTTTCTTAAGCCAATTATTTTTTGTATATTTTCCGGTTGATTTCAATCTTTATTTTATAAAGGGATTATATTTATGGGGAGTAATTTTAGCTTCATATGGTTTAAATACTCTTATAACAAATAAAAAAATTCTGAATGTAACTTCCACGGTTCTGGTACTTACAGCTATCCTGACGAGAGTGTATATATTCAATAGTTTGATGAATGCGGAAACTCAAAATCCCTTTTTCTATTTGACTAAACCTGAAGGTGAAGCCATATCGTATATGGCAAAGTTGCCATCCGATAAGGCGGTACTTAGTCTATATAGAGTAGGTAACTATATCCCGGCCCATACTGACAATATAGTTTACTATGGTCATAAACACCAAACACCAAATGGAGAGACTACACTTAGGATGTCTCAACTTTTTTATACTTCTTTAAATGAGGAACAGCAAAGGAAATTTTTGTCGGATAATCATATAGATTATATTTATTACGGTATAGAAGAAGCTCAACTACGGAAAAATAACAAATTGGAAATATCAACCCCTTTTCCATATTTTCCTATAGTATTTAGTAATGACTCGGTTATCGTCTTTGGAACAGGAAAAAGTGAGATTAAATAATCCGCCAAGGCGAGATTTACAATTTAAAACTATGCTAGAAAAACTGAAACGAATATTTACAAAAGAAACATTTATTGTAGCAATAGTCATATTTACTGCTATCTTTTTGGCTAAATTTCCGACCTTATACCACTGGTTAAATACGCCAACAGGATATTGGTATCCCAAACAATCTTCTTGGTATGATGCCTGGGACAGCAATTTCCAGGTATCGTATATACGTTTTGGACAAAACCATGGAATGATGCTGGAGAATACTTATACTACGATGCCTCATCAAGGGGTGTTTATATACCAGTATTACACTTTACTGGGAGTCCTAAACAGATTTCTAAAACTGGATCCGTTCATCCTGTACCATCTGGCAAGTATAGTGACGAGTATAGTACTTATATTCGTTTGCTATAAATTAGTGCGTACTTTCGTACAGGATAAAATTAGCCGAATCTCAGCTTTCATCATGATAGTTCTGGGAGGAGGAGTGGGATGGATTCTCCCAAGTTTTCAATCAGCGGATAAAAATCTGGCCGGATTTACGATGGTGAATGCTTTTGAGCGGGGCCATGACGGACTTAGTACTATATTTCTCATTCTGACTTTACTTTTCCAATATAAATTTCTGGAAAGCAATAGAAAGAGATTTATATTTTACTCCATTCTGTGCGGCTTTCTCAGTATCACTTTGCATCCGCCGTTGGCTGCCTTGTATGTTCTTTCGGGGCTACTTTTTACTATATGGGAGTTCCAAAAGAAAAAATCTATAAAGAGCTTGTTTATCCCGGTAGGGGTTGTAATACTATTTGGAATATATTTTCTGACAGTACTGGAGAAACTACTCGTAAATCCGGCATTTTCTTCTCAAGTGACGCAAAATTTATACAGTGTGGATAGTATAAATTTGCTATTGGGATTTGGAATCATTTCCTTTTTCACTCTTTATAGTCTTTTAGCAAATTTCCAAGATGATTTAAAAGTATCTGCGCTCCGAATTTTTTTCTTTGTACAGATATTCCTTCTCTTGTCTCCACTCGGTACCCATCTTTATTTTGCAAAGGGACTTCATGTCTGGGTGGTGTTATTATCTGTGTTTGCGATAGAAAAACTGATTCGTTCAAAAAGATGGAAATTTTTGGTTCTTACAATAGTAGTAGTATTTTCCCTTATAAACAGATTCTATATTTTTAACGACCTGATGCAGGATAAAACAAACAATCCCTTTGTTTATTTAAGTAGCTCGGAAGGTGAGGCGATCAATTTCATATCTACATTGCCGAAGGATCAGGGTGTAATTAGTCTTTATAAAATAGGAAATTATATCCCCGCCCATTCTGATCTGAGGGTTTACTATGGTCATAAATATCAAACACCAAATAGCGCTGAAACATTGCGTAAGGCACAGACATTCTATACGTCGATGGAGGAAGTAGATCAAAGAAAATTTTTAGCTGACAATCATATAGATTATATTTACTACGGTTGGGAAGAAGCGAATCTTCGGAAAGATAGCAAACTTGATCCCGTAAATCCCTTCTCTTATTTTCCTGTATTATTTAGTAACGATGCGGCTATCGTCTACTCAACATCGCAATCTGCCCAGCTCAAATAAATATGCATTGGTCGAGTTCTCTTAAACAAGCTATCATCACTGCCGCGATTTTTACTTTCTGGATGCATTTCGTGGTTTATATGATAGGCAGTATTCTTTTGGGATTGGTTAAACCTCTTCCTTATTATCTAAATAATATGAAATTGGTAGAGCTTATTCCGCAAGCAAAAAACACAGGTTGGTATACGATGGTTCACCCTTTGCAGAGATTTGATGGGCTTTGGTATAAGGAGATAGCACTACAACATTATTTTAAAAATCCCAGGAGTACCGCATTTTTTCCTCTATATCCCTTTACTATAGAACTAATTATGATGGCAACTGGTTTCTCATTCGAACAGGCTGCTTTTGTTTTTAATTCAATTCTTCTTTTTATCTTTTTTATCCTTATATACTTTCTGGCAGCACAAAAATTCCATCAGGCAAACCCATGGCATTCTGTAGTCATCTATGCCTTTTTCCCTACAAGCTTTTTCTTACTAGCCCCTTATGCTGATATTTTAATGCTAGATCTGATACTTTTTTCTCTTTTTGCAGCTTACGGGAAAAAATATTTTTTATCCAGTCTGGTAGCTGTACTGGTTGTAATGACAAAGCCGTTTGGGATATTTTTCATTATTCCCCTTATATACCTTTTTTATAAATCCGCTAAATCCCCCAAATTAAAGCTTATGCGACTATCTTATCTCCTCCTTTTACCGTGCGCATTTATGATTGTGGTTTTTTACCAGGAT
The DNA here is from genome assembly GCA_016195685.1 of Candidatus Gottesmanbacteria bacterium. Taxonomy (GTDB): domain Bacteria; phylum Patescibacteriota; class Microgenomatia; order 2-02-FULL-39-11; family 2-02-FULL-39-11; genus JACPZE01. Next base: position 72,463 of record JACPZE010000020.1, read on the forward strand.
TTGATGTCAGGGACAATTGCATCTACCTTCAAATCCCAAAGTTATTGGGGAATGAAATTCACAACTCCTTGGGGGATTGTGAAGGATTTCCTTCACATATTGAAAACATCATATAGTCTACCGACACATTTGAACTTTATTTTAGCAGTCGCTGGGTTATATCTTCTTTTTATATCAAAAGGAGTGATCCCAAACGAGCTATGGATATATTCCTTCGTTCTCTATATGGTATTCGTATTTACATCTACAAAGTATGGCTCGATTCCCTTTTTTAGTTTTTCAAGATATGCACTTATGCTTTTTCCCTTGTTTATTTATACAGCCAGCATAAAAGTACAAAATATAATCAAGTCTTTCTATATAGGTATAAGTTTATTATTATTAGTAATCTTTTTCATATTTTATACTGTAGGATTTTTTGTTGCGTGATGACAATCTATTCTTTATTTATTATATCAATAAATATCAAATAGTATCAAAAGATGGAATTTCGCATCTTGACAAGACGCGCATGATTAGATAATATCACCTAGCTTGCCCAAAGCTGTCCGCTTTGGGATTTATTATGGCTACAACAAAAGACGTAAGTAGACTAGATCCAGAAGTAGTTATACCAAAAATCAAAAACTTCAAACAGAAGCTGGGTGATTATATTGCTCAGAAAAAGAGATTTGTCATTTTACTAGTAATTATAGGGGTAATCCTTCTTTTCTTCGGATATAGACAGGTCCTGAAAAATTCCCGATCAAATTCAACTGCTAAAACAGTCACGGTCCAGATGGATAAGAGTTTCACTTTTGCTGCTTTGAACAATCAAGGTAAACCTACAAGTGCCAAAATCAAACTCAGGATTGTTGATGCTCAAAAAACAGACCAGGTTCTCGTGAAGGATCAGACTTACAAAGCCACAAATAACAAATTGTTTCTTATCTTCAATTTGGAATTGAAAAATGATGAAACTACCCCACAAAATATAATGCCTGGGGATTTGGTCCGCCTAGCAGTAGCAGGAAATGAAGACACCAGGTTCGCACCGGATCTGCATAACAGTCTGGTAGGGATAGCAGCAATATCTACCAAAAATGATCGAGTGGGATTTGTCATTCCACAAGATGCGAATAAATTTAAATTATATATAGGAGAGTTAGAGGGGAAGAAAGAAGAGATAAAGGTGGATTTTCCCTCTTGACAAGCTAAGCCAATATTTTTTATATTGCAAGTGTTAAATAGGAAAGTATAAAAAAAGTTAATCTGCTGCCCCAGAAATAAATTCCTGTCCCCTGTCTATAAATATTTGATCACATCCTGCTCAACAGCTCACTGTAAAATGGTTGATCATTCAAGCATAAAGATTACTAGAGATTTGGTAGTAGAAATCAAGCAAGCACTCAAAAACGTAAGAGGTTGGGGTAGTGTGGAGATTTTTGTGCAAGACCATAAAGTGACACAGATAACAGAAAGAAATATAAAGAAAACAAATTTGAGTATAAAAGATTTAGATTAATCAGATTACCGACCGCCAACGGAGGTAAGGAATCCTTGATTTATAAGAATCGGGAACCTTACCTCTTTTTTATTTATGAATATTGAATTTGTGAAATTTTTGACAATCCCGATCTGATCGGGAAACAAGGCCGAAAACCCATCCTAGGCAGAGGGCAGTAAGTCTTGCATTCTTTCAAAGAAAGGAGGTGAATATAATTTATGAAAAAAATAGCAACATTAGTAGGAGCTGCAGCATTACTCGCTGCAACCCTAGTACCAGCACTAGCTGTAAATAGCTGTGGAAACAGCACCACAGGTCCAGGTTCTAATAACACTTGTACCGTGACTAATACCAGCAACGTGTCGGTAAATAATGTGAATGATGCTCAGATAATAAATAATGTTAGAACATCATCTAATACAGGGGGAAATAGTGCCTCAAACAATACATTGGGAGGTTCTATCGTTACTGGTAATGCTTCACTAAACACTACAGTTTCATCTGTAGCCAACGTGAACACTACCAACGTAACTGCTGGATTTGGAGGAGGTAACAATATGGGAGGCAACTCCGTAACTGGACCTTTCTCAACAAATAATGCATTTATCACCAATGGTTATCGTGTAGATGCATACAACAGCAATACCGCCACTGTGAAAAATGATGTAAATACAACAGCTGATACCGGTAACAATAGCGCAGACAACAATACTGGTCCAGCAACTATCCGAACAGGAAACGCATGGTTAGGAACTGGAGTTAACAATCATGTTAACGACAGCCTGACACAAGTGGCTTTGGGTGGTGCTTCTGGAAATAACACAGCATTTAACAGCACTACTGGACCTTTCTCAGCTAACAACGCAGTAGTTACTAACTCAGCTAATGTGACACTCAACAACGTGAATGACCTACAGGTCACCAACTGGGTTAATGTGCTTGCTAGAACTGGAAGAAATAGCGCCTCCAACAACACGTTGGGTGGTGATATTACTACCGGAAATGCTACAGGTGGAGTTGTTGTAGGTACCGAAGGAAACATAAATACATCCTCAGTAGCTATGGCTTTAGGTGGCTTTGCCAATAACGCCAGCAGTAACGTGACAGGTCCTAGCTCTGACAACAATGCATTCATCACCAATGCTCAGAATGTAGTGGTTGACAACTGGAATGACAAATGTAGATCACACAACGCTGATAGGTTGACAGATCCTTTGTATCGTGACGGTGAAACTGGCAATAAGACGAAAGATTGTGATCCAGCAAACCTAGGTGTATTGAATGATGTGTTTGCAAGCTCAGATGCTGGAAACAGTACGGCTAACAACAACACAGGGCCAGGTAGCGTGATGGCTGGATGGGCATCACTAGTCCAAAACGTTCTAACTCATCTTAATGACAACTTGAACGTTATCGGATTATAAAGTTTGCCATCCCTTTCTTTTGGTGGGGATCCTTCCTAGGAATTGGGTCCCCACCAGGAAAGACAAAATGTTTCCTGAATTCAATTCAGGATTTAGTCAATTAAGAATAGTTTATTATTATAAATGTATAAATTAAGAAAATTTATAAGTCTGACGCTTATTTTTACCCTCATGTGGATGAGGGTATTGGTCGTGTTACCGGCTGCTTTTGCAGATGCTCCTGCTGTACCTACGGCTCCGACAGCGCCAAGTGCACCTACTGCACCTTCAGCTCCGACGGCTCCTTCTGCGCCTACTGCACCAAGTGCACCGACTGCGCCATCTGCCCCATCTGTGTCAAGTAGTCCACAGCCAACAGCTCCGTCTGCACCCACCGCTCCGGCTTTGCCAACCAGTGGATCTCAAAACACCACAACGTCATTGCCTACCAGTCCGCCGGAGCCTACTGCTCCTTCTTCAAATACAACTAATTCGTTAAGTGGACCAGATACAAGTAACCAAACTGGAAATTCTACGGCAGGTCCAAATTCGTCTCCTACAGGTGGTTCTGGGGATCAAAATACAAATATTAATCCTTCCGGTGATAGTAATAGTTCGTCTTCTGGGAATGTAAATGATCCGGCAAATATAAATACAGGACCTGCATCACAAAATGCTGCTTATGAAAATCTGAATAAGAAAATGGAAGTGATGAACGAAAATCTTGCCCAATTACAAAACAAGGTTGATGCTGTTTCTGTAAGCGGATTTAACTATGCGAACTTTAATACTTTGGATGGAAAAGTTTTTACCGGAGATACAGTTGCTACCACAAATCTCTTAAATAAGCTCAATAGTAATATGACAGGGGTTGGAGGATTTTCCGTATTTAACGTATATGGTAAATACTTAAACGATATAGTTTTCCAAATGGCCGATGGATCTGCAAACGGATCATTTAGTAATGCTTCCCCCACAGTTTCCAAAAATGTGACTACCGGTCCTGGGTCATCAAACCTAGCTGATGCTTCAAATAATTTCACCGTAAAAGAAGCCAATGGCAATGATGCGACACTAAATAATGATATAAACCTGAAAGCTGTATCTGGCGGAAACAGTGCTTCATATAATACAGGTAACGGAATCGTAAAGACAGGAAATGCTACGGCTGTCGGAAACGTAGTGAACATGACAAATACGAATTTAAATGTATCTCAATGGTTATGGGGAGTAGTCAATATTTTTGGAGATATGATTGGAAATATAATTCTTCCGAAAGATTCCACAAATTCAGGAAGTCCAACGGTTGCTCCTACTGCGTTAGTTGAAAATAAAGGAACAGGTCCATTATCCAATAATACTGCCAACTATACATCTACTGAAAATAATACTTTTGACAATAACAATACAGCTAATATAACAACCGCTGTAAATGCATCGGCAAATAGTGGAAATAATACAGCTGGAGCTAATACAGGAGGAGGATTTGTAGGGACGGGTGATACAAATGTAGCTGTAAGTAATTCAGTAATAGCCAATTCCAATACAGTAAAAGACGACGGTACCGTCTGGATGGTGATCGTAAACGAAGCAGGTAAATGGGTAGGGCATATAATAGGGTCCCCGTGGGGTGCGACAACCGCTTCCAATACTTTACCTGTAGGACAAACTACCAGTGGTGCCGGATCACAAACTTATACCGTCAATTCGCAGAATACAGGCACTGGTCCTTTGTCTGACAATACGTCTAACTATTCAGAAAACAATACTACAAATGTGACCAACGATAATACAGCTTCGATAGATAACAAAGTGACTGTATCTTCCGATACAGGCAATAATACCGCTTCAGATAATACAGGAGCTGGAGTAATCCTGACAGGCAATGCCACTGCTGGGTTAAATGTAGTAAATATGGCAAATACCAACGTCACAGCAAAGAAATTCATTGCAATACTCGTAAATGTCTTGGGTTCTTGGTTGGGAGATGTAGTTACGCCAGATACAACCCAATCTACAGGCAATCAAACGAGTCCTGGGATAGGTGGTACTGAAATCATTGTTCTACCCACTATTGCTCCATTGCCTACGATTCCTGCAGTTACTGGTAATAATTCTACCGATACTTCTGCAAATCAAACTCAAACTGCCGGTAATACGATCGGTAATACTACTAGTACGGCCACATTTACCAATTACGAACCACAGACAGCTGTAAATTATGTTTATGTTTATCCTCAAGCTTATACACAAGCTGTAAATCAGGTGAATAATGCCAGAAGAAAAGTATGGTTAACAGGGAAGACGATGAATCCATCTATGCCACAACCTTCTACTATCCAACAGCAAAGTAGAGTTATAACACGCGGACTATTTTTGTCTGCAGCTTTTGCGAAAGCCACAGAAAGTAGTTTCCCCGGAGTCTTATTGGGTGGAGCATCGTTAAATGTGACGAGTTCATGGTTATCCATAATTCCGTTTGCGTTATTCATATTTATTCTTCGCAGAAGGAAGAAATTTAATTTAGAAAAATATCTGAATATGTTGTTATCTATCGTTTTGTAATTTGGGGTTTATCCTGAGTGAATTAAAGGGTTTACCCTGAGCGAATGAAATGAGCGAAGGGAGGTGAATATATGAACAAAATTATAACAATTGCAGTTTTTATCTTTATCTTGCTGATGTTCTTTCAGATTAGTACTGGTAGCTCGGTTAAGGCAGATTGGTGGATACGGCCTACAGCACAACCGACACAGCCCAGTTTTGATAGAAATTTGGAACCAACGACTGTTGTTCATCCAACTGTAGCACCTACGAGTGAGCCGGTTCAACCGACGGTAACACCGGGGACCGTACCGACTAATCCTCCTTCGCAAGGTGGAACTGGATCACCAGACGGTGGCGGATCAAGTAATAATAATCCTTGTGCTGCCGGTCAGTCATATGTTGGACCATACTGTGGATGGTCACCAGATGTAAATCATAGTGGTGGAGGAGGTGGAGGTAGTTCTGAATCACCAAGAATAGGAGGGCCGCAAGTATTAGGTCTTTCAAATACTTCCAGTAGTGATGTGGCCTTTTCTGATATAATGATTCTTGCCGGAGTATTATGTCTGCTAGTGTACACAAGATCAAAGATCACCACAAACAGTCAGTCACATTAAAAGAACTCCTAAAAGACGAAAAAAAACGTGTGCGTTTATATTTTCTCTTATCAGGGGTTCTTTTGGTTATATTGGGATTATTGCTTTCCAAGTCTCATAAAAATATAGAAACCAATCAGAATAAAACTGTAATCATCACTTCGACTTTAGATATCGATACATTTGCCCAAGAACCGGTAAAAATAGATAAAGCCTTAACTACTATCGATAAACAAAACGATCAAAAGGCAAAAAATCCTCCCGTGCGTCTCACTATACCAGCCCTTCAGATTGATCTTCCCGTGAAGGAAGCAAAAGTGGTGAAAGGATACTGGGAAGTTTTCCCAGATAGCGCAGCTTTTGGTTTAGGCTCTTCTTACCCGGATGAAGTGGGAAATGAAGTGATATTTGCCCATGCAAGGGATGGTCTTTTTGCACCTCTGAGAAATGCGAAAGTGGGTCAAAATATAACCGTATTTACCAAAGATAAATGGTATTCTTACAAGATAAATGCAATTAAAGAAGTATTACCAAATCAAACGGACGTTATCGGTCCTTCCAAAGATACTGTTTTGACACTTTATACCTGCAGCGGATTTTCTGACAGCAAAAGATTGATAGTGACAGCGCAAAGAATATAACCGAAATTTCTTTTGATACAGTTTAAGCTAATCTATTACAAATCCTCATAGTTGACACAAAATTTCAACGGAATAGAATAAAACCAATTTAATATATCCTACCGCCAACGGAGGGGAAATACATTCTTAAACGAAATCAAAAACTAAAATTATGATTCTGTCTATCCCCGTTAAAAGTATTACCCTTAGGAGATAAAACACCGCCACAAGGCGGTTTTTTGATGGCAAGAAGCGGATACTGTTCGCTGTATTTTATATGAAAATAAAATTTAGAATAGGATATTTTATATTCGGCTGTTTACTTGGATTAATTACATTTTTAAACCAAGCCAAACCGGTTGAAGCATTTAGTTTTTCCTTCCTCAAGTTTCCAGATATACCTAGTTTACTTCGACTGATTTCTTTTCCAAACTTTCCACCTCTTAGACCTTTACCAACGATTAAACCTTTACCTACACTTCCACCTCTTCGGTCCATCACCAATCCTTTTGCCTCTCCAACTCCAACTCCGAGTTTAACTCCTACGATGACTCCCACTCGTACTCCAACTCCTGCTCCGACACTTACTCCTAGTTCGACGCCAACGTTAACCCCAACTCTCACTCCTACTTTAGCTCCCACCCTCACACCAACTAATACTCCAACACTGACACCTACTAGTACTCCTACCCCGACTGATACCCCCCCAATACCCACTCCTACTCCTACAAAAACTCCTACCCCTACACCGACGTTAACGCCTAGTCCAACAGATACGCCTATTCCTACGATGACACCTACTTTGACGCCTACTCCTACCAATACTCCTACAACAACTCCTACACCAACTCTAACGCCTATTCCAACCGATACCCTAACCCCGACACCATCAAATACACCTACACCAACTATCACGCCCACAGATACACTTACTCCAACGCCTACAGAAACACCTATACCGACGTCTACACCGGTACCAACCGATACTCCAACCCCAATCCTAACTCCAACTCCGACTAATACTCCTACTCTCACGCCTTCTGATACTCCTACACCTACATTAACTCCAGTTCCAACAGATACACCTACACCAACACCTAGTGATACTCCTACGCCTACATCGACTCCTATTCCAACAGATACACCAATTCTCAGTCCGACTGATACTCCTACACCCACTATTACTCCAACTCCCAATTTATCAGCGAGTTTAGTGGCTTATTGGAAATTAAACGAAGGCAGTGGGAATTCTATTCCCGATGATTCTGGTAATAATAAAAGACTCCATGTAAACAATAATTTACCTCCAGTCTGGTCGAATGATGTACCTCCCAATAACTGGGGAGATACTTTTTCTTACGAAGTACAAAATTCTGCTAACAACTTTTTATACAATGAAAATTTACATACCAGCGACTATTGTTTCCCCACCGCATACACTATCGAAGGTTGGTTTAAAGTTTTATCACCACCGATAAATGAAGGAACTTTGATATCTAAATTTGCAGGTCAAGGATGGTTACTTTGGACTGGTGGTTCTGCAAATCCTTTGGAGTTTAGGCAATATAATCCTTTTTCTCCCATAGTTTCTAATGGTTCTTTGACGTTGCTTGACGAGTGGCATCACCTCGCTATGGTTTGGGATGGTTTAACTCGTCAGTGGTACATAGATGGTGTGCTTACCAATAGTGATGGCAATAATACTGCTCCTGGTTGTAATTCAGGATTATTGAATATAGGCGCATATAATAATGGAACTTCTATACCTAATATGCGGGTATCTGAGGTAAGAATATATGATACTGCGCTTTCCCAAGGACAGATAGAGGCTGACACGGGGGTGTTGTTGCCCACTCTTACACCTTCTCCTACTCCTAGCGATACTCCTACACCTACCTTAACGCCTATACCCACAGACACTCCTACACCTACAGATACCCCTGTTCCGACTCCTACAGATACCCCAATCCCGACTCCGTCAGACACACCAACTCCTACCATTACGCCTATACCTACTGTCACACCTTCGCCCACAGACACGCCTATACCTACCCTGACACCATTACCTACAGATACTCCTACTCCCACTCTTTCACCCACCCCTTCTGATACTCCTACACCTACTCCCACTCCAACGCCGCCAAGTGTTGTAATTAACGAAATCATGTGGCCGGGGAGTAGCGCAAGTAGTGCAGATGAATGGATTGAGTTAAAAAATACTACTTCGAGTCCGATAGATTTGACTAACTGGGTTGTAGAAAAGTTAGGAAATTCTGGCAGTCCTAATATTACCATTCCATCAAGTACAATTGGCGCAAATGATTATTTCCTCATAGCGAATTATTTGGAAACTGATAGTCATTCCGTGCTGAATGTTCATCCTGATTTTCAAACAGCCTCTATAAGTTTAGACAATGCAGGAGAGCAGTTAGTATTAAAAAATAATCTAGGAGTTATTATAGATACAGCCAATGGAAATAGTGCATGGTTTAATGGAGTCAATGGCAACAACATAGTTCCAGATAAATCTATGGCTAGAAAAGATCCACCGAATGATGGTACAAACGCATCTAACTGGTTTACTTCTCAAGGGTCGGCCAATTTAGATCCAGGTGCAACGGAATCGGCAACTCCTAAGAGTAATAATATTTAATATCCCTTATTATTTATTTCCTTGAATTTATCCCTATGGTTTGGCACAATGGAAATAGATGTTTACCAATCTTGCCCAAAAACTTCGTCATTATTTTATTCCGCATGAATCCAACAACTACAGAGCCAGGTCTTTGCATAACTCCGCCATAGTTTTTTACATTTTGATCATAGTAATCTTTCATTTATCCATGAATATTATGAAACAGCTAAAACCAAATATATTGGGTTATGCCACCGATATTACGATAGAGAAGATTTTGTCTTTGGTGAATAAGAAAAGGGTAGAGAATAATCTGCAGCCCCTATCTCTTTCCGACCAGTTGGATATAGCAGCTACAGCAAAAGGTAATGACATGTTTAGTAAGAACTATTGGGCACATATCTCACCCACAGGTACGACTCCATGGTCTTTCATAAATGCCTCCGGTTATTCTTATGTTTACGCCGGAGAAAATTTGGCCCGTAATTTCAATACCGCAGATGAAGTAATTGAGGCCTGGATGAATTCACCATCTCATAAGGCAAATATTCTTAAGCCGGAATACAAAGATATCGGTTTGGCGATTATAAACGGCAATCTAAACGGCGAAGACACTACTCTGGTTGTCCAGGAATTTGGTACGCCAAGTAAATCCACCGTGGCAGAAATTATACCAAATACTCCCAAAGATTTGTCTAATGCCAACGATAGAAAACAATTAGTTCAGGTACAAATTCCAGAGAACCAACTGGGCGCAAATGAGGTATCTATAAATAAGTCGCCGATATACTTGCCGAAAGTCAATAAAACTTTTTCGCTTATATTTGCAGAATTTATGCTGGTGGTATTATTTATAGACAGCCTTTATCTTTGGAAATTTAAGACTCAAAGATTGAGTGGACATAGCCTAGCTCACATAATTTTCCTGGGAGCTCTCATTGGTGCAATGGGAGCCACAGGTATAGGAGTCATATTGTAAATGAAAAAAGATACACATTTCCACATTTTGCATTATCTGGTTTTGATAGTAATTCTTTTATCTGCGGTTGTTGCCTTTTTTGCTTTAGCAGGTAATCACCGTATGCAATTTCAGGTCGCTATAATGACTTCTTTTATATATTTTCTTTGGGGAGTGGTACATCATCACCTGGAAGGTGATCTTCATCCCAAAATTGTGGTAGAATATCTACTCGTAGCTCTTCTTGCTGTATTTTTACTGCAGGGGACAATATTTAGATAATATGCTTACAATAGTGCAACTTATGGAGAGAAGATGAAAGGCGTCATACTTGCCGGCGGATTGGGAACCAGACTGTACCCGCTCACTTTTGCTACAAACAAGCATTTGCTTCCCGTCTACAACAAGCCGATGATATTTTATCCGGTGACGACACTTGTGAATGCCGGGATTACGGATATTTTGGTTGTTACCAGCGGTCCTCATGCGGGTCATTTTATAAGGGTATTGAAAAACGGAAAAGAATTAGGCGTGAAACATCTGGAATATGCTTATCAGGAAAAATCAGACGGAGGTATAGCAGACGCTCTTCGTTTGGCTGAAGATTTTGCCGATGGTGGAAATATTACCGTAATTTTGGGTGACAACACGACTGATTCACAGATAAAAAGGCATGTTGAAAATTTTGATGATGGAGCATTGGTTTTTTTGAAGAAAATGCAAAATATAGATCAGCGGAAAAGATTTGGAGTAGCGGTTTTCGATGTAAAAGACAAAACGAAGATAGTGAGTATAGAGGAAAAACCCCATAATCCACAAAGTCATTTTGTAGCTACAGGACTTTATATTTACGATAACAAAGTATTTGACTATATAAGACTTTGCCAACCGTCAGATAGAGGTGAGATAGAGATAACAGATGTCAACAACAGATATATTGCGGATAGGAGACTAAAGTGGGTAGAACTGGAAGGATTTTGGTCTGACGCCGGAACATTCAACACATTATTTGCCGCCAATAAATATTGGGCAGAAAAAGACAATCATGAATAAGCATAAGATGTATAAAAACGAAAAGATTATATCCGGCGTAATTCGCAAAGAATTGATTCGCCACAAAGACGACAGAGGTTTTTTTGAAGAACTCATCAGGATAAATGATGATTTTTTTGCAGAAGGATTCGGCCAACTGTCCCATTCTTATATGTTTCCCGGGGTGATAAAAGCCTGGCATATACACAAAACCCAGGTAGATTTTTGGTATGTAGCCAAAGGCGATTTGCATGTAGGACTATATGATACTAGAGTTGATTCTCCAACTTATAAACAATTGAATGAATTCCTTTTGGGTCAGCATGGAGAAAATATAGTACTTAAGATTCCTTCCGGTGTGGCTCATGGTTGTAAAGTTATAGGAGGAGAGTCAGAGCTATTTTATGTTACGTCAAGTGTATATGATACAAAGCAGGAGGGCAGAATTCCCCATGATGACAAGAATATAGACTACGATTGGGTAAATATCCCACCACTTAAACTATGAAACTTTTGGTAACTGGAGGTGCCGGTTTTATCGGCAGCAATTTTATTCATTATTGGCTCAAGAATAATCCTCAAGATTTTATTGTCAATTTGGATAAGTTGACTTATGCTGGCAATCTGGAAAATCTTAAAAAAATCAAAGATAATCCAAATTGCCGATTTGTTAAAGGTGACATTTGCGACGGAAAATTAGTGGATGAAGTTATGGATGGTATAGATATTGTTGTACATTTTGCTGCCGAATCTCATGTAGATCGGTCTATCAAAAGTCCGTCAATATTCATAAAGACCAACATTATAGGAACACAGGTGTTATTGGAGGGAGCTCTAAAGCGTAAAGTAAAGAGGTTTCACCACATATCTACAGATGAAGTGTTCGGATCGTTAAATTTAGATGATTTGAGTAAATTTGATGAACGAACACCATATAACCCCAGAAGTCCATATTCAGCCAGTAAAGCCGGATCAGATCACTTAGTCATGTCTTACTTCTATACTTATGGACTTCCGGTTACCATATCGAATTGTTCTAATAATTTTGGCCCTTTCCAATATCCGGAAAAACTTATTCCGCTTGCAATCACCAATATTTTAGAGGGGAAAACAATTCCCATATACGGAGATGGTTTGTATGTACGTGATTGGCTTTATGTGGAAGATCATTGTAGGGCGATAGATTTGATTCTTTCTAGTGGAAAAATAGGAGAAACTTATTGTGTGGGTGGACTTACGGAGGATATAAGCAATTTGGATGTAATAACCAAAATATTAGAAATTATGGGTAAAAATAAGGATTGTTTGGAGTTTGTAAAAGATAGAATGGGGCATGACCGAAAATACGCTATAAATTGGTCAAAAATAAAACAGGAGCTGGGTTTTATACCAGAACACGATTTTACTCATTGGCTGGAGCAAACTGTAAAGTGGTATGAAGAAAATGAAACTTGGTGGAAAAGGCTCAAACAAGATGAGTTTAGTAATTATTATAAGGAACAATATAACGACCTATGAAAATACCTATTTTAGGGACAGGATTATCTGGGTTAGTTGGTTCAAGGATTATGGAGTTATTAGGTGATACTTTTGAATTCACCGATCTTAGTTTTGCTACCGGAATCGATATCACCAATTCAGAACAAGTCGTGGAATCATTTCAGAATTCGTCAGCATCCATAGTTTTACATATGGCTGCCAAAACAGACGTAGATGCATGTGAAGATGATAAAATTTTTGGGGAAGAAGGTCCGGCATGGTTGGTAAATGTCATCGGTACCCAAAATATAGTAGAAGCCGCTAAGAAATTTAACAAAAGACTCGTCTACATCTCTACAGATTTTGTTTTTGATGGCACACAAGATAGTTATGCCGAAGATGATACTGTTAATCCTCTCAACTGGTATGGATATACCAAATCTGAAGGAGAAAAGTTGGTAAAAGAGGCGGAGATAAGGTTTATGATAGTGAGATTGTCTTATCCTTTTAGAGCATATTACAAAGAAAAGGCAGATTTTGTACGTCGGATTATCGAGAAAGCAGAAAAAAAGGAAAAATTATTTGCACTTACTGATCATATATTTACTCCTACTTTTATCGATGATATCGCAAGTGCATTAGATTTAATTCTAAAAAAAGAACTGCAAGGTGTTTATCATGTGGTAGGTGGTCAAAGTCTGACTCCGCATGATGCGATCCATAAAATATTGACAAAATTTGGTTTGGCTACCGATGTAGAATCTGTGACCAGAGAAGTATTTTTCAAAAATAGAGCATTTAGGCCTAGAAATCTCGCACTCAAAAATGATAAAATAACAAAATTAGGTATAAAGATGAAGAGTTTTGATGAAGGGCTTAGCGAAATAGAAAAGCAAATTCACAATAAACTAATATGACGATCACATTTGTAGGACATGGTTATGTAGGATTGGTGACCGCTGCTATTTTTGCAGATTTGGGTAATACCGTTTGGGTAGTAGGAAGAACAAAGGAAAAAATAGAAAAACTAAAAAAAGGAATAACTCCATTTTATGAGCCTGGTTTGGCGGAACTAGTGAAGCACAATCTCTCCGCTGGTAGGCTTAAATTTACTTTAGAATACAAAGAAGCAATTCCTCATTCAAAAATAATTTTTATTTGTGTTGGAACACCGTCGACTCCTTCTGGTGATGCAGATTTATCTTCAGTTTTTAAATCTGCCGAAGAAATCGGGAAAAATTTAAAAAATTACGCTGTGATAGTTACAAAGAGTACAGTTCCCATGGGAACAAACAGGAAAGTGGCTCAAATAATTCAAAAGATAGTTAGAGATAAAGTGATTTTTGATGTAGCTTCATGTCCGGAATTTTTAAAAGAAGGCAGCGCACTTGCCGATACAGCAAACCCTGATCGTATTGTCATAGGTGCAGATAGCGATAAAGCGAAAAATTTACTTTTGGATTTACATAAACCTATCGATGGTGAAAGGATTGTTACTACTATAGAGAGCGCCGAAATGATTAAATATGCTTCAAATGCTCTGCTTTCCACGAAGATTTCTTTTGCGAACGCCATGTCTTTTATCTGTGATGAAGTAGGGGCGGATGTAGAAGTTGTACTGACAGGAGTTGGTCTAGATAAAAGATTAGGCAGGAGTTTTCTGTATCCCGGCGTAGGATTTGGTGGTAGCTGTTTCCCCAAAGATGTAAAAGCTCTGATTGCCATTGCCAAGCAATATAATTATGATTTCAAATTGTTATCTGCGGTTTATCAGATAAATCAGGAAGCAAAAGAAAGGTTTGTCAATAAAGTAATTGAAACTCTTGGCGGTGTAAAAGGCAAAAAAATTGGAGTACTCGGTCTTTCGTTTAAACCAAATACAGATGATATGAGAGAGGCACCGTCAGTTTATATAATCAAAACTCTTCAGGGAAAAGGAGCCAAGATTCAGGCTTTTGATCCAGCCGCCATGGGAAACGCAGCTACTATTTTTGAGGACGTCAAGTATTGTCAGAATCCAAAAGAAACAGCAAAAGGAGTCGATGCACTGCTTATTTTGACAGAATGGAATGAGTTTAAGCAGGTGGATTTGTTAGAATTAAAAGCATTGATGAAAAATTATTATATTTTTGACGGTAGGAATATTTATGATCCAGTGAAAGTAAAACAAAATGGGTTTATTTATAGAGGTATTGGCAGAAATTAACAGAAAGGAAAAATATGAATAAAGTAAATAATAAAAAAGCCCTTATTACCGGGATAACAGGTTTTGCCGGTAGCCATCTGGCAGAATTGTTATTAAAGGAGGGAGTTGAAACTCACGGGATTCAAAGGTGGCGATCAAAGAGTGATAATATTGAACACATTAAAAATAAAATAAAATTTCACGAAGCTGATTTATTGGATGCTCATTCTATGTATCAGGTGGTAGATGAGGTCAGGCCAAATTATATCTTCCATCTAGCTGCGCAGTCCTACGTACAATCTTCATGGGCTTCACCTTCCAATACTCTTGAAATAAACATTACCGGCTCTGCTCATTTGTTTGAAGCTGTCCGTAAAACAGATAAAGATATTGTAATCCAAATAGCCTGTTCATCGGAAGAATACGGAAAAGTTCTCTCGGATGAATTGCCAATTAAAGAAACAAATCCACTCCGCCCATTATCACCATATGCTGTGTCAAAAATAGCAATGGATTATTTAGGCTATCAGTATTACCAAAGTTATGGAGTGAAAGTGATAAGGACGAGGGGATTTAACCATACTGGTCCGAGGCGCGGAGATGTTTTTGCAGAATCTACTTTTGCCAAACAAATTGCAGAAATAGAAAAGGGTACAAGGGAGCCTGTAGTTTCTGTCGGGAATCTCAACGCTGTCCGGGATTTTACAGATGTTAGAGATATGGTTAGAGCCTATTATCTATCAGTATCAAAATGTGATCCGGGTGAAGTTTATAATATCGCCACTGGTACAGGAAGGAAAATAGAAGATGTTTTGGATATCTTTTTATCTATGAGTAAGGTAAAAATAGCAGTAAAACAAGATAAAGACAGAATGAGACCATCAGATGTCGCAGTACTTATAGGTGATTCCACTAAATTTAGGAAAAAAACAGGGTGGAAGCCAGAAATTCAATTTGAAAAAACAATGAAGGATCTTCTTGATTACTGGCGAGAGAGAGTTTAACAATGAATTTGATCTAAAGTGATAGATAATGAATAACGATGACTGCAAAAATAAAATGCTTAGTTACTGGTGGAGCAGGATTTATAGGATCCCATTTGTGTGATAAGTTGATCGAAAAAAGATATGAAGTAGTTTGTTTAGATAATCTGATCACCGGTAACAAAGAAAATCTTCGTCAACTTCTAAATAATCCAAATTTCCACTTCGTCCAACATGATGTAGTAAACCCTTTTACAACAAAACTAGATTTATTAAATCAAAAAATTCAATATATTTATCATTTAGCATCTCCTGCAAGCCCTCCACAATATCGTAAATACTCCATAGAAACGTTGCTTACTAATTCATCTGGTACATATAATGTTTTGGAACTAGCAAGAAAAATGAAAGCATTTTATTTGCTTGCTTCAACTTCTGAGGTTTACGGTAATCCTATAATGCATCCGCAGAAAGAATCATATTTTGGCAATGTAAACCCTGTCGGACTGCGTGCATGTTATGACGAAGGAAAACGTTTTGCCGAAGCATTAACTATGGAGTATGTTCGAAAGCATAATCTTGACGCAAGGATTGTAAGAATTTTTAATACATACGGTCCTAGAATGCAAAAAGATGATGGTCGGGTAGTTTCTAATTTCATAAATCAAGCAATTGCTGGAATATCTTTGACGATATATGGAGATGGTACCCAAACGCGATCATTTTGTTACATTTCCGACATGGTAAATGGAATTATTGCTGCCATGGAGAGTAAAGATATGATAGGTGAGGTAGTGAATCTGGGTAATCCCAATGAATTAACCATCGAGGAAATCGGGGAAATCATTCTCAAACTGACAAACTCAAAATCATCAATGGAGAAATATGATGAAAGGATAGGCGATGATCCAGATAAAAGAAAGCCAGATATTGAAAAGGCGATGAAAAAACTGCATTGGGAACCTCAAATTGATTTGGAAACAGGTCTTAACAAAACGATAGAGTATTTTAAGAATTTATGAAAATTGTTCATATTATTCCTACATTTAATGAGAAAGAAAATATCGGGAAAATGATAGAAGCTCTTGAGGCTTTAGAGAAAGAGAAGAAGTGGGACGCGGATATTTTAATTGTAGATGACCATTCACCCGATGGTACTGCCGAAGAGGTCAAAAAATATCAAGGCAGATTTTCAAACGTGCACTTACTATTGAAAAAAAAGGAAGGCTTAGGACGTGCATTGATAATGGGTTACGAGTATGCCATAGAAAAACTGCATGCAGACGTTGTCATCCCCAATGATGCAGATTTCCAGTGGGATCCGCAAGATATGCCCAAACTGATAAGTAAAATTCAAGAGGGTTATGACGTGGTTGTTGCCTCCAGACACGTTTCTGGTGGTAAGGTAATCGGATGGAATTGGTTTCGAAAACTGAATCATGAAATTTCCAATACATTTTTAGCCTGGTGGGTTGCTGGTGTACATGAGGTAGTAGATCATGCTGGGAATTTTAAAGCGATTAGGGTCAAAGGTATTTTAGATAAAGTAGCTCTATCCAAAATGAAAAACTCAGGATTTTCTTTTCAACTCCACGTTTTGTACGAATTATCCAAAACGGGTGCTAGATTCACAGAAGTGCCGTCGATTTTTAAAGAAAGAAAATTCGGCAAATCTAAAATTGGGTTTAACCGTTACTATTTGCGCGATGTACTTGAGTATATAAGGAGTAGTATCAGTATCCGTATAGAAAGATCAAACAACTTTTTCAAATATGTAATTGTCGGTGGAACTGGATTTATTATCCAGCTTCTACTTGAGTCGTTGCTTATCACTTTCATGCATTTTGAAGAAAGTAATGCCGTTGCCTTAGGCGCAGAAGCAGCGATTATTTCCAATTTTATCCTTAACAATGTATGGACATTTTCGCATAAAAGAATGCAAGGGTTCAAAATGATTTATAAATTTATGCAGTTTAATATCGTATCGGTTGGATCGATAATTATTCAAAAAATTGTTATTCAATTAGGTACAAATTATATCAGTCATTCACTTTTGTTTGTTTTGGTCCTTAATATTTTAACGATATTAATCTTGATTATTCCATATAGCTATTTTGTCTATAATAGGTTTATTTGGAAAACACACAAAAGAAATTAATTTCCAAAATGAAAAATACAAAAATAAAACAGACGATTATAAAATATCTTCCCCAAATATTGCTCACGGTTATTCTTTTAACAGGAGCTTTTTTCCGTTTTTTTAGAATAAATGAATACATGACTTTCTTAGGGGATGAAGGCAGGGATGTCTTGGTAGTTAAAAGAATGCTCGTGGATCATAAATTTACCCTATTGGGACCTATAACTAGCGTCGGATCAATGTATATGGGGCCAATTTATTATTATTTTATGGCTCCTTTCTTATGGCTATGGCATTTTGATCCTGTAGGACCGGCCATAATGGTTGGGCTGTTTTCAGTAGGTACTATTTTTGTTATTTATAGACTAGGATCAGATTTTTTCCATCCTGCTGTTGGACTGACTTCTTCATTTCTTTATGCTGTATCGCCTTTGATGATCACTTCCGGCCGGTCATCCTGGAATCCAAACGTAGTTCCATTTTTTTCGGTAGTACTTATTTACTCTCTTTTTCAAGTAATTACACGTAAAAAATATCGATGGTTTATCCTTACAGGATTAGCACTCGGTGTGCTTTTGCAACTTCATTACGTAACGTTTTTATTTTTACCGATCATTTTAGTCAGTTTAGCAATGCTAAGATTTAAGATTCCTTTGGTAAATTACTTTATGGCTGTGGTTGCTTTAATTATCTCTTACTCGCCTTTTTTGTTATTTGAGCTTCGCCATGAATTCGTGAATACTCAAGCAGTCATCAGGTTCGTTATTCAGCAAAATACATCATCGCAGGGGTCAATAATAGTACAATTTTTTAACGTCGTAAATGATGTATTTATCCGGTTATTTTGGAGGCTTATAACTATAAATAGTGCTGAAATAACAAAGATTTTTATTCCTTTTTTGTTTATAACTTTGGTGATTTATTTTCGAAATTATTTAAAGAGTACAGCCGATAAACTTTCATTTACGCTTATCATGATTTGGTTGATAACGGGCGTAGTATCTTTTGGTATTTATCGCGGTGTAATCTATGATTACTATTTTGGTTCACTATTTGCTGTACCTTTTATCTTGACTGGAATAATGTTGTATACGCTTTGGAGATTTTCTGCTGTCACGAAAATATTATCAGTTTTAATTTTTCTTAGTTTAAATTATTTCTTTTTACAAAAAAGTCCGTTACTTCCGACACCTAACAATTTATTGGCAAATACGAAAAAAATAGCGGAATTTGTCTATAAAGTAAAAGATGATAAACCCTACAATTTTGCTCTAATTGCCGGAAAGAATTCGGACCATGCATATAGATATTTTCTGGAACTTTGGGGACCACCCCCTGTCGTCATTGAAAATCCAGTGACAGATCCTACACGCAAAACAGTTACAAATCAGCTGTTAGTAGTTTGTGAGGAAAAAGTTTGTCAACCAGAAGGACATCCCCTATGGGAAATTGCAGGATTTGGCCGGGCAAAGGTTATTGGGGATTGGAATGTCGTGACTGCACGAGTTTTTCAATTAGAACACTATAATAAATAATTATGGAAAAAATTTATCTGTCAGTAATTATTCCATGTTATAACGAAGAGCGAAATTTACGCTTAGGTGCTTTAGAAAATGTCGCCCATTTTTTATCAAAAAAAGATTATACATATGAAGTGATTGTAGTAGACGATGGGAGTACTGATGAGAGTAAAAAACTGATTAATCAATTCATTTCTGATGATCCCAAGTTTAAATTATTATCTCGAGAACATAAAGGAAAAGCGGGAACAGTCATCGCCGGTGTAAAAGAAGCAAAAGGAGAATATATTCTTTTTACGGATTTAGATCAAGCTACTCCCATGAGTCAACTAGATCTTTTTTTGCCGTATTTTAAAAAAGGATTTGATCTGGTAATAGGTTCCAGAAATACAAAAAGAAGGGGCGCACCTCTTACACGAATAGCAATGGCAAGAGGGTTTATGATACTAAGAAACATTATATTAAATTTGGGAGTCAATGATACTCAATGTGGGTTTAAAGCATTCAGTAAAATTTGCGCAAAAAACATTTTCTCTAAGTTAAAAGTATTTAATTTACAAAATCCGGTAAGCGGTTCGACAGTCACTGCGGGTTTTGACGTAGAATTATTATATATCGCTAAATTGTTGGGTTATAAAATCGCTGAAGTGCCCGTAGAGTGGCATTATCAAGAAACTAGAAATGTTAGCCCCATAAGAGATTCTCTGGAGGGTTTGATAGATTTAATTAAAATAAGAATCAACAGCATGAATGGGGTTTATAATAAATAAGAAGAAAATGGTTTATGTATTTTATGCTATAGTTCTTTTTCTCACCACTATCTATTCCTACTCACAGATAGATTTAAACCTGACTCTTTCTTCCAATCAGTTATACCAAAATATACAACATCAGCTTATATTGCTGGGATACTATAATCGGCCGCTATCAATGGTAATTTTAGTTGTTTTATTGTTTTTTTTGTATTTAATCTATTTATCAATCTTATTATTGATTAGGAAAAATCAACTTTCCAAACAAAATATCTTTCACTTAGTTTTTTTAACTAGCTTGATACTATTTTTTTCTTATACTATTTTTTCACATGACCTTTTCAATTATATGTTCGATGCCAGAATTGTAACTATTTACCATCAAAATCCCTATATTCACTCTGCATTGGATTTTCCTTCTGATCTGTGGACTCGTTTTATGCATTGGACTCACAGGACATATCCTTACGGGCCTATATGGTTACTTATAACTTTACCGTTTTCATTTTTGGGATTTGGTAAATTCGTTCTGACACTTTTCAATTTCAAATTTTTGTTTACTCTTTTTCATTTGGGCAATGTTTATTTTATCTATAAGATACTTACAAAACTTAATCCTAAATTATCATTATTAGGGACAGCCCTCTATGCATTCAACCCCGTTGTCTTAATTGAATCACTGGTGAGCCCCCATAATGAGGTTGCAATGCTTTTTTTCCTTCTTTTAGGAATATATTTTATATCTTCAGGAAAAAACAGCGCAATGTCAATTTTAAACCTTTTACTGTCAGCTGGAATTAAATTCGCAACTATTATATTGTTACCACTTTTCCTTTTTATAAAAATTGCTGATAAACCTGATAAATATATGCATAGAATATTACTTTTTCTTCTTATAATGGTCCTGCCGGTGATTTTGGAAATTATCTATAGGGAACCATATTCATGGTATTTTATTCCTTTAATAGGGATGGGGGCATTGTTAGTGAAATACTCAAGAATAAATATTTTGATATCTGGGATTTCTCTGGCAGCATTTCTACGGTACCTACCATTTATTTATACAGGAGACTACAGTAGACCGGTCAGAAATGTGCAGGATTTAATTTTTATTTCCACTATTTCTATAACTATTTTAATTATATTTATTTATTCATTTACTCAAAAAATGATTAATAAAAAGATTAAGTGAGATCAATGTTATAATTGAATTTGGAATATGGAGCTACTTGTAATTCTTATCATCGCATTAGGCACTTTTTTTACCAGGATAATTAATCTTCTTAAAATTCCTATCTTCACCGATGAAGCAATTTATATACGATGGGCACAGATCGGTTTGGCTGATCCGGCACACCGGTATATTTCACTGACAGACGGGAAACAGCCTTTACTTATTTGGCTTATGTATCCAATGTTGAAAATATTCTCAGATCCGCTTTTTGCCGGGCGTTTTGTATCAGTATTGTCAGGTATTTTTACAGTTATCGGAATGTATTTCCTCACCCGTGAATTATTTGGGAAAAAAGAAGCGATCCTGGCGTCTTTAATTTACATTTTTTCACCTTTTACCCTTCTTTACGACCGGTTAGCCCTTTATGACAGTTTACTTGCTGGATTCGGAGTCTGGAGTTTATATCTCAGCGTTCTTTTGGTTAGAAAAAATAGGTTGGATGTTGCACTGCTTTTGGGTATAACAACTGGTTTGGGTGTGCTTACGAAGTCATCAGCCCTTTTTTTCCTCTTTCTATTACCTTTCAGTTTGTTTCTTTTTGATTTCAAAGCGGAAGATAGAGTGAAAAAATTATTTATTTTGATGGGACTATCTTTAATAAGTTTTGTGATTGCTCAAATCATGTATAACAGCCTTAGACTTTCTCCATGGTTTTATATTATACGGCAGAAGAATTATTCATTTGTTCTGACCTTTTCAGAGTTTTTAAAAAAACCATTTGAGTTGTTTATGCCCAATCTTCATGGACTAGTACCAATATTGTTTACTTACTTAACTATTCCAATTTTATTAGTAATCATTTATGGTTTAGTTAGGGGAATATTGACTCGCGATAAGAAAATATTGTATCTTTTCTTCTGGTTTGTTATTCCGTATCTTGCTCTTGCCGCAATCGGTAAGGTAATTTTCCCCAGGTTTATACTCTTTATGGTTATCCCACTTTTTGTAATTGCATCAAAAAGTATATTAGATATAACAAGCAAATTCGGCAAAAATAATAAGTTGATGTTAATAACTGTTTTATTCATATTGACTTATCCAATTTACCAAAGCGTATTGTTAATTTATAATCCGGTAGACGCTGAGATACCTATCTCAGACAAAAATCAATTATTTAATGATTGGCCCTCAGGATATGGAGCAAAAGAAGTTATAAACTTTATAAACGAAAAAGCTATGAAGGAAAAGGTAGTATTGGGGACAGAAGGTACTTTTGGGCTTAATCCGGCTGTATATGAAATATACCTAAAAAGCAATAAAAATATAGATATACGCAGTTATTGGCCAGTAGGAGAGGTGCCGAAAGATTTATTAGAGTCTTCGAAAGGTTATCCGACATATTTAGTATTTAAAGAAACACAAAATATTCCCGGCAATTGGCCGTTAAAACTTATAGCAAAATACCGTCGGGGTAAAGGAGATACGTTCCTGCTTTTTTATCAGGTGGAATCCAGGGATAAAAATAGTTTAAAATAGAAGTAGTTTGATATTATGAAAAGACTGCTGCCCTTCATAGTAATATTTTTTGTAGTACTTATTTATACCAAACCTTTTTTCCGTCCCGGTTTTTTCCCCACTCATGACGGTGAATGGGCGATAGTACGTTTAGCAGAGATGCAAAGGGAAATAAAGGATTTACAGATTCCTCCCCGATGGGCTGATTATTTAAATCATGGTTACGGTTATCCTCTTTTTAACTTTACTTACCCTTTTCCGTTTTATGTTGGTACTGCATTAAGATTTTTTCATATAGGACTTACAGATAGTATCAAAATCATATTTGTGGCCAGTGCCGTTTTATCTGCTTTGTTTATGTTTCTTTTAGGTCGAGAACTGGGAGGGGAATATGCAGGGCTTCTTGCAGCTATATTTTATAGTGTTGCACCATTTAGGCTGGTAGATCTTTATATACGCGGATCCATAGGAGAGTCTTTGAGCCTTGCTATTTTTCCAATGCTTTTTTATCTGAGTCTGAAATTTATCCTCAAACCCAGTTTAATGAAAATGTCATTATGTTCAGTTGTTCTTGCGACTCTTATTCTTTCTCATAATATAATGGCTTTGGTTTTTTTCCCATTTTGGATTGTTTTTTTATACGTGTGTCTTATTTCATATTACGAAGATATAAAGTTCTACACATGGCGTTATTTTCTGCCGATGATCGCATTGGGCCTTGGTTTAGCAGCATATTTTTTCATACCTGCACTCGCAGAAAAGCAATTAGTTTTATTATCACAGGTAAAATTGGCAGACGTATCTTCAAATTTTATCAATATCAGTGATTATCTCCTTTCTCCATGGAATTACGGAATCAAACCTTCATATCAACTAGGTTGGGCTCATATTTTGGCTGGCATTTTAGCAATTATAAGTCTTATATTATCGAAAGATATAGATAAGAAGAAATTTTGGCCCCTTTTAATTTTTATTTTGGGAAGCGTGTTTATCCTGATATTTTATGCTCATCCATTTTCCGCCGAATTTTGGAATGTACCTCCTCTTTCGTGGTTTGACTTTCCATGGAGATTTCTCACCCCTCTGGCTTTTTTCCTGGCCCTCTCAACCATATTTCTTCCAATACATAAAGTAACTAAATTTATCGGCGGCGTTTTAGCAATCTTAACAGTAATTTTGAGTATTAATTTTGCTTCTCCACCGACTTTTATAAATAATCCTGATGCATACTATGCGACCAACGATGCGACTACGACCTCCATGGATGAGTTAATGCCTAATTGGGTTATCAATAAACCAACCAACCGCTACGGACAAAAAATCGAGGTAGAACAAGGTAAGGCTCAACTCTATAATTTAGAATATAAATCAAACTCCATTAAATTTCGAGTTATCTCACAATCTCCAAGTATAGTAAAAGTGAATACGATTTATTATCCAGGATGGAAATTCTATATAAATGACAAAGAAATTACTGTAAATTACAAAAGTCCCGATGGGCTTATAAGATTTGAAGCCCCTTCGGGCAATATGGGAGTTACTGGTTTGTTTAAAGAAACAAGTTTAAGATTTTGGAGTAATATTATTTCAGCTTTGAGTTTCACACTTATTATTCTGTTTTTTATATTCTCTTTGGTTAAGTGGGTAAGACTAAAGTTTGTATGAAAGGTTATCAACGGCGTGTTTTATACTTAATTTTAGTTATAATATTTTCTTTTTGGACTGTAAAACCACTCTTTCACGAAGGCTTTTTCCCCATGCATGATGATACTCAGCCTGCTCGCGTTTATGAGATGGCTCAAGCACTATCCCACGGTCAATTTCCGGTAAGATGGGTAGGAGATTTAGGATATGGATACGGATACCCTCTATTTAATTTTTATGCACCTTTGCCTTATTATACAGGTGCAATTTTCAATCTGATAGGATTTGATTCGATTGTTTCTACAAAAATAATGTTTTTTATCGGAATTATCCTGGCAGGCATAACGATGTTTTACTTATTAACTAATCTAGTTGGTGAAGCAGGAGCATTGGTAGGAAGTCTGTTATACATGTACGCTCCTTATCATGCCATAGATATTTACGTTCGGGGAGCTGTGAGCGAGATTTATGCAATTGGGTTTTTGCCTTTGTTTCTTGCAGGTATTTATAGAATTTTTTCTAGTAAACTCGTAACACATCACAAGAATAATTTATTTAATTTAATCCCAACTTTAAAGTCTGATAAAGAAATTAAAAAAGGAATTTTAACAAGCATAATAGGTTTTGCGGTAATATTACTTTCTCATAATCTTATGGGGATGATCGTAATAGAATTTTTTATTGTGGGGATGATTGTTTATTTTCTGTTTCATTTATTTAAAAGACAAAATCCAACAAAACTGTATTTATTAATGACAGTTTTCCTAATAGGATTAGGTATTTCTTCTTTTTTTATTCTTCCGGCATTTGCTGAGAAAAATTTTACTCGCATCAATGAATTGATTACCGGAGGTAGCAAATTTAGTGACCATTTTGTATATCTTGATCAATTATGGAGTAGTCCCTGGGGATTTGGAGGTTCAGCTTTGGGTCGTGCTGATGGTATGTCTTTTATGATCGGTAAAATCCATCTATTATTAGGAATTTTATCTATTCCGGTAGTTTTAATCTTTCATAAACGCAAAAAAATAAATAACTTTCAATTTTCTATTTTTTCCTCGCAACTAATACTTTTTGTAATTTCTGTTTTTCTTGTACTTGATATTTCCGGTTATATTTGGGCTTTAATGCCAGGATTTGCTTATATTCAATACCCTTGGAGATTTTTGGCTATTTCTATTTTCAGTATCTCTGCAATGATTTCCTTCATAGTAGTTTGTCTTAGGAAAGAGATTCAATTAATTTTTTGCATTGTTTTTATTTTATTGATGATATGGTTTAATTCAAGATATTTTGTTCCAAAAGAATATCTTCCTCTCAAACAATCAGATTACACAAGCAACCTGAATCTTCGGTATAAAATTTCTAAAATATCAGACGAATATTTGCCGTATGATTTTATAATCCCAAAATCAACATATGAAATAGCATTGCAGGGCATAAATTCTTCTCCTGATTTTAAGGTAAAATATTTTTCAGATACTCCGGTAAAGAAATTATTTAATATTGAATCTGCTGCTAGTAAATCTTTGCAGACAAATGTTGCTTATTTTCCAGGTTGGCAGGTGAAAATAGATGGTTTCGATACAACTTTAAAATCTAGAAACGGTCGAATTGAAATTTTTATTCCACAAGGCCAACATAGTATTGAATTTAACCTTCGCAATACTTTCATACGGATACTATCAAATAGTATTTCCATATTTGCCCTTTTTTTGCTAGTATATATCATTGTTTTGTGAGTACACTATGAAAAAAACTTCAGTTGAAATAGTAGTTCCTATTTATAATGAGGAAAAAGAGTTGGAAAGCAGCGTAGATAAACTTTATTCGTTTGCCCAGCAGAATTTACTTTCTTATGATTGGCATATTACTGTAGCCGATAATGCATCCACAGATAATAGTTTCTCTATAGCACAAAAAATGGTTAAACAAAAACCTCATTTGGGATGTATGCACCTGGATCAAAAAGGCAGGGGCCGTGCAGTCAAAAAAGTATGGAGAAAAAGTATTGCAGATATTTTGGTGTATATGGATGTGGATCTCTCGACAGATTTGAAAAATCTACCCTCCCTTGTAGCGGCACTTGAGAATAATTATGATATTGCTATTGGCTCAAGACTTTTACCAAAGTCGAAAGTTCTAAATAGACCTTTGAAACGTGAAGTTTTATCGCGTATCTATAACGTTTTGATAAAAATATTTTTTCAGGTTCACTTTTCAGATGCTCAGTGCGGTTTTAAAGGTATTACGAGGAAAGTGGTAGATGATCTTTTACCCTTTATCGTAGATGATGCATGGTTTTTTGATAGTGAACTTTTAATCGTTGGTGAAAAAGTTGGATTTAAAATTTACGAAGAACCGGTTCGATGGGTTGATAATCCGGGATCAACAGTCAGAGTGCTCTCGACAGTCTCAGGTGATCTAGCGGGATTATGGCGATTATTTTGGGATAGGCCTTGGTGTAGATATAAAAATAATAAATAAAATGAAAAATCTATTAATTACAGGTGGAGCAGGGTTCATTGGATCAAATCTGGCATCCTTTTTTCTAAAAAAAGATTATTCAGTGACCATATTTGATAACTTTGAGCGAAAAGGAACAAAACAAAATTTATCATGGCTAAAAAACCAATTTCCAAAATTAATAGTAGTAGAAGGTGATATAAGAAATAAAAAGGATTTAGATGCTGTAGTTGTTGGAAAGGAAGCGCTTTTCCATCTGGCAGCACAAGTTGCTGTAACCACTTCAGTTACTGACCCAAAAACTGATTTTGATATAAATGCACTAGGCACTTTTAATCTTTTAGAGTCGGTTCGCCAATACGGCAATAAACCTCTCGTAATTTTTTCTTCAACCAATAAAGTTTATGGTGAAATGGAAGACCTCGGAGTAGTTGAACAAAAAACACGTTATATGTATAAAGCTTTGCCTTACGGAATATCAGAAACAACCTGTCTAGATTTTCATTCTCCATACGGTTGTTCAAAAGGAGCAGCTGATCAGTATGTAAGAGATTATGCAAGAATTTATGGAATTCCAACGGTTGTCTTCAGACAATCATGCATTTACGGCCCTAATCAGTTCGGTATAGAAGATCAAGGATGGTTAGCTTGGTTTATTATCGCCTTGTCTTTAGATCACGATATTACTATCTATGGAGATGGTAAACAAATCCGGGATGTTTTATATATAGACGATCTTGTACGTCTTTTTGATCTTGTTCTTGAAAATAAGGGAAAAGTGACCGGACAAATTTACAATGTGGGAGGTGGCATAAACAATACGATTTCTGTTTGGAGCGAATTCGGTCCCATACTGGAAAAATTATTTGGTAAAAAAATAAATCCCAAATTTTCTGGATGGCGTCCTGGTGATCAGAAAGTATATATTAGTGATATAAGACATGTAGAAAAAGAATTGGGATGGAAACCAAAAATTAGCGTTGAAGAGGGTATAAGTATGCTATTTAAGTGGATCCAGATAAATAAATCAATGCTTAAAAGCATATTATTTCAATGAACAAATACAAAAAAATTCTAGTCACTGGTGGAGCCGGGTTTATCGGATCTCATTTAGTGGACAAGCTTATTGAAAATGGGTATGAGGTGAGAGTATTGGATAATCTTTTTAAACAGATTCATCCTTCTGGTCATCTTCCAGCTTATTTCAATAAAAAGGCACATTTTTTAAAAGGAGATGTGACAAATAAAGAGAATTGGTTAAAGGCATTAGATGGAATAGATGGAGTATTTCATTTTGCTGCAGCCGTAGGAGTAGGTCAAAGTATGTATGAAATTGAGCATTATGTAAGAGTAAATTCTTTGGGTACTGCAATTCTGTTGGATATACTTGCGAATAAAAAGCATAACGTCAAAAAAATAATTGTTGCAGCTTCCATGAGTTCATATGGTGAAGGTACTTATAAGTGTAAAAATTGCGGTCTGATAAGACCCCCTTTAAGAAATGAAAAACAGTTAGAAAAACAAGATTTTAATGTTTATTGTCCGCAATGTAGTCAAATAGTAGTTCCCGTTCCTACTAGTGAAGATGCAAAACAGAACTGTAATTCTATATATGCAATCAACAAGAAAAATCAGGAAGAAATGGTTTTAAACGTGGGTATGGCATACAGGATTCCTGCTGTGGCACTGCGATATTTTAATGTTTATGGTACAAGACAAAGTTTATCCAATCCTTACAACGGAGTCGTTGCGATTTTTATGAGCAGAATCAAAAACAATAGGCCTCCTATTATAAATGAAGATGGATTGCAAACAAGAGATTTTATACACATCAGGGATGTCACTGCAGCAAACATTGCTGCACTTGAAGAAGATGAGGCAAATTATGAAGTATTTAATGTAGGTTCTGGTATGCCGGTTACTATAAAAAAGATAGCGGAACTTTTGGCGCAGATTTATAAGCGAAATATCAAACCGGATATCACTTCCAAAACAAGAAAACTTGATGTGAGACATTGTTATGCTGATATAACGAAGATAACAGATTGTTTAGGTTGGCAACCGAATATGGATTTAGAAAAAGGATTATTAGAGGTTGTTGACTGGTCTCAACAAGAAAAATCAGTAGATAAATTAGATTTTGCACTACAGGAGCTTGCCAAAAGAGGATTGCGATGAAGATTTCCTTTATTATCCCCTTTCACAACGAAGAAAAAAATTGTCAACCTATGCTGAAAAAGGTTTTGGAATTTGCACAAAAACAAAAATTTTCATATGAGATTATACCCGTTGATGATAGAAGTACAGATAAAACAAAAATAATTTTGCGAGATTTTGCTTCACATAACAAACATATTAAACCTCTGTATCGTAAAGACGATAAAGAAGAAAAAGGAAACACCATGGGAAAAGCACTGCTGGAAGGAACGATGAAAGCAGAAAACCCAATAATTATTTGGACGATGGGTGATCTTGCTGATGATACAAAAACATATCTAGATATAATTGAAAAAATTAATAGCGGTTTTGATATTGTTTTCGGATCAAGATATATGCCTGGTGGTTCCCGTGGAAATCTTGATTTACTTAAAGCATTCTTAAGTTCCTGGGGTACAAGAATGGCCCAATTTTTTTTCGGAGTGCCAGTACACGATATCACGAACGCATTTCGCGGTTTTAGAAAAGAAATAATTACTCATTTAGAGCTTAAATCAACAGGATTTAGCATTTCACCGGAATTTGCTATAAAAGCTCATCTTGCCGGTTTTAAATTGGGAGAAGTTCCTACTGTTTATATCAATAGAGTAGAGGGGGTTTCCAGTTTTAAATTATTTAAGATGACAAAGAATTATCTCAAACTTTATTTGGATTTGTTTTGGCAGTTTAACATACTTCAAAAATCAGCTTATCAATGAAAATAATATTCAATAAGAAATTAAAATATTCTCCTGCATCTCACGAAAATCCTCTTCATCGAGTAGCTTTTAAAAAAATTATTTTTACACAAAAAGATATTATGAAAGATGGAAAAATTCAGATGATTAATTGGGCAAAACTGATAAAAGGTAAATCTTTTGTACCTCATTATCATGAAGATATGGAAGAAATTTTTATAATCATAAAGGGAAGAGCTACAATTACTGTAGATAAAGAGAAAAAAGATTTAAATTCAGGCGATTCTGTATTGATTCCGCCAAAAGCAATACATGAAATGAAAAATATATCATATAGTGACGTAGAATATCTAGTTATAGGTATTACTTTAGGAATCGGTGGAAAAACAATAGTTACCAAAAAATTATGAAAACAAACATAAATATCAAATCGATCATATTATTTTTAGTGTTTTCGATTTTTGTCAGCCTATTTTTATACAGATCGACAATCAATGCTTATTTTTTCCAAGATGATTGGTTTACGTTAAGAATCAGTCAGGTAAAAAACTTAAGTGAGTTTTATCAATTTTTTATTCCCAGAAATGATATTATTTATTACCGTCCGTTAGGCATGCAGGTACCGTTTTTTATTCTCCGATTGTTGTTTGGTTTAAATCCGTTGCCTTTTCATATTCTGACTATAGTCACTCATGCAGTAAATATAGTGCTGGTTTATTTACTCATTCGCTTAATTAGAAAAGATTCTTTCACAGCGTGTTTAAGTAGCTTCCTATATGCCGTTTCCGCAATTCATTATATACCTATGTTTTGGTCATCTACCTATGCTTTTATTTTGGGCCCTACATATGCCGTTGCTTCTTTGATTTTTTTTATTTTGTCTTTCCGAAAAAAGGAAAACCTATTTTACTGTTTGTCTTTAGTTTCATTTTTCATTGGATTGTTTGTAAACGAAATGTTAACAGTACTGCCTATAATTTTACTTTTGACGCAATTTTATTTTAATAAACTGAACATAAAAAGATTGTTGCCGTTTTTTTTGACGGTATTTATATTACTTACTTGGCGTTTTTATATTTTTCCTCCACCGGTAAGAGATGCATACCAATTAGGTATCGGAAAGGAACTGCTGAATAATATAAAAGCTTATATATTATGGAGTTTCAATTGGCCTGAGGAAATGAAGGCTCAATTCATAACATTTTTTAATATAAACCCACAGTTTATCAGGGAATTTTCATGGTATTTTTGGCCATTCATTATAACTTTTCTTACCAGTATTATTCTAATGTTTTTGATTCCACTTTTTCTGATTTTTTCAAAGGGTTACCATTTAGGGAAATTGCTTATCTATAGTTCGCTTTGGTTTATTACAGGACTTCTGCCGGTTATTTTTTTCACCCAACATTCATTTTCATATTATCTGCCGATTTCTATTATCGGTTTGCTTCTTCTTCTATCATCAATGTTTAAATATCTATTTGATTTAATTCATAAAACGAGTAAGGAACTCGCTTTTATATTGATTATGATTTTGTTGATTAATTGGAGCTATTGTACTTATATTACCATTGACTTTAACGCAAAAATTCATTGGGCTCCGAGGAGGGCAGAACTTTCAAAAACTCTTGTCACAGAAATAGAAAAGAATTATCCTAGGTCTTTGAAAAAGGTAATACCTGTTAGCGGATCATCCGAAAACCGTCTCGCACTGAATAATCAAGATGCATTGAAAGTGATTTATAATGATGAGAGTATAGTAACTGCTTATGAATATCCTCAAACTAATTCAAAGTAAAAAGATACAATCGGTGCTTTGGTGGATATTATTCACGCTGATAATTACCAAGTTGCTTTTTTACTTAATATCAAATAGACAGTTTTTTACTAGAATTTTCGATCCTGTCTATTATGGTGATCTATATTCCAAATCACAATATGTAGTGGGATCAAGATCCGTAGGCGGCATTGGTGATGATGGATTGTATGCCTTTGCAGGATATTATTATTTATTCCAAAAAGGTGATGTCTCTGCAGTGAATTTTGAGCACCCGCCGTTAGGAAAATATCTAATAGGTTTGTCGATACTAATTTTTCGGAATGAAAATCTCATCAATATAATTTATTTTTCGATATTGTTATTTGTTACTTATAAAATCGGGAATATAATACTTAAAAATAAACTGCTGTCATTACTATCGGTAGGGATAATCTCTTTTGACCCCCTTTTTTTGGATAATCTTATCAGATCACTTTTGGATTTACCGTTCACGCTGTTTTTTATACTCGGGATATATTTTTTTCTTATGAGTTTGCACAATGCCAAATATCATTATTTTTCAATGCTTTTCTGGGGGATATCTTTTTCGACGAGATTTTTCCCAGCATTATTAATAATTTATGGATTCCTGTTTTTAGTGATTTTTCTGTATAAACGAAAAGATCTCTCAATATTGATTAAAGCCTCATTTTTAATACCTATTGTTTATCTCCTTTCACACATATCTTTTTTTGTATACCATCCGTCACTGGTAGAATTCTTGCGGCATAAAAAATGGATGTTGGCTTGGTTTACCGGATCACCGAAAATATTTGGAAATATCTGGCGGAACATTTTTACAGGGTTTTATATTGATACTACGAATAAATTAATGAAAAATGAATTTTGGATACTCTTAATTCCGATTATTATTATATTTTCGCTAATCCCCACAGTGAAAATTCAGAAAAAAAATAGTCTAGAGTTTATAGTGTTATATGGATTAAATATTTTGTATCTAGCCTATGTAACGATTCTAACGGACGGTAATCAAAAATTCATGATGCCTATATATCCAATGCTTTGTATTATGGCTGTAAGTAATTTTACCCTTTTGTATAGTATAATAGCCTCATGGAAGAAGTCGAATTAGCGATAATAAAAGGAAAGATAGTCAAAGGCGTTGCAGCTTTAATCTCCAGAACCTTTATTATTCAAGTCATTACTCAGATAGCCAACTTGGTTCTTCTTGCATTATTATCACAATACGAATACGGGATTTATTGGATAGTTATAGCTATAATCTCGTTTCTTTCGTATTTTTCGGATATAGGTCTTGCGGCAGCGTTAATACAAAAAAAAGAAGATCCTACGCGGCAGGATTTAGTCACAGCTTTTACAATTCAGCAAATATTAGTTGGAATCATAGTAATTTTCACTTTTGTTTATACGCCTTCTCTAAGCTCATTTTTCCATCTGACTCAAGATACTGAATTTGTGATAAGAGCTTTTATAATATCCTTTTTCCTTTCCTCATTGAAAACTATTCCATCAGTTATTCTTGAAAGAAAGCTGGATTTTACCAAACTTATTTTGCCTCAAATTTTTGAGACAGCTGCTTTTTATTTAGTTACTATTATTTTGGCTCTATCGAATTTTGGTGTAGCAAGTTTTGCGTGGGCAGCAGTAGTTAGGGGAATCGTTGGGCTAGTTGCGATTTATCTCATTAATCCTTGGCCCATAGGAATTGGTATTTCAAGAAAATCAATTCGTCATTTGTTAACTTTTGGAATTCCTTTTCAGCTGAACTCATGCTTGGCACTTATAAAAGATGACTTGATGACTTTATTTCTGGGGCGAATACTTAGCTTCAGCAGAGTTCATTTTATTCCCCCAACAGTAGCTTGTGCGAAAGCTCCTAACATATGTGAAATTGGTTATATAGGTGTAGCAAAGAGAAATGCTGAAATTTCTCTTAAGTTGGTTATGGATAATGTTATTAGAGTAACTTTTCCAGTATATTCCAGACTCCAAAAAGATATGGAAATTTTAGGTAAAGCTGTACAAAAATCATTAACTTTCTTAGCATTGCTGATAATTCCATCAAATATTATCTTAGCGATATATATAAAACCTATAATGCATTTGATACCAAAATATGCGAAATGGGAACCGACACTTTTTTCATTTTATTTCTTTTCTTTTTCTTCTGTGATGTCCTCTTTTTCTACACCATTATTTAATGCACTCAATGCAATTGGAAAAGTTAAAACGACTTTGATTCTTATGATTTTTTGGACGACTCTAACTTGGATTTTGTATCCAATTTTTGTTTACTTTTATGGATATAATGGAGTCTCCATGGCTGCATTTGTAATCTCATTTACGGCTATTATTCCTGTATTTATAATGAAAAAGTTCGTTCAATTTTCCGTAATCTCATCTCTGTATAAACCCGTAATAATTTCTTTTATAACAGCATTACCGGCATTTATTCTCATGAAATTATCACAAGACTTGCTATTGGTTATATTTTCTCTAGCTTTAACTTTTGGCATATATACTTTACTGGTATGGCTTTGGATGGGAGAGGATGTTAGACCATACCTGCCTCATCAGTTGGCAGGTTTGCCAAAATTCTTCAAGCGCAACAAGTGAAAAAATATCTTATACTTTTGCTTTTTATTATTTCTTTTTCGCCATCAAATGTTTTAGCTTTTGAAACGAATCATTATGTGACTATAGTTCATCCGGTCAGGGGAAGAAATCTCTGGCAATCAGATGAATCCGTAAAAAACCAGATCAACCTGATAAGAAAGAATCACCTTCCATCGACATGGTTACTACAGTATGACGTCATTACTGATAACCAAAACTCAAAGTTGTTTAAAGAATTACCCGTTAATCAGGAGTTAGGCGTTTTCCTTGAAGTGAGTGAGAGGCTTGCTACAGACTCAAATGTTCCCTATATATACGGAAGTGGAGATTGGGCTCGAGCCGATAAAGTTCTTTTTTCTGGTTATACCCCTGCTGAACGAGAACGGATGATAGATATTCTTTTTGAAACATTTAAGGATAGATTTGGATACTACCCTGTATCTGTCGGGGCATGGTATATCGATACTGTATCACTTAATTATTTATCACAAAAATATAAAATTAAGGCTGCCATGGATGTATCGGATCAATATCAAACAGACACTTATGGTGTATGGGGTCAACCCTGGGGGGCGCCTTATTATCCATCTCAATTTAACTCAATTATGCCTGCAAATAGTATTGCCGATCGTTTGGATATGGTGAAAATTCAATGGGCTGCCAGGGATCCTGTTCGTGGATATGGGTTAAAAGCTACAGATTCCATATACAGCGTACAGGCGAATGATTATGTTGGAAACAACTTGAATACCACTTATTTCCAAAAACTTGCTCAAGCATACCTCTTATTTCCTAATCCAATTACCCAACTAACAGTTGGATTAGAAGCCGGTCAGGAAGGTGCAGTTTATTATGATGAGTATGAGAAACAATTAAGCTTTTTGGTCGATCTTGCCCAAAAAGAAAATTTATCCTTCCTTACAATGTCATCTTTTGCAAAAGATTATCAAAAACAGTTTCCAAATTATTCACCAAGTTTTTTTGTCCATGATACCGATGTTTCAAATCCTCATATTGAAGCGTTTTGGTATTCAAACAAGTCTTATCGTATCGGGTTATTACTGAAGGATAAAAGTTTATTTATAAGAGACCTACGTCTATATAATATTCCATTCCTTTATGGTGATATCTTCACAAACGATAAAAATCACTTATTGAAAAGAGTAATTCCTGCAATTATAGATGAAGCTTTAAATCATAATGAAATAATGTTGATGTCTCATATTAATAAAATTGACTTACAACGGGATGGGGACAATCTTTATTTACTATTGGTAGACGAAGCGGGTAGTAAACATAAAATATCTTTTACCAATGAAAGTATATTATTAGATCAAAAACAGGTTTTAAAAACTCCAAAGATGGCGAATTATATCACGCAAATATTAACTAAAGTATTGATGTCATATTGGATAAATTACCCCCATAGCTGGATTGGCGGCTGGAGATATTCATCTATCGAAGGCAAATTTTATTTATGGTTTATGATAAAACCCGATAGATTAATAGGTATAAAATCGGAAATGCCCTTTTTAGGGATTTTTAAATTTCCATTTCAGGTACTTGTACGGTTCAAAAGTCTGCCTCAAATAGATCTTTCAAGATTAATTAGTGTTTATTTGGTGAATAGAATAAACCATAGTACAATCAAATTAACCGTAAATTAAAGTCTATGATTTCTGCTGTTGTTCATACCTATAACGAGGAAAAAAACATCGAACGCTGTCTGTCTTCGCTTTCTTTCGTTGACGAGATCGTACTGATAGATATGGATTCAAAAGATCGTACAAGGGAAATTGCATCCAATTACAAAGCGAAAATATTTAATCATCCTTATACTGGATTTGTAGAGCCTGCTAGAAATTTTGGCATTCAAAAAGTTCTTGGATCTTGGGTTTTGATAGTGGATGCGGATGAAGAAATATCGAAAACTTTAGCTGATAAACTTATTTCTATTTCAAGAGAGAAGCGGGTCGACTATTGTCGAGTAGCAAGAAAGAATATAATTTTTCACAAATGGATTAAGCATTCTGGTTGGTGGCCCGATTATCAGATCCGATTTTTTAAAAAGGGATGCGTATCTTGGAGTGAGAAAATTCACGGTGTCCCGTTGACTCGCGGAACTGGCTTAGATTTAGAAGCAAATTCAGATT
This sequence comes from Candidatus Gottesmanbacteria bacterium, assembly GCA_016195685.1. Classification (GTDB taxonomy): domain Bacteria; phylum Patescibacteriota; class Microgenomatia; order 2-02-FULL-39-11; family 2-02-FULL-39-11; genus JACPZE01. The sequence continues at coordinate 109,062 of JACPZE010000020.1, forward strand.
TAAGCATAAGTCATTATAACTACCAAACAATAGAGCAATACATCGCTAGGTTGAATCGGTATACAAATATTTCCGCGAAAGAATTTTTTTTGTCGAATAAAAAATTTTCTTATCGTGATGTGGTAAATCTCTCAAGTAAGGAATTTATCAATAGATACTTAGTGTGGGAAGGATATAAAGATGGTATTCACGGCTTAGCCTTAGCCTTTTTGCAGTCATTATCCGAAGTAGTAACTTATTTAAAATTGTGGGAGTTAGAAAATTTTAAAGAGGAGCGAATTTCTTTATTGGAATCAAAAGAGGTAATATCTGATGGGCAAAACGAAACTCAATATTGGTTTTATAACACTCTTCTTAAAGAACCGCATGATTTTATCAGTGATTTGATTTGGAGATTAAAAAGGAAATTATCTCAGCATGGATAAGGCAGCTATAATCATCGTCCACTATAAAAACGAGAAAGATACCTTGGAGTGTTTGAATTCTATCTTTATAAATCATTCATCAAATAAAAAGGTACAGGTCATCGTCGTTATAAATCCTCCGTATGTATCAGAGTCGGTAGGCAAAAATGATAGTTTTAAAACAATCTTAAGAAAAAAATACCCTCAAGTAATTGTTATTGAAAATAATACTAATACAGGTTTTGCTCAGGCTAATAACATTGGTATTCAGAAAGCCCTAGATTTGGAGTGTGAATATATACTTTTACTAAATAACGATACCATTGTTTCTCTTGAGCTTTTAGATAAATTGATTAAGTATGCAAAATCTGATTCAAAAGTTGGTGTCATGTCTCCAAAAATTTATTTTGCAAAAGGTTTTGAATACCATAAAGATAGATATAAAGATAAAGAAAAAGGAAAAGTAATATGGTACGCTGGTGGTAAGATTGATTGGGCAAATGTTTATGCTTCTCACAAGGGCGTAGATGAAGTAGACGTTGGTCAATATGGTGAAACATGCGAAACTGATTTCGCTACAGGGTGTTGTATGTTAATAACGCGTAAAACTATCGATAAAATTGGTCTTTTTGACTCAAAATATTTTTTGTATTATGAGGATGTAGATTATTCTGTCCGAGTTAAAAATAATAATATGAAGGTAATTTATTTCCCCAAGGTTGTTTTATGGCATAAAAATGCCTCATCATCTGGTAAACCTGGATCAAAAATGCATATTTACTATCAAAACCGCAACCGACTCTACTTTGGGTTTAAATATGCCACTAGCAAAACAAAAAAATCCCTTTTTTGGGATAGTTTGAGATTACTGATCAAAGGCGGAGTATACACAAAGAGTACAATGGATTACCACTTGGGGAGACTTGGCAAGGCCAGTATATGAATATAAGCGCGATCATTATTAGCCGAAATGAAGAAGAAAATATCTCTGCATGTATAAAAGCACTGGATTTTGCTGACGAGATTATCGTAATTGATAATTGCTCTTCCGACAATACTCGTGAATTGGCAGAAAAGTCGGGAGCTAAAGTCTATGAAATTTCAGGATTGGATTTTTCATATCTTAGAAATATTGGAAAAGAAAAAGCAGCGTCTCAGTGGCTACTGTATATTGATGCAGATGAAAGGGTGAGTAAAAATTTGTCTATAGAAATAAAAAAAGCAGTCAAAAATCCAGAAAGTAATTCTGCATTTTCTATCGTCAGAAAAAACTATTTTCTAGGGAAACCTTCTCCAAAATTAGAAAGGATAAACAGACTTATCAAAAAAGACGCTTTAATCGGTTGGCATGGCTCGCTGCATGAAAGTCCAATAATAACCGGTTCAATTGGTGAATTACAATTCTATTTGTTACATTATACTCACAAGAATATTTCTTCAATGGTTGCCAAAACCAATGAATGGTCAGCTATAGAAGCGCAACTTTTATACAAGAGTAATCATCCTCTCATGAGAGAATGGCGTTTTTTTAGAATTTTGGTAACTTCTTTTTTCCGATCTTACATACAAAATCAAGCTTGGAAAATGGGGACAACAGGTTTTATAGAAAGTACTTATCAGGCATTTAGTAATTTCATTACATACGCCAAATTATGGGAAAAACAGAATAAATCTGAAGTTGCAAATGAAAAATGAAAAAGAAATAAAAAACTTAAAAATCGGCATTTATAGTCCATATCTCAATATTTTTGGTGGCGGAGAAAGATATATACTTTCGATTGCAAGAGCATTTAGCCAAGATAGCGAAGTCTATCTATACGCAGATAAAGATCTGAGTAAAAGATCCTTGGAGATATTTGGAATAAACCTAAAAAATACTCATTTGTTACCTTCTGATTTATTACTTCAACAGAATTTTCTTAAAAAATATGCTTATCTACACAAATACGATTTGTTTTTTTACATGAGTGATGGCAGCCTCTTTTTTTCCTCTGCAAAAAAGAATTTTCTCATAGTTCAGTCTCCTCTTCATATACCTAACAAAAATTTTCTTAATAGAATGAAATTAGCTAACTGGAAGATAATTTGTTATTCACAGTTTATGAGAAATATAATCAGACAAAAATTAAACTGCGGCATAAAAAGTTTAACACTAGCACCTTGTATCGACGTGCCGAACAAAAAGGAAAAAGTGACAAAAGATAATATTATTTTATCAGTAGGCCGATTTTTCCCATATCCTCACGATAAAAAACATGAAATTCTAGTAGATTTATTTAAAAAGTCATATAGTAAATACTTTTCTGGATGGAAATTAATAATTGCAGGAGGATTAACTGAAAAAGGCGGGGATGATATTTTCAGGCGTCTAAAAGATAAAAGTATAGGATATCCGATCGAGATTATGTCAAATCTTTCATCAGATAGATTATTAGAATTTTACCAAAAGTCTAAAATATACTGGCATGCTGCAGGATTTGGTGAAGATTTAACCACAAATCCTGAAAAAGCAGAGCATTTTGGAATAGCACCTCTTGAGGCGATGGCAAATGGTGTAGTTCCGATTGTCTTTAATGGTGGAGGACTTATGGATATTATTGATGGGGAAAATGGTGGTTATTTATGGAATACTTTGGAGGAACTAACGCAAAAGACGGTTAATTTAATCGTTGATGAAAAATTATTAACTCATCAGGAAAAATTGGTAAGAGCAGAGGCAAATAAATATTCCTGCGATCAATTTTATGGAAAATTGGAAAAAATTATTATTGAATAATATCTATCCGATATTATTGATAGGAACGGTTTTGTTATTTTTCTATCCTACTTTCCTGTCCAGACGGATTCCTATTCCAGCAGATACAATTGTAGGGATGTATCATCCTTGGCGGGATGAGATTTGGGATAACTTTACAAGCGGTATACCATATAAGAATTTTCTGATTACAGATCCTGTAAGACAGCAGTATGTCTGGCGGAAAATGGCGATAGAAGAGTTAAAAAAGGGAATTTTACCTGTTTGGAATCCCTATTCTTTTTCCGGATCACCTCTATTGGCTAACTTTCAATCTGCCGCATTTTATCCGCTTAATCTGCTGTATTTTGTCTTGCCGTTTAACATTGTTTGGACTTTGCAGGTCATATTACAACCGATACTTGCTTCTGTTTTTCTTTATTTATATTTAAGATATATCAAAGTAAGTAAAATGGGAAGCTTCTTCGGTGGGGTTACATTCGCATTCTGCGGATTTTCTATTGCATGGTTGGAATGGAATACGATTATCCAAACAGTTTTATGGCTCCCACTAATACTTCTTGCCAAGGAAAAGTTATTAGCGAAAATAACAATTAAATGGTCAATGATTCTTTTTTTTGCTGAAATTTCCTCATTTTTAGCAGGTCATATTCAGGTGTTATTTTATACCCTCATAGTTAGCAATTCTTATCTTTTTGTCAGAATTATTCAGTTATCATTCAGAGACCAAAAAGGAAAAAATATTTTTAATTCGGTCTTTAAAAGATATATACTATTTCTATTCATTGGATTAATTGTTTTGTTAAGTACTTCTGTCCAATGGGCTCCAACTCTTCAATTTATATTACATAGCGCTCGGGATTTTGACCAGAGCTCATGGATGAAGGATGGATGGTTTATTCCATGGCAAAATGCAATCCAATTTATAGCGCCTGACTTTTTCGGAAACCCGGCAACTGGAAATTATTGGGGTATATGGAACTATGGTGAATTTATTGGTTTTATCGGTAGTGCTCCCTTAATTCTTGCCTGTTATAGTCTAATATTTAAAAAAGACAGGAAAGTCTTATTTTTTGGAAGCCTGGCTTTTTTAGGTGCTATTTTTTCTTTCCCTACACTATTAGCCAAGCTTCCTTTTATATTTAAAATTCCTTTTATATCCACAAGCCAACCAACTAGACTTATGGTGATTATAGATTTTGCACTATGTATTTTGGCTGCATTCGGATTTGATCAGTTTGTTAAAGACAAAAAGCCACAAAAAATAATATTTCTTTTGGGTGTTTTTGCAGTATTGTTATTCTGTTTGTGGATAGTTGTCTTGAAATCTTCCATTTTTCATTTACAGATAAATTTCGAAAACTTAACAGTGATGAAAAACAATCTAATTATCCCAACAGCGTTTATGATTTTAAGTGCAATAGTCTTAATCTTCATTACTAAGGCGAAAAATAATTTTAAAAAAGCGGCAACAATGCTTTTTTTCGTAATAGTAATATTAGAATTATTAAGGTTTGGATGGAAATTTACCCCATTTTCAAATGAGAATTGGATATTTCCGGAAACAAAAGCAATTTCATATCTGAGACAAAACGCTAATTATTATAGAGTTATGTTTGTCGATAGAAGACTTATGCCTCCTAATTTTTCCATATATTATGGATTGTATGATGTGAGCGGCTATGACCCTTTGTACTTCCTTAATTATGGTCAATTAGTGGCTGCATGGGAAAGAGATAAGCCAGATATTACACCAGCTTCGTTCAACAGAATCATTACTCCTTCTAAATTCGAAAACTTTATTACAGATTTACTAGGTGTCAAATTCATCGTGAGCATGAATCCTTTGATATCATCAAAGCTCATCTTTATTCTTCAGGAAGGTAATACACATATATACGAGAATAAAAACGTTTTTCCAAAAGTTTTCCTTACTGAGGATATTATAAGCGTGGATAATCCACAAGAAATTATTACAAAGATGTTTGAGTTAGGTGATAATTTAAGACGTGTTGCCGTTTTATCAGATAAAATTGATCATACATATCAAAAACTAATTGGGGGTGAAACAGCAAATATTACTTCTTATTTATCAAATAAAGTAGAGATAAAAGTAAAGTCTAATTCAACAAGATTATTAGTTTTGACCGATATTTATTCTCCATCATGGAAAGTTTTTATTGATGGAAAAAAGGAAAAATTATACCAAGTGGATTTTGCATTGCGCGGAGTTTTAGTTCCTAGCGGTAATCATAATGTAGAGTTTAGAGAGGATTTGCTATGAAAATTAGTGTAATAATTCCCAACTTTAACGGAGCCAATCTTCTAAAACAAAATTTGCCAAAAGTTTTATCTTCTGTTGAAGATAGTGAAATAATAGTCGTTGATGATGCCTCAACTGATAATAGTGTAAATATACTTCATCAATATTTTCCTCAAGTAAAAATTATTGCGAAGGATAAAACCGAAGGATTTAGCAGTAGTGTAAATGATGGTGTGAGGAAGGCCTCAGGAGATTTAATAGTACTATTAAATAGTGATGTTTGGCCAAATGAAAATCTCTTAAAATTCTTGAAACCCTATTTTCAGGATCCGTTGGTATTTGCGGTTGGTTGTTTACAGAAGAGTATGAATAGAGAACAACTTAATAAGCAGGGAAGAGGAATAGGTCAATTCAAAGAAGGCTTCATGCTTCACGGTCCGGGTAAATACAACAAAACAAACACTCTTTGGGTTTTTGGTGGTGCTGGTATGTATAGGAAAAAAATTTGGAATGAGTTAGGTGGGATGGATCCGATTTATAATCCATTTTACTGGGAAGATATCGATATATCATATCGAGCGATAAAAGCTGGTTTTAAGGTTTTATTTGAACCTAAAAGTATAGTAAATCATGAACAATCCACAGGATCTATCCGCTCTTTTTACTCTCCCGACTTTATTAAGACAATTGCATATCGGAACCAGATTTTGTTTGTGTGGTTAAATATAACAGATTCAATGCTAGTACTTAAGCATATAATTTACTTGCCAATTCATATACTCAGAGCATTTTTCGCACGAAACTTTCCATTTCTGGATGGGTTATTGAAAGCTTTAATTAAACTGCCAAAAGTTCTGAGAAAGAGGCAGTTGAACAAAAAATTAAATCAAAGAACAGATAGAGAAGTCTTGTTTGGTTTGGGGGAATAAGTTAAATTGTTATGCTAAAATACCAATTATGAGAAGACTCTTTTTTGTCATTGCGATCTTATTTTTGGCTTTTATACTTCGCTTTTATAAATTAGGACAAGTTCCTATTTCCCTTGAATGGGATGAGGTTGCTCTTGGTTATGATGCTTATTCAATTTTAAATACTGGTAAAGATCAATTCGGAAAATTTTTCCCTTCAACTTTTCGCTCACTTGACGATTATAAACCTCCTATTTATGAGTATGCGACTGTACCGCCTGTTGCGATATTTGGATTGAATGAATTCGCAGTCAGATTCCCATCAGCGCTGTTTGGAACATTAACTGTATTATTGACATATTTGCTAGTTAAAGTTATTTTCGACCAAATTCCTCAATTTAAAAAAAGTTCTCTAAATATAGCACTAATAGCGTCTTTTTTATTGGCTATTTCTCCTTGGCATCTGCAGTTTAGCAGAGCTGCTTTTGAAGTTAATTTATCTGTTTTTATTACTGTTGCAGCGCTATTATCATTTTTTATTGGGCTGAAAAAACCAAAATATTTTTTACTTTCCTCATTTCTATTTGGGTTTGATTTATTTTCTTATCACAGTACTAGAGTCATCACCCCTCTTCTTTTAATATTCTTATTTTTTATTTTTAATAAAAACTTGCCCTCAAGAAAAACAGTTTTGGGCTTTTTAGCAATTTATGGTTTGTTTTTCTTAGGTTTTATTCCAATATTATTATCTCCTGATGCACAGATAAGATTTAGAGCCACGAACATATTTAATCCTGGAGCCAGATATACAGATGAGAAAGATTTGCCGAAAATTTTTCTAGATAAGAGGCTAGAAGATAAAAATGCTGGTTTTGAATTAGCAGGAAAAATATTTCACAACCAACGCTTGATTTATACCGATTATGATACTCTAAAGAAAGCTTTTTTCAAGTATCTTTCACATTTTGATTTTGAATTTTTATTCGTAAAAGGAGATGCACCTCTCCATCATGCTCCGGATTTTGGTCTTCTCTATCTTTGGGAATTTCCATTCTTAATTACCGGTCTGTTTTTTATGTTTAAAAATGGATTGAATAGGTATTCTGTTTTTTTGCCTATTTGGATGTTACTTGCTCCACTTCCTGTTGCAGTTACCCGAGAGGCACCTCACGCGGTCAGATCAGAACTTATCCTGCCTACTTTTCAAATTTTTACTGCAGTAGGATTGATTGTATTTCTTAATAAAATTAAGAATGAATCTCATTGGGTAAAATTTTCCCTAGTTAGTTTAGCTGTATCTTTACTGATGATAAATAATTCCAATTATTTGCATCAATATTTTGTCCATACAAATTATGATCTATCCAAATATTGGCTTTATGGGAGAAAGGAAGCAGTAGAGTTTACAGAACAAAATAAAGTAAATTTTGATAAAGTTTTGGTATCTATGAAGGTCGATATGCCTTTTATATTCTGGCTATTTTATAGTAAATATCCTCCTGAAACGTATTTGCATGAGGGGGGTACTGTTTCCGGTGGTTTTGCTAATGAGAGAAATCATTTTGATAAATATGAATTCCGAAATTTTGATTACAACAGTCTACCGTCAAATGAAAATCTCCTTTTGGTAGGAACGCCGGATAGTTTTCCAGATGATGCCAAAATCCTGAAAACTATTTACTATCTTGACGGGACTCAAGCATTGAAAATCGCTGCCAATAAATAATTTCAAAAACCATGAAGGGCAAAATTTTATTCTTAGGTATTTTGGTATTTACAGCGGTCACAAGACTATTTCTCTTAAATAAAATTCCTCCTTCGATTAATTCGTCCGTTTATATTTGGCGCTTACTTTCAGTGTTTGCCTGTCTGATCAGCACGATTGTTGTATATACCTTGGTGAAGATGAATGTACGAAAGAAGAAGATTGCCCTTTTATCTTCCTGGATATTTGTGAATTTACCCTGGGTATTTGAGCAAAGTCGGATTATATCTTCTCCAAATTTAGCATTAACTTTGGTATTACTAATTATGCTTTTAGTGTTAAATACCAAATATAAATTAAGAGTAGTTTTTTTATTATTTATTCCTGTTATTTTTTTTGTAAGTTATCCTAAAATGTGGATTTTTCACGCATCTGAATTCAAATTTAATTACATTAATTTTATTAATAATTTATTTATGTTATTTTCTTTTGATTTCCTTTTTTTCAAAAATTTTACTTTTTGGTGGGGAGGAGTAAAGGAATTTGGAGTTATGTTCACGGCGTTTTTGCCATTTTTTATTGTTGGTATTTATGAAATGATAAACAGACAGGAATTTAAATTATTATTATTGATAGTTTTTTTTGGAATTTTTTCAGCCTTAAGTCCATACTTTCCTGAAAGCCGCGAATTCTATCTAGCTGTACCTATAATTTCATTCATAACAGCGCTAGGTATTTATTGTGTCACGCAGAAAATGAAATCGGTTAACAGATCTATTTTAATATTTATGATTTTTTTGATATTGTATGAATCAGCACAATTTTTTCACTTCTATTTTATCCATTATCCACAACAAATCATTAGTAATGTTTCCCAAATACATGAATCTTTCTAACAAGACTTACTTTTTATTAATTCTAATTGTTATTCTTGCAGCAACGATAAGGCTGATTTGGTTGGATAAATATCCTTCCTCACTCTATTCTGATGAAATAGATCAAGGCTATAATGCGTATTCGTTGATGCTGACAGGTAAAGATGAACATGGAGTTTACATGCCTGTATCACTTCGATCTTTTGGTGATTGGAAGCCACCGTTACCGTCATATTTCATGATTCCATTTATACGCTTAATAGGACTTTCGGAAGTTTCTGTAAGAATGCCATCAGCTCTACTAGGAATCATTACAATTATTCTTATTTTTTTCCTGACCATGGAATTATTTTCCGATCAGGAAAAACGCACGAAAATTGCTTTACTTTCTTCCTTCTTTTTATCTATTTCTCCTTGGGATATTTTACAAAGCAGAGCAGCAATGTTGGTGGTAACAGGATTATTTTTTCTAGTATTTGGCGTATATTTATTCATGAAAGGCTTAAAAAATAGTAAATTGCTTTATCTTTGTGAGTTATCGTTTGCATTGTCTATTTATTCTTACTATGGCCTCAGAGTTGTCATCCCAGTTATTTTGATAACCTTACTTTTCTCTTTTAAAAAGCGCTTATTAGGCACGCTTACCCACAAAGACTTTTTAGGTCTATTTATTCTTGGGTGCATATTACTTCTTCCTCTCCTTATTTCCTTTATAAAACAACCTGATGTGATTTTCGGTCGAGCAAAAACAGTAAGTATCTTCTATGATCAGGGAATAAATCTTAGAAAATGGGAATTAATTACGCAGGATGGAATTAATGCAAATCCCCTTATCACGCGTTTATTCCATAATAATTTTTATATGTATGGAAGAAATATTCTGCAAAGATTTTTATCGCATTTTGATGGACGTTACTTATTCATGATTGGTGATACTTCTCAACCATTTCAGATACCAAACATGGGTATACTGAATTTTACGGATTTATTTTTTATACCCTTGGGATTATTAGTTATATTTAAGAAAAATTATGCGTCACGCTGGTTAATTTTTTGTTGGATAATTGCAGGAATTTTACCATCCGCTTTTACTTTTGTTACGCCTTCCAGTAATAGGACTTTTAATGCAATTGTCATTTACTCTATTTTAGTTGCAGTGGGTACATTTTATTTCGCAAGAATATTATCCAAAAGATTATTGGGTATATTTGTTATATCTCTACTTTATTCTTTAAGTTTCGGATATTTCCTAAATCAATACTTTGTCGAGTTACCAATTAACCATGCTGACTGGTGGAATTACGGTTGGAAACAGGTAGTAGAAATGGTAAAAAACAAGGAGGATAAATATAACAATATAATAGTTCCAGATGTAAACGGAATGCCATATATCTATTTTCTTTTTTACGAAAAATATTCTCCAGAAGAATTTCAAAAAAGAGCTATCAAAACATATATAGCTGATAGATTCGGATATGAGCACGTGGAGGGTTTTGGAAAATATTTGTTTCCAAATGAATTTGATTGGAATTTTATCAAGAAAAACAGTTTAGATAAACACGCCTTGTATATTGTACCGGAAGATTTAGCGAAAAGCGATACTAATTATATTAATGCCATTTATTACCCAAATGGTAAAATAGCCTTTAAGATATTTGCTTATGAATAATAAAAGGTTTTTATTGGGGATGATATTTTTGTTAGGATTAATTCTTCGATTTTGGAATCTTAAAGAAGCGCCTCCTGGACTTAATAGAGATGAAGCTTCTATTGGATACACCGCATATTCACTTCTAAAGACTGGTAAAGATGAGTATGGTAAATCTTGGCCGATTTCATTTAAATCTTTTGGGGACTGGAAACTCCCTTTATATATTTATGTTGATATACCTTTCATAAATTCTTTAGGAATGACAGATATATCTGTAAGGTTACCCTCTGCAATATTCGGTAGCCTTACAGTATTTATCGTTTATTTTCTATCAAAAGAATTATTCAAAAAAGCAGAACACCTCCCATTATTATCGGCTTTTTTATTTTCTTTTTCCCCCTGGAGTATACATCTTTCACGAACTGCATCAGAAGCAAATGTAGCTGTTTTTTTTACGGCTTTGGGATTTTTATTTTATTTGCGGACTTCTAATATATGGAATCAATTATTGGGAACAATTTTATTGTCTTTATCATTATATACATATCATGCGAATCATATATTTACACCTCTTTTATTTGCTGGGCTGGTCTTTTTTGCTTGGAGAAAAAATCGTTATCTGAAAACTCATCTTATTCCAATTTTCATTTTTTGCGTTTTAAGTTTTTTTATTTATAGCCAGACACTATTTAGTGCAGATAAAACTAAAATATCAGGATTATTTCCCGTTTCCGACCCATCTCTAGTATATGAAAAGGTAATTACCGATAGGTTGCAACATGTTAAGTCTCCAATATTTTTATCAAATTTATTACATAACAAATTGCTTTTTATAACAATGTCAACGTTGCAAAATTATATTAAAAGTTTTTCTCCAGAGTTTTTATTTATTACCGGTGGAGGCAATGATCAACATAATATACCTGATTTTGGTAACCTATACTTGTGGGAAGCCCCATTTTTAATTCTCGGTTTTTCTTATTTTCTTATTATGAGAAGCGAAAACAAAAATATTATGCTTTGGTGGATATTGATTTCTCCAATTGCCGCAAGTATGACTAAAGATGCACCACATACAGCCAGAATGGCTTCCATAATTCCATTATTTGAGATTCTCATTGCAATCGGAATTCTTAAATCAATAGATAATTTAAAACGAAGAGAAAATTATTTTCTTAGAATGTTTATTCCCATTGCGACTTTCTTATTTTTTATAAACTGTATTATTTGGGCGGATCGATATTTCATCCATTTTCCTCTTAAGCGTGTTTCGGAATGGGGAGAAGGATACTCGAAATTATTGACTTACCTGAAGGAAAATAATAATTTTGTTGCCAAGGAAATCGTAATGTCCAGACCGGAATATTCACCTTATATATATTTCCTTTTTTACAATTCAGTTGATCCTAGTTATTATCAAAATGCAGCAGTGAGATATCCGGAAACTGAAGAAGGCTTTCAGCATGTAGCCAAGTTTGATAATTATTCTTTTCGACAAATAGATTGGACTGGAGATTTGGCAATACCAGATAGATTATACATTGAATGGAGTGAACAAATACCCAAGAGTGCAACTAATAGTTCGACGCTTATTACAAAAGAAGTAATGATGCAATTAATTAAGGACAATAAAAATCTATCCAACTTAAAAATTGGAGACATTATTATAAGTGAAAAAATTGGAGATATTAAACTACAAAATAATAAATTTATGTTTTCACTTATCAAGACGTCGAAGCAGAATGAAAAAAACTGATATTTTACTTATTCTAATTCTAATTTTATCAATAGCGTTGCGTTTTTTTTATCTCGGCAAAATCCCTAATGGGTTTTATAGTGATGAGGCAGCTTATGGTTATAATGCCTATTCGATACTCAAAACAGGTAGAGACGAATATGGTAATTTTTTACCACTGGCATTCAAATCATTCGGAGATTATAAAGCTCCATTATACATTTATTTTATGGTACCCTTCGTTTGGATTTTTGGACTTACAGAGTATTCGGTGAGACTTAGTTCAGTAGTTTTAGGTATAGGAAGTATTTTTCTCATTTACCATCTGACAAAAAAATTATTTCAAACTAATTCTATCCCATTGCTTTCCGCTTTTTTAATTGCGACTTCACCTTTTGCTCTACAATATAATCGTATGGCGCATGAAAATAATCTTGTTTTATTTCTAATTACATTATCGATATTACTCTTTTTTATATCATTCAAAAAACCAAAATACCTGATATTATCACTGATTACCTTTGCAGGAAGTATATACGCTTATCATGATACGAAAATATTTACTCCACTTATACTGGTAACTTTATTTATACTATATAGAAAAAATATACGGATCAATAAATATACCACCATAAAGGCAATCATAATATTTCTTCTTCTCCTTGCGCCATTTTTCAAAAGCATAAATGACAAAAATAACTGGTCAAGAGCTCTATATACAAATATCTTCACTGATAAAGGTATAGTTTATGAAATAAATCAAGAAATAGGAGAAAATATAGAAAGTGGTTTCAATGCTCCTAAAATATTCCATAATAAAGTAATTTCTTATACCCAGAAATTAATAGAAAACTATCTTAAGCAGTTTTCTCCAGAATTTATCTTTATTTTTGACGATCCAACAAAAATATATCAAATTGGCGGAAGTGGAATTTTATATCTAACAACCTTGCCTTTTCTCCTTTTAGGTATATATATATTTTTCCGAAAGAATTTAAATCATAAATGGTTAATTTTTCTTTGGCTAGGGATTTCTCCCTTACCAGCGGTTTTCACAAGGCTTGTTCCTTCCTCTAGTAGGATAATATCTTTTTTACCTGTCATTTCAATTATTATCGCAATAGGATATTTGTCTTCATTACCATATATTAAAAATAATTTCTCCAGGAAAATATATATAATAATTTTGTCTGTTATTTTTACATTAAATATAAGTTACTATCTGCATTATTATTATTTTAATACTCCCATCCGATTCGCTCATGAATGGCATTATGGCATGAAAGAAGTGATTGGAGATGTTCTGAAAGTCCAAAATAAATATTCCCAGGTATGGTTTAGTAAAACTGCCTGGGGTTATATTTATCCGCTTTTTTATATGAAATACCCTCCAGATATATACCAAACTCAAGCAAAACTATCTGCATTAAATGAATTCGGATTTGGCTGGATAGATAATTTTGGAAAATATACCTTTGCAGATATTCCGGATAAGTTGTATAGACGACCGGAAGTTTTATACATAGGTGATGTTTCTGATTTTCCGGATATCAAGAAACCGTTGAATACGGTATATTATCCAGACAATCATGTAGCCTTTTATTTAGCTGATCAAACGTCATTTTGAAAATATGAAAGATTAATCTGCTAAATTTATTTAAGTTAATCCATTAAATTATAGATTTATGGATAAATACGGTATTATAAATGATAATAAAGATATACATAAGATGACCGAGTAGGAGATTTTATAACCTTATGAAGACCAAAGTATTATTTATTTTAATTATTTTATTAGCCTTTCTTCTTAGGACTTACAAATTGGATAAGTATCCGGGATTATTATATGGTGATGAGCAGGCTTTTGCCTGGAATGCTTATACAATATTGAAGATGGGAACCGATGAATTTGGGACGCCATACCCTCTTGAATTCCGTTCGTTTGATGATTATAAAGCCCCGATACCAGTTTATCTTCTTGTTCCCTTTATTAAGTTTTTGGGATTTAATCCTTTTGCTATCAGACTGCCGATTGCATTGGCTTCAATATTCACAGTAATTGCAGTTTACTTTTTCGCAAGGTTATACTTTAACCAAAAAGCATCTTTTATTATTACATTTCTTATGGCTGTGTCAGCATGGCATATACATTTATCGAGGGGATTTTTTGAGAGCACCCTTGCCTTGCTATGGTTTATACTCGGGGTTTATTTTTTCGTCAAAGACAAGCCTAATACAAGAAGGACTCTTCTGAGTATGACTTTTTTCGCTTTATCAATATATAGCTATTTTACACCAAGACTATTATTACCCTTATTTCTATTATTTCTTTTATTTTTTCAAAGATCTTATATTTTTTCCACCGGTAGGTTTTTATTTACCAACATAAAAATTTATATAATTGGCTTCCTTTTTCTTTTTGTTATTTCTCTGCCGCTTCTTCAGGTGACATTTTTCGGCCAGGGTCTTTCAAGGATGAAGAAACTTAATGAAAGTACAAATAATCTTATTGCCGAAACAGTAAAGCATGATAGATTTGCCACTAATCTGGAACCGGAATGGAATCGCTTCTTTCACAATAAGCTTACTGTTTGGGTAAGGTTATTCAAGGATAATTATTTAGAGCATTTGTCGGCTAATTTTTGGTATATATATGGAGATAGTTCTTTGCGGTATTTTACCGGCAATATGGGGATGTTTTACCTTATAGAATCTCCTTTCTTTATATTTGGTTTATATAACTTATGGAAAGAGAAGCGACGGGCAGCAACATTATCCTTAGGCTGGATATTACTTGCTCCCATTCCTGCTAGTTTGGTCGGACGCCCTTTTGCTTTAAGAAGTTTAGCTATGTTGCCGGTACCATTTTTTATCGTCGGATTTGGTATATATAAAGCAACTCAATATTTTAAGCAAATATTTATAAATTTGATTTTGAGCGCACTCATTTCTATTGCATTTATTACCTCTCTTTGTAGTTTATCTATTCGGTATTATCTGGAATATCCTGTATATGCGGCTACCTGGTGGGGTTGGGAAAATAAAGCAGCGTTTGATTTTGCAAAAGTGAGAGAATCAAACTTTGATAATATTTTTATTTCTGATTTTTATACAGGTTCAACCTTGGCTTTTGCTGTATATACCGGATACGACCCGAAAGAATATATATACTCAATAAATCATCCAGTTGTTTTGGCGGATGGAAGGCACCTGATTAAATTGGGTAAATATTATTTCGGTTCTTTAGACATCGATAGCAAAAGACTGCAGGAAGGGGTTATTCCACCACGTAGTTTATATATTGGTCGACCTGAAGAAGCTGATTCGGCTCTCCAAATTAAAGCTCCAGATGATGGAAGGGTAATATTTAAAATATATGAGGTAAGGTAATGATGCTAGTTCTATCGATTATTAAATTTCTTGGATTCCTCACTTTTTTTATATATATTCCATCCCAAATAGTATTTAATCTTTGCAAAATCAAAATTAAAGATAATCTGGTAAACATTGGCTTGTCATTTGTATCTGGAATTGTCATAATAACTCTTATTTCTTTGGTGATAAGGTATGCGGGATTAAGTTTCTCGGTGTTATGGATTATATTTCTCCTGAGTTTATTTTATTTAGTTTTCAGATTTAAGATAAAAAATTTCAGAGAAATTTTAAAGCAAAAAATCTTCCCCAAAAATAAGTCAGCCCAAATAATATTATTCCTAGTTTTAGGAATGTGTGTTATCTTACAAAATTTAGTACTTTTTTCCGGTGGAACACAAGTGTCTGGTGGTTTAGCTTTTCCCTCTCCACATGATACTATGTGGAATATAGCTTTGGCATCGGAATTAATTCACCGTTTTCCGGCCGATAATCCTGCAGTTTCAGGCATATTATTGAAAAATAACCATTATTTTTACCCCCTTTTTCTTTCTGTTGCTAGATCCATAACCGGTATTGATATTTTTGACCTTTATTTTAGATTTGGTCCAATTTTAGTCTCCATACTATTTGGTTTGGGATTGTATTCAGTCAGCAAAGTTTTTATCGATAATATTTATTTTCGGATTACTGCAGTTTTCCTGGGATATTTTTCTGGAAATTTTGCTTATTTACTGCCATTTATATTTGGTAAGAATTTTGATTGGAAAGGTAATACGTTTTTTTCCGATCAGCCTTTTGATCAACTTATAAATCCTTACTCAGTGTTAGGTTTTGCGCTTATGCTTTTTGGAATTTATTGTTTATCACAAATTCATACCCCAAAGAAAAATTTATCTCTGGGATATAGTATTGTGGGTGGAATATTATTGGGTTCTTTATACGGATTTAAATCATTTGGTGGTGTTATAGTAATTTTAACTTTAGTAATCAGTACTTCTATTTCTTTTGCTTTCAGTAAAAAGCTGACTTTTCTTCCGGTTACTGCATTAAGCATGGGTTTATTTGTTTTTATCTTTCTATTTACTACAGATCCATCAAAAGCATCATTAATTTGGGCACCGGGTTGGTTGCTTACTCAACTTATGACTGATCAGGATAAACTGAATTTACCCCAATTTGCCAATCTTGAAAGATTCTACGCTTTTTCTTTCAATAGACTGGGGTTTCTGAAAATAAAGTTTATAGAATTTTTTATTTATTTGATTGGAAATCTTGGTACACGACTCTTAGGTATGATTTATCTGGTTTTTTATTTTTTAAAAAAATCAGTTTATATTTTTGATAAATATATCTATTTATTTATGATAGTCGCTACAATCATATCCATTGCGATTCCTCTTTTTTTTAATCTCACAAACAGTACTTTCAATATTATTCAATTCACACCTTACGCATTGGTAATTCTTAGTTTGATTAGTACGGTCATACTGGAGATAATTTATAGTTTCTTGGTTTTTAAAAAACAGCGACTTATTGGTATAGTTATCATAATTATTTTTATAATTTTATCTATACCGGTGAATGTCAAAAATGTTATTAGCAAATTTGAAAGACCAAAAGATATTCTTTCGTATGGAGAATTATCAGCATTAAAATATTTGCAAGACAATTCAAACGCGCAAGATATTATTCTGATAAATCCTTCTACTTTTTCCCAAGATCCAATTTATATTCCTGCGATTAGTGAAAGAAGAGTATATCTAGCAAGTCCAGGTTATGCTATTCAGACAGGTGTTGATCCTGTAAGTCGTTTGAAAGAAATTAATATATTTTTTCATACTTATAATAAAGAATTTTTGGCAAAAAATAAGATAGCATATATATATGAGTTAAGAACAAATTCTTCCTCAAATCGAAATGATTCTTTATTTAAGCTGGGATTATCAAGCGTCTTTGAGAATGATAAAGTTATAATATGGAAAGTTAATATAACTTAAAATGAAAAAAGTACTTCTTTTATTCATTATTGGTTTGGCATTGAGTTTGCGTATTTTTCAATTAGGACAAACTCCAGCTTCCCTTTATTGGGATGAGGTTTCTTTAGGTTATAATGCCTATTCAATAGCTACTTCACTTCATGATGAACATGGGGAATACGTCCCTCTTGCTAGATTTATAGCATTTGGCGATTATAAGCCTCCTGGATATATCTATGCAGCGGTACCAAGTATTTTAACCTTCGGGCTAAATGAATTTGCCGTTCGTTTTCCTTCAATGTTAGCAGGATTACTTATGGTCTTGATTACTTATTATTTCACAAAAGAACTTTTTGCGAACGATAGTATTGCATTATTATCAAGCTTAGTTATAGCTATCTCACCTTGGGCGATTCAATTTTCCAGGGCAGCCTTTGAGGCCAATTTGGCAGCATTTTTCAATCTATTTGGAGTTTATTTATTTTTAGTTTCTCGAAGGAAAAAATGGATAATTATTTTGTCTGTAATTTCGTTCATTTTATCTTTTTATACTTTTAATGCCAATAGAATTATTGCCCCACTTCTTCTTTTATCCTTGTCAATTATATACGGGAAATCAATAATCAATAACAAGAAATGGGTTCTAATTTCCATAATAATTTCATTGATTGCTCTAATGCCTAGTTACTCTTATTTGCAAAGTCACGAGAGTAAACTTAGATTTCAAGAAGTATCGATATTTAATAATTTATCCCCGGTTGAAATTTCAAATGAAAGAATCAAAACAGATGGTAACACTTGGTGGGCGAAAATAATTCATAATAGACGAATACTATTTGCGGAAGATTATTTAAAACATTATTTCGACAATTTTTCCGGGCGCTTTCTTTTTACTCATGGGGATATCAATCCGAGGTTGGCGGTACAGAGTATGGGAGAATTTTATCCTTGGGATTTGCCGTTTTTACTTATAGGAATTTATTGGTTAGTAAAAAAAAGGGAAAAAAATCTTGCAGTTTTATCCATTTGGATGATGATAGCGGCCATACCAGCCGCAACAGCACGGGAAACTCCTCATGCCCTTCGGATATTATCAATATTGCCAACTTATCATATACTCATCGCTTATGGATTATTTCATGTGATTAAATGGATGAAATTAAAAATACATAAGCAAAATATACTAATTGCTTTCTCTGTCATTTGCTTTTTGCTATCTGTAAATATTTTTTATTACCTACATGATTATTATATACATTATTCTAGAGATTGGAGCGGCGAGTGGCAATATGGGTATAAGCAAATGGTTTCTTATGTATCATCTGTTGCAGATAAGTATGATCATATTTTTGTAACCAATGCATTAGGTAGACCATATATTTATTTTGCTTTTTTTGATAAATATTCTTCTGCTGATTTTAGTAAAAATAGGGTAGCAGAAAGAGATTGGTTTGGTTTCTGGGACGTGAAATCTCTAGGAAAAATTCAATTCGATTTTAGTACTTTACCCAAGTCAACGGGGAGAATATTAATTGTGAATACACCCGGTAATCTACCAGGAGATTTTCATCTGTTACAAAAAGTTAAAAACCTAAAAGATGAAGATGTTTTCTGGATTGCAGAGAGAATATGAAGTCTAAAGTTATTATTTTATTGATATTCGTATTGTCATTTATTTTGCGTTTTTGGCAACTTGGTATAAATCCTCCATCACTTGATTGGGATGAAGCCTCTTTAGGATACAATGCTTATTCTATACTTAAAACTGCGAAAGATGAGTACGGTAACTTTCTGCCTCTTTCGATTCGTTCTTTTAATGATTATAAACCACCTCTTTATAGTTATTTAACTATTGGACCAGTAGCTTTTTTTGGATTGAATGAATTTTCTACAAGATTCATTTCAGCCTTATTGGGAAGTCTTACGGTTGTCGTAGCATATTTTTTAATGAAAGAATTATTACCGCAAAAATCAAAAATATTATATATGCTTTTTAGTCTTTTTTTTGCTGTTTCTCCATGGCATCTACAATTTTCTAGAATCGCATTTGAAGCAAATAGCGCATTATTTTTCGTGATATTTGGAATGTGGTTATTTTTTAAAGGTTTTAAAAAAGAACAATTCTTTCTTCTTTCTTTTGTCTCGTTTAGTCTATCTACTTATGCTTACCATAGTGAAAGATTGGTAGTTCCTCTTATTTTAATTGGGTTACTTTTCCTTTATCGAAAAGAGTTGAAGCAAAAAATGAAGTGGGTAGTAATTAGTATAGTTATTTTTGTTTTATTATTTATTCCTATTATTCAACAGCTACGTTTAACTTCAGCCAGGTTTGGATCCGTAACCATACTAAATCCAGATGAAAAACTTGGAAAGAGTATACAATCGATTGAATATGATAAGCAACAAAAAGATTGGCTTGGAACATTGATGCACAATCGAAGAATTGTTTATGCCAGGGAAGTTTTGGGAGGTTATTTGGATCATTTTAATTTTGATTTCTTATTCATGACAGGAGATCCTCCAGGGAGACATCATGCAGCTGGAATGGGCATGTTATATTTCTGGGATATTCCTTTTGTTCTTATCGGATTGTATATGTTACTTAGGGATAGGAATAAGGAAAATTTATTTATACTTTGGTGGTTCGCACTAGCACCTGTAGCTTCTGCATTTACTTCTGGCACTCCTCATGCAGTGAGAGCTCTTACATACCTTCCTACATATCAGATTTTTATTGCCATCGGATCAATAGAAATGATCAGATTACTCAAAAAGCATAAAAGAAAAGTTTATGGAAGATTTTTGTTGTTTTTTACCTTTACTTTACTCATCGTTAATTTTTCATACTATCTACACATGTATTATTTACATACGCCTCGGGAATACTCCCAATGGTGGCAGTATGGGTATAAGCAAATGATATCCGAAGTAGCTAAATATGAAAAAAATGTTGATAAAGTCATTGTAACTTATAGGTACGATCAGCCATATGTTTTTTTCCTTTTTTATAATCAAATAGATCCAGATTGGTACCAAAAAAATTGGGGAGGGGGAGAAATTATGAGAGCAAATAGAAGTTTTGGAAAATATGAATTCCACAATTTAGATTGGGCAAAGGATTCTCATACTACTGGCATACTTTTAGTTGGTACACCAGATGAGATCCCGAAAGACTCTTTTGGTATCCTGTCTGAAATAAAATTTTTGGACGGGTCGGTTGCCTTCAGAATTGCAGCAAGGTAAAATACAAGAATGAGAATCTTAGTTACTGGAGGAGCCGGATTTATCGCTTCCCATATAGTCGATGCTTATATAAAAGATGGTCATGAAGTAATCATTATAGATAATCTATCCACAGGGAAAAAAGATTTCATAAATAAAAAAGCCCGGTTTTACAAAATTGATATCAGAAATAGAAGAGAATTAGAATTAGTTCTCAAAAAAGAAAAGCCTTCGGTAATCAATCATCATGCGGCACAAATAAGTGTACGCCATTCTGTAGAGAATCCATTTTTTGATCTGGAGATAAATTTAATCGGATTACTAAATCTAATTCAGCTAGGAAAAAAAGCGGGTTTAAAGAAAATGATTTTTGCTTCATCTGGAGGAGTTGTATACGGAGAGGCGGATACAATTCCTACGCCAGAGAACTATGTACCGCTTAAACCGCAATCTCCCTATGGAATAACTAAATTATCGAGTGAATACTATCTAGATTACTTTTTTCAAAATTACCGGATTCCTTATATTGCTTTACGCTATTCCAATGTTTACGGTCCGAGGCAAAACCCCCATGGGGAAGCCGGAGTTATAGCAATTTTCACATCGAAGCTTCTCAGAGGTGAAACCTCAATAATTAATGGGGATGGGTTGCAGACTAGGGATTATGTTTATGTAAAAGATGTAGTGGAGGCTAATCGGAAAGCTCTGATTTCAGATAAAGTAGGCGCTTTTAACATAGGAACGTCCAGAGAAACAAATGTTTTAGAGATCTTTAACCGTTTGAGAAAGTTAATAGGTAAAAATACTACGGTTTCCCATGGATCGGCAAAGAAAGGGGAGCAAAAAAGAAGCTGTTTGAATTGTAACTTAGCATTAAAAGTGTTAGGTTGGAAGGCAGAAAGTACTTTAAATCAGGGGCTAAAAAAAACCGTAGAATATTTTCAGCAAAATGAAAAAGTTTAACAATAACGGATCTATTATTATAATGGGTGGCGGCTTGGCTGGACTTGCCGCGGGGTATGAACTTTCAAGAGCTAAAAAAAGGGTACTAATCATAGAAAAATGGGATGACGTAGGGGGGTTAGCTCGAACTCTTGAAGTGAATGGATTTCGTTTTGATACTGGTCCTCATCGGTGGTATACAAAAAGCAATATGGTCAATGATTGGATGCTTAAAATACTAGGTGATGAGGTGATAAAAGTACCGAGGTTAACCAGAATCTATTTTGATAACAGATTTTTCTTTTATCCAATCAAGTTAATGAATGCACTTACGGGGATAGGAATTATTACAGCTTGTCGTGCTGTGATAGATTATATTTTTGCCAGATTCCGAGCGCGTTTGTTAAAGCCTCACCTTTTGACTATGGAAGATGGTTACATCAACCAATTTGGCAAAACTCTTTACGAAACTTTCTTTAAGCGTTACAGCGAAAAACTATGGGGACAGGACTGCAAACAAATATCGATTGACTGGGTAGGTCAGAGAACTCGGGGACTTAACATTCTGACTATACTAAAAGATACTTTTTTTAAAAGTAAAGACGTTGTTTCTTTGGTGGATGAATTTTCTTACCCTAAGAAGGGGATTGGTAGATTAGCAGAAAAGTTAGTAATCGAAATCAAAAAAAGAGGTGGTGAAATCATTACATCCGCCGAAGTTAATGAGATTAATGTAATAAAAAATAAAATATCAAGCATAGGTTTCAAAAAGAATGGTCAAAAGACTTTGGTTAAAGGTCAACAATTTATCTCCAGCATACCAATCGATGATTTTGTAAAATTAATAAATCCCAAAATAGATAAAAAAATAATTCATCTTGCGCAAAAACTTCAGTATAGAGATGAATTGCAGGTTGCACTGTTTGTAAAAAAAACTCACATAACTGCCGATACTTGGATATATGTACATCCCAAGACAATTCCTTTTATGAGAGTGATGGAGATGGATAATTGGAGTGATGACTTGTCTCCTGTCGGAACTACGACTTTGGTTTTTGAAGTAGCCTGCAATATTGGAGATAATATGTGGAAGAAAAGTGATACCGAAGTTATCAAAATGATTTCTGATTCATATATAAATGAGTTTAAACTAATTAACAAAAATGATATTATTGGGGGTTTTGTCCACAGAGTGCCGAAAGAATACCCTGTTTACCATATAGGCTATAAAGAAGATACTGATATCATAAAAAAACATCTTAGTGGTTTATCAAATATACAGTTAGTTGGTAGGAATGGGACTTTTAGATATAATAACATGGATCATTCAGTAGAGATGGGTTTATATGCCGCTTGGAATATTCTAAAAAACAAGAAGATGTATGAAATAGAATCTATAAACATCGAGCGAGAGTATCTTGAAGAAAAAAAGATCGAAAATATCGAAGATTTTTCTCTTGAAGAAAATGATTAAGAAGTCTCCGCAGACTCCCAAAGTGATTGTGGTAATGCCTGCATATAACGCCGCAAGAACGTTAGAAAAAACATATCATGATATCCCAAAAATAATTGATGAAGTACTGGTTATAGATGATGATAGTAATGATGAGACCGTATTCATAGCAAAAAAACTCCAACTTCCCGTTTTTGTCCATAAAAAAAATCTAGGTTATGGTGGTAATCAAAAGACATGTTACGTAGAAGCACTGAAAAGAAAAGCAGATATTATTGTAATGATTCATCCTGACTATCAATATGATGCTACTCTTACAGAAGTTTTAATTAAGCCTATTTTACAGGGAAGAGAAGATATTATGCTCGGAAGTCGAATAAGAAGCAGAAGAGAAGCTCTTGTTGGAGGAATGCCTTTATATAAATATATTAGCAACAGAGCCTTGACCTTTTTGGAAAATATAGTTCTGGGTCTTAATTTAAGTGAATATCATACTGGTTTTCGAGCGTTTAGAAGAGAAGTGCTTGAAAAGGTTCCATTTGATTTATTTTCAAATGATTTTGTTTTTGATCAGGAAATCCTGATTGTTGCTCATCAATTGGGATTTCGCATGGGAGAGATAGCAGTACCTGTACGTTATTTTCCTGAGGCTTCTTCTATTAATTTTATGCGTTCAGTGAAATATGGTTTTATGATAATAATCATATTAATTAGATTTATATTGGATAATTTCGGTATTAAGCAAAAAATATTCAGACATAAGAATGAAAAAAATTGATTACCTCATCATATTATTTATAATTTCAGCATCGGTAATCGTTTTGAAAGACTTATTCAAACCAGGTATGTATACAAGTCATGACGGTATACATCAAGTGGTGCGTTTTTATTATTTTGACCAGATATTGAGAGAGGGACAAATACCACCTCGTTGGGTAGGGGGACTGATGAACGGTTTTGGTTATCCTCTTTTTATTTTTTCATATCAACTGCCATGGTTTATAGCAGAAGTAATACATAATTTGGGAAGTTCGATCATCGATAGTGTGAAGATGACGTTTCTAGTTGGATTTGCAATATCTGGAATCACCATGTATCTTTTTCAAAAAGACATTTTTGGCAGATTACCGGCTTTTGCCGGTACCGCCCTTTATCTTATTTCTCCTTACCGCTTTTCCAACATTTTTGTCCGGGGTGCTATTGGGGATGCAACAGCCTTTATATTTGCACCCCTGCTTTTTTGGGCATTTTTCCATTTAAAAAGCAGTTGGTCATGGAGGTGGATTGCTATAGGGGCGGGAGCCTTGGTAGGACTTATTTTATCCCATGTAATGGTAACAGCACTATTTATGAGTAGTTTAATAATTTATCTGATTTTTTTTCTTGCAACTATAAAAGATAAACTAAGTTTTTTGAAAAGTTTTTTAAGCGTGATTTTATTGGGAAGCGGAATATCCGCATATTATTTAATTCCTTCATTGGTTGAAAAAAGTAATACTCAATTCCAGTCGCTTATGAGTCAGATTTTCATTGGATCATATTTTCCGACGATAAGTGAGTTAATTTATTCCAAGTGGGGATACGGTGTTTTTCATTCAAAAGAAGGGGCGATGTCACTGCAGGTAGGATTGACAGGGTGGTTTGTGGTCTTTATGACGCTGATTGGAGTTATATTCTTACCGTTATTATATAGAAAAACTTCTAAACCAGAGGTAGAACTTTTTGTTTCTGGGAGAATCATTCTAGTTATTTTTGCTTTTACCATTTTTATGATGCTGCCTGCATCATTGCCTATTTGGAAAATAATAAGCCCAGTAGTTTTTGTTGATTTTCCCTGGCGCTATCTTGCGGTAATTACCTTTTTTGTTTCTCTCTGTGCTGGATTATTGATTGCCTTAATAAAAAGATTTGAATTTATTTTGACATTATTTTTAATATTGTCTGCTTTATATTTTAACCGCAACCATTTGCGA
Source organism: Candidatus Gottesmanbacteria bacterium (assembly GCA_016195685.1). GTDB lineage: Bacteria > Patescibacteriota > Microgenomatia > 2-02-FULL-39-11 > 2-02-FULL-39-11 > JACPZE01. The sequence goes on from JACPZE010000020.1 coordinate 134,299, forward strand.
ATCAACGAAACGCTTGGTTGGGATTTACCGTTTATGCTTAAGCTTGAAAGGACAACAAATAGTTTTGATGAATATAAACCGAAATGGGTTAAAGAAGAATTTATTAAAGAGAAAAAGCCTAGAATTGAATTTTCCGATAGCAATGCAAAAATTACTATAAATAAAGTTATATCAAATTATCAAAAATTTACCATTAACAATAAAGAGGATGGAAAAGTACGAGTCAATACAATTTATTACCCCGGATGGGAGCTATTTGTAAATGGTAAATCTAAAGTCATAAATTATCAAAGCACCGGTTTAATTGAATTTGACCTCGATAGCGGCAACTCAGAGATAATTTTGAAATTTGTAGATACTCCATTGAGAAAACTAAGTAATGCCTTAAGTCTTTTTTCCATAGGAATCTTACTCTTTGGTTTTATAAAATATAGAAAAGTATGAATACTATTTCTGTAGCCCTAGCCACTTTTAATGAAGAGAAGAATATCATCAAATGTTTGGAAAGTGTAAAAGATTGGGTTGATGAAATAGTTATAGTTGATGGTTCATCGACTGATAAAACAGTTGAAATTGCTAAGAAATTTAAAGCAAAAATACTAGTTACCGATAACCCTCCTATCTTTCATATCAACAAGCAAAAAGCCATAGATTTATGCAGAAATGATTGGATTTTACAACTTGATGCTGACGAGGTTATCAAGGAAGAACTTAAAAAAGAGATTTTAAGAGTTATAATCAATAAACAAATAAATGGCTATTGGATTCCCAGGAAAAACTACTTTCTCGGTAGATGGTTATCCAAGGGAGGCCAATATCCCGATTACACGTTGAGGTTGTATAAAAAGGGTAAAGGAAGGTTGCCGTGTAAAAGCGTGCATGAACAGGCACATGTAGAAGGAGAAACTAAGTATCTTAAAAGTCCGCTCTTACATTACCCTTACCCTGATTTTTCCCACTATTTGGATCATTTCAAAAGATATACTGATATTTTCTCGTCTGAATTAAAACAGGAAAAAGTGGAGATCAATTTTATTAATTCTATACAATATATATTTATTAAACCTTCTTTATGGTTTTTAAAAACCTATATTAGACATAAGGGAATCGTAGATGGATTTCCTGGATTGATATTTTGTTTTTTTTCTGCAATAAGGTTTCCAGTCGCATATTTGAAATATTGGAAAGGAAAATAATTTTAGGATAATATGGTTTTCTCTAAAAAAATAAATGTAGCAATCGTAATCCCACCAATATCTGGTCATAAATTGCGTGGTGTTGGTGTTTACTCAGAAGAGTTATATAAAGCTATTAATAAGGATGGTAGAGTAAATATCGAAAAGGTAGAACTTAAAAAAGATATCTCAAGATTTGATGTAGTTCATTATCCTTACTTTGACCCTTTCTTCCTCACGCTCCCCGTTTTTAAAATTCGACCTACTATAGTAACAGTGCATGATTTGATACCTTTTAAATATCCTAGTCAATTTCCAAAAGGAGTAAAAGGAGAATTAAAATGGCTAATTCAAAAATATTCTTTACAAAACTCATCCGCCATAATTACAGATTCATATACCTCAAAAAAAGATATTATTCATTACGGGCGGATAGATGAGGAGAAAGTTAATATCATTTATCTTGGGGTAAGAAAAGAGTTTAAGTTATTGAAATCAACGAGTATTCTTAATCAAATCAGAAAAAAATATAATTTACCAAGCAATTTTATACTTTACGTAGGGGATGTTAATTACAACAAAAATATTACAGGTATTATCAGAACGTTTGCAAAAATTGTTAACAATCTTCAATCCCTAGGTTTAGTATTAGTAGGAAATGGGTTTATAAATAATTCATTACAATTATCAGAGATCCTTACCTTAATTTCAGAATTAGGGTTGAATAAAAAAATATTACGATTGGGATATGTAGAAATACACGATCTAGCAGCAATTTACAATTTAGCAAAAATCTACCTGCAGCCATCTTTTGCAGAAGGATTCGGTTTACCAATTGTTGAGGCAATGGCTTGTGGATGTCCAGTTATTGTGAGTAATACTTCCAGTTTGCCTGAAATAACCCACGATGCGGCGACTTTGGTTAACCCAGCTAATATAGATGATATTGTGAATGCCGTTATAAAGGTTGTTAAAGGCAAAATTTTAAGAGAAGAATTTATTCAAAAAGGGTTAGAAAGAGTGAAATTATTTACTTGGGATAATTGTGCTAGTCAAACAATAAAAGTATATAAAGAAGTTTTACGATGAATTTATTTGTATTTGCCGTTTTTATTATATGGAGAGTATGGCTTTTTTTTGTTGCCGCAGTAGGAGAAAAAATACTAGCATTTACTCCCAGATTTCCTTATTCGGATGTGTACTTCATTCCGTCGCATTTACCCAGTTGGTTATGGGGCTTTGCAAATTTCGATGGAGTACATTATCTAACAATAGCTAAATTTGGTTATTCTGCTCAATTTACTCAAGTTTTTTTTCCACTTTATCCGATGATGGTAGGATTTATTAACCAGTTATTACAAAAGGTAAATCCGGTTATAATTGGTTTGTTAATCTCGAATTTATTATTCTTTCTGAGTTTACTGATCTTAACAAAATTATTATCACTGGATTATAAAGTGGATACAATTAAATGGATTTTACTATTCCTAATTTTTTTTCCCACTTCTTTTTTCTTCGGAAGCCTTTATACGGAAAGCTTATTTTTATTTTTGATCCTTACTGCATTTTATGCGGCGCGTAAAAATCAATGGTTAGCAGCTTCAATTTTTGGCGTTTTGGCATCCTCCACCAAATTTATTGGCATATTTCTTCTGCCGGCATTACTGTGGGAATGGCAGGAACAAAAAAGAAAAAAAATCACTACAATTTTCCGTTCGCCGCTTTCCTTAATTCCGGTGGGATTATTATCATATATGCTTTATCTACAGGTAAAATTTGGTGATTGGCTTTATTTCTGGCATGCCCAGCCTGTATTTGGTGCCCAGAGAAGTGGAGGAGGAGTAATTTTAATACCTCAGGTTTTGTGGCGCTATATGAAAATATTGACCAGCGTTTCCTATAAAACCGAGGCTTTTTGGATACCACTTTTAGAGCTGATTTCAACTTTGGGAGTAATCACTTTGCTAATTATGGCCTTTAAGAAAAAAATAAGATCGTCATACTTAGTTTTTTCGTTTCTTACAATCATTACGCCTACCTTTACTGGGACCTTCTCGAGTATGCCTAGGTATATTTTGGTAGCATTTCCTATATTTATTGTCCTTGGTATGTTAAAATCAAGGCTAATTAAAGGCATTTTTCTGGCTATATTTTCGGTGTTACTTCTTGTTTTAACAATACTTTTTACCAGAGGACATTGGGTATCATAAATATTCATGAAACTACTTATTGGCATACCCGCTTATAATGAAGAACTGATGATAGGTAATGTTATCGAATCATTGCCGAAGAGAATTCCTGACTTTGAAAAAGTTGACATACTTGTAGTTGATGATGGTTCTTCCGATAACACACGTAAAGTTGCAAAAGATTGTAAAGCAATAGTTTTATCACATATAATAAATCGTGGCCTTGGGGCAGCTCTAAAAACCATTCTTGCTTATGCGAAAATTAATGATTACGATATTTTAATTACCTTTGATGCGGATGGTCAGCATAACCCAAAATATATTAAAAGGATACTAGAATCTATACTTGATCATAAAGCTAACATTGTAATCGGAAGTAGATGGAAAGACATAAATGATGCACCACGGAGTCGGATAATTGTTAATCAAATAGCTAATATAATTACTTTTTTACTTTTTGGAGTTAAAACTTCTGATTCACAATCTGGACTCAGAGTACTAGATAAAAAATCAATTACAAATATTAAATTATTTTCTGATGGCATGGAAGTATCGAGTGAGTTTTTCAAGGAAATTTATAGAAATAAATTGATTTATAAAGAAGTTAAAATCGATGCAATTTATACGAAATATTCTATTGCCAAAGGTCAGCAATTAACCAATGCGCCTAGTATTTTATTAAATTTAATATTAAGATTACTAAGATAAATAATATGAGCTTGACTCTGACGCAAATACTTCTGACTTTATTTTTAATATTTGCTATAAGTAGGGTAGTACTACGGTTTAAAGATGGAGAGGTGTCATGGTTGGCTCTTTTATTCTGGGTTACCCTTTTTAGTTTAGCTATCATTGCAATCTTATTGCCACAAATTACAAGTGAATTAGCATGGATTTTAGGGGTAGGTAGGGGAGCAGATGCGGTAATTTATATATCCATAGTCTTGCTTTTTTATTTAGTTTTTCGCCTTTATGTATATCTTGGCGATTTAAGACACGATATTACCGAATTAATAAAAGAAATTGCATTAAAAGATCTACCCAAACGACATGACAAGAAAACTTCCAAAGATTAGTGTCATTACTCCTTCATATAATCAGGGGAAATTTATCCAACAAACCATAGAATCTGTCCTTTCCCAAAACTATCCAAATATTGAATATGTAGTTATGGATGGAGGATCTAAGGATCAGACAATAAAAATATTGGAAAAATATAAAGATAAACTTAGTTGGATTTCAGAAAAAGACAAAGGTCAGTCAGATGCTATAAATAAAGGACTAAAAACAACTTCAGGAGAAATTGTTGCTTATATCAATTCAGATGATTATTACATACCTGGAAGTTTTCTTACAGTTGGGAAATTTTTTTCAGAAAATAAGGATGCTTATTGGCTGACCGGAAAATGTAAAATCGTTGATGAAGATGGACTTGAAGTAAGAGGAGTAGTCACTTTTTATAAAGATTTGTTCTTGAAATATTTAAGATTTAAAAATATTTTATATATCGTTCAGTTTATATCACAGCCGGCAACTTTTTGGCGAAGGGAATTACTTGATCAAATAGGATTTTTTGAAGAGAGACTCGATTATGATATGGATTATGATTATTGGTTAAAGATCTGGCAAAAATATAAATTGTATTATTTGGATGAATATTTAGCTTCCTATAGAGTACATAATTTGTCGAAAGCCGTAGTTTCAGCAAAGACGCAGTTTGAAACAGCTTACAAAATCACCAAGAGATATACCCGCTCTAAATTAATTTTGGTATTACATCAAATGCATGCTAAGCTTGCCCAGGTTATCTATAGAAAATTTTGGATAAAAAATGAAAAGAATACTTACACATGAAAAAGATAAGATATCTATTTATTTCACTGGTTATTATGAGTCTGCCTTTCAGGCTTTACCATCTGAATTATCCGCTCTTAGATGCAACTAATTTTAGACAAACTCAGACAGCTACGATAGCCTTGAACTTTTATAAATACGGTATTAACTTATTTGGTTCGCAACTTGATATATTTGGCATAGGAAAAGAAAAATATCTTACCTTAGAATTTCCTTTATATGAAGCAGTAGTGGCATCTTTATATAAAATTGGTTTTAGTGAGGTATGGGGAAGGGTTGTTTCGATAATTGCGGGATTTGTTGGCGCATATTTTTTATTTAAACTTACTTTATTGATACTTGATACTTGGAAAGTAGCGTACTTTTCCGCTTTCTTCTTTTTATTTGCCCCATTGAATATGTTTTATGAGCGTACCTTTATGATCGAGCCTACATTGATAGCGTGTCTCCTTGCTGGTCTATACTATTTTTGTTTGTGGAACGAAAAGCAAAATAAAATTCACTTAGTTTTCTCAATTATTTTTTTAACATTTGGTTTTATCCAAAAAGCCTTATACGGGCCATTCTGGCTTCTTCCTATATTGGCATATTTTATAAGAAAAAAAACTTCACGCTTCCATAAGTTTTTTAAATTTATCTTATTTGCAGCTATCCCGTTGATTATATTGATAGTTTGGCAGGAATATGCAAATTATATAAATACTCAAAATGGGCATGAATACTTTACTTCTGGTAATATCAAACAATTAATATGGAATTTTGGCCTGCTGGAGGATAGATTTTCATTCTCGATGTGGCAGCCGCGTCTCCAGCAGTTAGTTGATGGAATTTTTCTTAAACCGGGACTTATTATTTTTCTCTTAGGTTTGGTAAGTGGACTTTATTTGAAAAATACTCGTTTCTTTTATGCATGGATCGCCTCGCAAATACTATATTTCTTAATTGTATTCAGAATTCAATCCCATAATTATTATCAGATGATAATGATCCCAGCAGCTTCGGTGTTTATGTCGATAGGCTTAATAAAATTATCTGATTGGATATCTTTGGGACTTCGAGAATTGAAATTTAATCATATAAACACAAAACACACGAAAACTGTCTTTTTGACTTTATTTTGCGCATTTTTTATTTTGAGATCATGGATGCATACTAGATGGGATTTTTATCTAGATTGGAAATGGTATAACAGATTATTATTAGTAGGGAAATCTGTACACCCAAATAAATATGGGATACTTATCAACCCGGGGTATGATTGGAATTCTAGTTATACCTACTACCCACGTCTCAAAGCATTACTTGTATCGGTTGAAGATGTTTCGCCTGCAAGTATAGGGAAATTGCAACAGACTGGATATTCATACTTGATACTTCATGATGATACTCAATATCCAGGCTATCTAAAGGGGATCAATCGTGAGGTTAGCTTGGATTTTTTACAAAAATACAAGCAGGTTTTGAATCTTGAAGATTTTAAGGTATACCTTTTCAAATAGTCTAAAAATCGATATAATCTACATTTATGATAAATACAAAATTCTGGAGCAAGAAAAAAGTTCTGGTTACCGGAGTTTCTTTTATTGGCTCACATCTTGTTGACAGATTGGTTGAGATGAATGCGGATATTACGGTAGTTAATCTTACCCGTAAGCATATTTCAAATATAAAAAGGCATATAGATAAAAAAAGAATTAAATTTTATACTCGTGATCTTCGTGATTTAGAGAATGCAAAGAAAAGCGTCAAGGGTCAAGATTTGGTTTTTCATCTAGCATGTGATCATGGAGGGAGGGGATATGTAGAGCTTCATCAGGGTGCAACAGCTTCAAATTTTCTTCTTGACGGATCAGTTTTTTATGCGGCTTTAAATGAGGGCGTTAAGAAAGTAATTTTTGCTTCATCTGGTTGTGTTTATCCAAATTCTTTACAAACAAATCCTAAAGAAACAATTTATTTAAAAGAAGATCTGGTTAAACCTCCATATGATTCCGATAATATGTATGGTTGGGGCAAACTAATGGGAGAATTAACATTACAGGCATACTATAAGGATTTTGGATTAAAATCAGCAGTGTGTAGGTATTTCACTGTTTTCGGGGAAAGAGGAATTGAAAACCATGCAGTGATAGCTATGATTGCTCGTGCTTTTGTTAAACAGAACCCTTTTGATGTTTGGGGGACAGGAGAACAGATTAGAAACTGGACTTATGTTGGGGATATTGTGGACGGTACCCTTTTGGCGGCAGAAAAAATAAGCGATTCTACCGCCGTGAACCTAGGAACAATGGAACGTACAAGAGTGTTAGACGCAGTTGAAGAAGTTCTAAAATATACAGGTCATCGTGCAAAAATTGTACCACATCCCGAGATGCCTACAGGTCCCTACAACAGAGTAGCTGATAATTCAAAAGCTGAGAAACTGCTTGAATGGACACCAAAAGTAAAATTTATGGATGGATTACATAAAACCATAGACTGGTATTTTAAAACAAAAGATAGACAATTTGTTTCTAAACAACTTGCTAAACTTCTTACAGAAAGATGATTTTCTTAGCACTTATTTAATATTTATTAAATAGCAATAGTTAATGTTTAAAATACTTCATGATTCTTTAGCAACGCCATGGAAGGTATCCAACGAAATTTTCAGGGTACTAATTTACCCATTGGTCCGTTTCAAATTTGCTCTTTCTGGTGCTGGATGGGGTAAAGGTTGGAAAATATATGGTATGCCAAATTTGCAAATTACAAGAGGTGCAAAGTTGTCAATCGGAGAGGGTTTACAATTACGATCGTGGATATCAAGTAATCCGTTGGGGTCAAATCACCCAGTAATAATTAGCATAAGAAGACATAATGCTAGAATTACTATTGGGAATAAATTTGGTATGTCGGGAGGATCTATAGTTTCAGAAAAAAGTATAAAAATTGGAAATAGAGTACTAGTTGGAGCAAATTGTATTATTATTGATTCTGATTTTCATCCTTTGGACTATCAAAATCGCGCCAATCCTGAAAATTCCGGAAAAGTATTATCAGTAATTATAGAAGATGACGTATTTATAGGCATGGAAACAATTATTTTAAAAGGTACACATATTGGAGCCCGTAGTGTTATAGGTGCTGGTAGTGTGGTCTCTGGGAAAGTACCCGCTGATGTCTTAGCAGCAGGTAATCCCATCAAAATTATAAGAAAATTGGATACTGCCTCAAAATGAAACCTAAAAATTAAATTCTATTAAATGTGTTATACAATATTTTACATGTTATTCCTTATTTTGCGCCCGCTTGGGGTTTTGGAGGCCCAGTTAGGATTTCCTGGGATTTAGCGAAGAAATCTTCCTCTGTTGGTCATAAAGTAACTGTCTTTACAACTACAATATCAGATGGAAAAACAAAAGAATTTGCTTCAGGAGAAGAATTTATTAACAATATTAGAGTGGTAAGATTTCCCAACGATAATAACTGGGCAGCGAGCCAAAAAATATGGAATCCAAAAGGATTATCTGAGCAGCTAAATAAAGAGATAAAACAATTCGATCTTATATGTCTTCATGAATACAGAACATTGCTAAATGTCCAGGTTAGTAAATTAGCTCTACAAAATAAGACTCCCTATTTTTTATTTGCATATGGCACTATACCCAGAGGAGACGGTTGGAAAGTATTGGCTAAATTTTTATTTGATAAATGCTGGGGTTATAAAATGATTAAAAATGCCAACCGAGTATTTGCGCAAACAACAAATGAGAAGTCAGAATATCGCAAATCTGGTGTCTCTCCCCAAAAAATAAGTATGTTTCCACTAATGGTGAATTTAGATGAATTTAAGATCTTGCCAACAAAAAAATATGCAAGGGAAAAGTTTAATTTTTCTCAGAAAGATTTCGTTATATTATTTTTAGGGAGACTTCATAAGTATAAAGGTATAGAGTTAATTATACGTGCTGTAGAGGGGCTAAAAAATAAAATTCCTAATTTAAAATTATTAATAGTGGGTAATGATGAAGGATATCTTCCGATAATCAAACAGGTTATTAAGAAAAAAAATCTTGGCGCTTTTATAAAAATTTCTCCACCTTTATACGAAAAGGAAAGACTATTTGCATATTGTGCGTCAGATTTGTTTGTTTTGACTCCTTATTTCTATGAAGAAACTTCACTTGCAGCTTTAGAGGCACTTGCCTGTGGAATACCGGTTATAGTCACAAAGCAAGCAGAAATTCCTCACCTTGTCCAATATCATGCAGGATATATTATCAAACATGATGAAGATATATTAATCGAGAATATTAATTATTTCTACGAAAATAAAAAACATATGCACTTTTGGAGTCTGAATGCCAAAAAGCTTATAAAACAAAAATATAATCTTGGCCACTTGTATTATCAATTTGAGCAATATATCCAAAGCATTTTATGAAAAATAGGAAAACTTTAATCCAGGAAAAACAATATAAGGAGTCCAAAAGAGGAGATATAAATAAGATCAGGCAATTTTTAGATAAATATTCAACATACAGAGAAGATAAAGCCCTTGATCTTCTTAGAGCAGGAAACAAAGTACTTGATATCGGATGTGGTGATGGATTATTACTTGCAAAATTATCCTCAAAATACAAATCTTTGTGGGGATTAGATATTTCGCAAAGTAGACTTAAAAGAGCTAAAGAAAATTTATTTAAAAAAGGACTATTTGGGAAAAGTCATATGATCGCAGCAGATTTCGATGAGAAACTACCATTTAGGTCTTGCTTCTTTGATTCAGTGGTTTGTATTGCAACTTTGGAAACAAGTATAGATCCATATCATCTGTTACATGAAATAAACAGAATCATGCTTTCCGGCGGTATATTAATTATTCAAGTATCAAATATGGCATTTTTTCCCAGAAGAATCTCACTAATGCTAGGTAGAATGCCTAAAACCTGGGAAGCAGAAGGCCTTTGGAACGGTGGCGCACTGCACTATTTTACAAAGTCCTCCCTGAAAGATTTATTACAGGAGAGTGGATTTATGGTAACGACGATAAAATGTACAGGGTTTCTGTCAAATATTCGCAATTTTTGGGTATCGCTTCTCGGAGCAGATATTATCATAAAAGCTATTAAAAAATGAAAATTGTTCATCTAACTGAATATTTTCAGCCTAAAATCGGGTATCAAGAATATTATTTAGCACTAGAACAACAAAAATTAGGTCATGAAGTTACAGTGGTTACTTCAGATCGTTACTTTCCTTTCCATGATTTTCATAAAATTTATAAAGGTATTTTAAAGGAAAGAATAATAAATCCCGGAAAGTTTATTGAGGAAAACGTTTCAGTTATCAGATTACCCGTTTTATTTGAATTCGGCCATGGGTCAGCTATTTATTTAAAGAATCTTTTCTCGACCGTTAAAAATATTTCGCCTGATATCATTGAAGTTGATGGTGTGTTTTCTATTTTATCTTGGCAAATCAGCACTATTGCAGAGACACTTGGTATTCCATTAGTTTATGATTCTCATGCTTCTACTTTCAATACGAAACTGAATGATACTTTTATTAAGAAAATATATTATTATTTTTTCAAATTATTTGCTATTCCACATATTAAACGCTGCGCCAAATATTACCTTGCGGTAGGAGAATCAGAAAAGTATCTATTGCAGCGTGAATATAGCCTTAAAGATAGTGAGATCACTATTATTCCACTAGGTGCTGATACGAGTAAATTTAAATTTAATGAAAAGCACCGGAATGATTTACGCAAACAATTACGTATACCAAATAATACTGTGGTTTTTATTTATGCTGGTAAAATAACTCCCAATAAGGATATACATATACTTCTGGACGCTTTTAACCGTGTATCTAGGAATATTCCCAACGTGAAAATGTTATTGATCGGAGATGGTAATCCAACTTACATAAACACACTAGAGGATAAAATTAAAGAATATAATTTAGAGACTAGTATTATCTTCCATCCATTCGTAAAACACAAAGATTTAGCCCAATACTTCTCTGCCGCAGACATTGGGATCTGGCCCGGCAACCTTTCCAATACTATTTTGGAAGCCCTTTCTTGTAGTTTACCTATAATTGTGCCCAAGGTTATCTCCGAAGCTCAAACGAGCGATCATCTTGTTTCATATAAAAATGGGTTTCAATTTAAAAGGGGAAGCCGATCGAGTTTGGCTGATGCTATAGAAAAATTTAAAAATAAAACAATAAGAAAACAAATGGGAGAAGCAAGTAAAAGATTAGTGATGGATTTTTTCGACTGGGAAGCAATTGCTGAAAAACATCTAAGAATATATAATCAAATCTTACAATGATAAAGATCGGAATTATCGGTACTGGATATTGGGGTAAACACCACATCCGCATTTTTTCAAAACTTCCATGTCAATTGGTGGGTATTGCTGATATTGATAAAACAAAAGAAAGTCTAGCAAGAGAATATAATATAAAATTTTTTACTGATTTTAACAAACTTTTGAATACGGTTGATGCAATTTCCATAGTTACCCCACCTTCAACCCATTTCGATATCGCAAAGAAGGCATTAACTGTGGGAAAACATGTGTTTATCGAAAAGCCATTTGTGTTGAAGCGAAAAGAAGCATTAGAACTGGAATCATTGAGAAAAGCTAAAAATCTAATTTTGATGGTTGGTCATATATTTTTATATCATCCAGCTATTATAGAATTGAAAAAGATAATTGAAAAGGGAGATTTAGGTCAGATATATTATATAATCTCTCAAAGACTAAATCTTGGAATAGTAAGACATGACGTAAATTCTCTTTGGAATTTCGCTCCTCATGATTTGTCTATAATTATTTATTTGTTGGGAAAGATGCCAAAAGAAGTTGAATGTATAGGCCAGTCATATTTGCAAAATAATTTAGAGGATATAATTTTTTTAACTCTAAAATTTTCGAATAAAATATTGGCTCATATTATCCTTTCCTGGTTACATCCGTCTAAGATAAGAGAATTAACAATTGTTGGAAGTAAAAAAATGGCAGTTTTTAATGATCTTAATACAAATACTCCACTTACTGTCTATGATAAAGGTATTGACAGACAAAGATTAGGAAAAGATACGCAGTGGAAGAATTTCACAGACTTTAAAATGAAAACGCGATATGGAGAAATTATTACTCCACAGGTAAAAAGCGGGGAACCGTTAGAATTTGAATTAGAACATTTCCTAAATTGTATAAAAACTCTCTCACAACCCAGATCAGATGGTGAAAATGGATTGAAAGTTATTACTATATTAGAGGCTGCTACTAAATCCTTAAAAGAGGGAGGAAAAATAATTGATATCAAATAATAAGATTTATAAAAGAGTCAGTATAGGCAAAGGGGGAGAATTGGGAGATTTCCTTATTATTGGTATTCCGGCTGAGGGAATAAAAGATGGACAATTTCAAACAATTATAGGGAACAGTTCCCAAATTCGCTCTCATACTGTTATATATTCCGCAAATAAAATAGGTAATAATTTCCAGACTGGTCATGGAGTTTTAATTCGAGAAAAAAATCAAATTGGAGATGATGTCAGTGTAGGAAGTCATTCAACTATAGAGCATCATGTAAAAATTGGAAATAAAGTGAGGATTCATAGTAATACTTTTATTCCAGAATATACAATTATCAAAGATAAAGTCTGGATAGGACCCTGTGTAGTTATAACAAATGCATATCACCCTAACAGTAAGCCAAAATGTCTAAAGGGAGTAACAATCAAAAGTGGAGCTATAATAGGAGCAAATGTCACACTTTTACCAGGGATTATAATTGGAGATAATTCATTCATTGGAGCAGGTAGCGTAGTTACTCAAAATGTACCAAATGGCGAGATTCATGTTGGAAACCCAAATAGGAAAATACACGATAGGAAAGAATTAATTTGTCCTTTTTGCAAAAGTATGCCTTATCGTTAATTTGCGTCTGTGCAATCCATCCGAAAAAAATATATATATAATTCGCAAAGTAATTATAAATTGTAATATACCCAGAATGCTTAAAAGCGGATCCATATTTAATCCAAATGGAATCCGTATATCCCTGCCAAGACCATATCGAAGGAAGATATTGTAAAATTGAAAAATCTCCGATATGATTAACGGCCAGAGTAAACGCGTATTTACTAAGGTAAGTGGTGTAAGTAATATTGTGGCATTATAAAAATGGTTTTCATGTGATCTGGTAACGATCTGAGGGAAAAGTAGAGCACCGATTGCAAATAGTTTCAAAAATAAGTAAGAGATTTTATGCTTCTGGCTTATATTTTTTAATTGCCTTACGTAAAGGAAAGCAATAATAAAAAATACAGCAAAAGAAAGCTTTTCCAGTAATGAGTATGGGTAGTAAAGAGTATTGAGTGAATAAATAGGACCTGTTATTCCACTAATATACATGATGAATCTTGTGATCGTATACCAAATATTCACTTGATTTGCGTTAAGACTTGGCATGTAAAAACGCAAGCTGGTATACCAACCAGCAAAATAATATATAGGTTTACCAGAAATAAAGAAGTAGATACTAAATAAAATAGGAAGGATTGCGAGTCCCAGAGTAAATGTCAAAGTTTCTTTAAACTTTTTTCGTAGGACAAAATTGATTAACAAAAATAAAAAGAAAACAGTTAACGGACCTGAGACTTGTGGTTTTATCAATAAGGCTAGACTTGTAAGAAGTCCCGATACAAAAAAGGAGTTTGCCCTTTGAAGTCGATTTAAATATATCCCAGCTGATAATAAAAAGAAGGCCATACCCGCATCGAAATAGCCTAACCATGCCCCTTCTATAATAAACCAAGGATTTAGCCAATATATGAGTAAAATTAAAAATTGCTTTTTCGGGAATAGCTTAATAAGTAAAATTAGAGTTGATATTTCAAAAATTTGATTTGCAAATTTAATCGGTAAGAACCAAAGTTTAGGAATGAGCGCAGAAAAAAAACTTGCAACTGCAAAAATTAAATATGCTATGGGAAAATACAAGCCCTCAAATCCTTTTGCTAGTCCATAAACCCTGGTATTTGTTCCCCACCTCAAGTGAGGATCCATATCAAATGTACCATTAAAGAAAAGCCCAGTAATTCTTAAAATTAATCCAAGCAATAACAAACTAAAGAGGAAAAATCTTTGATGCTTTTTCAAAAATTCTAGCATATAATAAGCAATTATATTATAATCCTTTGAAAATTTTGTAAACATGTCTTTCCAATGGACCAAAAAATATAAATATAAATTCCTTTTCCCATCATTAGTTATATTTATTATAATCTTTTCGTTTTTCTTTCCTCTCATGAATAGCTTCAAGGGTTTAGTTTTACATGACGAATCATATATTATTGATGGAGCATATAGGTTTTCCTTAGGCCAAGTACCTTATCGAGATTTCATTTATGTGACTACTCCGTTAACAGCAATGATGCATGGGGTTGTCTTCAAAATCTTTGGATATCAATATATATTTAGTAAAATATTTATAAGTTTTCAAAATGTCGTATTTACTATTTTTTTATTCATATTACTTCTTAGATTTCTTCCGATTCTTCCATCATTTCTAGCTACCCTAGCCGGATCTGTCTGGTTTTATGCAATAATTAGCGCTCCTTGGTATGATATGGACGCGTGGTTTTTCTCTCTGTTTGCTATATTTGCGTTTCTCTATTTTTATTATCTTAAAAAAGAAAATTATTTTTGGCTTTTTTTAACAGGAGTATTTGCAGCTCTTAGTTTACTTAGTAAGCAGAATATTGGTGGCGTATCCTTAGTTCTTGGAGCTTTTTCTATATTTCTGTTACCCAGAGGTGATATAGGTAAACGCCTAATTGCATATATTATCGGGGGATCTTTAATTCTGATTTTGTTTCTCGTTTATTTAAATTTGCATGGTGCGCTACAATATTTCTATGATCAGGCCATAAAATTGGCATTTCTTGCCAAAAGTGAACAAAAATATCTCTCAATACCATTTTTTGGTCCAGTCTGGCAACCACACTTTATAATAATAGATTTAATCATTTTAATTACATGTTTTTCTTTTCTGCTTTGCATAATTCAATATTACAGGGACAAAGACAAAGAGGCTCTAGTCCATCTTTTAACAATAATCTGGATAGGTTTTATATTTGAGGCAGGAATATTTTCTCAAGATGGGGCTAATATATTATGGCAATTAAGTTTTACCGGATTGATATTAGGATTATTTTTTAAGTCATTCGCAAAAGAACTAAAGAATAATAAAAAAACACAAAAGTTATACTATTTTTCAATCATTTTATTAACGATCATTATATTTTTCGGTGGAGCTGCTATTTCAATCTTGAGGAAACCTTGGGAATTTGGATTAAAGCAATGGGGAAAACAAAACTATAAATTAGATTTGGACGGATTTAATGATTTCTCTCTTGATCCATTTTGGGGTAAAAATATAAACCAACTATATTCATTTATAAAACGGGAAATTCCTCAGAGTGCGGCATACCAGATATTTCCCAACATTACCTTAATTTATTTTGCAACTAGAAGAATTCCACCGTCACCAGTAGTACAGTTTTATGCAGATTACGTGATATCCACTCACGATCAACAAAGGATAATAGATAGTTGGCAGAAAAATAAATTAAAGTGGTTTATTTTGGAGAGATATTCGCAAACCTTCGAAAGGCATACTTCAGACTATCAACTTCGCCAATTACCTAGTATCAAGTCTTATATTGAAAGCAACTTCCATCCCTACAAAGATCTAGATGGATTTATTGTTCTAAAAAGAATTAACGATTCAACCAAATTCTGATTATGCCAACAACGTGGGTAAATCCGATTTTTGGAATTTTAAAAAGAGTATAGACTCGCGTTTCTCCATCTATTCTCTTTCTATGTTTAACTGGTAATTCTGCAAGTTTAAGCTTTGCCTGTGATACACGCGCTATAAATTCCCACCAGAAGCCTTCTCGTAAAATACCCAATATCGGTAAAAGAGATAGTATTTTTTTCCTTTGCACCAGAACATAGGGACAACTTGGGTCATGGATAGGTGTAGCAAACAAAAGATTATAAAGTCGTTTATAAGAAGAAGACAGTATGATCCTTTGCCATGGGTCGGATCTTTTTTTGCGATATCCGATGATTACATCAAATTTTTTTCTAAGTTTCCAAAATTTTGAAAAATCGTGCGGATCACATTGACCATCGGAATCTATCACCAAGACAAAAGGTGAAGTAGCTGCTTTGAAACCATCTATTACCGCTCGAGAATAACCTTTTGGGTCATTTTCTGAAATTAATTTAATGGGATATTTTTTTGAAAGTTTTGCAAGAACTTTTTTTGTATTATCGCGACTTCCATCCTCACAAATTATAAATTCGAAATCTACCTTTTTAGAAATGATATTATAAATTTCTGAAACAGTTTTTTCTATGCTTTCTTCTTCATTATGGACTGGTAAAATTATTTGAAGTTGTTTCACAGATACTTTTTGTATACAATTTGGTAATATCCAATAATACCATCTATGGATTTACTTTTCACGTTTTTAATTCCAGCAGTTTATACCTTTGGTTATTATTTTATTATTGCAAAGCTAAATTTCTTTCGTAATCTTTCATCGGTAGAAAGATTAGTAATAAGTCCTCTTATAGGATTAATTTTTATAATACTGCTTCCGACCATTTGGGGTTTGATAATGCCTTCCGGATTAAAGTTTTTACAGCAGTTTATATTCGTCATTGGATTATTTGGTTTATCAATGAATATATTGTTTATTAAACAAAAAGAGATTATAGGAAAAATTCCTTCCATAATCAAAAATATCAAATTTTGGCATTTGAAGAAAAACTTCAACAAAAATCTCTACTTTTCAGCTACATTACTTTTACTTATAATATTGCTTTTTCGACTGGTTCTTTTAAATTTTCTCAGACCCATAAGTGATCCAGACGTACTTGAGTCATATCTACCCTTTGCTCGTACGATTTATTTTAACGATCATATTCCACTATATAATTTTTATAATAATTCTCCCATGACAATTCCTCCTATTGGCGGACCTATCTTTTTCGGATTTTTCTACGGGGTGACTAATAGTATTACAAGTGAAGCATTTAAGTTTGCAATGTTACCATATTTTCTTGCCAGCATAGTAATTTTCTTCTTATTATTTAAAAAGCTTCTAGATCGAAATATAGCCTTGTTTGCGTGTTTAATTTTTGTATCACTGCCTCTTGTTGAAGACTTCTTTTTTGAAGCCGCATTGTATCCTGATTTTATTTTTCTATATCTTTTTGCTATATCTACTTATTTCACAATAAAAATAATTTCTGATAAGCAAAAAAAATTATCTTTGGATAATTTGTGTATTTTTGGCTTTTCATTGTCGTTGCTTTTTCTCATTAAATACCAGGGGATATTTTTATGGATTGTTCTTTTACCTATTGTTTTTCTCAAATTTTTTCCACAAAAATTTAAAGTTCTTGCTGGATTACCAATAATAGTCCCTTTTTTTATTTCTAAAATTTTCCCTTTTCAAAGTCAACAACCATATATTATGTATAGTGCTATTTTTATCATCCTTTTACATTGGATATTAATTCATAAGCAAAATCAAATTGCTAGCCAATCGGAAAGATTTTCTATATTTTCATTTTTACTTTTACTTTTAATCTTATCTGCTGGATTTATTTTTGTTCTACGTAATTATTTGATCTTTGGGGGACTAAATGACACCAGGTTAGAAATAGAATCGATGAGAGTACTAACCAGAAGTTTAGGTATAATTCCCAATACTAGAAGCATGCATATATCTTATTTATTTACCATTTTTCTTGCTCAAGATCTGGGAGTATATTATTTATTATTTAAAATAATAGGATTTATAGAAGCAGTTAAAAAGCGATTATGGATTTTTATCTATATTATCGACGTATATTTCATATACTGGTTTATCTTTTTAGGTGCAGAGGCTAGCCGTTGGTTATTACCCGTTTTGCCATTTTTGTCGCTTTTTATTGTAATTGGGGCTCAAAAAATAATAAACAAAAGATTGTTAATTTATACATTATGGGGGAGTTTAATATTTACTATTTTTTCTTCTCGGTTTTTCTTTTGGACGTTAGCAATTCTTATCTACGGTATGAATAAGGTACGAAGTTTTTCTACTGGAGGATTAAATAATTTATCAATCACTACTGAAAAGTTGGCCTATATTAATCTTCTTAATTATGTAAATCAGATATTTCGGGAAGTAAATAAACTTTTATTCGTGATCACTTCCCGATCGGAAGTATACAACGAAAATATTATTACACTTCTATTCTACGGTATAGGTGGCAGCTTACTTTTAATCATGATTGGTCGATTTCTGCGGACAAGATATTTATTGCCAATTCTATCCGTATCATTAATTGTTCCTTATTTATTTATTTTCTTTGCGATTGGTAAAGGGAATCCCTTAAGTTTTGCTACTTATGAGAGACAGGATATATTTAATTACTGGGGATTGACAACGTTTGTAGTCCCACTAATGAGCAAAAAAAACTATAGTCAAGGAAAAATACTAGTTTTCGGATTAGCGCCTGGATTATCCTATTATACGAATAGGCAAGTATATAATTTAAATTACGGATATGGGCTTGATCTGTTTAGCCCAATCTTTAATGAAACTGATATATCTAAAATATATAATTTTTTCCAACAAAACAATTTCGATTATTTTATTCTTCTAGAGAATACAGACACAAGTGGTCAATTTACAAAATTAAAAATAAAAACACATATTTTTGACAT
This sequence comes from Candidatus Gottesmanbacteria bacterium, assembly GCA_016195685.1. GTDB lineage: Bacteria > Patescibacteriota > Microgenomatia > 2-02-FULL-39-11 > 2-02-FULL-39-11 > JACPZE01. The sequence continues at coordinate 153,320 of JACPZE010000020.1, forward strand.
TTTAGATAATCCCATATATTTCCGACTCATACTAGATACAGATAAGGAAAATAATTTATGGAAAGTATATCAGCTCAAAAAGGTATCACCTGAGATGTTATAATATTGATATGAAGATGAAAATCTCTTTGGTTGATTTAAAAGCTCAATATAAAAATATTAAAAAAGAGATAGATTACGCAATTCAGTCAGTAATTGATAAAACAGATTTTATCATGGGGGAAGAGGTGGTAAATTTCGAAAACTCGTTTACTCAGTTTATCGGCAGCAAATATGCATTTGGTGTTTCTTCTGGTACCGATGCTCTTCATCTTGCGCTATGCGCTTTAAATGTGACGCATGACGATGAAGTAATTCTGCCTTCGTTTACCTTTACCGCAACAGCAGAAGTGGTAGTGTGGAGGGGAGCTAAGCCGGTCTTTGTCGATATAGATGAAAAAACCTATAATATCGATCCTGTAAAAATTGAAAAAGTCGTCACAAAAAAAACAAAAGGAATTATACCCGTGCATCTTTTTGGCCAACCGGCAGATATGAATGCTATTTCAAAGATAGCAATGAAACATAAACTTTGGGTTCTGGAGGATTGTGCACAGGCACATGGGGCTCAGATAAAAATGAATCAATGGAAAACAGTCGGATCCATCGGTGATATTAGTTGTTTTTCCTTCTATCCCGGGAAAAATATTGGGGCATACGGTGATGCAGGTATGCTAGTGACAAATGATAGCCAGTTAGCCCAAAAAGTAGGGCTTCTCAGAAATCACGGAAGAAAAGAGAAATACACGCATCTTATTGTAGGATACGGTAACAGATTGGATACAATTCAAGCTGCCATTCTTTCTGTCAAACTTAAATACCTCAAAGATTGGAATATCAAAAGGGTAAAGATCGCAGGTCTTTATGATTATTATCTTGGCAAGAATAAAAACTGGATTTTACCTTTGGTAGTAACTTGGGCAAAATCTGTATTTCATTTATACCCAATACGCGTAAAAAATCGTGATAAGCTGAGGGAATTTTTAAAAACAAAAGGTATCGAAACTGGCGTACATTATCCTATTCCTCTTCATCTTCAACCGGCGTATAGATTTTTAGGCTACAAAAATGGATCATTGCCTGTTTGCGAAAATATTGCAAAAGAAATCCTATCTTTGCCGATTTATCCTGAATTGCAAGAGAATCAAATTGAGTATATCGTCAAATGTATAAAAGACTTCTTTTCCTGATATTGTTAACCTTTATCCTCAAGGAACTAATCTGGGCATCTTTGGTTCCGCTCTGGCATTTTCCTGATGAACAATCACACTTTGGTCAAATAGCTTATATTACAGAGATGGGCAAAACACCATCAAGCAGAAATAATGATTTAACACTAGAAATACTTCTGTCAGAAAGACTTCTGGATACAGAAAGAAATGAATTTGGAGTAAATAAGTTTACTTATCATCCTGAATATAAAATAACCTTTACGAATACGTATACAGGTCCTTTTGAAAAAGAAATTCAATCATTTAGAAAAAACTTAGCTTATAGAAGGATGGTTAAACAGGAATCAACAAGATATCCTTCTTTATACTACTTTATTCTATCTATAATTTACAGATTTTTTTATTTTAATGATTTGTTCATTCGAGTATTTATAATTCGAATAGTTCAGATTATCTTTTCTACACTTACCATCTATATTGGATACCTGATTGGAAAGGAAATCTTTCAAAAGGAAGAAGTTTTAGCAATTTCTGTTCCTGCTTTAGTAAGCTTCCAACCAATGTTTTCTTTCGTGAGCGCAGGTATAAATAGTGACAATATTGCTAATTTATTTTTTAGTCTCTATATATTAATTACTTTGAAAATATTAAGCAAACAAACTATAGACCTGAAAGGTGCAGTTATTTTTATTGTTATAACAATTTTGTGTCTTTATATTAAATATCAATTTCTAATCATCGTGCCAATATCGATATTTGTATTTGTAGGAAAAATTATTAAACATAATTTTTCATTAAAGGATAAACTTGAAAAAGTACTGCTATTTTTACTTATATCATTTATAGGCTATGAATTACTTTATCTTTACAGGTGGGGTCCGATCACCGTATTTATGCGAGCTTTAACTAAATTTAATTCCACATCATTTTTGGCTTATTTGAAAAATTATTCGTTCTTGCAAGCATATCATGAAGTTTTACCCTGGTATTGGGGTATATTTGACTGGTTAGGCGTGACATATCCCAGAGTTATTCATAGGGTAATCAATTGGTTGCTATTGTTATCAATGATTGGGTTGATCATATCATTCATTAAGTCTTTTTATCTATATATTCGGCGTAAACAAAAATTAGCATGGCCGATCTTTTCATGCGTATATTTTATCTTTTTAAATTTGTTTTTTTTTCTTGGGATATATTATTATGATTGGCTAGAGTGGTCACAAAGAGGTATACATTTGGGAGTTCAAGGAAGATATTTTTTTCCACTCATAAATACACATATAGTTTTAATTCTGTTCGGCATAATAAATTTAATCCCACAAAAATATATAAATATGCGAATAAATACCGCAAAAATAGTAGTGGTTGGAATGGTAGGATTTAACTTTTATGCACTCTTTATTCTTTCAAAAACATATTACGATATCAATTCATTATCTAATTTTATTTTTCAGATGAGTCAATATAAACCATGGTTTTTTAAAGGACTTTTTGAAATTGGTTTAATGGTAACTTATCTACTATCATTATTTATGTTTCTTATAAAATACATTCGCTATCCACATGAAAGAAAAGCTTAAAAAAAATAACAAAATAGTATTTGTCCTTGTATGTATTTTGGTTATTTCTGCATTTTTCCGCTTCTTCCATATTTCTACATGGCTTTTTTGGGGTATGGATCAAGAATACGAAGCTTTTTTAGTGAAAAATATCATGACAGGAAAGCATTTTCCTTTGATTGGCGTAAATGCCGCAGATACCGGTCTGTATCTTGGGCCAATTTTTATTTATCTTGCCTCGATACCCTTTCTTCTTTTTAGTGGAAATCCGCTTGGGTGGGCAATTTCTGCCTCCGTGATAGGTGTTTTTGTAACATATCTTGTTTATCGGGTAGGAAAAGTGATGTTTTCCGAAACAGCTGGTCTTTTTGGTTCACTTATTTATGCGTCATCATTTTTAATATCATTTTATGATAGGCAGTTTTGGAACCCAATGCCGATTCCATTTTTTTCCCTTATTATCGGGTTTTTCCTTTATAAAATAATTAATAATAACCAGAAAGTGCTTTTGTGGTTATTTTTATCATTGGGTGTTGCAGTACAGTGCCATCTTTCAATTCTTATTTTCCTACCTCTTATAATTTTTGTAATTTGGAAGAAATATAAAATATTTTCCAAAAAAATACTGCTTTTTTCCTTGGGAATATTTTTGATTACTCAATTACCAGTTATAACTTTTGAACTAAAACATAACTTCATCAATACCAAATCAGCAATCACTTTGATCAAAAATCCTTCTGCGAATACGAATATTTTATCTACTTGGAAAGACAGAAATGAGATTTTTATTTCAACTCTCGGCAGAATTTTTTTTGTTCCATCGCCTGCAGATCTTTTTGTTGAATCTGGTCAATGTAAAGAATTATTGGCATATAAAAGAAATGCATATCCAGAAGAATTCTTTTTTATTGCTTTTGCAATTTTAGTTTTTATATTTTGGTATATTTCTTCACGGAAAAACGTTAAAAGTAAATCTATCCAGAAAAATAGAAGTTCAATTATAATAGTTGGTGGAATTTTTGTCTCCACAATATTTTTTGTAGAATTATACGGCCGTTCGTTTTTTGAATATTATTTTCTATTTTTGTTTCCTTGGTTGGCTATTGTTTTGGGTAAAAGTTTTGAATTTCTCTGGCAGAAAAAGCATGGTTATATAATTGTTATTCCAGTTATTTCCTTTTTCATTTTGCTAAATTTTATCAGTATGTTAAATGCGTCGTATAGTTATTCATATGCCAATAAACTTGCGGCTATTAATTTTGCCAAAAATAATTTAGCTGGAAAAAGGTATTCCTTAGAGGCGCTAGGAGAATGCCCACGATTTGGTGGGTATAGATATTTATTTGAATATTATTTCAAGAAACCACACTCTTCATATATGGATAGTTATTTTGCTTGGCTTTATGGTAATAAATCAGAAAATGATTTTAGTATTTATAAAGAAGGTAAAAACATTGTTTTACTATCTCTTATTGATTCAAGAATGGATCAAGAGTCAATATCTAAGTGGGAAAAAATTAAATTACCATACTTAATCGATTACAATATCATTAAGGAACAAAGATTTGGTAGAATTGAAGTGTTTATTCTAGCTAGTAAACGAAGTAAGTAATTAATGCTACTAAAAAAAGTGTATGAATATTTTTTCAAAATTATTCTCTTTTCTGAAAAGGTTGGCATTTTCTAAAACAGCTAGAAACGTTTACCTCGTTTTTTTTGGGAATGGTTTATCCGTTATTTTTGCTTTTGTTTTTTTTCAGATATCATTTCGCAATATGCGCTTGGAAGACTTTGGATATTTTTCTGCATTATTATCACTTCTTCTTTTAGTTACAGACATTGCTGATATAGGTATTGGAAGCTCTTTATCTGCTTTTTTACCTCCACTTGAGAGTCAAAAAAAGAAACTTCTAAGCTTTCTAAAAACTGCTTTCTTTTTTCAATTATCTATTGCTGTTGGGGTATCTTTGATAATTTTTATTTTTTCTCCTAATATAGCCGATTGGCTCTTTCACACAGGAAAATTAACATATCTTGTACAGGTCACCTCACTTGGGATGCTTGCTGCAATACTTGCAGCTTTTTTCCAAAATGCATTATCTGCTAGACAAAAATTTTTGCAGGTTTCGTTCCTTTCCGCATTTAGTAGCATCACTCGAGTTATTTTTCTGATTATTCTCATATTTGCAGCAAAAGTGTTTTTAGTAAATGTAGTTTGGTTACAGTCGATAAATTTTATTATTTTAGCAATACTCGCATTTATATTGGTTGATATAGAATTTTTAAGAATGAAAAAAAATTCTGGAGATTTTAAAAAACTTATCTCCTTCACGTCATATCTAGGAATTGCCAGGGGGCTGACTGCTATTGCTAGTAAACTGGATGTACTTATGCTTATAGCCATCACCAATGCTACTGAAGCTGGGGTATATTCTATTGCTTCGCGAGTCATCTCTATTTATCCTCTTTTGGCTGGGAGCTTTTCTATGGTGATTGCTCCAAGAATTTCAGCCACTCAAGACAAGAAATTCTTGAGAAGTTTTATGTATAAAGTAATTTTGGTAACAATAGGATTAATTGGGACTATCTTAATATTGATACTTATTGCCCATCCGTTTATGATAATTCTATTTACCCAGAAGGCAGAATTGGCCGTAACGACATTTCAGTTGTTATTAGTAAGTATGGCATTTTTCGTTGCTTCAATTCCACCAGTTTCATTAGTAATATACTATCTTCGCAAACCTCATATATTGACTGTAAATGGATTACTGCAGCTTATTATAGTTATAGTAGGTAATATTATATTCATTCCAAAGTTTGGCCGCTTGGGTCCAGCCTATTCTTTAATTTTAGCCTATGGAATCACTTTATTTACCACGTCAATTCTGGCATATTATTATTTCCGAAAACATGAAGCACAATAATGATCTCACGGTCCATATGGTGGTTAAAAATGAAGATAGATTCATTTGGTATGCAATTTCTTCTGTCCTACCATATGTAAAAAAACTTTTAATTTGTGATACTGGTTCATCCGATGATACCTTAAAAATTATTCGCTCATTTAAAGATAAAAAAATCTTCTTATCAGAAAGAACAATTAGCAATACCACTGATATGGCAAAATTACGAGATGAACAACTCAAAAATACTGCTACAGATTGGTTTTGGATTGTAGATGGCGACGAGATTTATTCACGTAGTTTATGTCAAGAAATACTTGTCATCGTCAAAAATGATGGAATTAACTTGGAAGGGATAGTAGTAAGAAGATATGATTTATTAGGAGATATCTACCATTATCAAAGTGGGTCGGTTGGTTCATATAATTTGTTTGGGAAAACTGGACATTTTGTTCTACGTCTTATTAACAAAAGAAATGTTTCTGCCTTACATGTGGAAGGTAAGTATCCGCATGAAGGATATTACGATAAATATGGTAGAGAAATTACCACTCATCTTTTGGAAAAATTTAAGTTTACGGAAGGTAAATTATTCCATGCAATGTATCTGACAAGATCAAGTAAAGGGTCAAACCTTTCTGATACTTATCATCGAAATAAATGGAAGATAGAACTAGGTCAAAAACTTACTCAAAATATGAATTTTCCGGAAGTTTTTAATTCGGAGAAACCAAAATTTATTCCACAGGTAACAAATAAAAGATCATTTCTATATGAAGTTGGAGCCTATATTATAACTCCGGTAAAAATGTTTAAAAGAAAGTTAGACAAAGTTTAAAATGAGAATAGCATTATTGAATATATATAACGGGTTGGTAGAGAGAGGATCAGAAGTTTTCGTAAAGGAGTTAGCAAGCAGACTATCTATGAATCATGAAATTTCCGTATACCAAACAGGAGATCAAAAATCTGAAAACTACAACGTCAAAAAGATAAATAGAATTCCTTTCCAACCGCATCAGGGTCCAGTCAGTTCTCCTCTGTACCACTTATGGGTTTTTATTTTTACTCTTAAATGCCTGTCAGATCTTTGGAAAGAAAAATATGATTGGGTAATCCCGATTAATGGCAGATGGCAGGTACTAATTTGTCGAATACTTCGTTTTTTCCGGGGCGGGAAAATTCTTATATCCGGTCATGCCGGAATAGGTTTTGAAGATAGGTGGAATATATTAGTGGGGAAACCTGATATTTTTGTTGCTTTAAACCCTTCTGCATTGTCTTGGGCAAAAAAATTTTACCCGGATGAAAAGCTTTACTATATCCCAAATGGCGTAAACATTGAAAAATTTAAACCCACAAAAAGAAATCTAACATTACTGATTAAAAAGCCTATCATTATTTGCGTGTCGGCTTTGTTACCGCATAAAAGAATTGAACTATTAATCAAAGCAGTAAATAAATTAAATTCTGGAAGTTTACTTTTAATAGGTAATGGACCTTTAAAAAAAGGTATAGAAAAACTAGGTGCATCATTACTAAAAGAGAGATTCCTTCTAATTCAACATATACCTTATGATGAAATTGCCAATTATTATTCCATCGCACAAGTTTTTTCTCTTCCAAGTGGGGAAAGTGAAGCATTTGGATTGGTTTATCTTGAGGCAATGGCGTGCAATTTGCCGATAGTGGCGCCAGATGATATTAATAGAAGAGAAATCATTGGTAATGCGGGATTGTTTGGCGATTTAGAAAATATTGATACTTATAGTGAATTATTGGATAGAGCATTACATACTGATTTTGGAGATAAACCTATTAAACAAGCTCATAAGTTTTCGTGGAGTAAAATTTCGAACCAGTACGAGAAAATACTGAAAAATTGAGACTAATTTATATTAGATGTATTTTTTTCTTTCAAACATAATATTTACTAAGAAACTCAGAAGATAGAAATCACTTTAATGGGAAAAGAATGAATAATTAAGAAACTGTTAAAATTCCTTCAATATTATTTTCAAGAATTAGTTCTTCAGAAATATTTATAATGGAAGCCGCTTAATTTATTTCTATTAGGATTTTTATGCCTTTTATGATAGGATCGATAAATCAAAAATGAAACTTTCAGTAGTGATGCCTATTTTTAATGAGGAAAAAACAATTCGCGAAGTGCTGAAAAGGTTATTAGAAGTTAAGCTATCCTGTGATGTGGAAGTTATTTTGATCGACGACGGCTCAACTGATAAAACGAAAGATTATTTACTTCAGATAAAAACCAAAGGCAAAATTCCCTTAAAAATAATTAAACACGAAGTAAACAAAGGTAAGGGAGAAGCTGTGCAGACAGGTATAAAAGCTGCAAAAGGTGATTATCTTATAATTCAGGACGCAGATTTAGAGTATGATTCTGAGGAAATCAAAAATTTGCTTCAGCCTATATTTAAGACAAAAATATCAAACAAAACATCAATTGCTGTTTATGGATCTAGATTTATGGGTAAAAGGCCTATGATTTCTCCTGTATATTATCTGGGTAATATATTTCTAACTTACTTAACAAATCTTCTTTTTGGTACACATCTTACAGATATGGAAACTGGTTTTAAACTTTTACCTCTGCCTTTTTTAAAAAAAATAACCTTGAATGCTTCTAGATTCGATTTTGAACCTGAAATTACAGCAAGACTTATAAAAGCGAAAATTCCGATAGTAGAAGTTCCTATTTCGTATAAAGGCAGATCACATCTGGCTGGTAAAAAATTAACTATTGCAGATGCATTTGCTGCAATGAAAACCATATTCTTTTACCGCTTTTTTAACGATTAATTTTATTTATATAAATTTCAATTGTTCCAAATTGTTTTTTAAATAAAGAAGACGAATTGATTTCATTTCTGAATTTATCAAATCCAGAAGGATTATTACCAATCAGTTCCGGAGTTAAAACTATTACCTGATACTCAGTGGTTACTTTTTTATCAGGATTATAATATTCATTCAGATATTGATCCATGTAGCTTTGAAGTGGATCATGTTTTTTTAATGTATAAAGATAGCGATATCCTCCAGAATACCAGCAAGTTTGGAAAGATTCCAATATAAAAGAATTGTTTCCCACTTTTGAGAGGGAATAATTTATAGCATCAAGCTTGTGGTTCAATCCATATGGATTTTGACTGGTAAACATATGGTTAGAATTGTCAACTATAAACAAAAATAATAAAATTAAAATTATAATTTTGCCTCTTGATCTGAAGAGAAATCCTAAAATAGATGCAATTACTATAAAAAAGTAAGCAAAAGATCCCAACAGATAATACTCAGCCATTTCACCATTAAAGATATAGGTATAAATTGTAATCCCACCAAACAGAAGACCAAAATACACGAAGATCGTCTTTTGAATAATAGATATATCAGAACTTGATTGCCAATTTTTAATTGTCGAAATTGCAAAAAGAATTAGAATCAGTATTGGCATAAATTTAAACAATAAAGGAATATTGGTCTGTTTATAAGATAGATAGATAGGACAATTTGCATACTGTATAGCTACATTGGAAGGAGAAAAAACAGAAATAGTACGGGCTAAAGTAGAAGGAATTAAATTATGAGCAAGGTAAACGGCTCTCATATTTGTCAGTGGAATATTCGTATTTATTCTTTCGACAGTTCCTGGCCTGAAATAATTAATCAGATATTTTGTATTCATAAAATTATGCTTAATATCAAATAGAAAAAGTCCTACTTGTGATAGGAAAAAAAGTAAAAAGCAAATAGTCAGTGCTTTTTTGTTTAATTTGAGTTTCAGTATGAGCAGGCTTATAAATGCTGTAGGTATGAAAAGAAGTGTCGCTACTTCAAATTGCGATGCCGCTATCAACGCTACCGTAAGGAGATAAAAAAAATTTGTTTTGTTCTCTTTAATTTTTAAAAGTGAGAATAGAATAGTTAGAGCAATTAAGGAATGAAAACTTAATTGCCAACCGCGTCTATCATAAAGAATATTTAAATATGAAAAGGAATATAAAATGAGTGCAAAAATACCAGTAATCTTATTAAGTTTTTTTCCAATTTGATAGATAAGATACATTGAAATGATACTTGCAAAAACGCTTAAATATCCCCAGACAATGGGATTTGGTCCAAATAATTTATAAAAAGGAGCAATAAAATAATAAAGTAATGGTCCTAGTCGAAAACCGATCGAGGATGGGTGTCCAACGGTAGGAAGATGTTTTCCTTGAGTGATTTGAGTTATTATATATGCTGCTTTCTCTTCATCAATGGCAAAATAAAATAGATTAGGAAAATTCCATAGGCGTAAAAACAACCCAATGAGTATAATAGATAATATTATTATGACGGATTTATTTCGCATACCATCCAGGATACAGCAAATTTGGATGAAAGTGAAACAGAAAGATATTTATTATCTCTTAATTGGTTTATCTATCGTGAGTTTAATTTACTCATTTATTTCAGTGAATATACATAATCATTTTATGACTTTTGGCTTAGATTTGGGGAATTTTGATGAGGCAATTTGGAAAATAAGTAAGGGAATATTTCCATATAGCGGAGTTGGATGTAACTGGCTTCTTGAAGACCATTTTCAAGTGATTTTATATTTTTTTGCCCCATTATATTGGTTATGGAATGATGTAAGAGCACTTTTGGTGGCACAATCATTTATAATGATTTTTGCCGGTCTTCCTCTTTATCTGATTGCCAAAAAGGTAACAAAAAATATAAGTTTTTCTATTTCCGTCGTATTCACTTATATTTTTTTTATTGGAACACAATTTTCTATCTTAAATGAATTTCATCAGATTACTGCAGCACCCCTTTTTATTGCAATACTGTTTTATTCTCTAGTGAATAATAATTTTAACTTTTATATTTTGAGTATAATTGGACTTTTGATTACTAAAGAAGATTTGTCGCTTTTGGTAAGTGCGATAGGAATTGGACTATTGTTCACAAAAAAATATAAAAGGAGAGGGTTTATAACTGCAATTCTTGGTTTCACGATGTTCTTTTTTCTTATTTACATCTTCATGCCTTTTATTTCTATAAAAGGCGTTTATGATCATTTTGATTTCGGTTCAGCCGGGTATACGCCTTTTGATGTCATCAGGACAATAATGACCAATCCAGTTTTTTTCTTGAAATCAATGATTTTTCCATTAATAAAGTTAAAGACAATATTTCAATCATTTTCTACTTTCGGATTTTTCCCAATTTTTTCGCCAATTGTATACCTAATACCATTGATTGAAGACTTTGTCACAAGATTTGTTTATTCAGGTCCACAATTTACGAAATGGGGTTTAGTAAATCACCATGCTGCACCAAGTTCGATGCTTTTATCCGTGGCTACTATATATGGAGCGTTAAAATTACAAAATATTATAAAAAATATTCGATTAAAATCACTATTCTTCCCAATTAGTGCATTGGTGCTTATTTCAATGACAATTTTAAATAATATAGTTTTCCATGGACCGATTAACTCTATTTTAAAGAAGCAATTTTATGAGGATGAACAATGGATAAGAGATAATCGTGATGTTATTTCTAAAGTACCTCCGGAAGTATCGTTAGCTGCACAGAATAATTTGTTGCCTCATTTAACTCATCGAAATAGCGTATATAGATTACCGTATGGTTTAAATAGTGAATATATTATGGTAGATCTTCATGATGGGCCGAATAAATATGCTCCGCTTAATTTTTCCGAAATGAAATATTTTGTTCACAGTTTATTAATTGATAAAAGATATAATATTGTGTATCAAAAGGGCGATGCCTTTCTTCTTAAGCGAAATTTCAAAACGGATATCACTAAAAGCAAATACTATGGAGACACTCGTTATTGCTATTACTCATACGAGGAACGCTAGTTTTTTGCTTTAACTTAGGCATGATAGTACAATAAAAACGTGGTTTCAATTATTATTCCGGTCTATAATGAGGAGAAAATAATTGCAGATTGTTTAGATTCACTTGCGAAACAATCTTTTAAAGAATTCGAAGTGATTGTGGTAGATGATGGATCTACGGACAAAACCTATGAAGTTTTGTCAAAATTGCCAGTAAGAGTTCTTAGGCAAAAACATTTGGGACCAGCAGTAGCACGAAATTCGGCTGTTAAACACGCGAAGGGAAATATTTTGGTATTTGTGGATGCGGATATGACCTTTGAGAAAGATTTTATCAAAAAGCTGATCGCACCCATAAAAGATGGGAAAAGTAAGGGAACTTTTACAAAAGAAGAATATGTTTCCAACTGGGATAATGTATGGGCTAGGTGTTGGAATTACAACGAGGGTATAGTAGATAACAGGAGAATACCTAAAAATTATCCAGATACGTCTCCAGTTTTCCGCGCAATACTCAAATCGGAGTTTAAACAAGTTTCAGGTTTTGATGATATAGGTTTTACCGATGATTGGACTTTATCAAGAAAACTGGGGTTTAAGGCGACCTTTGCACCGGGAGCTATCTGTTACCATAGGAATCCTGACGCTTTGATAGAAGTTTATACTCAGTCACGATGGATTGGCAAAAATGAGTTTATCACTGGTACTATATACCGAAAAATTATAAGCTTGGTCCGTTTCAATCTTCTGTTGCAGACTATCCGCGGTTTATTTATTTCCATAAAATATAAAGAAGCGCAATATTTAGTTTTCCAGTTTTTTTATTATCTGGGTATCAATTTCAGTATTTTCCGTTCCTTTTTCGGCGAAGTGAAAAGCAAATGAAAAAAATATTTAATATTTGGACAGTAGTTATATTGGCTTTTTTTCTGCGTATTGTTCATTTGGATCAATCGTTCTGGCTTGATGAGGCTGCCCAGGTGATTGAATCTTCTAGGGCATTAAACCAACAATTTAATTTAGCTGCAGATTTTCATCCTCCTTTGTACCATTTATTATTGCATTTTTGGTTGCAACCCGCGACATCGGAAGTTTGGGTAAGAATGCTATCAGTTTTTTTGGGAATCGGATCTATTTTTTTTATCTATCTTCTGGGCAGGTTGATTATAAAGGAAAAGCAAGCATTAAGCGCCGCATTTTTTCTGGCAATATCACCTTATCATATCTGGTATTCTCAGGAAGCCAGACCCTATATCGCTTTTGCCTTTTTTTCTCTTGCTTCAACATATTTTCTCATTAAAAAGAAGTGGGTTTTGTGTACGGTTTTCCTAGTATTGTCTTTGTATACGCATTACTTCACTTTGTTTTTATTGATTGGGGATGGTTTTTATATTTTTCTATTTGAAAAAAAATATTTGAAAACCGGTTTGGCAAGTATAATATCTGCTTTGGTATTATTTAGCTTTTGGCTGCCGGAATTTGTCAAACAACTCTCGCTGGGTACAAACGGACTTTTTCCCGGTTGGACTAATGTTGTTTCTGTTTCTTCCTTACGAACCGCTGGTTTAACCTTTGCAAAATTTATTTTTGGTAGAGGAACATTGGAAAATAAATATCTGTACGCAGTTTTAATCTTTCCCGTATTTTTCTTATTAATCTTAAGTCTGGTGAAAATCTGGAGGATAATAACTGGGAAAATATTGATATTTTTATTCTTTATGCCTTTTGTAATCTGTGAATTTATTTCTTTATTTATTCCTATTGTTGCTCCTCAAAGACTCATATTTTTGTTGCCATTATTTTATTTGATTTTGGCAGAGGGCATAGATAACTTTTCTAAAAAGGTACAATTTGCAGCGATACTGATAGTAATCATCACGAGCATAGGTGGAATTTATCAATATTATACCGATCCCAATGTCCAACGAGAACAATGGAGAGACGCAGTAAGCTTTACAGAAAAAGATTCTGATCCACAAAATGTTGCTTTATTTGTTTTTCCACAACCATTCGCACCATATATGTGGTACGGGAAAGGCACTATTGACGCTTGGGGAATAGCGCCTAAGTTTATTGTCACGGATAGTGATTTAAAAAATTTATCTTTGCGGTTACAAAATAAAAAAAGAGCATATCTGTATCAGTATCTTACAGGACTTACAGATCCGCAGGGAAAAACCAAGAATTTTCTTTCTGCAGAGGGATTTATTCAATCGTATACAAATAATTTTTCCGGTGTGGGATTTATCTATACCTATGATAAAAAATGATCTACTAGGTAAAATTGCCGGATTTGGCATATTTTATCGTTGGCACCC
>JACPZE010000012.1 GCA_016195685.1 Candidatus Gottesmanbacteria bacterium
AAAAAATCCCTCCTTAATTTTGTTTCAGGAGGGTTGTTAAAGCTATTTTATCATATCGCTTAGGCCTCCCTTTTTTAAAGAGGACAAAGAGTGCAAATGTAAAAGATGGCATCAGCTTCATAAAGTTAGGAAAAATAGGCCCTAAAGGAGGATTTTAGGGAAATTAAGATAAAATGTCAAGGACATGAGAATTGGTAATTGAAGATATGAATTTGACAACGCTATCTATAAATCTGCTATACTTTTGTAGATGCCCTACTTTTTTGAAAAACCTCAAGGCAAAACAACCCTGCATTCAATTGTACTAGGCGCTGCCGTAGTGATTACATTCTTCTGGGTGATAAATGACAAGCTATCGCTTTATTCTTTGCAACTTTCAGGCTTACTACTTTTAACTCTGGTCATTACTCACAGAATACTCAAACCTACTTCATTTAAGCTGGTCGAAAGTACTGTCTCTACCATGGCTGTGCTTTTGGTAACCCAAGCTACAGGAGGCATAGGTTCTCCTCTATTTTTCCTCAATTATTTCCTGCTTTTTGAACTGTCTCTTCTTCTGGAGGCTGTAATACCCATGGTATTGTCTGTATTTTTGATCTTCTTTTACTTTTTCACCAATGAAGTTACTCAGACGCCGTTTCTCATCACTGCTCTTTTGGCTTTTCCATGCATGACGCCTCTGGCTTACTACTTCGGCAAAATTTATAACAAAGAAGAGAACCAAAAACGCGAGCTCAAAAGCTTAAACCGCAAGATAGTATCACTTGAGGAAGAATTAGTCGAGGAAGAGATAAAGAAGTAATCCTCATAAGGTTATTTACCCCTTTTTCCCTGGACAATCCCCTATTTTTGAGATAGGCTGGAAGTAGATGGAGAAGAATTCCCCAACTCACAACTCGGAAATTAACCAATCTTTTCCCTTTTTGGGTATTCTCCCCAAGTAGTTGGATCAGAAACAAGTAATTTCATCACTTTTGCCGCTACATGCCAAGTGGTGAGGAATTTTTCCTCGCTATTTAGAAAAGCATGTGGATCTGCTTCTCTCATGCGCTGCACTATCAATGTATCTTGTAAAGTTCCTGCGGTAATAATCGCTGGATAAATATTTTTAGCTTTCAAATTTTTTGCCTCATCTTCCAGATATTTTTCAAATTGATATTTATAAAAAGCCACCAACTCATCATAAGGAGATAACGGATCATGTTGGGTAGATGGTTGAAAATTGCTAGCTGACGTGCTGGAAATGTAAATAAAACGATTCAGAGTTGGGAATGTTTTCATCAGATGGCCAAGCATAATTTTGGGTCCCTCAAAATTGACCATCCTAGCATAAGATCTAGCTTTTTCGACAGCTGCTTTATCGTCTAATCCCCTGGCTTTTTCTTTATTATATTTATCCAGTCCTCCAGCAGCACAAAGTACTACATCTGTAATCTGGGCTCCTTCTTTTTGGAACTTTTCTAAAGCTGTTATAATCGACACTGGATCAATCAAATCTCCATAAAAAGGAGAAAAATTACCATGATTCACCAAGGTTCGATACGTCTGTATCGTCTCTCTTCTCTAGTGCCAAGTAAAACTTTATCCGCTCCAAAATATCCTGCTTGTAAACCTATCGTAAAGCCCACTCCCCTTCTACCACCAGGAATAAATATCTGATGTCCAGCGAGTAAATTCATATTTGGATTTTCTTCTTGGCGTCTTTCCATCATATTCATATGTCTTTAGATTATATACTGTCAGGGCAAGTAAAATAGATTTCTATATTGGTTTATCTGCAGTGAGGATTGATATGGATGATGAAGGAAATGTGTGCAGAATATTTCCTACATCGGACAAAATGGACCACGTGGGGTAGTTTTTCAAATATATTTTCCCTAGGCGTCTTAGCTAGCACACCTCCCAGGTGGAATTACATTATCGTAAAACTTCTAGATCACAAACCTGTTCGTCACATGTATATCTGAATTGTTCTTCTCGGTCATATATTACCATTTCAACTTTAACAGGCATTCCGACAGGACATCGAAAATATATCGCTTCTCCACGATGCAGACGTGTTAACATTTCATCTGTTAAATGACTGAGTGGTTGATTTTTACGCATACACCTTACCTCTGGTAATGAGATTTCAGCAAGAGCTAACGTCATATATAAGAAGTCAGATTATACAATGTCATTGTGGATTTCACAATTTCGAATGATATATTTATATATAATTATTATATCCATTCCCTGGACAATCCCCTGTTTTTGAGATAGGCTGGAAGTAAGAATAATTTTTAATTACAAATTTTCAATTTTAAATGAATTTTAAATTACAAATTTTCAAAAAAAACCAGCTAACAATTCTTCTCTTAGTTTTGAGTTTTGAGTTTTGCATTTTAAGTTTAAGCGCGGACACAGTGCGGGCGCAAGAGATGAATTCACAAAATTACCGGATCGACGGAGGCAATTTCAACATGACGTCGGGTAATAAATCTTCCAAAAACTTCAAACTATCAGATGTGGTTGGCCAAACTGGGGCAAATATATTTGCTTCCAAAGGCTTCATCATCCAATCCGGATTTCTAAATAGCTACGCCGGGACTGCTTTTGCTTTCTCTGTATCGCCTACTTTGGTAGATTTTGGCATACTTTCCCCAAATGTAGCTACGGAAAAGGAAGTCAGGATAAGCATAAGCAATGGTAACACAACTGGTTATAATGTAAAAGTCTCCGAAAATCAGCCTCTATCTACTTCTGTTGCGGCAGAAATACCAGATACCGTATGTGACATCAACACAACACCCTGTACTAAAAATACGGCAAGCGTATGGAAACAAACCTCCACCTATGGTTTCGGCTACAATATGTCCGGAAAAACAGTATCAAAGGACTTCCAGAAAGATAATTTCTAGTAGTAGACCAAGCCACCATGAATCTGCGCCTTCTCATCGGACCAAACCAACCTGTAGGACAATATAAAAATGTTATAAGTTTCACGGCGATGGTGGGGATATGATATGAAAAATCAAAGCTCAAAAATCAAAGCTCAAAACCTAACTAACAGTTTAAAGCTTTTGACTTTGGACTTGGTTTTGATATTTGCACTTTGCACTTTACACTTACGCCAGGCTTATGCCCAATCTCTTTCTCTATCTATTTCCCCACCGCTTCTAGAAGTCATGATCAAACCAGGTAAATCTATAACACAAGTATACAAACTCACAAATAACGGCGAACCGATTGTCATAACCACAAATGTCTCTGAATTGGACTCAACCGGTATTAAGGAAGGAGCGGGAGTAAATCCGGATAAATGGATAAGCATCCTAAGTAATGATATTGCTTTAGGCAGGCCTTTCCTTTT
>JACPZE010000006.1 GCA_016195685.1 Candidatus Gottesmanbacteria bacterium
TATCCAAATCTGGACTGACATAATGACTGGTGGCTCCTATGATTTTTACTCCCCGCGCGTATGCCTGATGATAAGGTTTCGCCCCTACGAACGCAGGCAGGAATGAATGATGGATGTTTATAATAGGTTTATTTAAGTCTTTTATAAATTCCGCAGATAATATTTGCATGTATCGGGCCAAAATAACTAAATCTATCTTGTTTTCTACAAGCATCTTCAAGGCTCTTTCTTCTCCAATCGATTTATCACTCTTACTTACTGGTATCTCATAAAAAGGAATACCATAAAATTCAACAAGATTTTGCGCGTCTTTGTGATTACCTATGACAAGTGGAATTTCACAATTGATTTCCCCGTTTTTGTATCTGAAAAGCAAATCCGCCAAACAATGGTCTTCATTGGAAACAAATATGGCTATTTTGACGAGATCATTTGAGTAATACAATTGCCACCTCATATTAAATTCTTTTGCAATTTCGGAGAATTTTTTCTTGAAATCTTTTTCATTTAGATTAAATCCGTTTAAATCCCACTCGATCCTCTGGAAGAATAGATTCAGCTCGCTATCCTGGTGCTGGTCCGCGTGGAGTATATTGGCTCCGTGTTTATATAAAAAGTTGGCAACAGTAGCTACTATTCCTTTCCTATCAGGACAACTTATGAGAAGTGTTGTTGTGTTTTTCATACTTTTATCCACTTATTATAACAAAAGATTGATTATACTTACTTTTACCTTTCAGAGGTTTTTGGTAGAATAGAGAGGATTTATTTCAAAAATTAAATATGGCCACTTCCTCGCATAGGTTAAAGATAGAAGAGAAAAAAGTTTTCCGCAAATTGATAACTACTTTTATCATCTTCATCGTTTCTATCTTTATACTGATTTATGCCGGGATCCCACTTCTTACGAAAACAATTATCTTTTTTACATCATTTCGCAAGGAAAATATTACCATTAATACTACCGACAATATGATTTTAAATCCTCCAATATTAAATCCACTGTGGGATGCCACCAATTCGGGAACTATAGTAGTTTCCGGCACGGCGGATAAGGAAAGTACAGTTAAGATAACTATAAATAATGTGGAAATGTCAAAAGTATTGGTAGATAAAGACGCCAAGTTTGAAGCTAAAAATATAAAACTGCAAGAGGGGACCAACAACATCGTTGCCACTACACTTATACAGGACAAAGAAAGCAGCCCATCTGTACCTTTGGTTATAATCTATAAAAAAATTCCTCCCAAGTTAGATATTTCAGCTCCTTCCGATGGCCAAAAATTCCTAAGCGAGTCAAAAGATATAACTATATCCGGAGAAACAGATCCTGGAAACAAAGTTACCATAAACGACCGCTTTGCAATCGTTGATCAGGGTGGGAAATTTAACTACAAAATCAGTTTAAACTCCGGAGAAAATAATTTCAAAGTAGTAGCAACAGATATAGCAGGAAACCAAACGATTATTGAAAGAAAAGTGATATATAATCCTTAATCGCTTAAGCAACGGGTGACGCGAGCGAGGGAATCCCAAACAAAGCTTCACTGGCCTTGAGCACCACGAATAGTGGAGCGATTTTGAAGCGGAGTTTGGGATACGCGAGCGGCAGGACCCGTTGCTAATAAAATCCACATCCACATCATCACCCATGGGAAAAATAACGAGTTGAGGAAAAAGCTGTGGATGATTATCGCTACAAAAGATGCCTTGACCCATAGATTTGACAGGCGGAAAACCTGGCGAAGAAAGAATAGGTAAGATAAAAGACCAAGCAGTCCCGTAGTAGCTGCGACAAATAAGAAACTGTTATCAAAACCTGCTCCGGCATGATTGGAAGAAAGATTATCCTGCGGTATATTATATTGCATTTTGGCATATCTCGTAGCATTAAATCCGATTCCCAATATTGGATGATCAGTAAAAATCTTAAATGCCTGTTGCCAATTTCCGATCCTGGTTTCAATAGAAAAAATCCGCTCAAGTTGTACACCCACACCACCTTTTGGTCTGGGTAAAAGTATTGCAGAAAAAAATATGAGAAGCGTTATAAATATGGCAAATTTAAGTTTTCTTTTTTGGATAGCTAGGTAAATGACAGCTAAAGTTATCGATAAAAAACTGCTTCTAGAATAGGTAAACATTAATGTCATAAATATAAACGAGGCAAAAAAGATTAATCCGTTGCCTCTTTTTTTATCCCATGAACCATAAATAGCAATTAATGCTAAAACTAGAATCAAACCTAGATAGTTGGGATCCAAAAATGTAGAAAATATTCTTTTGAAATGAGGATCCCACCCTAAATAATATAAATTGCGGAGGTTGGGATAAAGGAAATATTGTAACCATCCAAATACCGCAATGATCAAACTCGTTATTATAAGAGACTTAAGAATTGATGAAGCAGAGATTTCTTTTGCTTTTATCAGTTGCTTAGTAGTTAGGTAAATGGAAAAATAAGAAACTAATCTCACTAGATAAAGACCTGATATAATTTTTTCCGTCAAACTTAGATTGATCGGCGAAAATAAAAGAGATATAAGACACAATGCTGTAAATCCCAAAAAGTATAAAGAGATTGCGTCTGTTTTCACAAACTTCAAAGTTTTTTGCACTCTGGTAAAATGGAAAAAAAACAACGATCCAGCCAATACGTCTATCAGATAGATATTTACGGCTGTTATACCTAGAGGCAACAGACCCAATGGACCAATAATCATTGAAAAAAGGCAAAGATAGAAGATTATTTTCATTAAGTTACCGCAAATTACTTCCTATTATTCATCAGCCAATATTTACTTCTTGCCGAAAACGAATGAAAACTCATAAAAACTGCCAGAACCAATCCGGCAGTTCCATCCAGGAATCCAAGCCGGAAAATATAGTTTTGGATAAATTTTCCCACCGGATAAACAATAATTTCCCAAAAAGATATTTTTCTCCCCTCCTCTTTCCAATATTGTGCGACTAGATCCGTATACCAATTTATATCATTTAGAAATTCAAAAATACTTTGATGAGGATAATGCAGAATGGGATTTCTCAACCCTTTGACAATTCCATTTATTTTCCATACTTCATGGACTCTCCCCTCCCATAAGCCGCTGCCCTTTTTTGCCAGTCTGATAAATTTTATGTTTCCCGTCTCCCCATACTTAAGCAATTTTCCAAATATATAGTCCTTTCGTGGAATATAAAATCCGGACAAATTGTCATTGCGAGGAGACTTCGACGAAGCAATCTCCGAGATCGCCACGTCCGCCGACTGACGGACTCGCGATGACAATGTAGAAGTTGCCTTTATTATCTCCTTGGCAAGTTCATCGGAAATAACTTCATCTGCATCCACAAACAATACCCAATCACTAGTAGCTTTCTCCAGTCCAAAATTCCTTTGGAGGGCAAAATCAGAGTCTACATGTCTTTGATAGACTTTTATCCCATCCTTTATCTTCTTTAATGTTTGGTCCTCCGAATAATCATCGACAATGATTATTTCATCGCACCAGAAAAGAGATTCCAAACACTTCTCTATATTTTTCTCCTCATTTTTGGTAAGAATTACCGCAGATATCTTCATAAGAACATTTTAATTGCTAATGCTGATAAATATAAATATCCAATTATTTTTTTGATACCCATGTATTTATTTATGAAAATAAAATTACTCCTGATAAGATGGTATTTTTTCAAGCTTGATCTTTCATTCCCCTCGATCAATTGATGTACAATAAACGATTTGGATGAAGCAGCTATTGAAAATCCTGCC
Organism: Candidatus Gottesmanbacteria bacterium; assembly: GCA_016195685.1. GTDB lineage: Bacteria > Patescibacteriota > Microgenomatia > 2-02-FULL-39-11 > 2-02-FULL-39-11 > JACPZE01. Next base: position 3,773 of record JACPZE010000006.1, read on the forward strand.
TTTTTTGCCCGAAAACAGAAATCCGCGTCTTCAAAATATAAAAAGAAATTCTCATCAAAAAAACCAATTTTCTCAAATACTTCTCGCTTCACCAACATACAACATCCGCTTACGTAATCAATTAGTTTATTGATTGATTCTAGATGATAAGTTCTTCCAATATTCCAATCTATCTTTCCTCCATAATCATAAATCCAATTATGATTTCGTTTAAATTTAATTACAGGAGAAACAATGTCGTCTGAACTCTCCGTCAAACCATTAAGAAATCCAGGCGTAATCGCTGTATCTGGATTTAGAAGTAATATTCGATCAGCTTGATTTCGCAAAGCATAAGTTACACCGATATTTGCTCCTCTTGCAAAGCCTAAATTCGCTTTATTTTCAATAATATTTACTTTTAACTTATCACTTATTATATTTAACTTTTTCACCGCATTATTCACCAATAATATTTTTACTTCCCATCCGGAAACTTTTTCTTTATTTAAGCTCTCTACTAACTGAACCAATTCTCCTCCTCCATTTAAACTGACGATGATAATAAATAAATTTTTCATATATTATTTATAATATTCAAAAGCTGATCAGCAGATTTTTGCCATGAAAATTTTTGGGCTTGAATAATACCCTTTTTGATAAGTTGCTCTCGTAATTTATTATCGCTTGCTAATGTAAGCATCGCATCTTTTAATCTGTTTATATCCTCTGGAGCGATTAACAATGAAGCATCTCCCACTACCTCAGGTATTGATCCTCTGTTTGATGTAATTACAGGTACTCCGCTAGACATCGCTTCCAAGAGGGGCATTCCGAATCCTTCATAAAAAGAGGGGGAAACGAATCCAACAGCATTTTTATAAAGTTCAAGTAACTCTCTTTCCGGCACAAATTCTTTTATTTTTACTCCCTCGGTCTTACTAATTTTTAGGTCATTCCAATAATTACTTCCCGCCAAAATTAATTCATGAGATTTATTGGTCTCCTGCCGGAATAACTTAAATGCCTTTATGATATTTTCTATATTTTTTCCCTGCTTATATGACCCGACAAAAAGAAAATAGGGATTTTCCTTTTTATTTACCTTCGTTTTTGGTTTGAATATATTTTCCACCCCGTGATATATAACTTCTATTTTTTCCTCTTTGATTTTATACAAATTTATTAAATCTCTTTTGGTAGATTTGGATACTGCAATAATCTTGCTACTGTTTTGAGCGGCAAATCTTGTTTGAATAGATAATTTTTGGTATGAATCGGTGTAAAAATCCGGATAGATTTCAAATGCCAAGTCATGAACATAAATGATACTTTTCATCGGGTGATAAAAAGGAAGAGCCTGGCTTAAACCTAAAAATATATCCGGTTTGCAAAGTAAAAATTCCAGTGAAATCCGGAAGACTAACCATCCTTTTTGCGGCTTTAAAACTAAATTCTTTGTATTTGGTCCAAACTCATCTAGAATAGATTTCGGGATTGGAGAAAAACTGTAAAGATCGTATTTGTTTTCCTTATCAATATGAGTTAATACCTTGAGCAAATTATGGGCAAAGTTATATACTCCAACTTTTAGCCGATCGTCAAATACTCCTAATACAGCTGCGTCAACTCCGATAATCATATTTTCCAAACCTCTTTAGGAAATAATCCTTTATACCCAACATTGCGAATTTCTCTTTCTTACTGGCGTGTTCATATAAAGTTTTGGGCAGTCGTATCATTTCTCGTAGCTTTATCATAAATCCCGCATTTCTGTCCACAAAAAACAGATGGTTCCTGGCCATGTAATATTCTTGGGCAGGCGAATTTTTGCCCATGGAAGAGGATTCATGATGAGTAATAGTTGAGGTTGGAATAAAAACCAGTTTATAACCTGATTTTTTGGCTCTTAGATTCAGCTCCACGTCTTCATAATAGATAAAATAGTCTGGATTAAATAATCCACATTTCTCAAAAACTTCCCTTTTCACCATCATCGCAGTACCGGAAATAAAGTCTACCTCTTTCATCTCGTCATATTTACTTTTATTGCTTTCTCCTAATCCAATCAATCCTCCGGAATATCTGTTTTGCTCAAGTACTCCACCCGCCGACCAAATTTTATTATTGGAAGAGAAAATTTTCGGACCGGTGATACCTATAGATTTGTCTTCTTCCATAACCTTTAATAAATTTGGTATTGTATCTTTTTCTATTTCCGTATCCGGATTTAAGATGAGTATATATTGCGTCCCTTTACCCAATAGATATCTTATTCCTATGTTATTCCCTTCCGCAAACCCGAGATTTTTTTTATTTTCTATAATTCGGACTTCGGGATTCTGGTTTCGGATTTTTTTTAATGATCTATCCTCTGAACCGTTATCTACTATCACCACGCTTTCCATGTGTCCGGACCTTTTTATCGATTCCAAACATTGCAAGATTTCCTTTTTGTTATTCCAGTTGAGTATAACTATACCTAGTTTTTTTTGCATAGAACTATAAATTGAACAGCTAATAACGTATCAAATAATCTGGTGATTTTATATTGCAATATTTTCGGTATATGCTTTGTGATCCTAGACAAAGCTGGCAACTGACCCAGATCTGAAGAATAATCTATCTCCTGTACTTCCAACCCGGAATTTTCTATCATTTTGATTAAGGTAGATTTTGTAAAAAACCGAAGGTGCGTTTCATCCATTATCCCCAGTTTTTCGTAATTGAATTTACCCATAAGTAATCTCGTCCTTATGGAAATATGAGCTACATTGGGGGCAGATATGATTATATATCCGCCTTCGGCCAGATAAGAAGTGAAAAAACTTAATACCTTTGCGGGATCTCTCAGATGCTCCAATAAATCCAAAAATAGAATATAGTCGAAGAATTTCTCCGACAAAGGCAATTTTCTGCTTGATTCGATATCTGCCACGACTACTTTTTCGCAATATTTTCTTGCGATTTTGGCAGCTTCTGGGTTTTGTTCAATACCCCAAACCTTACAATCTTTTTCCTTTAGTTTTTTTGCGAAATATCCCGTAGCGCATCCTACATCCAGTACTTTACTCTTCTCTTGCACCTTGTCATAGACCAACATATGCGATTCGTATGGAATAGGATTAAATTTAGTATATTTAAAGATCATAATCTCTTTTCAATCTTATAAATGCTGCATAAAATGAAATTGTACCAAGGTATAGACTATGTAAGAATGCGGCTTTAAAACCAATATATCCATCCTTATACCCTCTACATTTTATAAACGATTTATGCAAGTTATTTACTATTTCTTTAAAACCATTCATTATTAAGAAAATTACATTTTTTTCATGGGAAGCTTTATATTTCCCTTCAATTTTTATATATGGATAAAAACGGTTAAATGAAAATAACGAATTGTATTTTGTATGAGTATTATTATGATATATTTCTAAATTACTAATTGTTTTGGTTTTTTCTTTATCAATTAAAGGTTGTTCGTGAATAATTCCAGAATATTTAATTTGTCTATGATTTTTAAATAAGCGCAATTGAAAATCAGGATAAAAGTAACCATACTTTAGATAATTTTTATCATCAATATAATTGCGTCTTGGAAACCAAAAACCTTCAGTCTTACTATTAAGTACTAACTTTCTAATTATTAATTCTGCATTTCTCGGTAAACTTTCATCAGAATCAATAGTTAAAATCCAGTCACCCTTAGCATATTTTATAGCTAAATTTCTGAGGTTGGAAAAATTATTTTCGAATTTATGAAAATAAATATTTTTTGTATATTTTTTTGCTATTTCTGGAGTTTCATCGGTACTATAAGAATCTAGAATAATTATTTCATCTACCCATGAAATAGACTTCAAGCATTTCTCAATATTAATCTCTTCATTATGAGTAATTATAATTGCTGAAATGGAATTATTATCTTTTAACTGCATAAATTTCCAGCATTGATCCTCCATTATTATAATTAAGA
>JACPZE010000013.1 GCA_016195685.1 Candidatus Gottesmanbacteria bacterium
AGTTAGTTATCGAAATCGGTTTCTGGAAATTTCCATCTGCAATAAGCTTATTTTTAGCTTTTTCCAATGTCAACTGTCTGTCAATTTTAACAGATAAAATATTTGGAAATGGATGGCAAGGATAAAAAGCAGACCTGACAGTTTTATAAACACAAATATCAAATCCTTTCTCAAATGCACTTTTACAAAATGCAGAGTTAATCAGTGGTCCTGCAGGTATACCAAAAGGGGTATAAACTTTCTCTCCTAAAAAATCAACCGCCGGATTACCACTCTGGTGATAATTTTTTCCATCGACGAATACGCCGTAAGGACCATATTGATAATTTTCGTCATAAGTTTTTGTCGGGTCATAAAATGGGATTTGCATCTTAATTATTTAATATCAAATCCAAAAGAGCCATACGTATATACATTCCATTTGGCATTTGCTTAGTAAGATATGCAGCGCGAGGATCCTTATCTACTTCTTCTTTTATCTCTCCAACTCTGGGAAGAGGATGCATCACCATACTTTTTCTTTTCATCATATGAACAAGATTCATATCCACAATATATTTTCCTTGAATTTTATGATAAAGATTTTCCGCCATATACTCCTTCTTTACTCTAGTCACATAGAGTACATCTGCATCATTTATGACTTTTTTGATATCATCGGTTTCTTGAAATTGAATATTATTTTTTCTAAGATATTGTCTAACTGGTTCTTGCAACTTTACTTCCGGTGGGGAAACAAAAGTCATTTTCACCTCTGGAAAAATCGTGAGAAGTTTTGCGAGAGAATTAACTGGACGATAATGTCCCATCTCGCCAAAAAATACTATGTGAAGGTTTTCCAATTTACCAAGTTCATTTTGTATTGTATAAACATCAAGCAAAGCCTGTGTGGGATGTTCATTTATACCATCACCAGCGTTTATAACTGGAACTAAAGCTTTTTTTGATAATTTTTCTACCGATCCGGGTTGGGAATGTCGCATAACAATGACATCAACATAAGAAGAGTACACCATTCCTGTATCCTCTAGTGTTTCTCCTTTTGATATCGAACTATCGGAAGTTCCAACAACAGGTACAAATCCACCACCCAACCTTTGCATTGCTGTAATAAATGAACCCATGGTGCGACTTGATGGTTCATAAAATAATGCAGCCATTATTCTCCGTTTTAACCTATCATCCCCTCCTTTTTCCAATACAAGTTTTTTCATCTCATCTGCTCTCTCAAAAAGCATAAAACAATCATTTTTTGTTAAATTGTCCACTGTAATTAAACTTTGATTATAAAAATTATTTTTCATTTTGTTATCTATTTTACATATTCATCCCACGCCTTTATTTTTAACATATCTAAAGGACATTTGGCTAGTGACTCTACAAATAAATTGGCAATTGTCGCTTTGGTAAAAAGAGGAATGTTCGCATCCACCGCTGCACGCCTTATCATAAATCCGTCCGATATTTCTTTCATTAGATGTTTTACTCCCAAATCTCCTCTATCACTTAAATTAATCACCAAACTCACTTTTCTCTGCTTTATCATATCAACAACATTAGGTTCCCCTTTTTCATAAACCTTGTATACGAATGTCGACTTTATGCCATTGTCAGCAAGAAATTTTGACGTATTGCGGGTGGCAAAAATTGAAAATCCCATTTTAGATAATTTTTGGGCTGCAGGAAGCAGTTTATGTTTTCCTTCATCTCCTCCTAAAGCCAAAAGAGCAGTCTTTACTGGTAGTGGAGTACCGGTTGCTAGTATTGCCTTAAGATATGCCTCCTCCACGCTGTCGCCAAAACTGGCAACTTCCCCTGTAGAAGCCATTTCAACTCGAAGCACCGGATCTGCCTTCCTTAACCGGGTAAAGGAAAAGTGAGGAACTTTTATGCCGTAATATTTTGTCCGTTTTATTTTTATGGCTTTTAGTTTCTTTCCCAGCATAATTTTAGTAGCGAGCTCAATAAAATTTACTCCCAAAACTTTTGAAACAAACGGAAAGCTTCTAGATGCTCGAAGATTGGCTTCAATCACTAATATTTCCGGATTATCTTTTATATTATCGACAACTAAATATTGTATGTTAAAAGGCCCATTTATAGGCAAATTTTGGGCTATTTTTGCGGATACTTTTGAAATATCTTTTATCGCTTTGTTACTTAAAGAAAAAGATGGAAGTACTAAGCTTGCATCTCCTGAATGTACCCCTGCGTGCTCTACATGTTCTGATATGGCAGAAACTAAAATTTTACCGCTGTTGGCCACTGCGTCAAAATCTACTTCTTTGGCTCCTCTTATAAATTTGGATATGACTAATGGATATTCCGGGTTTATAACGCTATCTGATTGTTCTAAGTAAGCTTCAAATTGACCTTCGGAATAGGCAGCAAACATCGCTCTCCCAGATAGAACATACGAAGGACGGATAAGAACTGGAAAACCAATTTTCCTGGCAAATGAAAGCGCTTGACTTTTACTTGTAAGTTTACCCCATTTGGGTTGCTTTACGGATAGTTTGTCTAAAAATGCAGAAAATTTTTGGCGGTCTTCTACTTTGTCGATTGTTTCCGGCAGATTACACAAAAACTTCACATTTTGGCGAGCTAATTTGGGAGCAAGTGTATTGGGAGTTTGCCCTCCTACAGATACAATAAATGGGCATTTCTCTATATCATAAATATCCAATATCCGTTCCAATGTTAATTCTTCAAAATAAAGTTTGTCTGAAATGTCATAATCAGTGGAAACTGTTTCGGGATTACAATTTATCATGATAGGACTATATCCTAATTTTTTAGCTGTCGTTGCTGCGGTAACAGCACACCAATCAAATTCTACAGATGATCCAATCTGATAAGGACCTCCTCCTATTATCGCAACTTGCTTTTTGTGTTGATATTCGATATCGTTTTTGTCTCTATGATATGAAAAATATAGATAGTTTGTTTTAGCAGGAAACTCTCCAGCCAAAGTATCTATCTGACAAACTTTTGGTAATATATTCCACTTTTTGCGAAAAGCTCTTACTTCCTGCCAAGTTAAACTGAAAATTTCACTTATCTGTTTATCGGAAAAACCTAGTTTTTTCAGTAGAAGAAGTATTTCTTTCGTAAGTTTAACGTGCTTTTTATTTGTTACTAAATTTTTGTAAGTGTAAACAACATTATTAATTCGTTCCAAAAACCATATATCGATCCCTGTTTTTTGATATATCTCTTTTATCGACTGTCCGTAAAATAAATTATAAGCAATATTATACAAACGGTTTGGCGTAGGAACCAGATCTTTCAACTCGTTTTTTTTTCTGTCTTGAATTTTATTTTTGTCTAAATCATCCGATATTATTCCTTCATAATCCAAATCCAGAGATCTTACCCCTTTTTGCAATGCCTCTTCAAATGTCCGACCTATCGCCATAACTTCACCTACACTTTGCATTTCACTGCCTAATTTTTGTTCCATATCTTTAAATTTCAAAAAATCCCAGCGAGGTATCTTCACTACCACATAATCTAATGCCGGCTCAAAAAACGCACACGTTGCTTGTGTAACCTTATTTTTGATTTCGGATAAAGAATAGCCAAGAGCCAGCTTTGCGGCGATGTAAGCAAGCGGATAACCTGTTGCTTTTGACGCCAAAGCACTCGACCGGGATAATCTGGCATTTACTTCGATAATTCTATAATCACCGTTTTTGGGAGAAAGTGCATATTGGATATTACATTCTCCGACGATCGGCAATGACTTAACTACTTTTATCGCTATTTCCCGAAGATTGTGGTACTCACTGTTTGTCAATGTTTGAGATGGGGCAACGACTATTGATTCTCCGGTATGTATCCCCATCGGATCAAAGTTTTCCATATTACATACTGTAATCGTGTTATCATATTTATCTCTAACTATTTCGTATTCTATTTCTTTCCAATGCTCCAGATATTCCTCGATTAAAATTTGGGGTGCAAGTGTCAGTGCCTTTTGAGATAGTTCCAAAAGCTTTTCAAAATTATATGCTACACCCGACCCCAACCCTCCCAAAGAAAATCCTGCACGAACGATGACTGGATATGCGAATTGATTTTTTAGTTTATATAACTCGCTAATGTTATGACATACCGTACTGACCGGGACTTTTAATCCCAAATCAGTTATCGCCTGGCGGAATAATAATCTATCCTCTGTTTTGATAATCGCGGATACCGGGGTACCCAAAACTTTTATTCCGTACTTTTCAAAAATCCCAAGATTATGAAGTTCCATACCGGTATTTAATGCAGTTTGACCGCCGAATCCTAAAAGGATACCATCTGGCTTTTCCTTCGCGATTATCTTTTCTACAAAATAAGGAGTTACCGGCAAAAAATAAACTTTATCAGCCAAATCTTTTGAGGTTTGAATTGTAGCTATATTTGGATTTACTAATATTGTTTTTATCCCTTCTTCTTTCAATGCTTTAGCCGCTTGAGAACCGGAATAATCAAATTCACCCGCTTCGCCTATCTTTAAGGCTCCGGAACCCAATAATAAAATCTTGTTTATGTTCAATTTATTTTTAGCCATTTTTTTGCTTCTTTGATAAAAAATTCGAGTATCCACTCTGTATCGGTTGGTCCTGGTGCTGCCTCCGGGTGGAATTGAGAAGTAAAAAAGGGTAATTTGTTATGCCTTATTCCTTCATTAGTCATGTCATTTAGATTGGTAAACCAAGGACTCCAACCAGGGGGCAAACTTTCTTTATCTACGGCATATCCATGATTTTGAGTCGTAATATAGCATTTACGGTTTAACTCATCGATTACAGGTTGATTTTGTCCCCGATGCCCGTATTTTAATTTATAAGTATCTGCTCCAGCGGCCAAAGCCAGTATTTGATTGCCTAGACAGATTCCCAGGATTGGGATATCTAAATTTATTGCTTTTTTCACAGTTTCAATAGTCGTTGTAACTTGTTTGGGATCCCCGGGGCCATTGCTTATTATTAAAGCGTCAAATTTAAATTCATTAAGTTGTGAAAATGGGTCATAATTCCATGGTACTCTTATAACCGTAACATTATATTTCAGCAAAATTCTTAACTGATTATACTTTACGCCGCAGTCAAGAAGCATTATTTTAAATTTACCATTTCCGTATTGTATAGGTTTAACACATGATACATGGGAAACCAGATTTTCTTTGTTGATATCATAAAAATTAATCCCGGTTGTTTCAGGATTATTTAATACTATTTTGCCGTTCATGACTCCGGTCTCCCGAATGATTTTAGTCAAAGTCCGAGTATCTATCCCATAAAGAGCTGGAACTTTTTCCTCCTTTAGCCACGAAGAAAGGTTTTGATAAGACTGCCAATGTGAATTGTTCTCTATATATGATGAAACTATAAGTCCCCGGATGTGTATTTTATCCGACTCAAAGTTGGATAGTATTTGATCTTTTCTTAAATATTGAGGAACACCATAATTGCCAATTAGTGGATAAGTGAGAGTAAGTATTTGCCCAAAATATGAGGGGTCTGTAAATCCTTCAGGGTATCCTACCATTCCCGTATTGAAAACTACTTCCCCCTCAACATCTCTATCATTACCAAAGGATTTTCCCTCAAAAATTTGGCCATTTTCCAAAATCAAAAATCCAGTCTTACCCATAAAAAATCCCCAAGCTTTCTGGGACTATATTTTACAAATATTAACAAATATTTACAAGCAGGTATTTGTGATTGCCTTCTGAAGGATTATATCAAGCTTTGTACTTACGACGCTTAAGAACTTTCATTGCAATTTCGGATTGTCTAAATAACGCCTGTGCCTGTAAAAATTCACCGCCTGTAGGTTTGGATTTTAATGCTTCTTCTGCTCTTTTTTGAGCTTCTTTTACTACTTGCTCATTTAATTCGTGAGCATGAAATGCGGCCGTTACCAAAATTACTACTTTTTCGGGAGTAACTTCCAAAAATCCTCCTCCAATAGCCAAATAAGATTCTTCACCCTTTTTTGTAATTTTTACTTCGCCCTGGCGGAGTTTCGTAAAAAGAGGCACATGATGGGGTAAAATTCCAATTATCCCGCTACTGGAAGGCGCAGTCACCATCTCTACTTCATCTGTATAAGCTATCCTTTCTGGAGTTATTATTTCAAGGTGAAATGTAGACATATTAATAAACTTCCTTCAGCAACTATCTAATTTGGAATGATCCCAAAATAAGTTCGAGATGGCATTTCGTTTCATTTTACCTCATCAATTCCCCCAACCATATAAAAAGCTTGTTCGGATTTATCATCATGTTTACCATCAAGAATTTCTTTAAATCCTCGTACTGTATCTTCAAGCGGAACATATTTTCCCATCTTTGCGGTAAATGCCTCTGCTACAAACATGGGCTGTGATAAAAACTTCTGAATTTTTCTGGCACGGGATACCGTCACTTTATCTTCATCCGATAGCTCTTCCATACCTAAAATTGCGATTATATCCTGCAAATCTTTGTACCTTTGCAGGACTTTCTGTACACCGCGGGCCGTATTGTAATGTTCTTCACCTACAACTTCCGGAGCTAAAATTCTAGAATTTGAGGATAGCGGATCAACTGCCGGATAAATCCCTTGCTCACTAATCGCCCTATCAAGAGAAATGCTCGCGTCCAAATGGGCAAACGTCGCTACAGGCGCCGGATCTGTATAGTCATCAGCAGGTACAAAAACTGCCTGAACCGAAGTTATAGACCCTTTTTTGGTTGAAGTTATTCTTTCCTGAAGCGCACTCATCTCTGAAGAAAGTGTCGGTTGATAACCTACGGCCGAAGGAATTCTCCCAAGTAATGCAGATACTTCGCTTCCCGCTTGAGCGAAACGAAAGATATTATCGATAAAGAGTAAGACATCTTGGCCCTGCTCATCGCGGAAATATTCAGCCATCGTAAGTCCGCTCAAAGCTACCCTCAATCTACTTCCGGGCGGTTCATTCATCTGTCCGAACACCAAGGCGGTTTTATCTATGACTTTGGATTGCTTCATTTCCAACCACAAATCATTCCCTTCACGTGAACGCTCTCCAACTCCGGTAAATACTGATACTCCTCCGTGAACAGTCGCAACATTTCTTATAAGTTCTTGAATCAATACTGTTTTACCTACCCCGGCACCCCCAAATACAGCTACTTTACCTCCCTTTACAAAAGGAGAAATAAGATCTATTACTTTTAGACCGGTCTCAAGAATTTGTGCCTTTACTTCTTGTGAGGCAAGCGGTGGAGCTTGTCTGTGAATTGAATACGTTTTGGAAACTTTTATCTTTGGTCCGTTATCGATAGTTTCACCTACCACGTTAAACATCCGACCCAAAGTTTCCTTACCTACCGGTACAGAAATTGGATTCCCAGTATCGATTACTTCCTGCCCTCTTTTAAGACCATCGGTCAATCCCAAGGCAATTGCGCGAACGGTACTTTCTCCTATTTGTGCTTCTACTTCAAGTATCAGTTTTCTATCTGTTGCATATTCACTTTCCACTTCCAACGCATTATAAATTGACGGAATTTTCCCACCGGTAAAATTTACATCAACTACAGCACCTATAATTTGTGTAATTTTTCCTTTATTCATATGGCACTTCTTTCACTGAGTATAAAAATCGATTTATTATTCTACCGCAAGTCTTGCAGTAACCAAATCGGCAATTTCGTAGGTAATTTTTTCCTGTCTGGCTTTATTGTATAAAAGAGTTAATTCTTGCATAAAATCCAAAGCACTATCTGTAGCATTTTTCATCGCAATCATCCTGGCAGAATGTTCACAAGCTTCTGCTTCAAAAATTGCTGTCCTTATTTGATTTTCCAAATAATGCGGTAGCAAATCATCCAATATTTCATGAGTACTTGGCTCTATCAAAAATTCTGCAAACTTCACTTCCTGTTTAATATCCATTTTCTCAAAGGCAGTTATGGGAAGAAGCATTTTTTTAGTCGGAATCTGCTTCAATGCTGTCAAAAAAGTATTATATGCCAGATGTACCTCACGATATATTCCCTTTATAAATCCATCCACCAAAAGTTGAGTCACAGCAGGAACACTTTCAAAAAATGGTGTTTTTTGTGAAAAATCAGCCACCAAACTTCTTCCTGACCTTGTAATTAGACTCTCTCCCTTTTTCCCTACAGTAATATAATCAATTTCCTTTTCTTTACCCCAGGAATTTAGAACACTTCTGAACAAATTAGTATTTAATCCACCGCACAAACCTTTATTTGTTGAGATGAGGACTACCAATAGTTTCCCTTTTGGATTTCCCGCGGATAGAAGCGGATGATGTTTTTTATCTACATGTATTCCCAATTCTTGTACCGCCTGATAAATTTTATCAGCGTAAGGTTTACCCAAAAGGGCCAGATCTTGGGCCTTTTTCATCTTTGATGCAGCAACCATTTCCATGGCCTTCGTGATTTGTGAAATATTATCTGCTGATTTTATTCTTCTTTTTATAAGGCGGATATTAGCCATATTAAAATTTCTTTTTAAAATCTGCTATTGCTTTTTCTAACTCTTTTATAGCTTCATCACTAATTTTGCCTTCTTTTTTTATAGTCTTTAACAGTTTAGAGTGAATAGTCGTCATAAATTCAATATATTTTGTCTCAAATTCCGGTATTTTTGATACTTCCACATCGTCTAAGAATCCGTTAGTACCAGCAAAAAGTAATACTACCTGTTCCTCTACGCTCATCGGAACATATTGCTTTTGTTTCAGTATTTCAACCATTCTCGCCCCTCTTTCTATTTGCTTTTTAGTTTTCTCATCCAAATCTCCCGCGAATTGAGCAAATGCTGCAAGTTCCCGATATTGTGCCAAATCCAAACGAAGTTTACCCGCCACCTGTTTCATGGCTTTTATCTGTGCAGTACCACCCACTCTGGATACTGACAAACCTACGTTTATCGCTGGTCTTATACCAGCATAAAATAAATCAGATTCCAAAAAGATTTGTCCATCAGTTATGGAAATAACGTTTGTGGGTATATAGGCGGAAATATCACCTGCCTGAGTTTCTATGATAGGCAATGCGGTAAGAGATCCTCCCCCATGCTTATCGGATAAGCGGCAGGCCCTCTCCAGTAATCTGCTGTGTAGATAAAAAACATCACCCGGATAGGCTTCCCGTCCGGAAGGACGTCTCAAAATCAAAGAAATCTGCCTATACGCCCAGGCGTGTTTTGATAGATCATCATAAATCACTAATACATCTTTTCCCTGATCCATAAAGTACTCGCCTATTGCACATCCTGTGAATGGGGCAATAAATTGGAGCGCAGCTGAATCTGAAGCATTCGCAGCTACAATTATCGTATGACCAAAAGCTTTCTCTTTTTGCAATAAATCCACTATTTGAGCAATTCTAGAAGTTTTTTGTCCGATTGCTACATATATGCAAATTACGTTTTGATCTTTTTGATTTATGATGGTATCTACGGCAATGGCGGTTTTACCTGTTCCGCGATCACCAATGATAAGTTCTCTTTGTCCTCGACCAATTGGAATCATACTGTCGATTGCTTTAAGTCCAGTTTGTATTGGAGTATTAACAGGGTGTCTACTGATGACTCCGGGAGCAATTTTTTCAATGGGGTAATAAGTTTTGGTACTTATAATACCTTTTCCATCCAAAGCAATACCCATCGGGTCGATCACACGGCCGATCAATTTTTCGCTTACTCCAATAGACAATAATCTCCCTGTCCCTTTTACTCTGTCACCTTCTTTTATAGAAAGATAATCTCCTAAAATGATAGCTCCAACTTCATCTTCTTCCAAATTGATGGCCACTCCGAATATGCCTCCCGGAAACTCAACCATTTCCGAATAGGATAATTGCCGCAGCCCAGAAATCTTAGCCACGCCGTCTGCGATACTTAAAACTTCTCCAGTAAAGCCTAATTCTGCTTTTGTTTGGGTACTTTTTAGTCTTTTTAGAATATCTTCGACGATCTGATTTGGTTTTGAATTCTTGATCATATTTACTTTTTTAAACTAAAAGTGAACGTTCCAATAACTCTATCTCATGACTGATGCTCGCATCGAAAAACCAATCATTTACTTTTATGGTAAATCCTCCTATAAGATTTTTATCAACCTCATTTACGAGTGGGTATTTTACGTTTAGCATTTTATGAAGGGTTTCTTTGATTTTTTTGAGTTGTCCAGGACTTAGCTTTACCATTGATGAAACTACAATCTCGTCTGATTTATGTATTCTGGCAACCTCTTTTTCTAGGGATTTGGTGACTTGGGGAAGTAAATATTGCTCTCCTTCATCAAAAATATAATCTAGCAGTCCGCTTACGAGAGCTTTAGATTTTGTGGAGACTTGTTTCATTATTTATTGTTTGCTAACTCCTGTATCTTTTTATTTATGATTGCGGTTTGAGTCTTACTACTGAGTATCTTCCCCAACACAGCTTCAACCCAACTCTTGGCTATTTCGATGGTTTGAACACGAAGTTCTCTTTCCATTTGTTGCCTTTCCATCTCAAGCTCTTCCCGTCCTTTGGCCAATATAGCATTTGCTTCCAGATGGGCTTTTCCGGTGATTTCCGATTCCACTTTTTTTCCAACCTTCTTACCATCTTCTATGATTATCCTTGCTTCGTCTTTTGCTTTACTAATTATTTCTTCACGCTTCTTTTCAGTTTTTTCTGCTTCTTCCTGCATTTTCTGGGTATACTCCAATCCTTCTTGAATTTTTTTCTTTCGCTCATCTAATCCTTTAAGAATAGGTTTATAAAGAAGTTTTTTTAAAACAAAAACCAGCAGTAAAAAATTGAAAACCTGAGTTAAAAGTTGTAATGGTTCGATACCAAGTTTTTCCATAACAATTTAAGTAATTTAAGTATATCTAATAATCAATGCGATAACCAAGGCATAAATAACAACTGCCTCCGCAAAAGCAATAGCTAATATCATATAGGTACGTATTTTTCCTTCTGCATCAGGATTCCTCCCAATGGCTTGAAGCGCGCCCAAACCTATAAGACCTATACCAATTCCGGGTCCAATTGCACCTAGTCCGATGGCTAGAGCTGTAGCAATAGCTTTTAATCCCTCTAATGGCATACTATTTCACCTCCTCTATAACATAATATTTTTAATGTTCCGATTTAGTTGTTGCCAAAGCTATAAAAACACTTGTTAGCATAGAAAAAATAAGTGCCTGAATAAACCCTACAAAAAGTTCTAGTCCTAAAAATGGTACAGGAACAAGTAGAGGCATCAAAAAAGCGATAACAGTCAAAAGTACTTCACCAGCAAAAATATTTCCAAAAAGACGAAAAGCAAAAGAAATAACTTTGGTGAATTCAGAAATAAGTTCTAATATTCCAACAAAAAATAGAATGGGATTTGAAAAATTGATAAATTTCTTAAGGTATGTAACACCTAGAGTCTTAAAACCAGTAAATTGAACTACTATTACCGCTATCAAAGCCAGTCCCAAAGTTGTATTTAAATCAGCTGTCCCTGATCGAAATAATGGGATAAATAATTTATGTCCTTCTTCTATTTTTTCTATCATTATTGTACCTACTCCGGGTAAAAGTCCGACCCAATTTAATGAAATAATATAAATAAAATATGTAGCCACAAGTGGAAAAAATGTATTTATCCTTTCATTTAGTATCGTGGAAAATAAATTCCAAATTCCTTCAACCACAATTTCTGCAATAGACTGAAAGTAACCTGGCACTATAGAAATATTTCTAGTTACCAATAAAGAAAGAATTACTAGAAAAAATATAACAATCCATGAAGTCAAAAGTGAGTTAGTAACCCAAAAATTGCCAAACAAATAGAAAAGTTTTTCTGCAGTAAGCGAAACATGAATACCGGAATGCATATTACTTTTTTAGTATTTTACTCAAAATAAAATATATATTAGTTATTCCAATAAACAATCCTAAAAAAATTAATGAGAGAGTCATTCTGGGAGACGTAGTAAATTTCTTATCCAAAAACTGTCCCAGAAAGGCTCCCCCAACAATTGGTAAACAAATAGACAATCCCAGTTGTGAAACCAAAGATAGTGTGGCAAAAAATCTTTTCTCCTCTTTTTTTCCTTTAGGTGTTAACTTCTCTACTTCTTCGGTTAAAATTTTATCTTTACCAAATCGTAAAGTTTTTCGTTTGGCAAACATTGTAATTTTAGAATTATTTTTTATCTAAGTCAAGGACTTTTGCATCATCAACTATAACGGTTACTCTTTCTTCTTTCTCTGTCACCTTACCCTTTAGAATTATTACTTGATCCATTTTCCAGATATATTTTGTGCGCTCAAATATCGATGGAAAGACGACTAATTCTATAGTTCCTGTAAAGTCATCTAGCTTTACAAACGCCATTTCCTGTCCGCTTTTTTTAGTGATTATTTTTTTTATTTGAGAAATTATTCCTCCTATTACAACCGGTCTCTCCGAAACAACCAAAGAAACAATTCTGTTACTTACTTTTTTCTCAAGAGTAGGTATATAGGATGTTAAAGGATGTTCTGTTAGGTAAAATCCGAGAAGTTCCTTTTCAAAAAGAAGCAGTTCTTCTTTACTTAATTCCTCAACTTCTGGTAAATGGTCAATTATGTCAAATGACTCCTCCATGGCAAATAGACTTCCTTGTCCATCCGCCTCATTTTTTGCTTTGGTATGAACTTTATCTACTATAGTAGGATAAGCTGATAAAAGAGCGGCCCTTTTCCCAAATTGATCCAAAGCTCCTGCTTTTATCAAAGATTCCAATGTTTTTTTTGTCACTTTGGAAAGGTCGACTCTGCTGACAAAATCAGTAAATGACTTAAAAACTCCATCTTTTTCTCTGGCTTTTAATATACTATCTATTGCTGCCGTACCGACGTTTTTAACAGCTGATAGTCCAAATCTGATCCTTCCAGACTCTTTGCTTTCTCCTAGCTCAATGATAAATTCGATATCCGACTTATTTATATCCGGAGGAAGAAGTGATATTTTCATCCTTCGGCATTCCAATATAGCTTGCGCCATTTTCTCGTTCCCAGCTGTTCCGGTTGCACTTCTACTCTCTGCGGTAAAGACCGCAGTCATAAACTCTACAGGAAATTTTGCTTTCATATAAGCAGTATGATAAGCAATCATCGCATATGAAGCAGAATGAGCTTTATTAAATCCATAACCCACAAATTTTTCTATCAGTGAAAATATTTTTTCTGCAACCGTTTTGGTATATCCACTTTTTACACAACCGCTTACGAATTTTATTTTTTCTTTCTTCATCGCTTCTGGTTTTTTCTTGCCAATTGCCATACGCAGTTTGTCAGCTTCAACCATCGTGTAGCCAGCCATTTGATTGGCAATTTGCATACATTGCTCTTGATAGACAGCAATTCCATATGTTTCAGACAGTATTTGCCGCAGCGCCGGATGGGGATATTTAATTTTCTTAGGATTTTCTTTTGACTCGATAAAACTAGGAATCCAATCCATCGGACCCGGCCGAAATAAGGCCACCATGGCGGAAATATCAGAAAATTTCGTGGGTTTAAGTTCTCTTGCTAGTCTTCTCATACCGCCCGACTCAAGCTGGAAGATACCGGTTGTTTCACCCGACGTAATAAGATCATATGATTCCTTGTCATCCAGTGGAATTTTTTGTAAATTCACTTCTATATTCCGTGTTTCTCTAACAAAACGTATACTATTTTCCAATATTGTAAGGTTTCTTAGTCCCAACAAATCCATTTTCAAAAGACCAACTGCTTTACCCTCAGCCGCGTTTAGATCCAAACAGTACATGTCATATTGGGTAATTATTCTTTCTCCTTTTGTTTCCTTTTGCAAAGGTGTATAGTTTGTGAGAGGCTGATCTGAAATTACTACTCCAGCCGCGTGGACAGATGCATGCCTGGCTACACCCTCAAGTTTTCTAGCAATATCAAGCAAATTTTTTGTTTCCGGCTCATTTTTATATGCAGCTCCCAGTTCGGGAGTAATTTGTATTGCTTTGTCTATACTCATGGGAAACCCTTGGGCCCCCGGGGGGATAAGTTTTGCAATCCTATCTGGCTGAGCATAAGGCATACCCAAAGCACGACCCACATCCCGGACTGCCTGTCTTGCCTCCATCGTACCAAAAGTAATTATCTGTGCTACTTTATCATTACCATATTTCTCAGTCACATATGCTATCACTTCGTCTCGTCTATCGTCTGCAAAATCCAAATCGATATCGGGGGGAGACGGCCTGTCCGGATTTAGAAATCTCTCAAATGGAAGTAAATGTTTTATGGGGTCAAGGTCGGTTATACCCATTGAATAAGCAACCAAGCTTCCTGCAGCAGATCCGCGGCCAGGTCCTACGGCAATACCTTTTTGCTTTGACCAATTCACGAAATCCGCAACGATCAAAAAATAAGTAGAGTATCCTTTATTTATGATAATATCCAGCTCGTATTCTAGCCTTTTACTCAATTCTGAGGTAATCTGAGTAAACCTCCCTTTTATTCCATTTTTGGCTACTTTTCGAAGGAAACTATCTGCGGTTTCACCAATTGGTACTTCAAATTGGGGAAGTATCCATTTACCCAATTCTATTTCCACATTGCACATGTTGGCAATCTTAACGGTATTTTGTATAGCCTCTGGATATTGTATGAAAAGCCCTTTCATCTCTTGACTACTTTTCATATAAAAATCAGGCGAGGAAAGCATCGAGAGAGGTCTTTTGGATTCAAGCATGGTATGCTGCGTCTGGACGCAAAGTAAAATTTCCTGTGCATAAGCATCCTCGGCATTTATATAATGTATGTCATTAGTGGCTACTAAAGGTATCCCTAGTTTTCTTGAAAGTTCCACTAGTTTTACATTTACTTTCTGCTGTTCTTCTATTTTGGGATGTTGTTGCAGTTCCAAAAAAAATCGTCCGCTGGGAAAAATTTCCATAAATTCCCGGGCTTTTTTTTCTGCCTGAGTATCTTGTCCCGTTAAAAGTAGATGCGGTACTTCCCCGTTTAGACATGCAGACAATGCGATCAGTCCTTCGCTATGATCCCGCAGCACTTGTAAATCTATTCTAGGTTTGTAGTAATAACCTTCCAAATTTGCATGAGTCACTAACTTCATCAGATTGTGATAACCAGTATTATTTTCTGCCAGAAGTACCAAGTGATATTGATCATTATCTATTCCCTGCTGTTTGTCGAAGCGGCTGCGGGATGCTTGATAAGCTTCTACACCGATTATCGGCTTTACCCCTGCTTCTTTTGCTTTTAGGAAAAATTTGACTGCACCATACATGGATCCGTGATCTGTAATTGCAAGTGAATCCATCCCTAGTTCTTTAGTACGATTAAGAAGATCTGGAATTTTGGCTAACCCATCAAGGAGCGAAAACTCAGTATGTGTATGAAGATGTACAAAATCAGGCATTTTGCTTTAAAGTTAAGGATATTTTAACATACATCTATGCAACTAACTGAACATTCTGCTTTCATGGAACCATCTAAGAATGTCCCTATTCCAATTATTAGAGTTTCACGAGCTGGTATTATTATCGGTTTTAATAGACAAGCAATTCTAGATTTTGGAGGTCAACCTGAAGATTTAGCTAATAAACCGGTATCCAAGTTTATTAAGGATAGCACTCCTGATTCTCTTCATAAATTATTTTTTCAAACAGCAAAAGCTGCTTTACAATTTCAGAAGGAAATACTATCAGAAAAAATTAAATTACCTGAAGTAGAAATTAGTGATAAATTTGGAAAGCAAAGGATTATTCAAATAAGACCTTCATTAATCGGTAAAAGAGAAAGTGAAGAATTTGAAATTATAGCTGTTGATATAACAGAAGAGGTGGAAAAACGTGAATATGCCGAAGCACTTTCTAAAGCCAAAAGTGCAGTTCATGAACATCTGGAGTTACCGAAGGTTTTGGATGCCATCAGTCAAGAACTCAAACAATTCGTTCCATACGACACAGCTTCTTTAATGTTTTTCACCAATAACGAATTATCTGATGCTTATTACTGGCGATCCCACGAATCAAATACTGTTCAAGCAGATAACTTAGATGATCTGCGTGGGAGATTAAAAAATACGCAAAATATTCAGCGTATGTTATCAACAAAGGAAACTATCTATATTCCAGATACAACAATTCCTACTAGTGGTTATCAAAAAACTGAATACAGTCAAAATGTTATGTCTTATATAGGAATACCAGTAATAATTAATGATAAGGTTATTGGAATTCTTAATTTAAATTCCAAAGCGCTTCACTTTACTGATAAAGACGTTAAAAGTGCTCAGGATTTTGCCAACATAATAGGCCAAGCTATAGATAATGCTCACTTACATGAAGCAGCCCAATCAGCTGCAAGACTAGATTCCCTAACCGGACTTTTAAACCATGGCCAATTTATAATAGAAGGTCAACGTGCTATTAAATTTTCTGAGCGAGAAGATAATAGACCTTTTGGGGTTGTTATGATGGATTTAGATAATTTTAAAGATGTAAATGATACGCGCGGTCATCAAATTGGTGATAATGTATTAGTTGGTATCGCACAAGCTTTAGCTGCTCATATTAGGTTTCCAGGAGTAACAGGCAGGTATGGAGGTGAAGAGTTCGGAGTTGTAATTCCTTTGAATGGTTTGCACAAAAACTGGTTACAACTAAATCGTATTAGTGACTATATCAGATATTTGAAATTTCCCAGTCCAAGAGGCACTTTTAGTATAACAGCTAGTATTGGCATCGCCAATGCAGATCCTCTTATCCCAGAAAATCATGTAGAAGAATATCTTGACCGTGCAGATACAGCATTATATGTCGTAAAAAAAGCAGAAGACCGGAACGGAATTGGAATTCATATGAGTAGAACTGAAGATACCGATAAAGTAATTGTATTTAAACCAGCAGCAGATAACTCTACTAGAGTCGCATTTTATGATGTGTTGCGAACCGGTAATAATCAAGAAAATAATCCAACAGAAAGTAGAAAAAATACACTAGTGGCAGAATATTATTTCACTCAGGATAAAAAACAAATTACCTTAAGAAAAAAACTTAGTGAGGGTAAGTTTTCAACTGTAATTATTAATATAGAGAAAGAAGCGTATTTACCTAATAATTATAGTTGGAGTGATGAAGAAATGCAGATTATGCGAATTATTCATCCACCTAGAAATTGGAAGGAACTATAAAAGTATTAATTTAGCATTTTCGATAAAAATCTCTTCGTTTCTTCTGCTTCAGCCTTTCCCTTTGCTTCCCTCATCACTTGTCCGACTAAAAACATTAAGGCTTGTTGTTTGCCGGATTTAAAGTCCGCCACTGCTTTTGGATTTGCTTTCAACACTTTTTGGATTATTGCTTCAAGTTCCTTATCATCCATCTGTACTATTTGCTGTTTTTGGCTTATTAAATTCACCAACTTTTCTGGTGTTACTTTAGTAATATCAGTTTTCTTATTTATAATCCAATTGGCTATTATTTTAGGTGTTATTCCTTTGTACTTTTTGCTTGACACCTGATATTTGATACTATTTTCGTAATAATCAGCTGTTTCCAATTCATCTGTGAGTATCGTTGCATCGTATTCAGATATTTTATAATCTTTTATAAATCTTTTAATCTTTTTGTCTGGCAACTCACAGATTTGTGCTTTGAGTTTTGAGATTTGCGGTTTAGTCCAACGTATCGGAGGAATATCCGGTTCTGGAAAATATCGGTAATCATGTGCTTCTTCTTTCGTCCTTTGAGTATAAGTAATTCCTTTCTTTTCATCCCAACCTCTGGTCTCTTGTGCTGGAACTTCTCCTTTTTCAAGTATGGATATATGTCTGTCTAATTCAAAATCGATGGCTTTTTTCGCGAAATTAAATGAATTAATATTTTTTACTTCAACTTTATAATTTGGTAATTTTAATTTGTTTGGTGATTGATTTTTGTTTCTTGAAAATTTTCGGACGGAAATATTTGGCTCCAACCTCATTGACCCTTTTTCCATGTCCGCGTCGGATATGCCGATATAGCGGATTATCTGGTGAAGTTTTTTTAGGAAAATTCTTGCTTCTTCACTACTTCTTATATCCGGCTCGGTAACTATCTCAACCAGAGGCATACCACTTCTATTAAAATCTATGAGCGTGCATTTTGCACCATCTATAGTTGCATGGAGCAATTTTCCCGTATCCTCTTCCATATGCACTCTTCGAATTCTTATTTTTTTTCTTATTTGTTGATTGGTTAATTTGTTGATTGGTTGATTGGTATTTGTTTCTAACGATCCATTGATAGCGAACGGCTTATCGTATTGACTTATTTGGTATCCTTTTGGTAAATCAGGGTAGAAATAGTTTTTTCTGTCAAACTTACTAAATACTGGAATATCACAATTTAGAGCCAATCCCAACATCACGCACCACTCTACTGCAATTCTATTTGGAAATGGTAATGTACCAGGTAAAGCTAGACAAACTGGGCAACAAAGTGTATTCGGCACCTTGCCAAACCAGTCAGCATTACACCCGCAGAACATTTTTGATTTTGTTTTTAACTCGACATGGATCTCCAAACCTATAATAGGTTCGAAATTTTCTTTGATCATAATTTCGGCTTTTCTTTGAAATAGTTAGTTTCCTGTTCAAATGCGTGAGCGACTTGAATAATCTTCTTTTCGCTAAATTGTGGACCGATGACTTGCAAACCTGCAGGAAGACCGTCCGAAAATCCACAGGGTATACTTATTCCGGGCAATCCCGAGATGGTTGACGGTTCTGCCAATATATCCTGTACTTCGCCAAACATCGGACTTGTTTTACTTGACCCAAGAGGTAATGCGGTACACGGTGCAGTCGGGCCGATGATCACATCAACTTTTTTAAACACCTTTTCAAAATCTTCTACTATCATCGTTCTTATCTGTTGAGCTTTGAGATACAAAGCATCATAATAGCCCGTCGACAATGCATATGTACCCAGCATGATTCTCCTTTTTGCTTCTTCACCAAATTTATCACGGCCATACCCGTATCTTATTCCATCAAATCTGGCTAGATTCGCAGAAACTTCTGCTCTTTGAAGGATAGTATAGACAGAGATAGCATATTGTGGATCAACCAAATTGACATTTTTGACTTTAGCACCTAGTTTTTTAAATACCTCGATTGCTTGGTATATTTTTTCCTGTATATTCTTTTGGGAACTTTCTATATACATATCAGCAATTCCTATCTTCATACCTTTAATCTTCTTACCTATGTCTTTTGTATAATTTTCTACTTTCTTAGGAGAACTGGTTGCATCATATGGGTCAAATCCTGCAATAGCATTTAGTACTATGGCCGCATCTTCCACAGTTTTTGTTATGGGACCCGGACTATCCAGCGATGATCCCATTGCTACAATTCCATATCGACTGACCCGACCATAAGTTGGTTTTAAACCTACCGCTCCACACCAAGCTGAAGGTTGTCTTATGGAACCGGCTGTTTCTGTCCCGATGCTACCGATAGTCATATCAGACATTATTGAAGCTGCCGATCCGCCGGAAGAACCACCAGGAAGCCTTCCCAGATTCCAAGGATTTCTGGTAGTAAAAAAATCTGATGCCTCGGTAGATGATCCATGAGCCCAAGCATCCATATTAGTTTTACCCAATAGAACAATGTTTTTTTCTTTTAACTTCTTAGCAACAGTTCCATTAAAAATAGGCAAATAATCTTTCAATACATTCGAAGATGCCGTTGTCCTGATGTCAGTTGTACAAATATTATCTTTTAGCGCAAATGGGATACCAACAAGAGGATTATCTGCTCTCTTCTTCATCAATAATTTATCTGCCTTATTTGCTTTATGCAAAGCATTTTCCTCATCTACCGTTACATAAGCTTTGACCAATTTATCGATGCTTTTTATCCTTGCCAGAACTGATTTTGTCAATTCTTTACTTGAAAATTTTTTCTCTTTTAATCCTTTGCTGGCTTGTGTAATTGTAAGTTTGTATAAATCCATCACTCCTCCAATACTGCCTTCACTTTAAAATAACCTTTGTAATGATTAGATACCCCAGATAAAGCTTGTTCCTGCGTCAATGAAGATGATACTTTATCTTCCCGAAAAACATTTTCCAACCCGGTAACATTACTTGTAGGCTTGAGTCCTTTGGTATTGAGTAATTTTATTTTATTTATGAAATCCAAAGTATCAGAAAGGTCTTTGGATAATGTCTTTGCTTCTTCATCGGAAATATAAAGATTAGCTAGTTTGGCAATGTATTTGACTTTTTCAATCGTTATATCGTTCGTCATTTGATTATTTTAACGTGAAAAATATTTTTTTACCATACGGCAAATTTAAATTTGGTTTTTAAACGAAGAAACCCTCACGTAGAGGGTTTCTTCTATTTGTATAAATTTCTGTTTACATATCTGCGTACAGATAGAATTCGTATGGAGTTGGCCTGATTGCTACTTCAGCTTGTTCTGTACGTTTCATAGATACCCACATGTCTAAAAAGTCCGGAGTAAATACCCCTCCCTCAAGTAAGAACTTATTATCTTTTTCCAAGGCATTCAGCGTTTCTGTAAGTGACCCAGGAACACTTCTTACTTTTTTTGCATCTTCGGCAGAAAGTTCATAAATATTTTTATCCAAAGGTCCAAAACCAGATTTTACCGGATCAATCTTATTTTTTATCCCATCAAGCCCTGCCATAAGAAGGGCTGAGAAAGTCAAATACGGATTACTAGCTGTATCCGGTGGCCTAAACTCAATCCTTTTTGACTTGGAGTTTTTGGGGCCGGAGAAGTACATAGGTATCCTAACAGCAGCACTTCTGTTTCTTTTGGAAAATGCTACATTTACCGGCGCCTCATAATGGGGCACTAGTCTTCTGTAAGAATTTGTGGTTGGTGCACAAAATGCCAATAACGCATCTATGTGAGTCAATAATCCTCCGATATAATACAATGCGGTTTTAGAAAGTTCAGCCCAACCATTTTCATCATAAAACAAATTTTTACCGTTTTTCCATAAACTTTGGTGGGTATGCATACCGCTCCCGTTGTCACCAAAGACTGGTTTGGGCATAAAACTGACTACTTTCCCGTATTTTTTAGCAACATTTTTTACCACATATTTATAAATCAACACATTATCAGCCATCTTAAGCAAATTATCGTAACGCATGTCTATCTCACATTGTCCCGGTGCTGCTACTTCATGATGATGCATTTCTATGGGTATATTCCAAGCTTCCATAGTATTTACCATCTCGCTTCTTAAATCCTGTAGAGTATCTTGTGGAGGAACCGGAAAGTAACCTTCTTTGGGTCTTATTGTTATTTGAGTATTTGTTTCGGATTCATTCCCGCTATTCCAAGGAGCTTCAATACTGTCTAAACTAAACCCACTTTTGTAGGGTTTTATATCATAAGATAAATGATTGAAAACGAAAAATTCCGCTTCAGGCCCCCAATAGCTTTTATCAGCAACTCCGGATTTTACCAGATACTTTTCCGCTTTTTTAGCTACATTTCTGGGATCTCGGGTAAAAGGCTCTTTCTTATCCGGATCATAAACATCACAGATTAAAGAAAGCGTAGGAATTTCATAAAAAGGATCCACGTGAGCGGTCGCTAGATCAGGCAGCAATAACATATCACTTTCATGAATTTCCTGAAATCCTTTTATACTAGATCCGTCAAACCCGATTCCTTCTTTTGCGGCTCCTTCGTCAAACGCTGAAGGTGGTATAGAAGCGTGTTGCCAAACTCCTCTAGGATCTACAAATTTCAAATCAACAATTTTTAATTCTTTTGACTTAATAAGACTTTTAATTTCTTTAAATGTCATATTTTTCTCCCTTATTAATAAAATTGATAATAAAAAAATCTTCCTCAGGGTTACATTCCTTTGGAAGACTTCATCGTCTTCTTCGCTCCTTTGCGAAATAATATGGTTATCCTAAAACAGTAGTGAATATTTTGTCAAGCCCCTAATTTTGGCGCTGATCCCTTGACAACAAGTAAGAAGTATGGTATAATAAGGCTATGAAAAATAAGTTTAGCCTGCGACAATATAAGAGAAAATATGGTACACATGAACAGTGCCTAGAAGCAATTAAAAGGCTCCGCTTCCCCGATGAGATGGATTGTCCGAAATGTAAACGGCTATCAGTTTTTTACCCTGTAAGAGGTCGTACAGCCTATGCTTGTAAGTTCTGCGGTTATCAAATATACCCTCTTGCAACTACTGTTTTTGAAAAAACCAGTACGCCTTTGGACCTCTGGTTTTTTGCTATGTATCTAATGGTACAGACACGTTCTGGAATATCTGCAAGACAACTTGAAAGAATGTTAGGAGTGACTTACAAAACCGCATGGAGAATTTGTCGCCAAATAAGACTACTTATGGCGGAAGCAAGTCTTATTCCTCTTACTGGTACTGTTGAGGCAGATGAAGGTTACATAGGAGGAAATACAAGAAATAGAAAGAGAAAATGGTTTAAGTCCTACTCTGAACAAAAGCAGATTATTCTCGGAATGGTACAAAGAGGTGGAAAAGCCTATTTAAGGCATATTCCTGATAGTAGTAGATACACAATAATTAATCAGATTAAACATTACGTGAGTCCTAAAACCAGAGTTATAACTGACCAATTTTCATCCTATGTCGGATTAGCGAAATATGGATACCAACATGATACGGTCAACCACCAAGAAACTTATGTGGTTAAAGATATTCATACCCAAAACGCTGAATGTCTTTGGTCAACGATCAAGCGAGGACTTTTTGGGGTTTATCGTGTGGTCTCTAAAAAATATTTACAGGCTTATATTGATGAATATGCGTGGAGATATAATTATAGAAATCTCAAGGGAATGATGTTTGAGAAATTACTAAGTCAAGTTATCGAGGTGAAAGCGATACAGCCCGCTTCAATAAAGTAAGGAAGTCTGCTTTTGAATTTTCTCTGCCACCTTTTTTAAACCAATCTCTTAATTTTTTGTCTTTAGCAGAAAAACTTTTCCTTTTCATTTGTCTATTATACCACTTGATTTTTGACAACAAAACTAGTACGCTTGTTGCCAGCACACAACAAGCAGTACTTATAGGAATCTTTGGAATGAGGCTAAAAAGTCTAAAAGTTGAAATTGTTACTTAAGATAGAATATAATACACTACTGGAAAAATACGGCCTGTCGGCTAGGACGAGTGTCACGAATCTGTGTAGAGTTGAGAAACTATACTTACATTCCTCATCCTAGCCGAAAGGCCGCATTTATTTTTTACCCGCTTTTCAATTTAACATAAAAAACAATTTCGAATTCTGGATTCTCTTTTCTTATTCTTGGTATTGCCGCCATAACCTCTTTTATTGTAATTTCATGATTACCTCCAGTTGCTGGAGCGACTGCGGAATAATTTTTGCTATTACTTGTGCCATTGAGATTCCCCTTTATTCTTTCCAAAGCTAACTTACCCGCTTCTTTTAATTTTATACCTACTAGGATGGTCGTATGACCTCTCTTTTCATATTTTGGCTCAATAAGGTTAAGACGTTTCATATAGGTAGTTTTATTACCTAGCCATCTTTTATTTTTATCCATATCTTCGAGATTACGTTTAGAGGCAATAAATATATCCCTTAATGAGACCTCATCACCAGAAGTATTTGAGTAGAATGTTTTTAAATAATTTGTAGCTGTTTGTATTTTCATATTGAATACATATTATCACCTTTTTAAGGTCTGTCAAGAATCGCCCTAAGACCTTATGAAGGTTAATGGGGAAGATAGGTTATTATGACAATAAAAAGCGAGTTTTACCGTTGAAGGTTTACCTTACTTGTTCTCAAGGGATTAGCTCCCTAATTTTAATCTATCGGCCAAAATTACAGCTTCTGCTACTTCCTTAAAGGACTTCCGGCTATTCATGCTTTCTTTTTGCAGCATCCGATAAGCTTCATTTTCACTCAAGTTATTTTTTTTCATGAGTACTCCTTTTGCTTTCTCGATAACTTTTCGAAATTCCAAAGCTTCTTTTAGTACCATAGATTGTTCGACCAACAAGGCGTTTTCTACTGCTCCTCCGACCAATTTTCCTATTGCAGTAAGTAAATTTATTTCCATTTTAGTATGTGCATGTTTTTTTTGATGCTGTACATTGATTACACCTGTCACATTGCGCTTATAGACGATCGGTACCGAAAGAAATGCTTCAAATCTATCTTCCGGCAAACTTCTGAAAAATTTGAATCTTGCATCCCTGTTGGCTCCTTTTGAGATAGCAACTTCGGTTTTTTCTTTTGCCACCCAACCTGTAATTCCCTCTCCCAGTTTCATGGTAATCCTTTGGAGTAAATCAGCGTGGGGATTCTTCGATGCCCGCAAAACCAACTCATTTTTATTTGTATCGAGAATATAGATAAGGCATGAATCCGCTTTGGATATCTCTGAAGCCAGTTTAACTATTTCTTTCAAAAGTTCATCTATTTCCAGGCTATGGACAGATTGCGCTACAGTGTATAAAAACTGTAATTCTTTTTTCAGCTCTATTAGGCTTTTATTTTTTATCATAATCTTTTTAGCATGAAATCATGGGCTTTCCATTCTAATTCATCGTCCAAAGGCTCTAATTCTACATCTTTTTGGTATTTTATTTCAAGCGCACACCCAATCAGCCAATCGGCAAGATGCGGATTTTTAGAAAGAATAGGGCCGTGGAAATAACTGCCGATTGCATTTTTATATACGGCACCTTCGTATCCGTCTTCACCGTTATTACCAAATCCCTTTATGACTTTTGCGAATGGCTTCAACTTTGCTCCTAAAGAAGTTCTTCCTCCATGATTTTCAAAACCAACAATCGTTTTCCCATTTAATTCCTTTATGTTGATTATTTCTGCAGAAATGTCGCCGATCAAACGTTTCGCTTGGTCACCTAAATGTTTAGTTGTTAGATCCAATATACCTGGTCCGGGTATGTCAGCGCCTTTATAGGGTCTATAATAATGACCTACAGCCTGATATGCCGCACAGACGAAAAGAGAGGGGATATTTTCCTCAACCATTTTTTTTATCACCGGACCTTTATTTTTCAAAAAATCTCCTCCTGCTAATTTTTGTTGTCTATCCTGGGCTCCACCCATAAAAATCACATCACATTTATTTAATTCTTTTACCGATGTTTCCAGAGTAATATTTTTCACTTCCACATCAATATGCCGTATCTGGCATCTTTGCGTTAAGCAAATAATATTACCGCGGTCACCATAAGTAGACATTAAATCTCGATATAACCACGCAATCTTAAGTTTCATAAAATTTTTCTCCCTTTTAATATTTTTCTTACTTCCAACATCGCGGAATATGTTGCTAAAATAAAAAGCGTTTTCTCTTTTTTAGGGCTTAAAATGCAAAAATCCAATGCTTTCTTTAGATCTTCATAAATTAAAATTGGTCTCTGTGGAAGATTAACTGCATTTTCCGGTAATTTATGTATTTGCCGAGAATATTTTATCCTAAGGGCCAAATCATAAACTCTGTCACCACTTACTACCGGGGTAATATAAAAAGGCAACATTTCAAAGTCTACATCCCAAATCCAACTCACATCTCGCCCGTCGGGGATCCGGTCGTTTAAAACAAATAAAATTTCTTCAGCTCCCTGTGAAAGTATAGTTCGTAAAGATTCATTAAATCCGGCAGGATTTTTGGACAGAAAAATTTTTATCTTTTTCCCGTGTATTTCGATTTCTTCTTGCCTTCCGAATGCAGGCAAAAAATCTGTAAATGCTTCTTTGATTTTTTCACTATCTATCCCTAAGCACAAAGCTGTAGCAACACAAGCCAAAGTATTGTATCGATTGTAGACTCCAGATAGAGGAGAAGGCCACTCACTTACCTGCGGATTTGGCCTTTTTTCGCCGCATTTTTCGCATTTCCATATGCCTATATGGGAATAATAAATCCCATCATAAGTTAACCTGTTTCCGCAATTTAAACAAAATATCGAATCAGTCGCATGCTCAGGTCCATCTAAAAAAAGCTTAGTATTATTTAAACCAAAATAAACCACTTTTTGCTTTATATTTTTACCTAGATAAGCAATTTGGGGATCATCGCTGTTTAATATAATTTTTGCTTCTTTGGGCAACATCTTGATCGCATTTGTCCATTTTTCGGCAATCACATCGACTTCCCCATACCTATCTAATTGATCCCTAAACAAATTTAAAAAAACGATAACCAATTGCTTATCCCGAGAGAAATCGAGGGAGAAATTTGAAATTACAGCCGGAAAGCTATTCTCGTCTACTTCAAATACTCCCCAATCCCTATCTAACTTACCCCACCATGATATTTGTTGGATAAATGCTGAAGCTATACCGTTTAGAAGATTAGCCCCGCTATCGTTATGCAATACTTCATATCCCTGGTGTTGCAGAATGTTTCTGATCATCAAAGAAGTCGTTGTCTTTCCATTTGTGCCGGCCACAATAATTACTCCTTTTTTAAGTTTTACTGAAAAAAATCTGATTATATTGGGATTTAATTTTAAAGCAATTTCTCCTGGCCAGGTTCCACCGCTTCCGATTTTTAAAATTCGACTGATATAAAAAACCAGCTTTCCCAATAATATAAGCGGCAAATTCATTTTTAAATTACATCGAATGAAGAATTCTTATCCTTTCCTCTACTGGAGGATGGGTATTAAATAGACCACTAAACCATGCTGATTTATCTTTTCCTTTAAACGGATTCACGATAAAAAGATGGGCGGTAGCATTAGTAGCTCCATGCAAGACATTTCTGTCTTTTGCTATTTTTTCAAGAGCCGTAGCCAAAGAGTCAGGATTCTTGGTTATCAACGCTCCTGAAGCGTCTGCCAGAAATTCACGTCTCCTTGATATAGCTAGTTGGATGACGGTTGCGATTATAGGTGAAAGTATAGCTAAGACTATGCCGACCAACATCAAAATCGCACCTATTCCACCCCTATCTTCCCTATCACGCCTATCTCCTCCCCACCAAAGCATCCTCATGAACCAGTCAGAGAGAAATGCAACCATGCCTACGAGTATTGTGACTACGGCCAAAACTCGGGTATCGTAGTTTTGTATATGAGAAATTTCATGGGCAAATACAGCCTCAAGTTCACTTTGGTTTAGTATTTCTAATATCCCACGGGTAGCACATACTGCGCTATGTTGCGGATCCCGACCCGTTGCAAAAGCATTTGGAGCCTGATCTTCCATGATATAAACTTTGGGCATTGGGATTTTGGCAAGGCGGGCTACATGTTCTACAGCCTGATATAAGTTTCTGTCTTTCACTTTATCTGCTACTCTTGCTCCGGACATAGCTAGAATCATTTTATCTCCCCAGAAATAGCTTCCTATACTCATGACACCTGAAATGATCAATGCGTTAACCACCCACGAGATGCCGTATCCGGAGGCTTTGCTTAATATAAAAACAACCATGGCTATAAAAAGAGTAAAAAAAGCCATGATTATCCAAGTCCTTGTTTTGTTTAACTCTATCTGTGAATTAGCTGATGCCATCATATTTATCCTGTTAACCAATCTTTTAATTTATTATAAGGCATGGTATTGAGTATATCACTTTTTTCTGCCCAACCACGCCTAGCTACGGAAACACCATATTTCATAAGTGTCATTTGGGATACATCATGACTGTCGGTATCGATCACTAGCTTTACATTCTTCTTTAAGGCTTCATAAACTAACCCATCCGGGAGGTCAAGACGTGTTGGATGGGCATTTATTTCCAACGCTTTATCGTTCTTTTGGCAATATTGGAAAATCTCCTCCCAGTTCACTTGGTAACTATCACGAGATCCGATAAGTCTTCCTGTAGGATGTGCAAAGATCTTTGCCTTTTTGTGGGATAACCCAGAAATAATCCTTTGAGTCATTTGTTCTTTATCCATATGGAAACTACTGTGTATGGATACGATAATTGCGTCTAGGTATTCAAAAGCTTCCTCTGGAATTGGTATTTTCCCGTCAGGAAGAATATCTACCTCCAACATGATAAATATTTGTACTCGAACACTTTTTGTAGAGTATATATATTGTTCAAATTTAGCTCTACGGGCTTTCAATATAGATATAATTTGATTAGGAGTATGCTTTGTGAAGCTAGGGTTGTGATCACTTATACCGATATATTCATACTTTAAATCTTCGGCATTTCTTATCAAGACTTCAAGCGATGATGACCCTAAATCATGCGATGGTTCCAGATTATAATTGGAGTGGATATGTAAATCTCCTTTTATATCTTTTACTTCTAGTAGTTTAGGTAATTTTCTTTTTGCTGCTACCTCCACTTCACCTCTATCTTCCCTCAATTCCGGAGGCACCCAGGATAAATCTAAAGCATTATATAAATCTTTTTCGTTGGCAAATTCATATAATTTTTTAGCTTTTCGGATTGGTTTCATCCCGTATTCATTCAAGGATAATCCCTTTTTAAGAGCTAATTCCCGTAGTTTTATATTATGATTCTTGCTTCCAGTAAAATACTGCAACATTGCTCCGAATTTATCCGGAGATTGAACTCTCATGTCCACTTGATGACCATTTGTCAAAAGCATTGTGGCTCCACCTGGACCTTTTTCTACTAATTCTCCCATTTTGGGATAGGATAGGAACCAATCCACAACGCTAGACGGATTTTTCGTTGAAACAGCTATATCTATATCACCAATTGTAGCTACCATACGGCGCAAACTTCCCAAGGTTACCGCTTCTTTGGTGTCCTTATGAAGTTTTAGATATTCCAGTATCTCAGAAGCAATTACATAAGCAAACGGAAGCGGCATGCGGTTTTCTTTCACTTGACCTTTTTTAAACCTTTGGATAGATTCAATTATGTCACTTTGGGATTTCTCCCCAAATCCTTTAAAAAGAGCTATTTTACCATCTTGAGCAGCTTTTAGTAAGTCATCTACCGCAGTATCGGGATTTTTTAAAGACAGTAAATGTGCCATTTTGTAAGCCTTTTTTGCTCCAAATCCCGGTATTTCCAAAAGGGGAAACATTGCAGCTGGTAATCCCCGAAAAACAGACTCAAAATGGGCTACTTTCCCTGTGCGGAATAGTTCATCTAGATGAGAAGAAATTGTCTTGCCTATACCTGGAATAGTCGTCAACTTACCTTCTCTCCATAAGTCCTTTGCTTCTGATGTACTGTTTTCTAATGCTTCTGCAGCTTTCTCATAGGCAATGATTTTAAAACGATTTTCGTCTTTTAGTATATACGCTGCGGCAACCTTACGAAGAAGACTGGCAATTCCTTTGTTTGTCATAGATTATTGATACTCAGATTTTACTATAAATAACCAGTAAAGCACTAATGTCATATTCAATTCTTCTATTGACCATATTATAATCTTCATGTATCATCCAAGACACCACGGGCTCGTGGTGTAGCGGTTAACATGTCGCCCTGTCAAGGCGAAGATCGGCGGTTCGAGTCCGCTCGGGCCCGCCCGTGGACTGCCCCTGTAATCCTCTGCCCAGAAAGGAGGTAATTTTTACCTTATGCTAAATAAATATCTCAAACAATTAAGTTTGCCCGAATCATATATCTCTATAACATTAGGTTTTTTAGTAGTTATAGTTGCCGGACTCCTTACCTACAATTACTTTTCCAAAAACAAAGCTGGCCAACAAGGCGTAAAAGAGGTCGTTTCCGAAAATAAAACGTCGGAAGAAAACATGCAACTTCCTACTACCCACACGGTAGTTGAAGACGAAACACTCTGGTCAATTGCCGAGAAATATTATAATTCCGGATATAACTGGGTAACGATAGCAGATGCAAATAAACTAACCAACCCAGATTCAATTGAGGCAGGTCTTGTGCTTTCATTACCAAAAGCAGACACCATCCAACCTCCCAATGAGAATATTTCAGCTGCTGCAACCGAGCTTCCCAAGACTTACACTGTTGTAAAAGGAGATTATCTGTGGAAGATTGCAGTGGAACAATACGGTGATGGCTTTGCTTGGGTTAAGATTGCAAAAGCTAATAATTTGGTAAATCCTGGGCTAATTCATCCGGGAAACGTATTGTCATTACCCAGATAAGTTTTGCTTATTGTTTGAAATTATTTCTCTTTAAAAAAGAGATTCAACTTTGTGTGGATGTAAAATTAAGACTAATTTTCTTGAGAAAATGCTCGTGAAACAGGGTGGACGTAAGTTCCGGATGAAAACACAAAGCTAAATAATAGCAACCGGAAATATTTTGTTCACAAGCAATAATTTCATCTGCATCTTTGGCAATCACAATTATACTTTTTCCGATGCTTTTTATTTTTGGAGCACGGATAAATACCGCCAAAAGATTTCCTAAAGAAGTTTCTATTGGCTTTTCAAATGAGTCAGTTTGTCTACCATAGGCATTCCGATCTATTTCTATATCCATCAGCTCCAATGTCTTTTGATCTTTAGTTTTATTATTTATCGCTTTTGCCATGAGTATTGCACCTGCACAAGTTCCAAAGATATTTTTTATCTTTTTTATACTCTCAAGCATGCCTTCCCTTTCACATAGTTTGTACAAAGTCGTACTCTCACCACCAGGTATAATCAGACCATCTATATGATCAATATCCTTCTTTGTCCGCACAGAGAGTACTTCCATTGATAAGTTTAATTTGCTTGCAGCTTTCTTTAAAGACAAAATATGCTCAATAACATCTCCATGAAAAGCCAAAACTCCAATTTTTATTGATTGTTGCATGTTTTTTCGCTCTTGGAAGAGTCTAAATGCCTCTTGCAGCTAATTTTGTTGTCAATGTGGATATCTCCTGTCCCTTCATCGCTTCTCCTAAGTTTTCGGAAGCCTTAGCAATTTTCTCAGCGTCCGTAAAATGGGCTACGGCATCTACTATGGCACGAGCTCTTTTTTGTGGATCGCTGCTTTTATATATTCCTGAACCTACAAATACTCCATCTACACCTAACTGCATGCACAAAGCTGCATCGGCGGGTGTAGCCACACCTCCAGCAGCGAAATTCACTACTGGTAGCCGACCCAATTTAGCTGTGGTCAAAACCAAATCAAACGATATCCGATAGTCTAAAGCTATTTTCTTTAATCTACTTTGGTTTTTTGCTTTAAATAATCTTTTTAGTTCTTCAACTCCACGATTCACAGCTCTTATGTGCCTAACAGCCTCAACTATGTTACCTGTACCTGCTTCACCCTTCGTTCTTATCATTGCCGCACCTTCCTCAATCCTTCTAAATGCTTCACCCAAATCACGGCATCCACAGATAAACGGCACTATAAATTTAGTCTTGTCTACATGATTTTCTTCATCTGCAGGAGTTAAAACTTCGCTTTCGTCGATAAAATCGACTTTAAGAGCTTGTAGAATTTGAGCTTCTACAAAATGCCCTATTCTGCATTTGGCCATCACCGGGATAGTTACAGCAGCCTGAATTTCTTTGATTTTAGTCGGATCTGCCATCCTAGCTACTCCTCCAGCGGCTCTTATATCTGAGGGTACCCTTTCCAAAGCCATCACAGCTACCGCACCTGCTTCTTCAGCGATTTTGGCCTGCTCGGCATTCACCACATCCATAATTACTCCGCCTTTTAGCATTTGCGCCAATCCCGACTTGATTTTGAAAGTTCCTTTTTGCACCATAATTATTGGCCTTTAAATTTATTCGTATTATAATACTTGATATTAGAAAAACAACGCGGGATTAGTACACCGGTAGTATGCCACCTTCCCAAGGTGGAGAAGAGGGTTCGATTCCCTTATCCCGCTCAAGATTATTTATGGTTTGAAATTTATTCTGCCAAAGTTGACGACCTTCCGTGGCCTGGATAAATTTGTGTTTTGGAAGATAGTTTAAATATTTTTTTCAAAGATTTTTGCAATTCTTCCCCATCACTATAGGAAAAATCTGTTCTGCCGACTCCTCCGTCTGCAAATAGTAAATCTCCGGTAATAAGAATGTTTTCTTTTTTATTGTAAAGGCAAATACTTCCCGGGGTATGACCCGGTGTTTCAATAATTTCCAAATAACTTTCACCAATTCTTATTTTCTCATCGCTATTTAAATAACCATCTATAATCGGCGGCGGATCGGCAGTAATCCCTAAGAAATGTTTCACCGATGATGCCATATTTTTTACCAAGAAATCATCTCCCTTATGGATATTAAAAGGAATCCTGTAAGCAAATTTTAACTCAGTTACCGCCATTATATGATCGAAATGTCCATGTGTTGCTATGATCTGTATCGGGTTTAATTTTTTATCCGCGATAATCCTTTCTATATAATCCGCATCATCTCCGGGATCGATTATAATTGTTTCCAATGATTTAGGATCATAAACCAGATAACAGTTTTCCTGCATCTGACCTACAACTAATGTGAGAATTTCCAAAGCCATAAGTAAACTTGACTATATTAATAATTAAAGATATTATAATACCATTCCTTCGGGGAAATTGTGTAAGTCAAGATCGGTGGTACACCCCACGAGTTTCGATCTAAAAGATCGGACATGATTTGGTGAAAGTCCAAAGGCGACCGTACAGTCGGGATAAAAGAGGGAATCTATGTTTACCTTTATTGGTAAACCTATTTATAATGTTAACCCCGAAGCTTCGGGGTTTTTAAATGCTTATGTTTACAGGAATCATTACTAATTTAGGAATAGTAATTGATAAATCAGAGAATAAATTAACAATTAAAACGGGTAGAACAGTCAGTAATGAGTTATCTACAGGTGCAAGTATTGCAGTAAATGGGATTTGTCTTACTGTTGTCCATAAATCAAAAGATGAATTTATTATAGATTACATGCCAGAGACTGATGATAAAACTAATATCAAATATTTGAAAACTTCTGATTTAGTTAATTTAGAACTACCTGTAAAAGCTAATTCTTTATTATCAGGTCATATTGTCCAGGGACATGCCGATGGAATAGGAAAAATAGAAGAGATTAAAAAAGAAGGAAACAGTAAAATATTCACTATCAAAATTCCCTCTCAACTTAGCAAATATATCGTGGAAAAAGGTTCAATTGCCATAAATGGAATCTCACTCACAGTAATCGACACTCATGCCTCCTACTTTAATGTGGGAATTATTCCATATACTTGGAAGCATACTATGTTACATAAAGCTCATATTGGTGACCTCGTTAATATAGAAGTTGATATCTTAGCTAAATATTTGGAAAAGTTATTTAAAGAAAGGAGTACCTAAATGAAAAATATCGATGATATACGCATAGCTGTTGTGAGCAGCTCTTTTCGAAAAGAAATAAGCGATAATTTAGAAAAAAATTGTCTGTCAACACTGAAGTCTAAAGGGCTTAAAGAAAATCAGGTAGATATTTTCCGTGTTCCAGGATCATTAGAAATACCACTTTTGGCTAAAAAGTTAGCCAAAAAAGGGATATACGATGCCATCGTTACTTTTGGAGCTATTCTCAAGGGAAAAACTTATCATTTTGAACAGATTTCCAATGAATGTATCAGGGGCTGTATGAATGTCTCCTTACAATATGAAATTCCAGTAATTTTTGAGGTCTTAGCCGTGTACGATATTAAAGACGCCATAGAGAGGGCCACTAGAAAGAAGGAAAATAAAGGTGTTGAGGGAGCACTCACTGCTTTAAAAATGATTGATTTAATGGCAAAACTATGAGACTTTTTTGTTCAATTACTGCTGCTATAAAAGAAATTAAAAAGGGTAAGATGCTTATCATTGTCGATAGTCCTTCTCGTGAGAATGAGGGAGATTTTTATTTCCCGGCAGAACTGGTCACACCCCGTAAGGTCAATTTTTTACTTACCTACGGAAAAGGCCTTGTCTGCGTGGCTATCAGTAAGGCCCAAGCGGCAAAGCTTCAACTATCTCTTATGGTTGATCGGGTAGATAATACAGAGAAGACCAAAGTCAATTTTTCTGTCTCAGTTAATGCTGCACGAGGTATCACCACTGGTATATCAGCTTATGACCGGTCAAAAACAATAAAATTACTTGCCGGGGCAAATTCAAAACCAGAAGATTTCACCAGACCCGGCCATGTTTTTCCCATAATTGCCCAAGATGAAGGACTATTTAAACGTTCTGGACATACTGAGGCGGCTGTTGCCATATCTACTTTGGCTGGATTTAATAATGGAGGTGTACTTTGTGAAATCTTAAGGCAGGACGGAAAAGTAGCAAGCGTTAAAGATCTAATAAATATTGCTAGAAAATTTAATATAAAAATTGTATCTATAAACGATCTTATAAATTATCTAAAAAAACATCCAAACCCAAGCAATAATAATGTAAACAGCGTTATGAAAATTGCCTCTTCATTATTACCTACAAAGTATGGACTTTTTCATATCATTATTTACAAATCATTGATAGATGATAGGGAACACGCAGTTTTATCGATGAGTTCTGTGAAAAATGGACCTACCTTAACAAGAATCCATTCTCAATGTTTAACTGGCGATACTTTACTATCACTTAAATGCGACTGTCGAGAACAATTACATCAAAGTATGAAAATTATAAGCCAAAATAAAAATGGCCTCATCATCTATCTGAACCAAGAGGGAAGAGATATTGGTCTATCCAATAAAATTAAAGCTTATTATCTTCAGGATAAAGGATTAGATACAGTTGAGGCAAATGAAGCGCTGGGATTTGCTCCAGACGCCAGAGACTATAAAATTGCGGCAGATATTCTCAAAGACATTGGTATCTCAAAGGTAATACTTCTGACCAATAACCCAAATAAAATTCAACAGTTGAACTCTTACGGAATTACCATCCAAAGTCAAATTCCGCTTGAAGTTTCACCAACTGCCTTAAACAAAGAATATCTGAGGATAAAAAAACAAAAACTTGGTCATTTACTAGAGTCTATTAAAGTATGAATACTAATTTAAAAGATCACTTCTTTATGAAAATAGCTTTAAGATTGGCAAAGAAAGGTATTAGCTGGACTAATCCTCATCCTATGGTTGGTTCGGTGATTGTCATAAATGGCAAAATCGTGGCTCGCGGATACCACAGACGGTTTAGCACCGATCATGCGGAAATGGAGGCTTTAAAACATGCTACAGAAGGTGTAGGAGGCGCGACTATGTATGTGACTCTTGAACCGTGTCACTTACCCTATGATCTTTCTGGTCCGAGAATTCCGTGTGTAACTATTATTAGGCAAGCTGGGATAAAAAAAGTCCACATTGCTATGCTTGACTCCAATCCAGAAGTTGCTGGTCGTGGAAGGATAGCTTTAGAAAAAGCAGGCATTCAAACCACTTTGGGACTTCTGCAAGAAGAAGCATTACATTTAAATGAAGCATATCACCATTTCATGACAAAAGGTCGTCCATTTGTGGCGGCTACATTTTCTACTAGTCTTGATGGGAAAATAGCCACCCGTACCGATGATTCAAAATGGATTACCAACCAGCAAGCTAGAAATTATGCCCGTAGCTTGCGCGGTCGCTATCAAGCTATTCTGATTGGAATTAATACTGTTTTAAGAGATGATCCACACTTAGGTATAAGAGTGAAAGGGAAAAAAGATCCACTGCGCATTATCCTTGATTCAACACTCAAAATACCATCAACAAGTAAAGTTTTAAGGGATACCAACGTGCTGATTGCCACGACAAAAAAAGCAAATAAAGAAAAAATGAAAGTATTAGTGGATAAAGGAATAACAGTTATATTATTTGATGAACAGGGTATACCACTTTCTAAACTTCTAAAGGAATTTAAGAAACGGAAAATTATTAGTGTTCTCGTGGAGGGAGGAGGAAGCGTATTGGGAAGTTTCCTTGATGAAAGAATTATTGATAAAGTTTATGCTTTCCACTCCCCGATACTAATTGGTGGAGAAAAAGCAGTAAGCGCTATCAAAGGAGAAGGAGTAGTTGCCATAAATGACGCTTTAAAGCTTAAAAATGTTACTTTTAAAAGATTTGATGATAATTTGCTTACAATTGGTTATACAAACTGAGTATGAAAAAGACAATTTGGTTTTCTGCAAAGGTCATTGCCGGAAAGCAAATAGGCCGGACTTTGGGTTTCCCTACTATTAATTTAGATAATCCCAGTCTTTTGAGTGGTAAAAAAGAAGGCGTCTATGCTGTTTTGGTAGAAATTAAAAATAAAAATTACCATGGGCTTTTGTATTACGGTCCCCGATTAATATTGCAAGAAAAAGAAAACATCTTGGAAATTTATCTTTTTGATTTCGATAAGGATATTTATGATCAGGAAATAAATTTTCAGCTTAAAAATTTTATCCGGTCGGTGGAAAACTTTTCCAACTTTGATCAGTTCAAAAAACAATTGGCCGAAGATGTGAAAAAAGCCAGAGAGCTAATCCGTGCTTCAAAAGTTTAAAATTCTTTGCTAAAATATGCATGAGTTGCCTCCTTAGCTCAACGGCCGAGCAGCGGTATCGTAAACCGTCGATGACAGTTCAATTCTGTCAGGAGGCTCAAACAACCTTATTTAGTGATTCTTATGGTATTATTCAACAGAAGATATGCAGAAAAATTAGGATTTCACGCTGCCGATTCCCACAAGAGAAAGGAGTGCGTGTTCCGTCAGCCCAACAACAAGTTCGTGGCTGACATCAGTTCCCCCTGCTTTACTTACTTCACGATCTAATATGACACACGTGGGGTA
Organism: Candidatus Gottesmanbacteria bacterium; assembly: GCA_016195685.1. GTDB lineage: Bacteria > Patescibacteriota > Microgenomatia > 2-02-FULL-39-11 > 2-02-FULL-39-11 > JACPZE01. The sequence continues at coordinate 36,736 of JACPZE010000013.1, forward strand.
ACGAACTCCAACACCGCTAACCCCTCTGGTGGAATCATCCCACCAGTCATCGAGGCGGCGATGTGTGAACATAACTTCCCGAATCGAGTCATTCCCCATGGGAACACCGTTGTGTGCCAAAAGAGCATCCTGTGTTATTACATCTTTTCTTCTATTATGAAACTCTGAGTGTGTCCACTGATCTTTATCGGCGAATCGAAAGACAGTGGTTCCTTCCTCACCTTTACGTTCAACCCTAAAACTCGTATCGATGATCATTGCATCATCCCTTTTCAACCTATCTGGTAATCCTTTTTCGAGTTGCTCTCTTTTGTCCAATGAATCAAGCATCACGACCTTAACCCGGCGTTCGCCAGAAAGAGATGTACCTTCGGGCAACTGTATACTCATTGCATGGAGTAATGATTTTTTCGCTTCAGCGGAATTTGCTCCATTCAACTGATTTTCCAGGGCAACGCGCGAAATCCTGACAGCCAATTCGTTTGGAATCAAATCCGCCAAAGGTTTATCACTTGAATCTTTCTGAAGATTGTGTGCAAGTCGTTTATCGGCAAACGCGCCTAGGACAGATTTTCCGCCGATACCGCCAAATGCTACAGCTGCAACTCCACCAACGGTACGGAAGAAATTTACAAAAGCCATCCCATGCTCATTAGGTGGAGGTGGAATCATTGATGTCACAGCGAATAAACCACCAGAAACACCTCCCCCTACGGCAGACAAGAGAGCCATTCCTAGTCTATCTCTTGCACGCATATTCAATTCGCTAATAGCTACCTGCATAACAGCCTCAGGTGCAACAATTGCTTCATAGTGTTGTGTTTCCATAATTTGATTGCGCTTATGTATTTGGCGCGTGTATGATCTTTCTATTTGCTGCCAATATCGGACCAAGTGTGTCGGCCGCATCGTCCATGGCAACGTCAAAAGCCCTACTAACCACCTTCTGTAATGCTGGATCATGGAAGATACCTTCGCGCTCAATCCATTGCGTAAGAGCACTAATATCTACTGGCCACGTCATAATCAACCTGGCGAGCGAACTGGCTTTATCTTTTGGTAGTGTCTCAAGAACGGCGGCGATTACATGACACATAATCGATTGTTTCAACGAATCGAATGCAGCCGGGATTGCTCTAGTAGATAGTCTTGCCAAACGCAATACTTCAACCAGCGCATCTTTATTGATACTGTGTGATTTTTGGTCATTACTGTGGCTGTCATATTGACCAAATCTAGGCATAAGACAATAATTGTACCATGAACAGTCAAGCAGGAATATGTTAGTAAAATAGGTCCGAGCGATTTGGTATAAGGACTCAAAAGATATTATTTATCCTCAGTACCATCGGATATCAAATCAAGTCCTTTTAGTTGCGGTAAAGCATTCCCTCCAGCTAACCCTTGCATTCCCCCGTATACATTTGCTGTTGCCAGAATGATTCTCCGTAACTGTGATTCCCGCTGTTTCCAGCTCTTTTCATAAGCTATCCTCTCTCTACTTACCTGTTCATGCATCTCCCGATATGCCTCCAGAATTGCTTCTATCTGCTGGCGAAACCTATTTCCGGTCACATATTCATATATCAAATCTGCTTTTCTACCCTGATGCGCCTGGGCTGTTTTTTGATAGGCGACTTTTACCAGAATTTCCCGAAGTAACGCAGAAAGAGGGATAAGTAAATTTCTTTCGCATACCCAAATTCCTTCCACTTGTCCCATGCCTATTGTACCTACCGGTAATACTTCAGAAACCATAGCTGAGATGTCCGCATTTACTTTCCTTGTATCATCTTTTAACTTCTGTATCCATCAGACCAATTTTTTGTCCTTTTGGATTCCCACAATATCACTCCACAGATGGTTTTTCCACTTGGACTTCTGACTATCTGCTTCGTATCCGCTCCTGCCTCTCCCTTGTCTACCGGCACAATCATATCTGTGGGAAATGCATCCTTTAGAGCTTTTTCTATATCCAGCTCCTGTACTTCGCCTTGAGTTTGTTGCGATCCCTGAGAGGCGGTCCTTTTTGCTTCTTCCAATTGTTTATTGAGCCTTTCTATGGTAAGATCTCTTTCCTTCATCTTTAATCTGGTTTGCTCATCGGCTTCTTTCAGAGTCGACTCACGGATCTTTTGCCGTTCGGCGTCTAGTTGTCTTTGTTTCTCCAGTTCAAATTTGCGTTTTTCATCTTCAAGCAGTTCCTTTTGCTTCCTCACTTGTAATTCATTTTCTTCAGCTTTGACTACCTGCTGTTTATACTTTAGGATTTCTTCTTCGTGCAGTTTTTCGACTTTCGTTATCTCCTTTGTGCGGATATGATCAAGGAAAGCCTCACTTATCTCAAATTCTTTCCCGCAATATATGCATTTAATTTTATCCATAGTTGTCTTTCGATTCTAAAACTTATCGTATCTGAAATTCTATCACTTTAACATTTATGAATCGAGGAGAAACCCTCTTTACCTTAATCAAAAACTACTGTTTTATTTCCATAAACTAAGATCCTTCTTTCCAGATGCCAACGGACCGCCCGCGATAATACTACTCTTTCTATATCTTTCCCTTTTCTTACGAGATCCGCGATGGTATCATTATGAGTAACTCTGACTGTATCCTGTTCTATAATCGGGCCACTATCCAAATCTGGACTGACATAATGACTGGTGGCTCCTATGATTTTTACTCCCCGCGCGTATGCCTGATGATAAGGTTTAGCCCCGACAAAAGCAGGAAGGAAAGAATGATGGATATTTATGATGGGTTTATCTACATTCTTTATAAAGTCGGCAGATAATATTTGCATGTATCGGGCCAAAATCACTAAATCTATCTTGTTTTCTACAAGCATCTTCAAGGCTCTTTCTTCTCCAATCGATTTATCATGCTTATCTACTGGTATCTCATAAAAAGGAATACCATAAAATTCAACAAGTCTTTGTGCGTTTCTGTGATTACCGATGACAAGCGGAATCTTACAATTAATTTCCCCGTTTTTGTATCTGAAAAGCAAATCCGCCAAACAATGGTCTTCATTGGAAACAAATATGGCTATTTTGACG
>JACPZE010000014.1 GCA_016195685.1 Candidatus Gottesmanbacteria bacterium
GTATCTGGGGACAAAATTTTTATCACTTGATTTTTACAGAGTAATATTTTCTAGAATAATCGGTGAAATAAGCATTCTCGGTATTTTATTATCATTACTTGGTCTTCTTTATCTAAAAAGTTTAAAAAATGAAAATACTAAAATTATCTTGATTTGGATGCTAAATATTTTTTTATACCTACTGATTTTTAATAACCTTAACTTCATACATAGTTATTACCAACTGCCTATCTATCCGGTTATTTCCTTACTTATAACATTGGGATTAGTTAAGTGCAGTAAAATTTTTACTGGTAAAATAATATTTAAAGTTTTTATATTTTTATTTTTTATATATTATTCCTTAAATTCGTTTGTCAAAATGAAGACTATTTACGCTCCTTATACTGAGTATTCTCATAATATTTTATCAATCGCAGATACAATTAAATCATGTACATCTCCTAATTATAAAATAATTTCCGCCTGGCCAAATGCCGACCCAAATCATCCTACTATTTTTTATTACTCCAAGCGAATAGGATATAATCTGGATTTGCTTAAAATATCGAAATTAAAAGAAATATTAAATTTCGATAATGAAATTAAGTCTGTCGTACTATACCCCGTAGATAAAAAGTCAAAACAATTATTTATGAATATAATGGATATAAATAATATAAAAACCAGCGAAAAATGTTTTAAAGATAATATTTTAATTCTTGAACTTATTTAATGATATGATATTTTTAAATTTAATCGTCATTTTTATTTTAGGACTTTGCGTGGGATCTTTTCTAAATGTCTTAATTGACCGGATACCAACTGGCAAATCAATATGGCGTGGCCGATCCCATTGTGATCATTGTAAACACGTACTTTCATGGTATGAACTGATTCCGGTTGTTTCCTTTTTTATGCTTGAACGAAAGTGTCGTAGATGCCATAAGAAAATTTCCTGGCAATATCCATTAATCGAAATTATAACCGGTATATTATTTCTTTTCACATACACTTTATTTATTCAAATAACTGAAGTGTATATTTTACTTAAGTTAATTTATTATTTGATGGTTATATCGGGACTGATAGCGATATTTTTTACAGACTTAAAATACCGGATTATTCCAGATGAAATTCTTATAGTCTTAACGGCGATTACTGTATTTTATCTATTTTTTTCCCAGAAAATTCAATTTTTAAATCACATTTTATCTGGTCTTGTATTTTTTTCAATTTTTCTTATCTTAGTTATCATAACGCGCGGCAAAGGCATGGGATTGGGAGATGTGAAATACGCTTTCGTGATGGGTTTTATCTTGGGATCTACTTCCACTATAGTCTCTTTCTACCTCTCTTTCTTGACAGGAGCGGCGGTTTCGTTGATACTGGTTATCAGAGGTAGAAAATCCATGAAAAGTACGATTCCTTTTGGGCCCTTCCTTACAGGTGCTACAGTAGTTTCTCTTTATTACGGTGATTATTTATGGAATATATTTCGCAAAATCATTGGGCTATGATAGCTTCCAAAAATCTAACGCCAAGAAATATAAATTCCGGCCTTACCTTAATTGAGTTGATGATAGTCATGGCACTTATTGCCATTCTTGCTACCGCTATCTGGGGTAACTTTTTCACTTCTCTTACAAAGGGAAGGGACTCAAGGAGAAAGCAGGATCTGGATGCGATATCCAAGTCTATTGAGCTTTATTATAATGACAACAAATCTTATCCTTTACCGACTTTAATTCAATGGGGATCTCCTTTTACCCATCCAAGCAATTCAGCAGTTGTTTACATGCAAAAGCTACCCAATGACCCAACTTCTCCCTCTGCTTCTTACTGTTATTATTCCGACGGATCCTATTACAAGATTTATTCAAATTTGGAAAATACAAATGATTCGAAAATAATTCCGACCGTTGCTTGCCCGCCGTCGTCATCAAAATATTATAATTACGGTATATCCAGTCCGAATACAACACCATGACAAAAAATTTTCAATTTTCAATTTTCAATTTTCAATTTAAAAAATTAATTTCCTTATTTTTAACTACGGGTGACGCGATAGGTGCGAGGTCCCAAACGAAGATGTATCGTAGTTTGGGATACCTAAGCGGCAGGACCCGTAAATTCAAATCAAATTTATTAGGCTTTACTCTTGTAGAACTTCTTGTAGTCATAGGGATAATTGCCATGGTGATGGTGGCAGTATTTCCGAATTTCACTGGAGCCAGGCAAAGAGCAAGAGATAACCAGAGAAAAATCGATTTGAAAAATATACAGGGAGCACTTGACCTTTATAAATCAGATCAAAATCCGCCTGCCTACCCCACCGGATCTTTGGGATCATCTCTTTGTCAAGTCTGTTGGTCATCCGATGGCACTTGCGGAACGGGTGCAAACAGCAATATTTATATGCGTAAATTTCCATGCGACCCGCAAAATATAGCTAATCCTACTCCTTATCTTTATACTCTGAATGCTTCCGATAATTTGAAATATACAATAATAGCTTGTCTGGAAAATCCGGTTGATCCCGACAAAGATACATCGAATGCAACCGGATGCACAACGAGTTATACTGTACATGAACCCTGAAAATTTTTTTCAGAAAATTTCCAGGGTAAACCAAAAAATGTCAATTAAAAATAAACAATTAACAATTAACAAATTCCGAAAAGGTTTTACCCTTCTAGAATTACTTGTGGTTATTTCGATTATTGCCATTCTTATCTCTCTTGGTATGACATCTTTTTCCACATCGCAAAAAAAGGGTCGTGATGCCAAAAGAAAAAGTGATATAAAAGAAGTACAAAATGCGCTGGAACAATATTATTCTGTTTGCGGATTCACATATCCTACACCGGTTGGAAATTTCTATACATCGGTGAATTGTTCTTCACCGGCCATAAGTATCATGCCGACAGTACCGACTGATCCTAGAGTGGTTACCCCTTATTATTGTCCTACACCAGGTGCAACTAACTGTACATCATCTTCTTATACTATCTGTACTATGCTAGAGGCAGAAACTCCGAATACCTTTTGTGTTTCAAGTCAGCAGTAAAATAAAATCAAAATGCAAAATGCAAAATTCAAAATTGCTATTTAAAATTAAAAAATTATTTAATTCCGAACTTTTAACTACGGGTGACCCTTCACGTTCGTTCAGGGTAAACGCGCTTGCCCCGAGTTCACGAGGGGGCAGGACCCGTAAATTAAGGTATTGGAATGGTTTTACCCTCATTGAGGTTCTTGTTGCTGCTACTATAGTTGCCCTTCTTTCCACAATAGGGTTGTCGGGTTATCAGGCTATCACCAGAAGCGGCCGGGATGCACTTCGCAAATCCGATCTTGAACAAATACGTTCTGCCTTGGAAATTTACAAAGCAGACAACGGCAATTATCCCATTACTTCCAATTGTGCAGCTTCACTTTCATCATCTTATATCAATCCTTATCCGGGAGATCCCAAATCACCTTATAAATACTGTTACAATCGGCCTACCACCCTTACGTACTACATATGCGCTCATTTGGAAAATGGAGGAGGATCAGACCCATACATTTCAGAATGCGGTGGCGCCAACCAGTGTGGTGGGAATTGCAACTATAAAGTGGCAAACCCCTAATGAAAACTCAAAACTCAATCCGCCAGCTGGCAGACAAAACTCAAAAATTTGGTTTCACCATCATCGAGCTTCTTATCTCTATTGCCATTATTGCCATACTTCTTGGAGCCAGTTTTGCTGGATATGCAAGGCTCAATCAAAGGCAGACTCTTATCTCTGCCGGGCAAAATCTCAAAAATATCTTGCGAGATGCACAAAACCGTTCGGGAAATGCTGATTTGGATTGCGGAATAGGCAACAAATGCGACTGCACTTCGGGAGCAGATGCCGGTTACAAAGGTTGGTACGCAGACTTCGTCCTCCAGAAAATTTATTCAAAATGCGGGACGATCATACCATATCAGTTTGGGGATAAAGCTTTCGGATTGTCTTCTGACGTTTCACTTACTGTTATACCTGCTGGAAGTCCTCTCCTTTTTAAAAATAATCCTCCCGGCGTTTCCAGTAAAACTACGATTTGTGTAACACATAATAATCTACCTGCTACATTTTATGTTATACATATCAATGAAAACGGTGCCATATCAGATGAAGGAGGGCTGGTTGGTGCATGCCCGCCATAATGAAAACTCAAAACTCAAAACTCAAAACTCAAAACCTATATACCATAATTTTAACTACGGGTGACGCGAAGGAGGGATCCCAAACGAAGATGTATCGTAGTTTGGGATACCTAAGCGGCAGGACCCGTAAATTAAGATATTCAATGGGCCAATCCATCTTGGAAGTACTTATCGCTCTTACCTTGATAATTTTCTTTTTATCAGGGGTAGTGATCATACAGCTTTTTGCCGTACGAAACGTTACCTATTCGGAAAATAAAAGTACCGCAGCCAAACTTGCCAGGCAACAGTTGGATAGGGTAAAGGTGGTTAGGGATTCGGCAGGTATAGACAGTTTAGATAGATGCAAGTCTTCTTGTTTTATAAATAGCCAGCTTACACCGGTACAGAGGGTTATTACACCTACAGGCAGTTTTGACCAAATAGTCACTTTGGAGACAGCCACTATAAACGATTGTCCGCCGCCGGACGTGACGCCAACGCCAGTTTCTTATAAAGTGACTGCGGTTGTCTACCTAAAAGGAGCAGCACCGACGCCTTTGGCTCAATTAAGTAGCTGTATTACAGATTGGAGGTAATATGAAAATGCAAAAATCTCTGCGAGGTTTTACTCTCGTAGAACTTCTTGTGATAGTGGCTCTTGTGGGTATGATCGGTGTCATTACTTCGCAGGTTTTTATCATTGGATTTCGTTCTGCCGGGAAAGGTGAAATCGTAAAAGAAGTCAAACAAAACGGCGATTACGCCATGTCTGTCATGGAAACTATGGTAAGGAATGCTGCAGATATTAGTCCAGATCAAGTTTGTAATGCGAATTCGACCAGTTTATCTATTATAAATCCCGACGGATATACAACAACATTTGATTGCGATCCGGCGACTTTTAATATTTCTTCAGCAAGCGCCACGTATCCTACAGGCATTCCGCTGATGAGTAACAAGGTTGCTGTGCCTGCCGGAAGTTGTCATTTCCGGGTAGTCTGCCCTACTCCTCCTCTATCCCCCAAGTATGTCTTTGTGGGCTTTACACTCACTCAAGGGGCGGTACAGGGCCA
>JACPZE010000015.1 GCA_016195685.1 Candidatus Gottesmanbacteria bacterium
CATTATGTCAAATGAATCTTTAAAATGGCGAAGTAATCTTTTGACCGGCACTCCCGGTGGTCGCGATTGGGTAAAAAGGGCAGCGGCCCGGGCGATGCTGAGGGCTGTAGATTTCAAAGATGAGGATTTCAGAAAACCGATAGTTACTGTAGCTTGCCCTTATACTAACGCTACTCCCTGTAATGATCATATTCAAAAATTAGGGGAAATAGTTTTTACTGAAGTGGAAAAACACGGCGGTAAACCTTTTATCTTCGGTACCCCAGTTGTCTCCGACGGGGAGTCTATGGGTACTACAGGTATGAAATATTCTCTTGTTTCCAGAGAACTTATAGCAGATTGTATTGAAACTATGCACGAATCATACTCCGCAGATGGCATAATTACACTTTCAGGTTGCGACAAAACTATTCCCGGAACACTCATGCCTCTTGCCCGCAATAACAGCATAGGACTTACTCTTTATGGTGGAAGTATTTTGCCGGGAATATATGAAAAAAAAGATTTAACGATTGTCAGCACTTTTGAAGCGATCGGCGCGCATGCGGCAGGTAAGATCAACGACCGCGAATTTTACGAAATTGAATGCCATTCATGTCCTGGAGCCGGAAGTTGTGGAGGTATGTTTACGGCAAATACGATGTCTTCTGCAATTGAAGCACTCGGTATGAGCATTCCCGGTTCATCTTCCAATTTAGCAGTAGATAGGAATAATAAAGTTTCAAAAGATAAAAAAAATGATTGCATCAAATCAGTTGCGGCGCTTTTTAATCTATTGAAACTTAGGATAAGAGTAAGAGATATTATGACTAAGGAAGCTTTTGAAAATGCGATAATTGTAGTTTTAGCCCTAGGCGGATCAACTAATGCAGTCCTTCATTTATTGGCGTTGGCTCATGAAGCACAGATAGATCTGAAACTTTCTGATTTTGAAAAAATTGCCAAAAAAGTGCCTTTGATAGGTAATTTCAAACCTTTTGGAAAATATGTAATGGAAAATTTACACTCAATCGGTGGAGTACCTATGGTGATGAAGATGCTTTATGACGCAGATTTAATCAATGGAAAATGTCTCACGGTTACAGGAAAAACTGTTGAACAGAATCTCAAAAATGCACCCAAAAGACCTAAAAATCAGGATATTATTTATAGCCTTGATGCGCCATTCGCTCCGCCGGAGCATCACCTAGTGATAATGCGGGGTAATTTAGCCCAAGATGGTGCTGTAATGAAATTAAGCGGTAAAGAAATCGATAAATATAAAGGGAGGGCAAAAGTGTTTGACAGGGAAGAAGATGCGCTTGAGGCAATACTTTCTGGAAAAATAAAAAAAGGAGATGTACTCGTAATTCGGTATGAGGGACCCAAAGGAGGACCTGGAATGCGAGAAATGTTGTCCCCATCATCTGCACTAATGGGATCGGGGTTAGGAAAAGATGTTGCTTTAATTACCGATGGAAGATTTTCCGGAGGTACTCACGGAATCATGGCAGGTCATATCTCACCGGAAGCCCAAGTAGGCGGGAGATTGGCATTGGTTGCCGATGGTGATCAAATCTGCATAAATCTGGCAACGCGAAGAATTGATCTGTTGGTTTCAGAAAAAGAAATAGTAAGAAGGCAAAAAAAATGGAGAGTACCTGAAGAAAAATATAAGAGGGGAGTTTTGGCAAAATATTCAAAATTAGTAGGAAGTGCATCATATGGAGCAGTTACTAGTTAATTTTAATTTACGGGTCCTGCCCCTTCGAAGACTCGGGGCTAGCACGTTTACCATGAGCGAAGTCGAAGGGTTACCCGTCAGTAAAAAAATGTATGAAAACTAGACTTAAAGAAGGACAAAAAGTGCAAGGAGCAGATATAGTTTGTGAAATGCTGGTAAGACATGGTATTTCCGTGATATTTGGTTATCCTGGGGGAGCAAACATTCCTATCTATGATGCTTTGTACAAATACCCCAAGCTTCATCATGTTTTGGTCAGACATGAACAGGGAGCAGCTCATGCGGCTGAAGGATATGCTTGGGCAACAGGAAGGCCGGGAGTATGTTTTACTACAAGCGGTCCTGGCGCTACCAATTTAGTTACTGGACTAGCTGATGCTATGTTGGATAGCATTCCGATGGTTTGTATCACAGGGCAGGTTCCTTCACCTTTGATAGGAAGCGATGCTTTTCAGGAAACTGACGTATTAGGTGTCACATTGCCGGTTACCAAACATAATTATCTGATTACCAAAACAGAAGATATTGCTCCTGCTTTGCACGAAGCATTTTATCTGGCTACACATGGCAGGCCGGGTCCTGTTCTTGTAGATATTGCCAAAGATGCACAAACAAATTTTGCTGAATTTCAAAGTCCTAAAGAAAGAGATTATTTAAAAAATAAAATCAAACATAAAGCAACGATAGAAGAAGTGGAGAAAATTGCTGAATTTCTAAATAATGCTGAAAAACCACTTATAGTCGCCGGACACGGTATGCTTCTAAGTGGAGACGGTAAAACACTTCTAGCAATTGCCCAAAAGCAGGATATTCCTATCACTCTAACGCAACTTGGACTTTCTACAATTCCTTCAACTCATAGGCTTTTTATGGGTATGCCGGGTATGCATGGAAATGTAGCCGCAAATAGGGCTCCAAATAGGGCTGATGTACTTTTGGCCGTAGGTATGAGATTTCATGATAGGGTAACTGGTAAAGTATCTACGTATGCTCCTCAAGCAAAAATCATCCATATAGATATAGATCCTTCAGAAATAGGTAAAAATGTGAAACCTACTTTAGGCGTAGTGGGGGACGCGAAAATAGTTTTACAGCAAATTCTTCCAAAATTGAAAAAACTAAAAAGAGAAAGCTGGCTTGTTGAGTTGAAAAACTGGAAAAATGAAGAAAAAGAAAAGGTTTTCGATAAAGAACTGAATTCAACCAAACTTAAATCAGCTCAAGTAGTTGCCGAAATATCAAAACAGACAGAAGGTCTTGCTACAATTGTTGCCGATGTAGGGCAAAATCAGATGTATGCGGCCCGTTATTCCACATTCAGAAAATACAACACACACTTCACTTCCGGTGGTTTGGGCACTATGGGATTTGCTGTTCCCGCAGGGATGGGCGCAAAGTTTGGCGATCCAAAAAGAGAAGTTTGGATAGTGGTTGGAGACGGTGGAATACAGATGACGATACAAGAACTGGCAACCATTGTGCAAGAAAATTTAGAAGTGAAAATTGCTCTACTTAATAATAATTATCTAGGGATGGTGCGGCAATGGCAAGAACTTTTTTACAAAGGAAATTACTCGGCGGTATCTCTGAAAAATCCCAATTTCCAAAAATTGTGCGAAGGATTTGGAATAAATTCTATGAAAGCAGAGAACTTTAAACGTGCCCGTGAAGCTATTAAAATAGCCAGAAGGACAAAAGGGCCATTTTTGATTGAATTTGTAGTGGAGGCTGAGGAAAATGTATTTCCAATGATTCCGGCAGGAGCAGGAATCGATGAAATGATTGTTTCTAGAGAATAAAATGAATAAAGAATTGTCAAATATCATTATTTGGACTGAGAACAAACCGGGTGTATTTTTCCGGATACTTTGGCTATTCAGAAGAAAAATGTTTAATATCGAATCTGCCACAGTGGGGCATACAGAAATTCCCGGAATTACTAGATTTACAATCACAGTGACAGGGGATAAAGATCAGGTAAGAAATATGTGCAAGCAGGTTTATAAATTGATAAACGTAGTGAAAGTTGAGGATGTGTTAGATGAAAAGTTGGTATCCAGAGAATTAGCAATGATAAAAGTATCGACCAAAAATCGGGCAGAAAAATTGGAGATTTTAGAAGTAGTAAAACATTTCCGCGCCAGAGTAATCAATATGGCTTTGGACAAACTTATGATAGAAATAACAGGTGGGGAAGAAAAAATAGATGCTTTTTATGAAAATATGAAGCAATTTAGAATATTAGAATTTGTCAGAACCGGAAGGACGGCTTTGTTTAAATGAAAAACAATAATTTTTACTATTTACAATGTGTGTTGTGTAAAAGAAAAACTACAGAGAAAGAAACAGTTTCTGTGTGTTTATCTTGCAGTGGGCCGCTTGACGTGGTTTATGATTATGACGCTCTCAGACTAAAACTTAATACATATCTTCTGCGAAGCGCCCCACCGAAAACTATGAAGTATCTGGATTTTTATCCACTGGCTCGAGATAGAGAATTGATTACTCTTGATGAAGGGGGTACAACGCTTCATAAAGCACGAAATCTTGCAAAAAAATTAGGTATAAAAAAACTATTTATAAAAAATGAAGGACTCAATCCTACAGGAGCATTTAAAGACAGAGGGAGTTTTGTGGAAATAAATAAAGCAAAAGAATTAGGTTTCAAATCCGTGGTTGTTGCTTCTACAGGGAATATGGCAGCATCAGTTTCTGCATATTCTGCCCAGGCAGGATTAGCTTGTTATGTATTTGTACCGGAAAATACGCCACGTGCTAAATTAGCACAATCTCTTTCTTACGGAGCAAAAGTGATCCAAATAAGGGGAACATATTATGATGCAGCAAATTTAGCAGAAAAAACTTCAGAAAAATACGGGTTTTATCTTGCAGGCGATTATGTCTTTCGGGCAGAAGGGCAGAAATCATGTGGTTACGAACTGGCAGAACAGATGTGGAGGGAGGATATAGATTGGATTATAGTGCCGGTAGGTATGGGAACTAATTTGTCGGCAATTTTTAAAGGTCTCTGGGAATATTATAAAATGGGACTTATAGATAAATTACCAAGAATGGTTGCTGTACAAGCCCAAAATTGTAATTCGATTAAAAAAGTAAGCGGAGAATATAAAGTAACATTTATTGAAAAACCAAATACAATATGTTCTGCTATATCATGCAATAAGCCCTTGGATGGCTCCAAAGTGATTCGGGCACTGAAAGAAACTAAAGGAGAGATTGTTACTGCTTCTGACGACGAGACTTTAATTATGCAGCAGTTACTTTCCCACTCGGAAGCCCTTTATGTCGAGCCATCGGCAGCTACAACAATAGTAGCCTTACAGAAACTTCTTAGAAAGGGAGTAATTAAAGCCTTGGAAACTGTAGTGTGTGTAGCAACCGGTATAGGGTTGAAGGATCCGGCTGCGACGCTAAAAGTTTTATCAGATCCACCGACAATTGAACCGGATATAAATGAAGTAACACGGGTTATAAGTGGTAAATTATTTTCCATAAGGGCACAGGGCGTAAAGGAAAAGGAAAAAATTATCTTCAACCGTGTTCCGACTGATAAAGAAGTAAAGAAAATAGTAAAAAAAGAATTTACGATTGATCTTTCAGCCGTCAATTTGAAATTAGTAGCAGGTGATATAAAAGATTTCATCAAGAATAAAGGGAAGACGATAGCCAAAGCAGACTTACAATCTATACTGGAAAATGTTATTCAACAGGAATCTCATAAAAATTATTTGGAGCTGATAGATTTTCACATCGAAGATTCAAAACAAAAAAGACCAACCGCAAGGGTAGAAGTAAAACTCAATGGTAAAACTTATATGTCAGAGGGTGAAGGCGTAGGACCTGTAGATGCAGCTATCAATGCAATAAAAAAAATTATTGCAAAATATGATGGTATTGATTTCAATATTGCAGATTTCAACGTAGAAATTCCTACAACTGGTTCTGATGCAACTGTCGAGGTGACGATGGTGCTTCTGGAAAAAAGAGGAAATCAAGTAGTGGAAAAAGGTACTTCACCTGATATAATCGTAGCATCGATGAATGCATTTGTAGCAGGATACAATGAATTAATTTATCAATTTAAAAACCCGACGTCGTCTAAATCACGAGGGTTAGGGAGGAAAAAATTATGAAAGAAGAAGTTAAAACAAAAAAAGCACCAGAAGCAATTGGTCCATACTCACAAGCGGTTAAATTCGGTAATCTCGTTTTTTGTGCAGGTCAGATAGGTCTAGATCCAAAAACCAACAATTTAGTTGAGGGGATAAAGAAACAAACCAAACAAGCTTTTGCAAATATCAAAAATGTGCTGGAGAGTGTAGCCTCATCTCTAGAGAAAGTATTAAAAATGAATGTGTATCTTAAAAATATGGATGATTTTGCCGTAATGAATGAAATTTATGCAACATATTATAAAAAACCCTATCCGGCGCGGGCTACCGTTGAAGTAGCAAGACTTCCCAAAGGAGCTCTTATAGAGATTGAATGCGTTGCATATATCCAAAAAGAAGATGAGGAAAATTGTTGCGGTGGAGGATGTGGAGGCGACTGCCGTTAAATATGAAAAATCTTGAATATTTACCATACGCATTTTTTGAAAGGAAAATAGTGCCTACAGAGGAAGCAAAAGTGAGTATTATGACCAATGCTCTTCAGTACGGAACTGGGGTTATAGGCGGTATAAGATGTTATTTGGCAGGTGATAAAAAAACGATGAATATATTCCGTCTGGTGGATCATTATAAGAGGTTTCTAAATTCATTAAAAATCTTGAATGTTTCTATACCGTTTAACCATCAAAAATTAGTTGAGTTAACTCTTGCTTTGGCCAGAAAAAATAAACCACAGACAGATTCTTATATTCGTCCTTTCGCATATGCAGCCAATATCGGTTTATCACCGGATTTAAGCCACGCTGAAATGGATTTAGCAATTTATATGATTCCATTGGGTGAATATTTACCTCTAAGTCGAGGATTAAAATTAGCCGTTTCCAACTGGATGAGGATTACAGACAGGATGATTCCTGCCAGAGCAAAAATATCAGGAGGATATATCAATTCCGCCATGGCCAGGGGAGATGTGGCAAGACTGGGTTTTGATGATGCCTTGATGATGGATGATAGAGGGCATATCACTGAAGCATCCGCAGCAAATATTTTTATCGTCAGAGACGGAGTACTTATTACTCCATCCAAATACTCAGATGTTTTGGAGGGAATGACCAGAAGGACTATAATCGAACTTGCATCTGATTTAAAGATAAAAGTAGAGGAAAGAGAAATAGATAGATCAGAAATATATGTAGCAGATGAAGTGTTTTTGAGTGGAACCGGCGTTCAGGTGGCATGGATAGATGAAGTAGATGGGAGAAAAATAGGCAAAGGCAGAATCGGCCCTATCACACATAAATTGCAAAAATTATTCTTTGATATTGTGCGAGGTAAAGAAAAAAAATATTCACATTGGCTAACAAAAGTTTAATTATTAAACTTTAGCTAAGGAGATCATCATGGCGATCATAAATTTCGGAGGAGTGAAAGAAAAAGTAGTGACGCGGGAGGAATTTCCACTGTCGAAGGCAAGGGAAGTTTTGAAAAATGAAATTTTGGCAATACTTGGTTACGGAGTTCAAGGACCAGGCCAAGGATTGAACATGAGAGATAATGGAACCAGGGTAATTGTAGGACAACGCAAAGGATCTGCTACTTGGGATAAGGCAGTGAAAGACGGATGGGTACCGGGTAAAACCCTTTTTGAATTGGAAGAAGCTGCAAACAAAGGAACAATTATTCAATATTTGTTATCAGATGCAGGCCAGAAAACTTTTTGGCCGACACTGAAGAAATATTTGACTGCAGGGAAAACGCTTTGTTTTTCACATGGATTTTCCATCACTTATAAAAATTTGACTGGAGTGATTCCGCCGAAAAATATAGATGTGGTACTTATCGCTCCAAAAGGGTCTGGGTTATCAGTAAGACGAAATTTTTTAGAAGGAAGCGGAATCAATAGTAGTTATGCTGTATTTCAAAATTCCAGCGGACATGCAGAAGAAAAAGCGTTGGCTATGGGTATAGCGATAGGTTCAGGTTTCCTCTTTCCTACTACTTTTGAAAACGAAGTGTTTAGCGATTTGACAGGAGAAAGAGGAGTCCTTCTAGGAGCTATCGAGGGCATATTTGAAGCTCAATACAATGAACTTAGAAAACACGGCCACGCGCCATCAGAAGCATATAATGAAACAGTTGAGGAATTTACTCAGAGTCTTATCAAACTTGTTGCTGAAAAAGGCATGGATTGGATGTATGCGAATTGTTCAACTACAGCACAGCGTGGCGCTTTGGATTGGAAAGATAAATTCCGAAAGGCGGTAGAACCTGTATTTAGCCAGCTTTATAAAAAAGTAGCAGATGGTACAGAGGCAAAAAGAGTGCTTGAAAAAAATAGTCAGCCAAATTACCGAGAAGAGTTGGATAAAGAGCTGGCAGAGATGGCTAATTCTGAGATGTGGAAAACTGGAGACAAAGTACGAGACTTGCGTCCGGAGAATTGGAAAAGACAAGCATAGTGAAAAATTCTGATCTTTTTCTAATAGTTGACAATATCTCCGTTGGTTTTGCCGCCAAATTAGTTTTAAAAAATATTACCTGGCAAATTAAAAATGATGAGCAATGGGCGATATTAGGACCTAACGGTTCCGGAAAAACTACTTTGATGAAAGCCTTGTGGGGCGGAATAGCCACTCGAATTGGAAACGTACAACTTTTCATAAATAAACATCCGATTGATTCATCCAAATATAAAAAATTCATAGGATATATTTCTTTTGAACTTCATCAAAATCTAGCAACGCATGAAGCATTTCAGGAGGAATTGCGAGCTTTTAGTCATAAAGAAAATAAAGCAACAACCGCAAAAGATGTAATTTTATCCGGAATTTCTGTTTATCGAAAGATTAATGCTGATGACAATAAATTGATGGTTGATATTGCAGAAAAATTAAATATTACCTATTTACTATCCCGGGAAATTACTGCATTATCTTCTGGTGAAATGAGAAAAACGTTGATAGCCCGGGCCCTTATGAAATCCCCCAAACTTCTGATTCTTGATGAGCCTTTTGATGGACTGGATGAGAAATCAAAAAATGATTTATCTAGTGTTATTAATAATCTTGCCAAAGACAATATCCATATAATTTTGATTACTCATAGAGTAGAAGAGATAGTACCAAATATAAGTCATATACTGTTTCTGAAAAATGGTGAAATATTCGCAAAAGGAGAAAAAGAAAAATTGTTGACAGCGGAAAATTTGAGTAACATTTATGAGGATGATGTTACATCAGATAACAAATATTTGTCATCTTCAGTTTCGAATCAATCCGAGCGTAGCGATCCTTATAATATTCCAGATATCTTAATCGAGATGAAAGATGTAAACGTGAAGTATGGAAAAACTATCGTTTTGAGTCATTTCAACTGGATTATGAAAAAGGGAGAGGATTGGGCGATATTGGGTCCGAATGGAGTAGGGAAATCAACGATAGTGAAACTTATTACCGGTGACAACTTGCAAGGGTATGCGAATAAAATAAAAATTTTTGATATAGAAAAAGGAACAGGGGAAACTGTTTGGGAAATAAAAAAGCATATCGGAATTATATCCTCCGAATTACAAATCCAGTATCGTAAAAATATGAACAGTTACGATGTGATTGCTTCTGGATTTTATGACTCAATTGGACTTTATCACTATCCCACCAAAGAAGAGGAAAAAAGAGTTGATAAATGGATTGAGATTTTACAAATCTCAGATCTTGCCAAAAGAAATTATTCTCATCTTTCCTATGGACAAAAAAGGATGATTCTACTTGCTCGGGCAATGGTGAAGTCACCGACACTTCTTATCCTTGATGAACCGTGTCACGGTTTAGATATGGTAAACAGAAAAAGAATTTTGGATATTATCGAAACCATAGGTGAAACCGATACCCATCTGCTTTACATCACTCACCACAAAGAGGAAATTTTACCTCCTATCACAAATATTCTGCATTTAGATAAAAAAATTAAATTGTAGATTATTTTAGTTCTTCGCATATTTTGTCTCCTATTTCTTTTGTACCTAGAATTTTATTTTTGGGAGTCTTTTCAGTTGTGATATCCTTGGTGCGATAACCGCTTTGTAAAACTTTTTCAACCGCTTTTTCCAAAGTATCGGCCTCTTTTTCCAATTTAAAAGATATTCGAAGCATCATCGCAGCAGAAAGAATAGCACCTATAGGATTTACTTTATTTTGACCAGCATATTTAGGGGCGGAACCATGAATCGGTTCATAAAGATAAGGATGAGTATTGCCTATACTTGCTGATGGCAAAAGTCCGATAGATGCGGAAAGTACCGCGGCTTCATCAGTGAGGATATCTCCAAACATATTTTCAGTCAGAATTACATCAAATTGTTTGGGATTTTTGATAAGCTGCATCGCCGCATTATCAACGTAAAGATGTTCTAGCTGTACAGTGGGAAATTTTTTACCCATTTCAACAACTGTTTCCCGCCAAAGTCGTGAGGTTTCTAAAGCATTGGCCTTATCGACGCTTGTGACTTTTTTACGCCTTTTTAGGGCATGATTAAATGCTACAGTTGCAATTCTACTAATTTCTTCTTTAGAATATTTACTTGTATCGATTGCCGAATTACCTTTATCCCGTCTGCCGCGTGGAGAATTAAAATAGATTCCTCCTGTTAATTCTCGGACAAAAAGTATGTCGGTATCCTTAACAATTTCCTGTTTTAAGACAGAAAGAGAGCTCAGAGAGGTATACGTTTTTACTGGCCGAAGATTAGCAAAGACACGAAGCAACTTTCTAATCATTAAGACACCTTGATCCGGCCCGTTAGCTACCGGGACATAATCCCACTTGGGTCCGCCAACCGCGCCTAAAAGAACTGCGTTAGATGTATTAACACTAGAGAGTGTTTCAGGAGGTAAAGGATTGCCGTAGCGATCTATTGCTTCACCGCCAATTGAGCCATAAACAAAATGAAGCGAATGTTTAAATCTACCTGCAATAGCTTTTAAAACATTCACTGCCTGTTGTGTAACTTCGGGTCCTATTCCATCTCCTGGTAAAACTGCAATATTTTTTTTCATCTTGAAATAAATATTTGATGTCGTCTTTCAAATGCCGAAATATTTTTTTCGTGTGAAAATATATATCCTAACTCATCAACACCTTTTAATAAACAAGTTTTTCTAAAATTATCAATTGGAAAACTGAATATATAATTATCGCCAACGATTACTTCTTGATCGATAAGATCAATAGTGATTTTAGTTTTAGAATTTTTTTCAAGAATCTTAAACAATTTATTTAATTCAACTGGTTTTAATACTACGGGCAACAAAGCATTTTTTAGACAATTGTTATAAAAAATGTCTCCAAATGATGAAGATATTATCGTTTCAAATCCAAAATCTTGTAAAGCCCATACTGCATGTTCTCTAGAAGAACCACATCCGAAATTATTACCAGCAACTAATATTTTAATACTTCGATTATTCGAATAATCGAAGTATTTATTTTCCTTTGGTTTCCCATTTTTATCAAATCTCCAATCATAAAAAAGATATTTCCCGAATCCTTCTCGTGTTGTTATTTTTAGAAACCTAGCAGGTACGATCTGATCAGTATCGATATTTTCTGTTTCTATCGGTAGACACGTTGATGCTATTTTTGTAAATTTTTTCATAGATATTTCCTGACATCCACAATTTTTCCCTCAATTGCTGCAGCTGCCGCCATGATGGGACTGGCCAAAAATGTTCTTGCCCCTGGACCCTGTCTGCCTTCATAATTTCTATTGCTTGTAGAAATACAATATTTACCGGCAGGAATTTTGTCGTCATTCATAGCAATACACGCAGAACAGCCGGACCATCGCCAATCAAACCCTGCGTCTTTAAATATTTTATCCAGCCCTTCTTTTTCTGCTGCGAGCTTAACTTGTCTGGAGCCTGGGACAACCCACGCATTTACACCATTTTTGACTTTTCTACCTTTTATGATTTTTGAAGCTTCACGAAGATCTGAAAGCCTGGCATTTGTGCAACTGCCGATGAAAACATAATTGATAGGAAATCCTTCAAGCTTCATACCGGGTTTTAAATCCATATAAGAGAGTGCGCGCTCCATGTTTTTTCGTTCGTTTTCTGACTTTGCATATTTTGGATTTGGAATTTTCTCCTTAGTTGTTATACCAGTAGATGGATCCGTACCCCAAGTAATTAGCGGTGCTATTTTTCCGGCATCAATTTTTATAACATTGTCATATTTGGCGTCTTTATCGCTTTTTAAAGTTTTCCAATATTTCACTGCCCCATCCCATTTTTTCCCTTTGGGCGAGAATTTTCTTCCTTTTAAATAATTAAATGTAATATCATCAGGCGCTATCATACCTGCTCTTGCTCCGGCTTCTATACTCATATTACAGATGGTCATGCGTTCTTCCATATTTAATTCTTTGATAGTTTCCCCGGTATACTCAATACAGTACCCAACTCCTCCTTTGGTTCCGATTTTGGAAATAACTGTAAGGATAATATCTTTAGCACTTACTCCTTTTCCTAATTTTCCATCGATTATTATCTTCATAGTTTTCATCGGATTTTGCAGTAAACACTGAGTTGCTAAAACGTACTCCACTTCTGTTGTGCCGATACCAAAAGAAAGATTTCCAAATGCGCCGTGGGTTGATGTATGTGAGTCACCGCAGACGATAGTCATTCCTGGTTGAGTTATTCCCAGCTCAGGCCCGATTACATGTACTATACCCTGATAAGGACTGTCTAGACCATAAAGTGGGATACCAAAATCATGGCAGTTTTTATAAAGTGTTTCTACTTGTAGCCTGGAAATTGCGTCGCGTATGTTATGTTGGTCAATAGTTGAAACATTGTGATCACAAGTGGCGAATGTTAAACCGGCACGTCTAACTTTCAACCCTTTTTTTCTTAAATTTGCAAAAGCCTGAGGGGTAGTAACTTCATGAAGTATGTGGGCATCAATATATAAAAGAACAGGAGCGCCTTTTTCTTGCGTTACTACATGATTATCCCAAATTTTTTGAAATAGTGTTCTCGACTTCATATAAACTTATTTAAGGCATCAATATAAGCAAGTGTTGCTGCTACAATAGTATCCGTATTGATCCCGGTACCATAAAATTCTTTACCGTTATGTTGTACTGCTACGTGTACTTTGGCCATCGCGTTTGAACCTACTGTGGTTGCCTGGATGAGAAATTGAGTAAGCTTATATTTCCCCCCGACACAGTTATCGATAGCTTTAAAACTTGCGTCAATCGGTCCGTCTCCTATTCCCACTGATTCTTTATTTTTTACCATTGATTATAAGTTTCACTGTCGCAGTGGGAATATTTTTATTGCCGGATATAGTTTGTATTAAATCCAATTTTATCTTCTTATGATTTTCTTCTTTTCCTTTTCCCAATAGATAAAGTAAGTCGTCTTCATAGATTTCTTTTTTCAAATCCGCAAGATTTAAAAAATCCTGATAAAATTTGTCCAATTTATCCTGCGTTAATTCTATTCCTATATTTTTTAACTTGTGCCTTATTGCGGCCCTTCCCGATCGAGCAGTCAATATTATTTGTGAAGAATCATATCCCACATTTTTCGGATCGATAATTTCATAATTCTCTCTTCTTTTCAAAATTCCATCCTGATGGATACCAGATGAATGTGCAAAAGCGTTTGCTCCGACAATCGCTTTATTCGGTTGTACCGGAATCCCCATAATTTGGGAAACCATACGTGAGGTTTTGGATATTTCTTGCGTATTGATATTTGTGAAATAGGAAAGATTGTTACGTCTTGTATAAAGAGCCATAACCACTTCTTCCAAAGAGGTATTACCGGCTCTCTCGCCGATTCCATTCACCGTCGCCTCAATTTGTGTTGCACCATTTCCAATACCGGCCAAAGTATTCGCAGTTGCGACGCCTAAATCGTTGTGACAATGTACAGAAACAATCGCGCGATCAATATTCGGTACATTGTCAAACAGATATTTAATTTTTGTCCCGAATTCTTCGGGAAAACAATAACCAGTTGTATCAGGGATATTCACCACGGTTGCACCGGCTTTTATAACTTCGGTAATCATATGCGCCAAAAATTCATTGTCTGCCCTTCCGGCGTCTTCAGCATAAAATTCTATATCGTTAACAAATTTCTTGGCATATTTTACTGCTCCTACTCCTCTTTGAAGAATTTTTTCTCTTGTTGATTTGAATTTATGTAAAATATGTATATCAGAAGACCCGATTCCTGTATGGATACGTGGAGATTTGGCGTATATTAATGACTTTACTGCGGCATCGATATCTTCTTTGATAGCCCGTGTTAACGCGCAAATTATACAATCTTTTACAACTTTGCTCACTTCAACTATTGATTGAAAATCGCCAGGTGAGGAAATAGGAAAACCTGCCTCAATAACATCAACTCTCAGTTTTTCTAGCTGTCTTGCTAATTCTACTTTTTGGTGTGTATTTAATTTAGCACCGGGTGATTGTTCACCATCTCGCAAAGTTGTATCAAATACAAAAATTTTCTTTTTCATAAAAAAACTCTCTTGGCCTAAGAGAGTTATTGGATTGCTTTATTAAATTGTCTCTCTTAAACCATTAAAAGGCTTCTCCAAGAAGGAGGAGTTCATTAAGGTTTAAAAGAGTGAATTTGCACATGATAGTGTGTAATATACATCACCTTTACAGTTTTTGTCAACAGATGTTATAATTTGGCCATCTTTATGAGTCGTACTTCGAATTTTCGGCTTTTTGACTTTATTTATAAAGTGTTGAATACCTGGCCCGATTTTCAACATAGTCTCACACAGCTGACATCATTGGGACAGTGGGAAAAATGGCAAGATCGGGTTTTTGAAGACTTGACTGACAAAAAAATATTAGAAATCGGCGTAGGACCAGGTAAATTGCTACGGCGTTTAGCTCAAAAAGGGTACTCTGTAACTGGTATAGAACTGCGTCATGGTATGGCAGATGATGCCAGGAGAAGAATTAAAAAGGCCGGATTTGACGTAGATATTCTTACCCAATCAATTTATAAACTGCCCTTCAAAAATGAAGTATTCGATTGCATCGTGATGACTTTTATTCTTGGAGAAATAGATCATTTAGATAAGGCTATTTTAGAAATGAAGAGGGTACTGAAAAAAAGTGGTAAAGTCGTAGTAATTGCTGGAGGCATGCCTCAAGATAAAAACTTTGTTGCGAAATTTCTCTTTATGTTAGTTAAAAGTCATACAAGTCTGCGGTTAGAAAGAGATAATGTAGCATATTTTTCTAAACATGGTTTTCAAACAAATAGAGTTGATTTCGGACCTTTTTATGTAATCAATAAAATTGTAGCTGTGAAACAATGAATATAGTCTATGTACCTTGTAAAAATGAAGAAGAATCCAAAGAAATCGCAAATATAATAATCAAAG
This sequence comes from Candidatus Gottesmanbacteria bacterium, assembly GCA_016195685.1. GTDB lineage: Bacteria > Patescibacteriota > Microgenomatia > 2-02-FULL-39-11 > 2-02-FULL-39-11 > JACPZE01. Next base: position 15,289 of record JACPZE010000015.1, read on the forward strand.
AAAAATTGGCTTTTTGCACAAATATCATTCCAGGATGTTATTCCATATACAGATGGCAAGGAAAAGTTGAAAAATCAGAAGAATCACTACTAATCATCAAAACATTACCTCATTTAGTCAAAAAACTCATAAGTAGAATAAAAAATCTTCATTCCTACAAGATGCCTGAAATCATTTCTTGGAAAATTGATGAAGTGAGTCCTGGAATTGTGAATTGGGCAGTAAATGAGCTTAACATTAAAATTTAAGTTAATTAATCGCACCTTAACTAAAACCCCTCCGTTATAGAGGGGTTTTACGTTTCAAATTTTCACTGAAAATTTAACCAAATTAGGACGCAACTTGTGCGTCACAAAGAACCGTAATCATCCCACTAATCGGGATGAACGAGTTCTTAGCCACCGATCTTGTACATGCCAGTTCCACAGACGGGACATTTACCTTTCATAGCTGGTTTTCCGTTTTTCATAGTGACTTTGGTTGCGTTTGGATCTTCTCTCTTTGCTCGACATTTTACACAATACATAGTTGCCATAAATTTCTTCACCTCCCTTCGTCGCTTCGCTCCTCAGGGTAAACCCTTTGAAGTTTATGCTTTAACAATTAAATTATTAGATTTCAGCCTCATCTCGTGCGTAAGAGGAAATATAACATACCTTGGAGCAGTAAAGCAAATATGCTAAATATAGTTATTTTTATTAGGTCTTTCTTTACATAGCCATATGAATAATCAACTTCAGGACTTTTTGTCTTTATGACAGCCTGAGTGACTAAACTAACTGGAGTAGAATAAGTGAGGGTTTGACCATAATTCGACTTTTCATTTTGACTCTTGACAAACTCCGTATTTGAACTTAAACCAGATGTTTTTAGAGTATTACTAATTTGGCTTTGCCGATGTAATATAGCTAGAATTTTTTGCTTTTTAGTTTTCTTCGGCATAAGTATAATTGCTTTTTATTCTGTTGAGAATCCCTCAACAAATATTTCACATATTTCAAAACTGTTGAAAATGCGATATTTTCCCTTCAGGATAACAGGATAACAAGTGTAGTTCTAACATATTGACACTATCTTGTAAAGTGAGTACAATGTTGAATACTTAGTTTACTCAGTTGGAAAAAATTAAAAGCGATGAATGTGTGGGTAATTTTACTGCCCTTTTTTGTTTGGTTAGTAGTATTGACATATTACTTATATAAGACCGTAGATCATTATCAAAGACTTGTACAAAGGACGAATAGAGATAATTTAACCGAAATTTTGGATAAAATACTGGAAGAGTTAAATTTAAATAAGACAAAAATTGCCGAATTAAGAGAAACTTTACAAAAGCAGATAGAACAAAGTATTGGTCATATACAAAAAGTCGGAGTTTTACGGTTTAATCCTTTTGCAGATACGGGTGGAGACCAAAGTTTTGTACTTGCTATATTAGACGGAAAAGATTGCGGGGTAGTTTTAACATCACTTCACAGTCGGGGATCAACCCGGTGGTATGCGAAGAATGTAAAAGACGGGAAAGGAGTCGATCATAAACTATCCGAGGAAGAAGAAAAAGCGATTACAAATGCAAACATTATCTAAGAATAAAAATAAAAAATGAAAATTAGATTACCAATTATTTTAGCAGCATTAGGACTGTATCTTGTTGTTACGGGTATTTCCTATGCAACATTTACTTTTATATTAGGCAAAAGTGGTGGTGTTAGTATAACTTCTCCCCTTGCGAAAGTATCTCCTGCTCCTAAACTGAAGTCTAAAGTAGATCCCTCCATTCCTAAAGACCAGGTATGTCCTCTAAACGGCATCAAATATACCAAAAATGAGAAAGAGGTTTGGGATAAAAGAAGGCCTTTGGCAGTCATGATAGAGAATAGTAGTGAAGCAAGACCTCAATCCGGACTTTCACGCGCTGATGTGGTTTATGAGGCATTAGCAGAAGGTTGGATAACAAGACTGATGGGAGTTTTTTACTGCAATACTCCGTTTGAGAATATAACTTTTGCACCAGTTAGATCTGCCAGAACTTATTTCGTAGATTGGGTTTCCGAATATGATGCTCTTTATACTCACGTAGGCGGAGCCAATATGATTGGCGGAAATGAGCAGGTAACTGATCCAAGAGTAGATGCATTAGGGCAAATTGATAGGTATGGAATAAAAGATATGGATCAATTTGGGATTGGTTTCCCGGATTGTTATAGAAATCCTGATAGACTAGATCACCCTGTTGCTACAGAGCATACGATGGTTTGTTTTTCCGATAATCTATATAAAATTGGGGAGAAAAGAGGTTGGACAAACGTTGATAATAGGGATATTCCATGGGACAAAAATTTTACTGCATGGACTTTCAAAGACGAACCAAAAGAATCTGAAAGAGGTACTGTAAATTCAATGAAATTGATATTTACCGAAGGGTATGATGATTATAACGTTAACTGGGAATATGACAAAGTAAAAAACGTTTATAAAAGGATAAATGGGGGAGTACCACATTTGGATTTGGAAACTAAGGAGCAGATGACTGCCAATAATGTCGTTGTCCAAATTACAAAACTAGTAGGAGTTGTAGATAATCTAGGTCACTTACTTTATGTCACCATAGGTAGCGGTAAAGCCTTAATTTTTCAGGATGGAAAGGTAATGGTAGGAACCTGGAGTAAAAAAACTCGAGTGAGTAGAACCATATATTATGACTCTATAGGAAAAGAAATAAAATTTAACAGAGGACTTACCTGGATCGAGATATTAGCAAACGAAAAACAAATTACATATTAACCTGCCCCACAAAGGAGGAAGTTTATGCTAGCCGATCTAATCATTTCAAGGGTCAGGGTGAAAATTCTTCAATTGTTTTTTCTATCCCCTGGTAAAATTTTCCATGTCCGAGAAATTGTAAGACGGGTTGGGGAGGAAATAAATGCAGTCAGGCGTGAGCTTGCTCATCTTGAAAAAGCAGGTATGATGGCAAAAGAAAGACGAGCTAATCGTCTTTTTTACTCGTTGCGCAAAGATTATTCGCTTTATTTTGACCTTTTGAATTTAATTGCTAAGACTTCAGGTTTGGGTGGTGATATCTTGAAAAACAAAGTAAAATTAGGAAAAATTAAATATGCAATGATTTCCGGACGTTTCGCAAGGGGTAATCCTAGGAATGGTAACGATGTAGATTTGCTTATTGTAGGTAAAGTCGTACTTCCAGAATTATCGCAAATTGTCAGGCAAGAAGAAATCAGGCGAGAATCTGAATTAAATTACACTGTAATGACTGAGGAAGAGTTTAATTTCAGAAAGAAAAGGAGAGACCCTTTCGTTTTGGAAATCTTAAGAAGCTCCAGGATTATGATATTAGGAGATGAAGAGGAATTAGTGCGATAACTATGAGCCAAAAAATTATACGAAGCGGTAAACATAGTTTGGCAGTTATTATTCCGGCACCATTTGTTCATTCATTAGGAATTAAAGCAGGAGACAATGTGAACGTTCTTACAAATATTGAGAAAGGAATAGTCAACTTAAAATTTACAGGTGCTGTACAGTTACCTCTTTCTTTGAAAAATTACCCTAATAAATAAAAATGAAAAGTTTGAGACTTTTATGGTTTATAGCCATAATAACTATTTTTGCTTTCATTACGGATTTACCTCAAAATTACAGATTTAAATTTTCAATTGGATCAATTAAAGTTGATCGATTAATAAGCCCGCCGATATTAGATTTACGCTTAGGATCCTTAATATTACATAAAGATTTTACAACCAGATATGGTTTGGATCTTTCCGGTGGAACACACTTAGTACTTGAAGCAGATATGAAAGATGTAGCTACTGTAGACAGAAAAGATGCTTATGATTCTGCACGTAATGTGATAGAAAGAAGGGTAAATCTCTATGGTTTGACAGAACCTATCGTCCAACAAGCAAAATCAGGTGATTCATACAGAATAATAGTTGAACTGCCTGGAATAACTAATATCAATCAAGCTATAGATTTGGTTGGCAAAACGGCTCAATTAGATTTCAGGGAGGAAGGTACCCAGTCTGCAAAAGCAACTGAAGCTACAACCGCGGCAATACTTGATATACTTTCCATGCAAAAAACAGGACTGACAGGAAAGAATCTGAAAAAAGCTCAAGTAAATATCAATACACAATCAGGAAGACCAGAAGTGGCTCTTGAATTTGATAATGAAGGAGCAAAAATATTTGAAACTATAACAGGTAGGAATGTAGGAAAACCCTTGGGTATTTTCTTAGACGATCAAATATTGTCGTATCCGGCTCCAATTGTGCAAAGTACTATAAGCGGCGGTTTAGCGGTTATTTCCGGACAGTTTTCCACAAGTTATGCAAAACAGCTAGCTGTAGCTTTAAATGCCGGGGCGCTGCCAGTTCCAATAAAAGTGATCGAGCAGAGAAATATAGGTGCAACATTGGGTCAGGAGTCTATCCAAAAAAGTTTTATAGCTGGAGGCATTGGTCTTTTAATAGTCGGTATTTTTATGATAGTAAGTTATGGTCTTCTTGGATTAGTTGCAGATGTGGCGCTCGTAACATATGCACTTTTGGTTTTTTCTATTTTTAGAATTGGGTCAGTTACCTTAACACTTGCAGGTATTGCTGGATTTATACTTTCTATCGGTATGGCGGTCGATGCCAATATTTTGATTTTTGAAAGAATGAAGGAAGAAATCCGCTGGGGAAAAGACAGAATGACTGCATTATCTTTGGGATTTGATCGTGCATTCCCTTCAGTTCGGGATTCCAATATTTCTTCTCTTATCACATGTGGAATATTATACTGGTTCGGAAGCGGAGTAGTTCGAGGATTTGCCATCACTTTGGCTATTGGTATATTGGTTTCTTTATTTAGTGCTATAACTGTTACCAGAACATTTTTAAGATTAATATACAGAGATAATAATTAACTGCATATGCTAAATATATTAGGAAAGAAATGGTATTATTTTGTTTTCTCGGGACTTATAATAGTTCCCGGACTAATTTCCCTCATTTTATGGGGGGTTAGACCTTCCATAGATTTTTCCGGGGGAACATTAATTGAAGTTCAAAGTTCAAAGTTCAAAGTTCAAAGTAACAAGAGTGAAGTGAAAAAAATCATCGAGAAAGAAAATATTGAAGTAGGATCGATTATACAATCAGGAACAGATACTTATCTTTTGCGTCTTAAGCCAATAGAAAACAATCAAAACCAAAAATTGGCAGATGAATTAAAAAAACAATTCCCAGATTTCAAGGAAATTCGGATAGAGACAGTGGGTCCGACTATTGGAAAAGAGACGACACAAAACGCAGCTAAAGCAATAATCATTGCATCAATTGTAATAGTACTTTATGTAGCTTGGGCTTTCAGACAAATTCCGAAACCTTATTCGTCTTTCAAATTCGGCATTTGTGCAGTGGTAGCATTAATTCATGATATTTTGGTTGTGGTTGGTTTATTTTCTATATTCGGACATTTCTATAAAATAGAAGTTGATAGTTTGTTTATTACGGCGCTACTTACGGTTATGGGTTTTTCAGTACACGATACTATTGTGGTATTTGATAGGATCAGAGAAAATCTTCGCAAAATGGCTGGAGATCCTTTTACTCAAGTTGTGAATGAGTCTATAGTACAGACATTGGCTCGATCACTCTCAACTTCGTTAACAGTATTGTTTACTCTTTTTGCGCTTCTACTTTTTGGAGGAGAAAGCATCCGCTGGTTTATAGTGGCATTACTTATTGGTATTGCTTCCGGAACTTATTCATCTATCTTTAACGCCGCACCGCTTTTGGTGGTTTGGGAGGAGTGGGGAAGAAAGAAAAAATAAGATCTAAGGGGTACATCCGTTTTCATGATGTAATTTTACTTTCCTTCTTTAAATCATTTATCCTTTTCAATAATACTTCTTTTTCGTTTTTCAGTATTCCCTTTACTACATCATCAAAAAGCATCTTTAATACGGCGCCGACTAGAGGTCCGGGGCCGATGCCATAAATTTTCATCACCGCATGGCCGCTGACTTTCAGATCCGCTACAGTAAACGGTTGTTTCTGTACTTCAACTAAACGCTTCTTATATAGCTCTAATCTCCATGATGTTTCCCGGGCCCCTCCACCTAGTCTATCACCGGTACGAAGGGCTAACATATCTTCCAAATTTTCTTTCCCTACGTTTCTTAAAAATCTTCGCAAAGCAGTATCTGTTTGCCGTTCGTCAACAGTGAATTGATGGTAGCGGACTAGCTTCACCAATAGATCCCGATCTTTTTTGGAAAAATGGAGGCGATCGGCAATGTTTCTCACAATTGAAGCACCTATTATTTCGTGATTGTAAAAAGTGATTACACCTTCAGGAGTTTTTCCTGCGGTTACTGGTTTTCCGATATCGTGAAGTAATGTAGCAAACCGGACAATCGGATTTCGTGATGGACAATGTTTCAATGCCATAATGGAATGCGTACCTACATCGTAGATATGATGTCTTTCTGGGCTTTTTTGCTCAACTCCAAAGCATTTTTCCAATTCCGGCAAGATGATGTTTATAAGTCCAGCGTTTCGAAGTAAAATTATTCCATCAGCAGGGTAATCTGATTCTATGATTTTTAAAAGCTCATCTCTTATCCTTTCATGAGAAATTTTCGCAAGCAGAAATGAATTTTCTTTTATCGCAGAAAAGGTTTTTACGTCGATAAGATATTTCAGATAAGTGGCAAACCTTACAGCCCGCATCATTCGCAGTGAATCTTCTTTAAACCTTAAATCCGGATCTCCTACGGCTTTTATAATTTTATTCTTTAAATCTTTTTGTCCGTCGTAAAGATCGATAATCTTTGTTCCGTCTGAAGCCATAGCGTTGATCGTAAAATCGCGTCTTTGTAAGTCTTCCTCCAATGTTTTACCCCAGACAATTTTATCCGGGTGGCGATGGTCAGAATAACCTGATTCGCTTCTAAAAGTTGTTATTTCAAAAACATTTGTTTCTTGCCTGCCGTTTTTTATTTTCACTCCGACAGTCCCAAATTTGTTATCATAAAAACTGTCAGGGAAAAGTTTTACGATTTGGGAAGGCAATGCATCGGTGGTAAAATCCCAATCTTTCGTTTCCCTTCCCAGAAGTAAATCACGGACGCATCCGCCGACAATATATGCTTGGAATTTGGCTCTCTTTAGTTTAGTGAATATCTCTTTGACCTCTTCTGAAAATTTCAGTTTCATAGTACTATATTAACACTTTGATATGAAGAAGTGGATCATATTAGATAAAAAATCAGGAAATCAAGATCAATCAACTGAAAATGAAATAATTGATATTCTCCTAAAAAATCGCGGAATAAATACAGAAAAAGAAAAAGAAGAATTTCTAAATCCGAAATTATCCGATTTAACATTAGAGAATATCCATCTGCAAAGGAAAGATTTAGATAAGGCTGTAAAAAGGATAGAAAAAGCAATACAAAACAAAGAATCAATTATTGTTTATACAGATTATGACGTAGATGGGGTTTGTAGCGGGACAATTATGTGGGAGGCGCTTAATGATCTAAAAGCAAAAGTTATGCCTTATGTTCCTCATAGGATAGAAGAAGGATACGGGTTATCGGAAAAAGGGATTGACAAAATTCACAAGGAAGAAAAAGCCAAACTTATCATCACCGTTGATCATGGTGTGACTGCATGGGAAAAGGTTGAGTACGCCAGAAGATTAGGAATTGATGTTATTATTATCGACCACCACTCGCTCCCTTCAAAATTACCAAAATCGAGTGCCTTGATCCATACTACCAGTCTTTGTGCAACCGGGGTTGCCTGGTTTTTCGCAAATTATTTAATGCAAAAATTTAATCCGCAGAAATCTATAGAAAATAAAACACAAAATTTAGATTTGGTAGCTTTAGCTACAATTGCAGATCTGATTCCCCTGATTGGCATAAACAGAATTTTAGTCAAATATGGATTAGACGAGATGAATAAAACAAAACGGTTAGGATTAAAAGCATTGGTTAATACATCCAGAGTAAAATTGGGAGAAATTGGTGTTTATGAGGTTGGCCATATGCTTGCTCCTAGAATCAATGCAGCGGGTAGACTTACCCACGCTTTGGATTCTCTAAGACTTCTATGTACAAGAGATAAGTATAGAGCAGAAACAATAGCTGATGGTCTTTCCCAAACAAATAGGGAAAGGCAGTTAATACTTGAAGAAACAATACTACATGCTAGAGAACAAATAAATAAGCATAATGATGGAACAATTCCAAAATTAATTTTTCTTGCAAATGAAAGTTATAACCAAGGAGTTATTGGACTTGTTGCCGGAAAATTAGTAGATGAATTTTATCGTCCGTCAATTGTAATTTCTAAAGGTTCTAAATACTCTAAAGCATCTGCCCGTTCTATCGGAGGGTTTAATATAGTTGAGGCTATAAGATCATGTTCTGATTTATTGGTAGATGTTGGAGGTCATCCGATGGCTGCAGGATTTACAGTCGAAACCAGTAAATTGGTATTACTTGAGAAAAGATTACTAAAACTAGCGGAAAAAGAGTTAAATAATAGTAACCTTGAGAGGATTTTAAAAATTGACTGTGAAATAAATTTAGAAAATACGAATGATAATTTATACAAGGCTATAAAATCTTTTGAACCATTTGGAGCAGGTAATCCTAGTCCCACTTTTGTCAGCAATAACGTAAAAGTAGCCAAAATGCGTTTAATAGGTAAGGATAAAAACCATTTAAAAATTACGTTACAACCTAATAATCGTTATAATCAATATATCGATGCAATAGGATTTGGAATGGGAAGTTTTTTTGAAGATTACGTCATAGATCAACTTATAGATATCGTATATACGATAGATGAAGATAAATGGAATCTTAATCGGAAATGGTCTAATTTACATTCCAGTTTGCAATTAAAATTAAAAGATGTTAAGATCTCAGCAAATTAAAAGCAATGATGGTGCTGACACACCATGGCTTTGGAAAGAAATCCGTAATTAACGGAAATTAGAATCCAACGGGTATGCCCGTGATAGCTGTATTAAGTGTTAGTTGGTTATGAGTTACTTGGTTACTTAGAATATACTAAGTAACAAATTAACTAAGTAACCAACTAACTAAATAAAGGTGGTACCACGGTATTCACCGTCCTTAAAAGATAAAGGACGGTTTTTTTATGAGAAAAATACCAACAACTATGGCAACTCAGCATCCGGATAACGCCGGTAAACCTTACTGGTATGGTCAGTCTTATCTTTCTACATCGGCTGAACTCGAAGAATGTTATAGATGTTTTTCAGAGTTAGGTATAGATGAATACAATTGGGATTGGGAAGGTAAATTTGTGGATGAGGCAGTCGTGGATAGATTATTGCATCGTTATTTTGCGTATTTCAAAAAAAATAATCTAGGGAGAGATAAATTTCTCACTTTTCGTATACCTAATCCCAGAGTTGAACGGCAATACAGATTGGCACGGGCTTTTATGGTCATGATTACAAGCAGTCAACTTAGTAAAAGTTTGGGATTTGAAAAACCACCGATTTTTGAGACTATTTTACCCCTGACGGAAACAGCTGAGGAAATTCTAGAAATCCAGAAAGCATTCAAAGATTTAATAGGATTGGAACACAAGCTTCTGAAAATGGGTGATTCAATTCAACATATTGAAATAATTCCATTGTTTGAACAAGTATCTAAAATTGCAGACAGCGGCAAAATACTCCGTAAGTATATTAAAAAACATAAAGAAGGTTTTGGATTTATACCAAAATATCTTAGGCCCTATGTTGCCAGAAGTGACCCCGCGTTAAACTCGGGGCTCGTTCCTACAATATTTGCTATCAAATTAGCACTATCTTCATATAGACAAATAGAGGAAGAATTTTCCATGAAACTGTATCCTATGTTAGGAGCAGGATCCCTTCCGTTTAGGGGAGGATTATCCCCGGAAAACATACAAAATTCCATAGATGAGTATCATGGAATATCTACAGTTACAGTCCAAAGCGCTTTCCGATATGACTATCCGAAATCAGCAGTCAAAAAGAGTATAGAAATATTGAAAACCGAATTACCAAAACACAAGGCACAGGTTATAGATCCAATTCAAATAAATTTAATTAAAAAAGCAATTCCTATTTTTGAAAATAATTACCGGATCTCGATTGAAAAATTGGCTCCGCTTATAAACGCATTAAGCATACAAGTTGCCCGAAGGCGGGAAAGAATGCAACATATAGGATTATTTGGTTATTCCAGGGGTATTGGTCAAGTATCTTTACCCAGGGCGATTACTTTTACTGCTGTTTTATACTCTCTAGGTATTCCGCCGGAATTGATAGGTACTGGTAGAGGGATTAAACTAGCAATAGATAATGGATATTGGAAGGAAATTGCACCTTTTTATCTGCATCTTAGAGATGATTTGATGAAGGCAGGTTATTTTTTAAATAAAGAAAATGTAAAATATCTTACAGAAGATTTTGGAGGAATAAGTGATATTTATGACGATATTTCATTTATTGAAAAGACACTTAATATCGAATTGGGTCCAAAAACTTCCCTTCATTTTGAACATTACGATATAACAAAAAAGATTTACAATAATATTAAGGAAAGGAAAAAAGTTTCACAACTTATTACTGACGGAGGAATATTGAGGAAAAGTTTAGGATAAGAAGGAATTATGAAAAATATATCCATTTCTCAAAGGGCTTTAAATACTCCTGCTTCTGCTGTAAGGAAATTGGTTCCCCTTGCTGACGCCGCAAAAAAAAGAGGGATAAAAGTATATCATGTCAATATTGGTCAACCTGATCTGCCGACGCCCAAAAAAATAATCAGCAAAATAAAAAATTTCAAAGCGGAAACACTAGAATATGCACCGTCACCGGGTCTTTTAGAAACAAGAATGGCCTGGCAAAAATTTTATAAAGATAAAGGAATAAATTTTGAGGTAGAAGATCTTTTTGTGACTAATGGAGGATCTGAAGCTCTCATTTTTGCCTTTGCTGCCATTGCCGATCCTGGTGATGAAATTATTGTATTTGACCCTTTCTATACAAGCTATGCCATAATTGCCGCGATGAATAATATAGTTCTTAAACCTGTATTGACTAAAGCAGCAGATGGATTTCATTTACCGGTACAATCCGTAATCGAAAATGCAATTTCAAGAAGAACAAAAGGTATAGTTATTTGTAATCCAAATAATCCTACAGGTACTCTTTATACGGATAATGAAGTAGAGACGTTAATAAATATATCTATCAAGCATAATCTATATATTATTTCTGACGAAACATATCAGGAAATAGTTTTTGACGGAAAAAGAGTATTACCATTTGCATCTTTTCCAAAGATTCGAAATCAACTCATCATCACTGACAGTGTTTCGAAAAGATTTAATAGTTGTGGAGCAAGAATAGGAAGTTTTGTAAGTCGAAATAAAGATTTGATGAGGGCAGTACTTAGATTTGCACAATCCCGGCTTTGTGTAGCGACAGTCGAACAATTAGCAGTAATACCTTTGTTAAATGATTATAAATCTTATACGGAAAAAATAAGAGATGTTTATGCCAAAAGAAGAAATACAGTCATGACCGAGCTTAAAAAGATTCCTGGCATATCATTTATTCCACCTGAAGGAGCTTTTTACATTATGCCAAAACTTCCTATCCTTGATAGTGATGATTTTGCAACTTTTCTTCTAACCAAATTCTCAGATCATGGTGAAACAGTGATGGTTGCTCCGGCTTCAGGATTTTACGCGACGGCGGGTTTAGGAAAAGATGAAATAAGAATCGCATATGTCTTGGAAGAAAAAAAACTGAGAAGAGCGATGGATCTTTTAGGATTGGCAATAAAGAAGTATAATAAATGATTCATTAATAGTTTCGGAAAAATATTATGGATAGATGTTTGGCGGCCGATACTATAAAAAATATTGATACAGAAGTAACTCTTTTGGGTTGGGTAGATACCATAAGAAGCCATGGGAAAATTGCTTTTATAGATCTTCGCGATAGAAGCGGGTTAGTTCAGTGCGTAGATACTTCAGGTAAAATTTCCGCTGGCAATGAAGACGTGATCAAAATTACGGGTTTAGTGAAAAAACGTCCGGAAAAAATGATTAACCTCAAAATCCCTAGCGGTACAGTAGAGGTATCGATTAAAAGTTTTGAGATTTTAACAAAATCAAAAGAATTACCGTTTGCGATAGATTGTGACGGATACGATATAAACGAGGAGATAAGAATGAAGTATCGTTACTTGGATATTCGTCGATTGCGAATTACAAGAAATCTAAAGATAAGATCCCAAGTGACGACTTTTATAAGAAATTTTTTGACGAAGCGGGATTTTGCAGAAATAGAAACTCCGATGTTGACTAAAACCACTCCGGAGGGAGCGAGAGATTTTATAGTTCCTTCAAGACTTCAGAAAGGAAAATTCTATGCATTGCCTCAATCTCCACAACAATATAAGCAGCTTCTGATGGTTGCAGGAATTGAAAGGTATTTTCAGATTGTAAGATGTTTTAGAGATGAAGATCCGAGAGCTGATCGTGCTTATGGTGAGTTTACCCAACTTGATTTGGAGATGTCTTTTGTAAATCAGGAAGATATAATGCGACTTACAGAAGAAATGTTTACAAAGTTGGTGGCGGAAATTTTTCCGGAAAAACATATTTTGATTTCTCCATGGCCGAGATTATCCCATAAAGAAGTAATGGAGAAGTATAAAACGGATAAACCTGATTTAAGAAAAAATAAAACTGATAAAAATGAATTAGCATTTTCTTGGACTATAGATTTTCCGTTGTTTACCGAACAGTCAAAAGAAGATTTTTATCATGGGTCAGGAAAAGCCAAATTTGCGCCATCACATCATATGTTCGCTGCTCCTCATCCGGATGATATTCCACTTCTTTCTTCCGATCCTATGAAAGTTAGGGGATTGCAACACGATTTAGTTCTAAATGGATATGAAGTGGGTGGAGGTAGTATGCGTATACATGAAAAAGAATTACAAGAAAAAATTTTTGATCTGATAGGATTTACCGATAAACAAAAAATGCAATTTGAACACATACTGACTGCTTTTACTTTTGGTGTGCCTCCGCATGGAGGAATTGCTCCTGGCATTGATAGGTTTCTTATGGCAGCATTGGGAGAGCCAAGCGTTCGGGAAGTCATGGCATTTCCTACTTCTTCTTCTGGTCAAACTGCAGTCATGGATGCGCCGTCAAATGTTACCGAAGAACAGCTTAAAGAATTAGAAATTAAAATTGTTTCCGCCAAATAAACAGTTCAAACGCATCTTACTGCCAAAATGAAATTTCAAAAGTTGAGTAAAATCTTTAGGAATAATTTAATTAGAATAATATGTTTTGCTGGATTTGCATTTGTATTGTTTCTTTTCCCTTCACCTAATATATATTTCCAAACTTTTTCTAGTAATTTTACAAGCGGGGATTCTTTCAATATCGATCTACCTTCACCGCCGCCAATCCCTATAAATATAACAGGTGCTGTCGTCCCTGATTTAACAGCAGAGGGAGTTCTAATTATTGATCTGCCTTCATATATGATAATTCATGAAAAAAACGCGGATGAGAAATTTCACCCTGCATCGACAACTAAAATTATTACTGCATTAGTTGCTCTAGATCATTTTCAGCTTGACGATATTTTAACCGTGGGTCGGGTTGAAACAGAAGGAAGAGTGATGGGTCTTGTCAGTGGTGAAAAACTTACATTTGAGTCTCTTCTATATGGCGCTTTAGTTCATTCGGCCAATGACGCAGCCTATGCGATTGCCGAAAATTATCCCGGAGGAGTAGAAAAATTTGTAGAAGCCATGAATCGGAAGACAGTTGCTCTTCATCTGGACAATACTCACTTTAACAATCCGATAGGTTTTGATGATGATCAAACTTACACAACACCAAAAGATTTAGCAAAACTTGCAAAAGTAGCTTTGAGTAATAAACTTGTCGCGAAAATTGTAAGTACAAAATCAATAACGGTTTCTGATAGTGATTTCACTTATTTTCATGCACTTACTAATGTAAATGAACTTTTAGGTAAAGTAGCAGGTGTTGCCGGTGTGAAGACCGGATACACGGAAAGTGGGGGTGAAATATTAGTTTCAGAAGTGAAAAAAAATGGTCGATCGGTACTTTTTGTAGTACTTAAAAGTGTGGATAGATTTAAAGAAACAAAAGATTTAATTGATTGGGTATTTGGTAACTTTGCTTGGAAAAATATTACCGAAATTATTCCAGCCAATCATTAGAAACTGCAGGTAAATAGGCGACGAAATCATTATCTCCTTCAAAAACATAAATCGGTTGCAGATAATTCTGCGGTTCATCACTATCGTAATATGCCAGATAAATATTGCGGATAATAATTTGGTTTTGAGAATTATTATTTCCTATATTGACGACAAATGCATAGCCGTCTGTTAAATCTTGCCATGCGGCCTCACTACTTCTGAGAGGATATGTCCCAAAATCATCCAACGCAATAGGCCAGAACGTATAGAATAATTCAATAATCCTTTTATTAATTATCGTAGAAGGAGTATAAAGAACGAAGTTATAGCTTTCAGAGAATTGAGGTGGTAATACTTTTTTATTATCCATATCGTTGCGGAAAAAATTTATCTTTAAAAGATTAGTGTCTGATAAGCTTGACGCTACACTGGCAATTTTCGTTTGTGGGTTGTATGTTAGAAGCGTGGTGGTAACTTTTCCCTTTGCTATGGCGTCATCAAAAAGGCCGTTGAACTGGATGTAATTTTTCACTTCTGTTATGGTTTGATCTTTGTTTTGTATAGTATCACCGGCAAATAGAGACGGATTATTTTTATAATCATATTTAAGTTTGAAATTCTTAGTCGTAGTATCTATTTCCAATGTATGAAGTTTGTCATCTGGATCAGTAAAACGATAATATGTTGAGCTTATGGGTTCTTCTGGATTTGTGAATCCGAGTTTAACAGCGAAATTACGGGCTCTCTGGGTATCCAAAAGTGTCGGTAATTTCTTGGGCATGGAATAAACTTTCCCGGCTGGAGTCGCATCTTTTATGGCTAATCCTTCAACATTTTCTAGTTTAAACTTAAGTCCTGAAGAGGAAATAGCTATATGAGTGAATTTCGGAGCAGGAATTTTATTAAATCTGGTTGCATTGACATAAACTAGAGGTATTGGGTGGGTCTTTTTCCAGTAATCCAAGATTATATTGTACATAAAATTGAGGATAATATAAGCTACAAAAGCAATCAGTAATCCAAGTGCTAGTTTTTTTGTGACTAGAGAGATTTCAGTTAAATGAGACATGGCAGAAAATAAGGCTCCTTAGATTGAGTATAAGTAAATTGCGTGCTAGAATCAATGTATATTAATTTACGGGTCCAGCTCCCTCGTAAGACGGGACTAGCGCATTATTATCTATTAACTCTCGTTTACCCTGAGCGAAGTCGAAGGGCTCGCGTCACCCGTTTATAAAATTTAAGTATGAATACAGTCCGCGTTCGTATCGCTCCATCTCCAACAGGTGAAGATCTGCATATCGGAAATGTTTATACTGCGCTTATAAATTTTGCATTTGCACGCAAAAATAACGGAAAATTTGTAGTCAGAATAGAAGATACTGATAGGACAAGATTAGTAGAAGGATCAGAGAAAAGGATATTATCTTCTTTGAAATGGATCGGATTAAATTACGACGAAGGTATTGATGTAGGTGGATCATACGGTCCTTACCGGCAATCAGAAAGGCTTCAACTGTATAAACGATACGCCTTGGAGCTTATAGAGAAAGGGCATGCGTATTACTGTTTTTGTACTCCGGAAAGGCTAAGTGAACTGCGAAAAGTTCAACAAGAAAAAAAAATACCGACAATGTATGACGGCCACTGTAAAGAAATCAAAAATCAAGAATTACGAATTAAGAATGACAAGTACGTAATTAGATTAAATGTTCCGGATGAAGGAGTGACGGAGTTTAATGATTTGATAAGAGGAAAGATTTCTTTTGAAAATAAACTGCTGGATGATCAGGTATTGCTGAAATCGGATGGATACCCCACATATCATTTGGGTGTAGTTGTTGATGATTATCTTATGAAAATAAGCCATGTCATACGAGCGGAAGAATGGATTTCTTCTACTCCTAAACATATTTTGATTTACAAATTTCTAGGATGGGAACTTCCGATTTTTGCTCACGGGCCGATACTTCGAAACCCAGATAAAAGTAAATTATCCAAAAGAAAAAATCCAGTTTGGGCATCATGGTATAAAGAGCAGGGATTCTTGCCAGAAGCGATATTAAATTATTTGGCTCTTATGGGTTGGTCCCATCCGGAAGGGAAAGATATTTTTTCTTTAGAAGAATTTATCGAAAAATTTAGATTAGAAGATCTGAAGGCCGTAGGTCCGGCATTTGATATCAAAAAACTTGAATGGATGAATGGAGAATATATACGTAAATTTAAAAGTCAAAATTTAAAAGTCAAAATTATGGAATTTATCGGAAAAGATTATCCAGAAGAATTAGTAGAGAAAACAATTCCTCTAATACAGGAAAGAATCAAAAAATTATCGGATTATTTACCACTAGCTGGTTTTTTCTTTGAAAGGCCGCAAAGTTATGAAACGGATATAAAAAGTAAAAAGGATTTATTAAAAAAAATGATAGAAAGACTTGAATCAATTTCTACTTGGCGAGCGCAAGCGGTCGGAGACCAAATGCAGGTTTTGGCAGTGGAACAGAAGATAAAAACCGGTGAGTTTTTTATGATTTTACGAGTTGCCCTAACCGGGAAGAAAATTTCTCCACCTCTAAACGAATCAATGGAAATATTGGGAAAACAAGAAGTTTTAAACCGTCTTAAAGCATTATTATAGTACAATACTTGAAATGATTAAGTTGACTAGATCACAAAATATACAAAAAACAAAAGAATCTAATTTCGATATTATTATTGTTGGAGGTGGAATAATTGGTTGTAGTATTGCTCTTGAATTGACAGAAAGAAAATATAAAGTCGCGTTGATAGAACGTGATAAATTAGGATCGGGCGCTTCATCAGCAGCTACAGGAGGATTAACTCCACAAAGTGATGATTTCTGTAAAGGTCCCCTTCGACTTTTTGCTTTGGCAAGTCTAGAAATGTATCCTAAATGGCTTAAAAAACTTTATGACATAACAGGTGCTTATGTAGAATATCAAGAGTATGGATTGTTGCGACTTGCATTTACTAAAGAGGTACTTGATCAGTTGGATGAATCAGCGAAAACATGGGCAAAAGAAGGTTTTTCTTTTAGAAAACTATCCCGGAAGCAAATTTTGCAGATGGAACCGCTTCTTAATCCTGAGCTTATAGGGGGATATCATTTACCTCAAGAACCATCCATAGATCCTCAAGCTTTGATGGATACTGTAGCTAGAGCAATTAGTTTAACTGGTTGTCATATTTTTTTGGGTCGCCCTGTTGTTGAACTAATACAGCAACAAAAACGCGCAAAAGGTGTAATATTATCAGATGGCACTATTTTATCTGCAGATTGGGTAGTAATCGCTGCAGGAGCTTGGTCTGGCATGATAAAAGGAATTCCTTTTTGCCCAGTAGAACCGGCAAAAGGACAAGTATTACTTGTAAAGACGCATAGAAATCTTTTTAAATATCATATTTATTCCACACCAGGTTATATAATTCCACGTTTGGATGGCCGTATTACGCTCGGAGTTACTTATGAATTAGCAGGTTATAATAAGACTGTTACAGTGGGAGGTATGCACGAAATATTAAATGCAACTATGAAATTATCAGAAGCGATAAAAGATTGTGAGATTTTACGTTATTGGGCAGGACTTAGGCCAAGAATGCCTGATGAGAAACCAGTACTTGGACTCTCTTCTAAAGTAGAAAGACTAGTATTTGCTACAGGACATTTTGGTTTGGGGATTACCTTAACACCTATAACTGCTAAACTCATTTCTGATCTAATTTCAGGTAAGCCATTTAATAAAGAGCTTTCAATTTATTCACCGGATCGTTTTGAGAAATAATTTTTTATGAAAATATTCATAACAAGACCAATACCAGATAAGTACTTTAATCTATTTAAAAAACATAATTTTAAAGTGGACATCTATGAGAAAGATGAAGTTTGTCCGCGGAATATTTTGTTGAATAGAATAAAAGGAGTAAATGCAGTTATTTCACAATGGGAGGATGTGATTGACAAAGAATTTTTTGTTGCGGCAGGGAAAAATTTGAAAGTGGTAGCAAATTTTGCCACTGGCTATGATTATATAGATTTGAAAGAAGCCAAAAATAGAAATGTTGTCATTACAAATACGCCAACGCCATTATTATATTTTGCTGCGGCAGAATCAGCGCTAGGTTTACTTTTAACTATCGCTAAAAGAGTCACTAAACTATATGTACAAAATAGATCTGGAAACATACCAGAATATTCACCAATCGGTGAAATGGGATTATCTCTTCGAAATAAAGTGACTGGTATAGTAGGTATGGGACATATTGGATCAAAAATAGCAGAAATGATGTTTGGCGGTTTTAATAATAGAATACTATATTTTAACAGAACTAGAAAAAAAGATTACGAGATAAAGTTAAACGCGAAACTGGTTTCTTTAAAGAAGTTATTTTCTCAAGCAGATTTTGTGTTTATTACTTTACCAAAAAATCTCGGGACAACTAATTTAGTAAACAAATTGGTTTTAGAAAAGGTAAAGTCAACTTCAATATTAATAAGTACTTCAGCTAAAGAAATTATAGATGAAAAAACCTTGGCGAAATTATTAAAAGAACATAGAATATTTGGTGCTGGACTTGATATTTACTCTAAGGAACTTAAACTTCTTCCTTCTGATAATTTAATTCTTACATCACATACTGTAGTAACTGAGTTGGATACAACATTAGAAATGACTAGATTATGTGTCGAAAACGTAAGAAATGTTTTAAACGGTAAAAAACCAATTACTCCAGTTAAATTTGGTTAAAAAAGTTTTCCAAATGCATAAATTACTTATCGCCTCGAAAAATCCCGGGAAAATTAAAGAAATAAAGGATATTCTATTGGGAATTCCATATGAAATAAAGTCATTAAATGATATTGGACTAGATATTGATGTGGAAGAAACAGGAAAAACTTTTGCGGAAAATGCCATACTTAAGGCAAAAACTATTGGTGAGAAAACAGGATTAATCACTCTTGCTGATGATTCGGGGTTAGAAGTGGATGCATTGAATGGCAAGCCGGGAATTCATTCTGCCCGATATGCAGCAGGAAATGATATGGATCGTATAAATAAGTTACTTAAGGAACTTAGTGGGATACCAAAAGAAAAGAGGACGGCAAGATTTGTAGCGGTTATTGTTTTGTATAATCCCGAAACAAAAAACACACAAATATTTGAAGGAGTAAGTGAAGGATATATTACCGAAAAACCAATTGGTTCAAGCGGTTTCGGTTACGACCCGGTATTTTTTAACTTAGGTCTTGGGAAAACAAATGCAGAGTCAACTTCTGAAGAAAAAAATAAAATTAGTCACCGGGCAAGAGCATTGAAAAAGTGCAAAGAATTTATTCTAAATAATTCCTTAGGTGTCTAGCTATCACACACCCGGTGTGGGTGGTGAGTGGTTAAATTAACTGTTCGGGCCAGTGGGGGTCTGCTTCTACAGTTAAATCCAGATAAATTTTTTTATTGGTAGCAGTTTCCAATTCTTTTCTGGCTGCCATACCGATTTCTTTGACCATTCTGCCTCTTTCTCCAATAATCATCCTTTTATATTTATCATCAGTTGTGATGATCCTGGCCTTTATATAAACAGTTTTATTTTCGCGGGTAATAATTTCATCTACAACTGAAGTAAGTGTATAAGGAAGCTCTTTGCGCAAAAAAAGATATGCTTTTTCCCTTATAATTTCTGCAAGAAAAGTTTTACTGTCTAGATTTAGTATCGGTGTCGGTCTGTCAGAGTTGTCCACAATTTTTTCCCCTTCGGGAAGACAGTCAAAGATAGCATCGATAAGATAATTTAAATTGGATTTATAAAGTCCGGATATTTCTAAAGTTTTGTCAAATTCTTCTTCCATAAACTTGTAATGAGGTAAAAATGAGGGTTCTTTGATGTCGATTTTGTTGATTGCCAATATTTTCGGTTTACTAGAGTTCCGCACGATCCCAAAAGTTTTATTTTCCTCAACATCTCTATCTCTAGTGTGATCGACAAGATACACAATTACATCAACACCTTCATTTAGAGTTGCTTCTGCCAGAGGATTTATTTTACGAGAAACAGGATCCTCAACTTTGCCGAAAATTCCTGGGGTGTCTATAAAAATTATTTGTCCTCTATCGTCTTCAAAAACTGCATGGATGGGAAGTCGGGTAGTTTGGGGTTTTGGAGAAGTGATGGATACTTTCTGACCCAGCAAATTATTCAGTAAAGTTGATTTACCGCTATTGGGTCTGCCAATTATAGCAACATAACCTGCTTTCATAGTCCTTGACAAATTATACACTGCTACCTTAGGATATGGGTAGTATGAAGATTTGGTGGGATAAATTCTATAAAGATAACAAATGGATAGTTTGGGCTGCAGGGGTATCTATAGTATTGGCATTGGGAGTACTTTGGAAAGTAAAAGATGAAGTGACCAGGTTTACTTTGGTGATGCCTATTTTTGCCGGATTTATTCTATTTTCCATTTTAATTACAGCAGATGAAGAGTTTGAAGGAGAAGAAGAAAAAACAGAAAAACCCAAAAAATCCTCAAAGAAATAACTTCTCTTATTGTGTATAATTTACTCCATGCATAAAGGTGCTTCACTATTTCTCATAATTGGCTCAAGTTTTCTTTTGGGGCTTAGGCATGGCATAGATTGGGATCATATCGCAGCTATCACTGATATCACAGGATCTTTTGATAACAAAAAAGAAGGGATTCTTTTAGGTTCACTTTATGCTCTTGGTCACGCCGCGGTAAT
Source organism: Candidatus Gottesmanbacteria bacterium (assembly GCA_016195685.1). Classification (GTDB taxonomy): domain Bacteria; phylum Patescibacteriota; class Microgenomatia; order 2-02-FULL-39-11; family 2-02-FULL-39-11; genus JACPZE01. The sequence continues at coordinate 36,352 of JACPZE010000015.1, forward strand.
CATCACACTAGGATTAGCTGCAGTTTTGGTAGGGATCAGTTTGCCTGGATGGGTGGATTCTGTCATGACGCCAATTGTAGGAGTAACACTGATTCTGTTAGGAGTATGGTTGATTTCTTCAATTATTATTCATGGAAAGAATTATAAAATTAAAAGTCGCTGGATGCTGGTTTTTGCCTTGATTAATAAACTATATAATTACGTGTACCAAAAAATTTCTCATAAACATCATCACCCGCATATAGCATATCCAGAAACCTACGGAATGAAAGGCGCATTTACAATAGGTTTAATTCATGGAATAGGTGCGGAGACACCTACTCAAGTTCTGTTATTTATATCAGCCGCAGGTGTAGGCGGAAGCTTTATTGGTTCTATTTTAGTATTTACATTCGTGATCGGTCTTTTTTTATCAAACACTGCAATTGTTTTAGCTTCTGTAACAGGCTTTAGTGAAACACACGGACAACCATACGCAAGATTAATTTTAGGATCTGTAGCGGCTGTTTTTAGTATAGCGGTGGGTATTTTATTTCTCACAAATAAAGTGAGTTTATTGCCCGTGTTTTTTGGAGGATAAAAATCTTTATTTAGTGGTAATTCTGACTAATAAATTTGCAAAAAGCAAAGGTAAAAGTAGAGGATCGGCAAAAGAGATTTTTAAAAAATAACTAATAATTACACCGGCCAACACCACAGGTCCAAATCCCCATTTCCAAAATTTAGTTATACTAGAACCCATTGGCTCTGTTAACATTATGAAAGAAAAAAGGAAAACTGTGCCGTCCAAAGTGAGAGATGAAGCTGCGTTGATACCGTTGATAATAGTGAAAAAAAGAAAATAGCCAACCAAAAAAAATATTGGGTATTGAAGACGTCGTAGTTTATACAAAACATAAATTACTGGAAGTATAAATACCAGTGATATTCCTCCCGAAGCAGTAGCCCACCAGGAAACATTTGAGCCAAAAATCATAGTTGATAACACCGTGCCAAATGCAGCAGGATTAAATATATGGCGGTGCTTAAATTTCAAGAATTGCTTGGAGATAAAAGCAAGTAATACCGCAACAGTTAATATTATTATTCCCTGTGAATAATGGATGAGAAATCCGATAAGTAGTCCTGAAACCGCTGATGAAAATGGATAATACCATTTTTGGGTTTTAAGAAAGGTGAATCCAAGATCAAGTGCAATAAGGAAAAGTACTGAGTATAGAGGATATACAACTGCCTGCCATGAAAAGTCTTTTACTATTGTGGCAATCCAGAGTAATAATAATACTGCCAATACTTGTGCTCGGGCATCCCGTATGATAGATTTGAACGACTTGTTCACAATATTTATTATATAACAGTAAATACTTTTATCTTCATCATTGTACTAATTGTTTATGCGAAAAATTAAAAAAACTATTATTGCCAATTTTCATTCGCCGCAGGAACTACTTTCTCATCATGCGAAACAATATAGTGGAAAAGAGGCAATTATTGCCTACAATCCAGACACAAATGAAATCCAAAAAATATCATATGTAGAACTTTACGAACTTGTCCAAAAAACTGCTGCATTCCTGTATAGTTGCTGGATCAAGAAAGGCGATCGGTTTGCCATTCTCATGCACAATAACCTTGAGGTGCTACTTTTTGAACTCGCGGCCGCATTAATCGGTGTGGCCACTGTACCTCTGGATTATAAGAGAGACACACTTGACCGCAAGATTTATAAACTGAAAGAAACGAAATCAAAAGCCTTGTTTGTAAGAAATGATAATTCTTCGCAACAGGATATTTCTGAAATAAAAAAAGAAATTCCAAAACTGCAAATTTTCACTTGGGCTAATTTTGAAGAATACTTAAAAATTATTAATCAAGCAAAAAAGTTTTATAAAATTCATGCAGTTGATGATTTTGAATCCACTTATGTCGTACTTTATACTTCTGGTACTACAGCTCATCCCAAAGGTGCCATTCTTTCTTTAAGAGCATGTTTACTGAATGCAGAAGGGATATCTAATTGGCAAAAATTTAACCATTCTGACCGCTTCAATATCATTTTGCCCCTTCATCATATCAATTCAACTATTTTTTGCTTGAGCATGATACTAAAAGGCGGGACGATAATATTAAATTCACGTTATTCTGCAAGCCGTTTTTGGGAAGTAATAGAAAAATTTAAAGTTACAAACACAAGCGTGGTCCCCACAATCCTTCATGATCTATTGATGCGATTTGAAGAATTTAAAAATAAAAATCTGGATATATCATCCTTGAAAAGGATTTGTATCGGTTCAGCACCGGTTTTGCCCGAGGAAACCCTGAGGTTTTATAAGACATTTGGAGTAAAGGTAGTTCAAGGTTACGGTCAGACAGAGACAGCCCTTCGTGTTGCCGGAGTACCGGTAGATGTGACTGAAAAATCCTACATCGCGATGGTAAAAAATAATACCATAGGTAAGCCACTCACGAATAATGAGTTAGCGATAATGGATGAAGTCAATAATTGGCGAAAGGAAAATGAGGAAGGAGAGATATGTATCAGAGGGCCTATATTGGCAGATAGTTATCTGAATGACAAAGAAGCGACTAAACACGCATTTAAAAATGGTTGGTTCCATTCTGGAGATTTGGGTAAATATAAGATTATGAATAGAGAAAAATTCTATTTCATTATTGGCAGAATAAGAGAAATCATTATCAAAGGGGGAGTTAATCTTTCTCCATCTGCAATTGAAGATGCGTTGATGAAAACATTTCCAGAGATCGATGAAGTAGCAGTGATTGGTTACCCAGATACTCGAATGGGTGAAGAGATTGCAGCGGTGATCATACCCAAAAAAGAGTTAGCAGATAAAGCAATAAATAATCTGATACGAAAAATCCTCTTGGGAAATCAGAAAAAGCTATTACAAAATATTTCGAACTATGAATCGCCCAAAAGAGTTTTTACCCTCAAAGAATTACCAAAAACATCCACCGGAAAAATCCAAAGAGTGATTGTGAAAAAAATGATTTCTGAAATAATAAGTAAAGAAGTTGCCAAAAAATATTTCATAAGAAAAATTAATTCAAATGAAAAAGTAATTCTGAAAAAAGCAGTAGAAATAAATAACAGCAGATTTCTAGGATTACCCGCTGCTTTATCAGAGTTTAAAGGGAGGGCAAAAAACGGGATATTACTGGGAGCGTTTGAAGAAAAAGAAGGATTAGTGGGATCTATATCATGTTTACGAATAGATTTGGAAAAAGTAAAAAAATACAAAACGTGGATGGAAGCCACAAATAATGGGACATTGAAAAATAATAATTCCAAAGGTGACTCAATTTTATGCGTGGCAATTTCGATGAAAACAAATCACAGACAACAGATAACAAATAACAAGCAGAAAATAAAAAATAACAAATTAGAGAAATTGGCTAAGCAATATATTAAATTTTATGTAACGTCGGGAAAAGATTACGTTATAAATTTCCATATGAAACCAAAAGGGGGATTACCTGGAGCAACTGTCTGGAAAATATTAGAAAATGGAAGAAAAGATGATAAAGAATCTATGGGTTATAACGTCATTATGGAGTATCCTAAACCAGGGAAAAATCAGAAAATTATCAAATCAAAAAATACTGCGCCAAGCGTCACGTTAATCGAAGAAGTTTTGTCTTATGCCCAAAAACAAGGAATAAAAAACGTAATCGCTTTCTCCCGTCCTTCGGGTTATCGCGAATATCTCCTTTCAAAGATTTAACCACAAATAAGAAATGCCTCTATTTATTTTAATATCGTGATACTTGGATCACCAACAGGCATGTCACCTTTACTTGGATCCCAGAGTAAATATATTTTTCCGTAGGTTTCTTCGAGTCCTTTCATCACTTTCATTGCTTCTTCCTCGGATAAATCAGGCATTTTAGCATTCACTTTGGGTATCTCCCATTTATGATAGTGCCAATAAGCTTTTTCCTTGGCATTAAACTTATTGTAAGTATCAGTGGGTACTACCATCTCCACTCCTACTAGTTTGGCGTCAGGGTTATCGCTATCATATAGCTGACATTCGGTTAAACCTCCGGAAACTGGTTTACAAAAATGATGCGCTACCTTTTTTGCATCCCCGGGGAAATGCATTTCAGCATCGATATGCAAATCATATCCCTGATGCGGTTTGGTGGCCTGATTGGTTTGACTGGTTTGATTAGTTTGAGTAGCAGGAGAGACTGTTGTCTGGTTTCCTTTCACATAGTAACCGACTGCTAATCCTAGAATTAAAGCTCCGATTACAAAAGACCAAAAATTTTTTTCCATGATTTAGTTTTCACCTCCTCTCTTTTAGATTTTTCTAGCACAGATTATCACTAATGATTTATTGCGTCAATGAAGAAAATAAATAAAATTAGCTCCAAGTATCAATAGTCTTCTATTACTGTCTCACTTGCTTTTCCAAAACCACAGCCGCCTGGATCGGAGATAGTATTGCCATTTACATCTTTGGCGGCTATGTGATTTAAGGCATGATAATGGGAAATGGCAGCATTGTTCACAGTACAATCTGGACCTGTCCGAACTTGAACTTCCGTTAAAGGAATTTTCTTATCAACAAAAACTAAAACCTTAATTTTTTCTTTGGTTGGGGAAACGCTGATATTTGTTGTAGTATTTTGTGTTTTATTACGAGTTAAAAAAACTGTTCCACCCACTATAATTATGGCTGCTAAAGTCACAATACCAAAAGGACCTTTTGCAAGAGTTATAATTCTTCCGATACTTGTTACTTGTTCTGTTGTAGTTTTTTGCTTACCAAAATTATCTAATTCATTTTTGACTCGATTCACTTCACTTCGTAACTGTTTCCAAGAGTGAAGAAAAACCAGCAGAAGTTTTTTTCGCTTTTTTTCCTCTTCTGTTCTTTCGGGAAGAGCTTCGCTACCAAGCTCGATAATTTTGCCTTTTTCCAGTTTGGAAAATTTATTCAGAATTTTTGAGCAGGACTCAAGAGTTTTGTCGATGCGAGGATTGATGCCTTTTAATAGCGTTCTTATCGACTCGAATTTATCTTTCGACGTTGATTCTTTCCGAAAGAGACTATCCGCCGCTAATATTCGTTTTTTTATTTCTTCAGGATTAAGCATTAATTATTCCTTCTTTTCAACCACCAATTTTTTAGGATTCCTTTATCGCAATGGAACTCTTTGTTTCAGGAAATCTTGAAATAGCCCCTTTTTATTTGTGAGTTCATCGTAACTTCCTTCTTGTACAATTTTACCTTTATCAAAAACTAAAATGCGATCAGTATTTTTAAGGGTAGTCAACCGGTGAGCAATAGTAATTATAGTTTTATTTTTGAATAGCCTTTCAATATTTTCCTGTATCACAATTTCATTTGTATTATCAAGTGCGGAAGTTGCTTCATCAAATATAAAAAGTTCCGGTGATTTCAGAATTAATCTTGCAATTGCTAATCTTTGTTTTTGTCCTCCGCTTAGGTTATTTCCATTTTCACTAACTTTTCCCTCCATACCTCCAAGAGAATCCATGATTTCTACATAAACATTAGCTTTTTTAGCAGCTTCAATTATTTCATCTTGTTTAATATTTTTTCTCATACTTCCATAAACAATATTTTCTTTTATAGTTCCAGAAAAAATAAATGTTTTTTGAGGGACATATGCTATATTCTGAGCGATCTCTTCTCTAGAAATATCTTGCAGATTTCTACCAAAGAGATAAATCTCTGCCGAATAATCATGTAATAATCTCAATAGAATTCTTATTAAAGTGGTTTTTCCGCAACCAGATGCCCCAGCAATTCCAATCTTTTCTCCATAGTTGATGCTAAGATTTATATTCTTCAATGCATTCAAAGATTTGTTTGGAAAAGAAAAAGAAAGATTTTTGATTTGAACAATTTTATTTAATCCTGTGAAAGAATCAATTTTTTTATCACCGAGTTTTGACTCATATGATTTATCTTCCGGTTCATTGAGTAAACCATATAAATCATTCACCAAAATAGAACTCTCGTGTGCTTGGTCAAGTATTCGATGGATTTCTCGTAAAGGACCGGTAATGCTTAAGAAAAGAATTGAATATACAAGGATATCTCCTCTAGAGATTACTCCTTGAGCGGATAATAAGATTGATAAACTTATTACTAGTATGTAGAAGAATCCCTCATTTAAATATTTACCTGAATCAAATAAAGCCATAAAAATATGATGCCTTATCTCTTTTTTCCGTAATTCCTCGGCTACCTCTTCAACTTTTTCTACTTCTAGTGCAGTGGTATTGAGAACTCTCACCGTCTCTATGCCACCGAGCATTTCGACTACTGTTCCATCAATTTTCTCTTTTCCTCGCAAAAGTGCTACACGAATGCCTTTTTGTGAAGAAATTTGTTTGATGATGATAAATAATCCTGTTGGAATAACGAGAGCCATTACTGTGGCTAAGATAGGTTTTTGAGTAAGCGCAATGGCGAGCGCTGCACCTGCGCTAAAAATAGTGGGGAGAAATTCAAGGAAGCACAGCTTGATCATATGTACTAAACCCTGAATGGAACGGAAGATTCTTCCGTGTAAAGACCCAATTTGTTGTTGGTTGATAACTGCAACATCTGTTTTGAGAAGATGTTCAATTACTGCAATAGTCTGTTTTTTCTCTGTGTGGGTTGCAATATTCTCAACTAAATATTTTCTTGCGACAGTTAACGCTTCGCGAATAATAATAATTAATATTATTAAACCGATAAATGGTAGGGCTATGTCGAATTTTAAATTATTTGCGTTTACTAATTTGTCTACTAATTGTCCTAGTATTACCGCCGGAAGATTAGTTAAGATACCAGCGATAAGCATCAAAAAGGAAGCAAAAATAAGTGAGGTTTTTTCTGGCTTCTCAATCAGTTGTAAAGCGCGTCGAAAACCTAAAATTATTTCGGAAAATTCTTTATTCATAATTTATCGTATTCTACATGATGGATATATCGAACTCAATTCCTTCTGGTATAATATAAAATGAATGGCAATTAAAATTAAAAAGTCTACTGATCTTAGTAATATCCGGATACTTTCCCCACAAGATGGCGCCAAAATATATACACAGCTCAGATTTCAAGTTACAAAAGCAGGTATTTTGGATAGAGACTATTTTTACTATATATTTCAATCAACAATAGATATCTCGGGTTTCGTTTTCTTCCTCACGGAATTCTTTTTACAAAAAAATCCTGTTTTACTCATTTTTATCTGTATAGGGATATCGTTTTTTTCAGTCCGTCTGGGCGGACTTATCCATGATGCCGGTCATAGGGCAATTTTTAAATCTACACTGCTGAATGATATTTACGGTTACATCTGTTCTTTCGTGATTGCTTTTCCTTTTATAGTTTGGAAGTATAAACACAACGCCCATCATGCTCACACAAATGAAGAGGGGGTAGATCCCGATCTTGATGTACCTTTATCTTTTACAGAAGATATGGTCAACAGGAGGGGTTTCTTGGTAGGAATTATGAGAAAGTACCAAGTTTGGCTTTATTACCCATTCGGGTCATTGGTTTCCTTCACTATGAGGTTGAAGGCTTATAAATATTATTTTCAAAATTTAAGTAAAAAAGCAATTCTGCTTATGATATGTCAGGGATTAGGAATGTTCCTTTGGTATATTTTGCCCTTTTTTATTTTTCCATTTTGGAAAGCATTCTTATTTTTTATACTCACCAATGAAGTGGCTGGTTTTTATATGTTAAATATTTTTGCTCCAAATCATAAAGGTATGCCACAGATGGAGAAAGAAGTAAAGATTTCTTTTCTAGAACATCAGATCATGACAGCTAGAAATATTTACGGTCATTGGCTTACAGATTATCTATATCTGGGATTAAATTATCAGATAGAGCATCATCTTTTCCCAAACTGTCCTAGGAATAAATTAAATAATATCACTCCTTACGTTCGGGCAATTTGTAGAAAGTATAAATTGAGTTATGCACAGATGGGTATAATAGAATCCAATCGTTTCATCCTCTCGGAATTAAAAAAAACATCACAGCTTACAAAATAATTTTCTATGAAACAAACAGAAGCCCTAGAGATTATGAAAATGGGGCATAATGTATTCCTGACAGGTGAACCAGGAACTGGGAAAACTTATGTTCTCACGAAATATATAGAATTTCTTCAGAAAAAAGATGTTCCTTTGGGTATTACCGCTTCCACCGGAATTGCCGCTACACATATAGATGGCGTAACGATCGATTCCTGGTCCGGATTAGGGATAAGAGATGATATCTCCCCAAGTGATATAGAAAATTTAAAACAAAAATACCATTTGCGGCAAAGACTTCAAAAAACAAAGGTTCTCATAATTGATGAAATTTCCATGATATCGGGTAAACGATTGGATATGATAAATAAAATTCTAAAATCTATGAGAAATAACGATAATGCTTTTGGAGGGATGCAAGTTATACTTTCGGGAGATTTATTTCAACTACCACCGGTAACCAAAAACAGAAACGACATAGATTTTATTTTTACATCGAAAGCATGGCAGGAATTGGATCTTCGCATCTGTTATCTTACGGTTCCATTCAGACAGAAAGACAAAAAATTATTGGATGTACTTTCTGCGATACGAGAAAATAAAGTTGATGCAAATGTCGTTGATATACTTAAAAATACTCTTACTCAACCATTTGAAAAAAGAATCATTCCAGCCAAACTATATACCCACAATATCGATGTTGATGGTATAAACAATCAGGAGTTAGATAAATTGTCGGATGAATCGCGTGAATTTTATATGCAGGTATTGGGTGAGGAAAAGTTAGCGGAAGCTTTAAAGAGAACTTGTTTGGCTCCGGAAATTTTGCGACTAAAGAAAAATGCTGTCGTGATGTTTGTAAGAAATAATTATGAACAGGGATATGTAAATGGAACCATGGGGAAAGTGATGGGTTTTAACCATAATGGAGATCCGGTGATAGAGCTGTACTCAGGAAAAAAAGTTACGGTTGTACCTACTCATTGGACGATCATGGATCGGGATAAAATTATTGCCCAACTGACACAGTTGCCTCTGAGATTGGCTTGGGCGATCACTGTCCACAAAAGCCAGGGGATGACGTTGGATGCTGCCGAGTTGGATCTTTCCAAATCATTTTTACTCGGGATGGGTTATGTGGCTTTATCTAGAGTAAGATCTCTTTCCGGCCTTCGTCTTTTGGGATTTAACGATATGGCCTTGAGGGTAAATCCTCTAATTTCTACAATTGACCATGATTTGAGAGAATTATCCTCTGAAACAGCAAAAAATCTGCAAAAAATGAACTTAATTAATAAATGGATGAAAAGAAGAAAATTTATGTATAAACTTACCTCCTGATGTGTCTATCTACTACACACCCGGTGTGGGTGAGTGGGTGATATAATGACCTATTAATAGGTCTTGACAGATGACCTAAACAATGTTATATTATTTCTGATATGGACACAATTTCTATTTCTCAACTCAAAACTCATCCATCTAAGATTATTGAGGAAGCCGCAGATTACCCTGTGAGTATAACAAATAGAAATAAAACAGAGGCTTATATTTTGGGTGCG
>JACPZE010000016.1 GCA_016195685.1 Candidatus Gottesmanbacteria bacterium
AATCTAGCAGTAATCCGCTTACAAAAGCCAGAAGTATAACTTCTTCCTCCATAAATATGGAAGCGATAATAATTGTGATAAGTGTAAAAGGATACGATGCTACCGATTCGACAATGACAGATAAAAATAAAATTATAAAAAATTTGATATTCACAATGACGTAATGATAAAAACCAATTTTTCTCTGTCGAAATTCACAGTTGGCTCAATTTTTGCCTGCTTGTAAGTAGCCGCTTCCTCCAAAGTGATATGGGTGATTTTGCCTATCAAAAGATTGGCGGGGGTGAATTCTTCACCCGAAGTTGTCACTACATCGTCTAAGAATAAGGGATCTTTTTGCAGCACTTTGGAAAGAATTGTCGACCGCCCTCCTTGACCTATCACCTCACCATGAATACCCCGGCTTGTTACGGCTGCAATTTTAAAATCAGGATCGGTAAGCAACATGATTTTACTTCTTCTAGGTGATACCCAGCTTACCTTTCCTATCAAAGTTTCTCCATCCACGACTATCTGTCCCGTCTTTATCCCTTGATCGCTCCCACTGTCTACTTCTAAAACCGATGAAAAGCTTATCACCTGGGCGGGGGCAAATTTATATGAAGACGGAAAAGGAGCTTCCAGTTGGACTCGCAGTTTGGCATTTTCAACGCTTAGCTGTCTTAATTTTATCTGAAGTTCTTCTTGATTTTTAGATAGATCGTAATTTTGCTGGGTAATCTTGGCTAATTGAGGATACAAAAAAATATTTGACGAGAAGTTTTTAATACTGCTGGTGAATTTAAAAATCTCGCTTTTGAAAGGAATAACTACTTGATCAATTGGCCGCCTCACAACTACCAATAATCCGGCATAATCTAGTAGAAAAATGATTATCGAGGCAGCGATATACCAATAAATTCTTTCAATTTTCACCACATTACTTCAAACCTCCGGTCACTTTTACTCTTGTGAGCAATCTTTCATTATCCAATAATTTTGCAGCTCCCCTAACGACACAAGTCAAAGGATCATCCACCACCCAAACGGGCATTTTCGTAGCCTCGGATATAGCCTTGTCAATTCCTGAAAGGAGTGCACCTCCGCCTGCCAAAGTAATCCCTTGCTCCAAAACATCGCCAATAAGTTCTGGTGGAATTTCTTCAACAGTCTCATCGATGATTTCGATAATTTGATTCACAACTGGTGCGATTGCTTCCCGAAGCTCAGTTGAAGTAAGTTTTACTGATTTCGGCAAACCGCTTTCTAGATCCCGTCCTCTGACGACGGTGTGCTTCTCTTCATTTTTATAGAAGGCATTGCCTACGGCTATTTTAGCAGCCTCAGACGATGCCTCTCCCAATAACAAAGAGTGTTTCAACCTTACATAAGAAGTAACAGCCTCATCCATCTCATCACCGGCAACCCGTATGGATTTGTTGATGACTATACCACCGAGGGATATTACAGCTATTTCTGTCGTGCCTCCTCCGATATCTACCACCATACTTCCCCGTGCATCCTCGATAGGTAAATTTGCTCCGATTGCTGCAGCCATGGGTTCCTCTATAAGATAAGCAACTCTTGCTCCGGCAGAAAGCGCAGCATCTTGTACCGCCCGCCTTTCCACTTCGGTCACGCCAGATGGTATGCCCAAAATTACCCTTGGCCTGGGAACCTTCGGAATAAAAGATCCGGGATTCTCATGGACTTTACTGATAAAAAAATGAAGCATCGCCTCAGTCGCATCAAAATCGGCTATAACTCCGTCTTTAAGGGGCCTGAAGGCTTCTATCGGTTTGGGTGTCTTACCAATCATTCTTTTGGCCTCGCGCCCTATGGCTAGAATCTGCTTGGTTTTTCTATGCCGGGCTACCACAGATGGTTCCCTTATGGCTATCCCTTTACCCTTCACATACACTAGTGTATTGGCAGTTCCTAAGTCGATAGCTAAATCATGAGAAAATAATCCAAAAAGAAAATCTAACATACAGTGGCATCATTTTAACAAACCAAAAGGAAATCTTAAATAACCGAATATTTTTCATGAAATCATTAAGCATTTTTCAAGCCGACAACCGTTCCTTGCCAAATAAACTGTTTCCCACTAAAATGTCTTCATGGAAAAAATTGGGAGCGTTGCGCAAAAGACCATCGAGATTTCTTTTTATCTACTATTCTTTTTAGTTCCCCTTATTCTTACCCCAATCAATTACGAACTTTTTGAGTACAACAAGATGATGCTTACTTATGGATTTACTATCATCATCGTTGGCTTTTGGCTTATAAAAATGATTGCCGGAAGAAAACTTATTCTGAAGAAAACTCCCTTGGATATCCCTCTTTTACTTTTTGTAACGAGCCAAATTGTCTCAACTATTTTCTCTATAGACAGACACGTTTCTATCTGGGGATACTACAGTAGATTTAACGGCGGACTTCTTTCAACCATATCATATTTCCTACTTTTTTATGCTTTTGTCAGCAATTTCCCGCAAGAAAAAATTAAATCTCTGCTAAAAGTAACCCTTGCATCAGGTTTATTAGTAGCAATTTATGGCATACTTGAGCATCTGGGTATAGATAAAGACATCTGGGTACAGGATGTGCAAAATCGGGTCTTCTCAACTCTTGGTCAACCCAACTGGCTGGCAGCATATTTGGCAATTCTAATCCCGGTTACCTTAGGGTTGGGCCTTACCTCAATCTTAAATAAATATCAGATACCTGACGTTAAAACTAAAAACCAAAACTTAAAACTAAAAATTAATAATTGGTCCATTGGGTTATTGGTTTATTGGGTTATTGGTATTATTTTCTACGCCACTTTAATTTTCACCAAATCCCGCTCTGGCTTTATAGGCTTTTGGGTTGCAGATATAATTCTTTGGATAATTCTAATAATAAGATTCGAAATTAATGCTTCAAAACTTTTGTTGTATTTGAACATATCTTTTGTAATAATCTGTTTCATATTTGGAAGCCCTTTTAGCGAAATCAACCGCTTCACGCTTCCAGAATTGACAAGCAATAAACAAACAAAAATCAATAATCAGCAGATAACCAAACCCGTCGGTTCTTCATTGATAGAGGTCGGTATCACCGGTTCAGACACAATCAGGAGAATAGTTTGGGGCGGGGCCATGGATATTTTCAGACATTACCCTCTTTTTGGTACAGGAGTGGAGACTTTTGCTTTTTCTTACTATAAATTCCGTCCCGCAGAACACAACATGACTAGTGAATGGGATTTCCTCTATAACAAAGCACATAATGAATACCTAAATTTCGCAGCGACCACTGGTGCATTTGGTTTGGGAAGTTATTTGCTGATAATTTTAATTTTTATTGGATGGAATTTAAAAACCTTAATTTTAAAAGCGGGTGACGCGAATGAGGGGTCCCAACCGAAGATGTATCGTAGCGTTGGGATACGTGAGCGGCAGGACCCGCAAATTATAATAACTATTTTGAGTTTATTCACGGCTTGGCTTTCTATTCTCATCACCAACTTTTTCGGTTTCTCGGTAGTCATTGTCCAGATTTTTTTCTTCCTCATCCCGGCAATAATATTCGCCTTAAATGGAACACAAAGTGATAATCAAGAAGAAAAACATATAACATTTAACATTCAACAACTATTAGCAGTATTATTCATCTTTTTTGTTATATGTTATCTGTTATATATAATATTACGCCTCTGGTATGCTGATGTGGTTTTTGCAGACGGGTATCACCGTGCAAGATCTCAAGACGGCATCACCGCAGCCTACCAGTCTTTGAAAAAAGCCCTGGAGATAAACGATAGCGAGCCGCTTTATTATGATGAATTTGCCTTTCCTGCAGCACAGATAGCGGTAGCATTTGCCGATGATAAACAGGCCACTTTATCTTCCGCACTCACCAAGGAAGCTATTATCGCCAGCAATTTTGCTATAAGTATAGCTCCTCAAAATGTAAACTTCTGGAAAACACGCACCCGAGTTTTTTACGCACTTTCTCAATTGGATGAAAAATATTTTAGCGATGCGTTAAATTCTTTGGAACAGGCAGAAATCTTAGCTCCAACAGATCCGAAAGTAAAATACAATTTGGGGTTACTTTATGACCGTCTGGGCAAGAAATCAGAATCTATCAACAAGTTGGAGGAAGCAACCAAACTCAAATCCGATTATCGGGATGCATTTTTCGCTCTTGCCTATCTATATGAAAAAAATAACCAGCGAGATAAAGCAAAAGACTCATTGAAATACATACTTTCCAAAATTGCTACTGACGATGCGGAAGTAAAAAAGAAATTGGAAGAATTGAAATAAATTTACCTATAGAAATTATCTTATGATCATCACAGTACCCAATAAAGTATTAACAACTCCTGCTAAAACAGTTGAGAAAATAGACAAAAAAATAAGACAAATCATCGCGCAGATGAAAAAGGATCTATTGAATAAAGAAAACCCCAAAGGGGTCGGTTTGGCTGCAACTCAGATAGGAGTATCGCTTCGGATATTTATAACTAAACCCACAGATGATGCACCAATTGATGTTTTTATAAATCCAGAAATCATTGCTAAATCAAAAGAAATGGTAGAAAT
>JACPZE010000017.1 GCA_016195685.1 Candidatus Gottesmanbacteria bacterium
AACTCATAATTTTTCTTCCTTATAGACGTGTAGGAAGGAATTGGTGTAATTGATTGTAAATATCAAACCAATCTCGTATAACATCGTTCGATGTGGCCGAATTTATTGGTACCAGGATATAGCCCTTTGTGAGTGCCTATAGTTTGCTCCGAGGGGAGATGAACGATATTTGCCACCTGGTTTTTTCTATTTAGCTGCGAGGACTGAATGAAATTCGTAGTTATTTCCTCAATAATTTTACAAATTCATCTTCGGTCAACTTTGCCCGCCTAATCTGTGATTTCAGAAGAAATCTGGCGACTTCTTTATGGAGTGGAATCGAAAGCGTTGGAAATCCTGCCCTTTGAAGTATCGCATGATCACCAGATGTATGAACATGCGTATATCCTGTTTTTTCAAATGCCTTTACTGCTTCTTTTCCAGAAATATTAGCAAGTTTAGGCATAGAAGAAAGATTTATGTACTTGCAAAAGAGATAGGAATAGTTACCACTTCTTTGGTGAAAGATTTATTTGCTTGTGAATTCTCTATAGCTTCCATAAAAGCTTTAATAGCCTGCTTAGCATTGGCAAGAGCTTCTTTTTTAGTCTTACCCTGACTCATACAGCCATATAGATTCACTACATCAGCTACATAGCCTTTATAGTCTTTGTCATAAGTTAAATCTATAAGATAAGAAAGATTTTTAGTCATATATTTACGTCTCTAGTTTTATATTATACCACAAAAATGAACTAGTATTATTTCAAGAACCATACTGGTATTTGCTTATTTATAAACGTAAATATGGAGATATTTGCTTGTAGATTTTATACCAATCTCTTATAATATTGTTCGATATGGCAGAGTTTATCGGCACATAGATTGTCATAAGGCTTTAAAACAAGGTTGCACCTTATACTCGTAATACTCTTTATATGTTATAAGTATCTTGTGGGTAAAAAATTATTTATTCTGGGTATAGTATTTTCTTGTTTATCTCTTCTTCTAAGTATTTTTTTTCCATATAACTCTATTGTTACTCAACTTGAAAATTCTTCTGGAAAAATTATTTATCCAAAATTAACCTTTATTGATATAATAAGAAATTTTCTGGGAATTGCCTACTTGTTAATTGTTTTATATTTTCTATTAAATATTCTTTACGGAATATTTAGATTTCTAAAATTAACCATTGGAAAGAAAAGAGAGGAAGCAGAGTCAAGTATTAAAATGAGTCTATTTTCTTTAATATATGCTGTTATACTTATTTTTCTGTGGATTATAACGGGAATTATCCCAAGAATTTTAGGAATTCACTTGCTTTAAATATATTGGTTTAGCCTAATATAATAGTCTAACCAGTTTACAATTATGTGTTCGTAATCTCGATATTCAGGCTCACTTAATAACCAGTTGGAATATATTGGTGTAATTGGTTGTAAATCATAAACCAATCTCTTATAATTATGTTCGAGGTAGCCGAGTTTATCGGCACATCGAACTGTATAGTTTCTCAAAAATTATTTTGCGGGCGTAGTTTACCGGTAAAATGCTTCCTTGCCAAGGAAGAGACAGAGGGTTCAATTCCCTTCGCCCGCTCCATTTTTGGGTTGATTCTACTCTTTCACCTCTATAGGGTACATAGTTCAAAGATCTCCACTTTCTAGAACTCTTTTATTTAGCCTTCTATATGTGCTATATCACAGTTATAACTTGCTATTTTATTCACAATGATGTATATTATAGGCTTATGTCTATTATATTACCTACACCTGTCCAGAAAATTTCTGCCTTTAGTGGCAACCAAAGGAAAATATATCTGGCTTTACTTTGCCTTGGTATTGCATGTACTTCAGCATTTGGTTTCTGGTGGATACTTCCAAAGCATCTCCCACATAATTTCACTGGTTTATTCCATATTTTTGATTATTTTCTATTTCTTCTTCTTACTTATGTTGTTTGGTATCAAATCGTAAATGAGTGTTTCTCGTGGTTTATTGCAGGATTTATGGAAAAGCCAAAGCCTCTTATACCACCGAAAGGACTAAAAGTTGCGTTTTTGACCGCATTCGTTCCAGGTAGCGAACCATATGACATTTTGGAAAAGACTTTATCGGCTATGGTATCGACAAAATACCCACATGATACATGGTTGCTGGATGAAGGTGATGATCCAATAGCTAAAAAGATTTGCTTAAAATACAACGTTAAACATTTCAGCAGAAATGGATCAGAAAAATATAACACTCCTGCCGGTATTTACAAAGCAAAAACTAAAGGAGGCAATTATAATGCCTGGTTTGATCAATTCGGAAATTATTATGACGTAGTCGCCCAATTAGACGTCGATTTTGTGCCCAAAAAAGAGTATCTGATGGAAACACTCGGTTATTTTCGCGATCCGGATGTAGCTTTTGTGGGTACACCTCAAATTTATGGAAATACAAAGGATTCATGGATTGTACAAGGTGCAGCAGAACAATCTTACAACTTTTATGGCTCGATGCAAAAAGGGTTTTTTGGAGCTGATATGACACTATTTATCGGAGCAAATCACGTATTACGAGTTGAGGCATACAACGACATCAATGGTTATTCAGGTCATATCGTAGAAGACCATTTAACCGGTATGAAGTTTTATGCACGGCGTTGGAAAAGTGTGTACGTCCCAAAAACGTTAGCTATAGGAGAAGGACCTTCTACTTGGCATGCTTATTTTAGCCAGCAAATGCGGTGGGCTTATGGTCTTATAGATATTCTTTTCCGACATAGTCCAAAATTATTTAATAAGATGGAAAAGTTCCATATTTTTAATTATTTTTTACTGCAACAATATTACTTTTACGGAATTGCTCAAGTGATTGGAGTTTTTCTCTTGTTTATATATTTCTTTTTAGGTATACAGTCTACCTCCATGTCATTAAACTCACTTTTAGCATTATATATCCCTTTACTTTTTTATCAACAAGTTTTTTTCATCTGGCTACAAAGATTTAATATCAATCCGAAGAAAGAAAAAGGATTTATGATACGGGGTAGAATCTTAAATTGGGCTGCTTGGCCAATTTATTTTATGGCCTTGCTAGGAGTTATAGCTGGTAGACGTTTAAGTTATGTTGTCACACCAAAGGGAAATAAAAGAGAGGCAACTATCAAACTAGGGCTTTTTATACCCCATTTTATTTTAGGATCTATTACATTTTCCTGTCTTATTGCAGCTATTTATACGGATAATAGAATTCCTCAACTTTTATTTTGGGCGATATTAAATACTCTAATTATGTACAGCTTCGTATTTTCCGAAGTAATGCAAATAATTTATAAATTTTTTGAAGAAACTGATATAGACTTCATCACAAAATATTTATCACAGAATTTACGCTTCTTCTCTACTAAATAAAGTTTCATTTTTGCAGCTTCAATTTCCAAATAATTTATTTTTAGTGTATTATATTAGTGCGTTTGACGCCCGTACAATTTTGGGCTGGTGGCGGAATTGGAAGACGCGTACGCTTCAGAAGCGTATGACGTAAGTCTTGGAGGTTCGAGTCCTCTCCAGCCCACCGAACAAAATCTGCTGATTTTTTCGGTGTAAACACACAAAATCTTAGTGCTTTTATGCAGAAAATTTCATCAGGACTTATTCTGCGCGCCTGGCGGGAATCGAACCCACAACCTACTTCTTAGAAGGAAGTTGCTCTATCCGTTGAGCTACAGGCGCTTTTCACTAGTCTGAGCGGGCGAAGGGAATCGAACCCTCGCATCGAGTTTGGAAAACTCGTATTCTACCATTGAATTACGCCCGCGGTAGTCTTTCATTATATCAAAATTTATCCTATCTCCATAATCCGCTGATCGTATCTTTCACGAAATTAAACGTCGAAACCAAAATATCATTTATGGTTCGATAAACCGAAGGCCAGATATCCTCTAGAAAATGGAGGGCTCGAGTTGAAAAAGGTTCCTTTGTCTCCCGATATCCTGGATCCATATGATATTGATTATATCAAAGAATTTGATCAATTTATAATGCGATTTCCTCTATCTATTTTAAGAGCTTTTATCACTCCAGCGTTTACTTCCAATACTTTATCAAAAGGTGCTTTTGAGGTAAACGTCGGAAGATTTTCTATACCTACTGTTGTTGGCGGCTGTATGTTTTCGCTCAAATCAACAACTTTATTTTGGTCTATCCAAATAAAATCAAGGGGGAATTTCATATCTTTCATCCAAAATCTATAAAATCCTGGTGTTGGGAAAATAAACATTACCCCTTCATTTTTTGGCATATTTTTGCGTCCAGAAAGACCTAAGGCTCTAGTTTCGTTTGTATCCGCTACCTCAATATTCAGTAGATGCCCATTCATTGAAATTGCTTTTGTCTTATGGAAAGAAGATCGTTTACTATAAAAAAACAATAATGCTGCAAATACTATCGCTACGAAGATTAAAAATTTTCTCATTATTATTTCATGGGGAAGTGGTCGGGGATGCCCGATTTGAACGGGCGGCCTCACGCTCCCAAAGCGTGCGCTCTAGCCAACTGAGCTAATCCCCGAATAAAAATTCCAATTGCCAAACTTGATAATACCAATTATCCAATAATACCAACATGTTTGCAAGTTTAGTTATCTAGCATTAAAATGAGATTCTCCCTATGAAATTTATTTTTATGGTTTTTGTATTATTATTTTTCTTGATACCACATGTAGCATTTGCAACGACCAATCCTTTGGATGTTGCGAACAATAAATACGGTATCCACGTGATCGATGAACATGATTTCCCGAATGCTTCAAATCTTGTAAACTCCTCCGGAGGCGACTGGGGATATATCACCTTAGTCATTACTGATAATGATAGGAAGAAAGACAAATGGCAGAGAAACTTTGATTTACTTCGAAGTTTACACCTTATCCCTATCATCAGACTTGCTACTCATCCTAGCGGAGATATTTGGGCTGCACCCAAAACTGAAGATGCGAGGAATTGGGCAGACTTTCTAAATAGTCTTTATTGGGTAAGCAAAAATAGGTATGTAATCTTATTCAATGAGCCGAATCATGCAACCGAATGGGGAGGATACATAAGCCCTTCTGAATACGCACAAATTCTCACTAAATTTAGCGAAACTTTAAAAAGCGCTTCAAAAGATTTCTTTATTTTGCCAGCCGGTTTAGACGCTTCGGCACCGAATGGAAACCAAACCATGGATGAAATTGATTTTATAAAAAGTATGATAAATACAAAAACAAACGTCTTTTCCCAAATAGATGGATGGGTTTCCCATTCATATCCAAATCCTGGCTTTCGAGGACTTTCTTCAGATGAAGGCCGAGGTACACTTAAAACTTACCGTTGGGAAATCGAAGTACTGAAAAATTTTGGCGTAAACTACCAATTTCCTGTTTTTATCACCGAAACCGGATGGCCACATGCGGATGGACTAGTACAAAACAAATCATATTACTCCGTAGAATTAATTGCGGAACTTCTAAAACAAGCTTCCCAACAAATATGGGATGACCCTCAAATCGTTGCAATTACTCCTTTTATATTAAATTACCAAAGCATACCGTTTGCAAATTTTTCCTGGACAAAGTTAGGTGAAAAAGATTTTTATCCCTATTATTATACATACAAAAATATCCCTAAAATTGCCGGCAAGCCTATCTTAAATAGCGTATTCGGCAATTTTAATGGTTTCAAAATCAATAACTTAATAACCAATTATTCCTCTGACTTAGAAGTATTTCGAAGCCACATTGACTTAAAATTCTTCCAGAGTTTATTTCTTCGGCTATTTAAACTATAATCAAGGGGACGGTGGCATTAGCTCAACGGCAGAGCGCTGCCCTGTGGAGGCAGATGTTGCCGGTTCAAATCCGGTATGCCACCCACCATGATATAGCGGATATATAATCCGTATTAATTTTTATGGAACTCACAAACCAACCAGAACTTAAACAACCAGTTGAAGATACTTCTGTCCCACCGACAAGCATATCTCATTTTGCCCAGGCTCTGGTCAAAAGTTGGAATTTAGGTGAGGCTAAACCTTCCACCTCAACCAACAAAATATCCGTATCTCAAACTGTTTCTTTTGTCGCCTTTTTGTATGAAAAAATGAGAAATGCGGTGGAATTCCGGGAAGAACATCTTATCAGACGTGCCACAATCGAAAGAGTGATAAAAAGAAGAATGCTTTTAAACGAAAACGGAAGAGATATTTCCGAACTTCTTATTAAAGAACTTCTTTGGGCCCGATATTATGAAAATAATACTATCGGTGAGGAAAAAGTCCAGGAAGTGCAAACAACCATCGATAAATATTTTTTTCTTCGCAATGAAATTTCTGCAGGCAGATCTGGTAAGGAACAAGAAAAAATCGCTTCCTTTATACTGGATATTCTTTCTTGTGAAATCGAAGAAGTACTTTCCCCCAATCCGAGACTGGAAGCTTTTACAAATTTTGCATACCAGCTTCTTAGACTTACGGTTGCGCCTTTTGACGGTGATCCATTGGAAAAAGATATCCAAGTTTATATCGCCGTTGAACGTACATTTGCACACAGTGATGACCCTCTTATACGGTATCATTTACTGAAACTCATGTTGCCTGAGGTGACAGGAATTACGTGGAAAACCGCTGAAAAAATCCTACCCAGATTTCATGAAATATACAAGGATATCGAAACAAACATAATCCATCCACTAGGAGACAAAACCCGTAATTACATAAAGAAACAAATTCCGCCGTATTTAATTTTGCAGGATGTATTTACTCAAAATGACAAATCCATCCTAAAAATACTTACCGATGAAGACAAGCTTAAGGAGAAAGTCGATGAAACTTGTCGCAAACGCTATGACGAAACCAAAGGAAGATTACGAAGGACAGGCATCAGGTCTTTTATATATATTTTGCTTACCAAAGTTATTTTTGCGTTTTTATTGGAACTTCCCTACGATTTATATATAGTCAAAAATGTCAATTATATCCCCATAATTATAAATGTTATTTTTCCGCCCTTCTTAATGGCAATTATTATACTTTCGGTGACAGTTCCGGGAGACGAAAATACTAGAAAAATCTTCAACCTCATAAAGGGTATCATCGTTTATGACCCACAATCCAAAGAAGTCAAAGCACAAGCATTTGTAATCGGTAAAAAGGCAAAAGTCAAAAGTCCACTTTTTACGGCCATATTTTCTTTTCTGTATTTGCTGACATATCTTATAACTTTTGGAGGTATTATTTATATTCTATCCAAATTCAATTTCAACCCAGCTAGTCAAGCAATTTTTATATTTTTCGTAACGTTGGTGACTTTTTTTGCTTACCGTATCATCATCATTACACATGAATACCTAGTCATAGATCGGGAAGGACCACTTACTCCAGTAGTAGATTTCTTCTTCCTGCCTGTTATCAGAGTAGGCCAATGGCTTTCGGGAGAAGTTCTTGCTAAATTTAATGTCTTTATTTTCTTTTTTGATTTTATCATCGAGATGCCTCTTAAAGCTGTCGTTGAAGTCATCGATGAATGGGTCCATTTTGTAAGATTGAAAAAAGAAGAAATTGTGTAAATTTACTATATTAGCGAAGTAAAAATAGAATTAACTCTTAAAAATCTTCAGAAATACTTCGTGGGGTATATTTACATCTGCAAATTGGCGCATCCGTTTTTTACCCTTTTTTTGAGCTTCAAGCAGTTTATCTTTTCTAGTTTGGTCTCCTCCGTAAAGCTTCTGGGTAACATCTTTGCGGAAGGCTTTCATGTCTGCTCGGGCTACAATTTTTCCACCTATTACTGCCTGGATAGGCAGTTGAAATTGCTGACGAGGCAAAAGTTCTTTTAATTTATTCACCATCAACTCTCCCAACAATTGTGCTTTTTCCCTGACCACAATTTGTGAAAAAGCGGAAATTG
This sequence comes from Candidatus Gottesmanbacteria bacterium, assembly GCA_016195685.1. Classification (GTDB taxonomy): domain Bacteria; phylum Patescibacteriota; class Microgenomatia; order 2-02-FULL-39-11; family 2-02-FULL-39-11; genus JACPZE01. The sequence continues at coordinate 7,917 of JACPZE010000017.1, forward strand.
CTTTTTTATTTATCAAAATATCCATCTTTACCGCGTTCACCTGGCGGAATTCATAAAATTCATATTCAAGACTGGCATATCCGGAAGTTGCCGATTTTAAACTATCAAAAAAATCGACAATCATTTCGGAAAGAGGAATCACATATGTAAACTTTGCCTGACTGTCGATATATTCTAAATTTACCATTTCACCCCGTTTATCCTGACAAAGCTGTATAATAGCTCCAACTGTTTCTCCCGGTGTATAGATGGTGACAAGCATAAATGGCTCAGAAGTTTCTTCGATCAATGTAGGGTCCGGAAAGTCATCAGGCGAATGTATCGTAATCTTCTCACCTGAGGAAAGCAAAAGGTTATACTCTACAGTCGGAGATGTAACTATTACTTTGAGGTTAAACTCCTGACCCAACCTTTGGGTAACCACTTCTGCATGTAGAAGTCCTAAAAATCCGCAAAGGAATCCTTTTCCTAGGGCAGGTTGCGAACGTAACTTAAAAGTAAATGATGAATCAGAAAGGTGAAGTTTTTCAAAAGATTCACGAAGAAGTGGAAATTCATCATTGTCGGCAGGGAAAATACTTAAAAAAACCATGGGTTTTGGTTCTTTATATCCGGGTAGTGGAACTATATTTGACAGTGAATCACTTAACGTATCACCAACTCGGGCAAGTGTAAGATCTTTAAGTCCGGTAGCGATATAACCCACGTCTCCTGCGCTAAGTTGGTGTGAAGCTAGCATAAAAGGCTTAAACACTCCAATTTCAATAGGTGCAAAAGTCGCTGTTGAAGCAGAAAACTTTAGTTGTCCTGATTGGCTATTTATTTTTCCGTCAACTATTCGTACATATGCAACCACACCTTTATGTTTATCAAATTTTGAGGAGAAAACTAAAGCTCTAACAGAAGAATACCTATTTCCTGTCGGAGATGGAATTTTACTTACAATGGCTTCTAAGACTTTATCTATATTTAAACCTGTTTTTGCAGAAATCTCCAAAATATCTTCACTTTTAAATCCAAAGGTATCTATAAGTGACTTTTTGACTATGTCAACTTTTGCTGTGGGCAAATCAATTTTATTTACAATTGGTATGACTTTGAGATTTTTATCTTTTATAAGGTGCATATGAGCTACAGTTTGAGCCTGTATCCCTTGTGTCGCATCTACTACCAGAAGTATTCCTTCGCATGCCGCCAAAGACCTTGAGACTTCATAGGAAAAATCTACATGTCCCGGAGTATCGATAAGATTTAGTATAAAATCTTTATATATCATCCTTACCGGAGCTAATTTGATAGTAATTCCCCTTTCTCTTTCAATCGGGTTACTGTCTAACACCTGCTCTTGCATATGCCGCTTATCAATCGTACCTGTAGCTTCAAGTAACCGATCAGCTAGTGTACTTTTCCCGTGATCGATATGAGCTACGATTGCGAAATTGCGAATATGTTTTTGTGTCTCCATAGAATAATCCATATTATACTTTAAAAATGTTATAATTGGGAAAATATTTGCGCCTGTAGCTTAATGGATAGAGCGTGTGGCTTCGGACCACAAGGTTGCGGGTTCAAGTCCTGCCAGGCGCGCAGAATAATCCCGACAAGGGTGATTTTCTGGCTATGATTAACCAATGGTCCGTGTATATTTTAAGATGTGTGGATGGAAGTTTTTACACTGGAATTACAAATAATATTAAACGCAGACTTGAGGAACATAATAATAGCAAGACTGTAGGATCCAAATATGTTAGAGCCCGACGACCGGTAGTACTTGTTTATAAACAACAAACTGAGAGTAGAAGTGAAGCGTTAAAAAAGGAACAAGAAATTAAAAAATTATCAAGAATATTAAAGATTGCTTTAATTGGTGGGCCCGTAGCTCAGCGGTAGAGCAATTGCCTCTTAAGCAATTGGCCGAAGGTTCGAATCCTTCCGGGCTCACAAAATTCATAACCAAAAAAGCTCAACTGGAGAGTACCCCGCCAGGCGGGGTGGTTCTGAGTTCGATTCTCAGGCGGCTCACATAAATATTTTTACAGAATAAAATTCATCACCCATGCAAACTTTTGAACAAATTCCCCTTGACCAACAATTTATAGCAATCAGAGATCAGGCAAGAAAAAGAACTATTCAACATGCCACCAATATTGATCTGAATTTTTTATCAATGACAAAACAAAATATATGGCTTGATTGGAATGCTCAGCTCAGAAAGCTCGACAAATCTAAACTTCCCAATCAGGCTCAAACCGATGCGTATGCCCGTTCAAGAGCTGGTGATAAAAACCTTCTGTCAGATGAAATGCCAAAACCTGCAATATTTGGGCTTAGTGAAAAACAATTTTTTGTCATTTGTCGGGAAACATGGGGACCTATTATGGGAACTGAACTTTTTGAACACGAACTTCAACACTTTTATGCGTTTCAGCACAAAGGTGTACCTGCAAAATTTGTAATGCTCGTTGGCAAAAAAAACGAAGTTGCTCATTATTTTATCACTGCCGTCCTACCTCAATATCCCGATGATATGCCGGAGGAAGAAAAAAAGGCTGCACTTTTGTTTGCTGCTCAAGCAGTAGATTTCAAGGGGTCCGATGACCAGATGACCATAAAAAGCAACTCTTAGTTATTGAATTAATTCTTGTAGGGACTTTTGGTTTTCGGGAGTAATCAGTTCCTTTATCGTATTTAAATTCTGGTTGTTTCCGGTAAAAGAGGAAGAAAAAAATAACTGTATAAGCCAGATGTTTAAAATAAGTGAAACTATGGTCATTACTAAATTAAGTACTGCCGCTTTCTTGCTTTGACTATCTCCAATGAAGAAAAAATATTTGATAAAATAATATATCCCTATCGGCGGCAGTAAAATGCTCATCAAATACGCTTTCCAATAGCTCTCTTTGGCCTTCAGATTTTGCTTTTGTTGATCCATCTGCAGAAGCGCCTCAAAATTTTTGGGATTTTTTACTTGAGAATCAGGTACGTTTAGCTGTTCTTCCATATATGTTCATCTTACTATATATGTCGGTTTTTGGGATTTTTGGCTTTCTCAACACGTTTTCCCTCCTCTATATAATCTTCGGCAATATCCCAAAACCTCCAAAATATCTGCTTGTACATCCCTACAAATGGGGAATTGGCTATCTCCACCCCAACTTTATTGCCATCCGCCCAATTTAGTATAGATATCGTATCGTTAAAAATTACCTGGTATTGTCTAATATCCAGGATTTTGGGAGGGATGTATCTGGATTTGTAATATTTTCCCCAATCCGGCACATTTGTATACCAATAGTCTCCCTGATCCGTAGCATTTTCTACTTCTATCTTGGTGATTTTCCGCTTGACTTGCTCGTATCTTATCTTTTCGGCAAACGCCTTCCCAGCTATATTATTTCTGTTCTCAAAACCAAACACCAATATTTCTTTTTTAGCAGACAGATGGTTCCAAAGCATTTGTTTTAGACCATCTGTACCGTGATAATGCTTTATTTCTATGCCTTTATTTGGATCGCTACCTAGAGTAGTAAGTCCTTTTAATATATCCGGTAAATTCTCTTTTTGAGTTTTCAACTCTTGCTCTTTTTCTAGTATAAGTAACTCTAAATTATCCGGATTTGAAGCTTTCAATGTGATCCCGCGTCCTATATTTACTTCTTCGATGAGTTTTTTGGATTTCAGTTTATCTAGATATCTATATATACGCGACCTGTTTATATTTGTGTCACGGGAAAGATTTAAAGGTGTCCGGGAACCATTTTCCAATAAGTACAAATAAATTCTAGTCTCAACTTCATCTAATCCAAAGGAAGACAGTTGTGAAGCAATTATTTGTTTGTTCATACGATCAAACAGATGGTTTACAAACTATTATAGGGTATATATACTTCCATGTCAAGGAACCAAATATGAAAAATAAAAAGGGAGATGTAATTATTGTCGGTACCGGAATTGTTGGCCTTATGACGGCTTATTATTTAAATGAGTCAGGATATAAGGTTACGTGCTATGATTTTGGGCCGGATCCGACTAATCTTCACTACGACGAACGGATGGCCAGTACCACTTATAGAAGTGGGAACGCCAGACATGTCACATCTACCGAAACGTCTTCTCTGGCTAGTTCTTCCCGGAAGGGACTTATCTATAAATCACCATCTGTTGGAGGCTGGATGTCAAAGAATATCAAGCAACTTACTCCTTCTGAAAAAAAATGGGTCGATGATTTTGAGTACTTTACCCATCATCCTGAAATTATAGACCGTTACAATGATGATATCTGCCGTATAAACAATATGGGTAAGAAAGGCTGGTATGATCTTATCCGGAAAAATAAAAAAATCTTTGAAAACTGCGGCTTGCAACTTGGAGTGGGAATATTTTTCCTGAATCGCAAACATTTCATGAAAGAAAAAGTCGACTCTTTTGAAAGAGCTAAATCTGAAGCTGATTTTGAAGACTTATATAACACGCCAAAAGTTAAAAGATTAAATATCGGTAAGGTAAGAAAAGCTTACCCTGCGTTTGAATATGCCTGTGATCAGGATTTGCTGGTGGGAGGACTTACGGAGGATTGCATAACTGTAAATGCTATAGACTTTTGTACAAATACAATAAATTACCTAAGAAACAAAGGTGTTGCCTTTCACTGGGAAAAGTTTATAGTAGAAATTAAACGAAATGAAAATAGTGAAATCTCTCACCTTGTCAATAGCAAGGGAGAAATACTAAAAGCAAATCATTATGTCTTTTCGACCGGCTGGCTTACCCACGGTTTATATAAAGATACAAAGTGTGAGGACAAAATAATGGGTGTTTTAGGCTGCTGGGTTACTGTTCCCAACCCGGGACTTGAGGCGGAAACTCTTGTCGCTCATGCTTTTGATGCGAAACCATATAGCCCGAAGTGTTTTTCCGGTGCTTTTAAGATCGACGCTCCCGAACCTACCAACTATATAAATGCCACGCTGGAAGGCAGTAAACTGATAGTATCGGGTGGATATGGTTTTATAGGAAATGATATTACAAATATACCAAACCTCATATGGCCAGGAGTAAAAGCACAATTTAACCATTTTGAAGAAATTGTTAAAAAGATTTTCCCGAAAGCGTATGAGGAAGCGGAACTGGCAGGAAGTTTGGACAGAAGAATGTGTGCCAGACCGGTAACAGCCTGCGGTTTAGGAGTTTTTGAAGAGTTAAAAACAGTTAAAGGTGGAAAAACGGTAATCGTAGGCGCCAATGCTGCCGGCGGCTTTACCCAAGCACCCGCACTCGCTGAAGCTGTAGTTTCTTCCATAAAGGGTAAAACTGACCACTTTGTGATAAGAGCATACAACCCGTCTCGTTTGGAGAGATCCTCTTAATCTATTGTAGAATAGCCTGCAATATGACATAATTAAGGGATCTTTATGGGTAAGATTTCTACAGCGGATTTCCAAAAAGGGATGTTTATAGAGTATAAAGATGAACCCCACCAAATCGTCGATTTGACATTCGTCAATCCGGGCAAGGGTTCTGCATTTGTCCGAACCAAGCTTAAAAGTGTAAAAACGGGTAGAGTCCAGGAATTTACATATAAATCCGGTGAAAGCGCGCAAGAGTTGCCTGTAGAAGTCCATGAAATGCAATATCTCTATAAGGAAAGCGACAAGTATATTTTTATGAACAACAGAAACTATGAGCAAACCAGCCTTTCCGAAGGTATAATAGGCAATTTCAGCAAGTTTTTAAAAGAAGGCGATACTCAACAAATTCTTATCTATGAAGGAAAGGCCATCGGAATGAGATTCCCCAAAAAGGTCAGACTACTCGTGACTGAAGCAGAAGAAGGTGCAAAAGGAAACACTGTAATGGGTGCAAAAAAGATGGTTCGGGTAGAAACAGGAGTAGAACTGGCCGTACCTCTTTTTATAAAAAAAGGCGACGTTGTCGCCATAGACCCTGAGACTGGTGAATACCTCCAGCGGGAGTCCATGCCATAGGCAGGCACAGAATTAGCTTCTCTGCCGACCGTACTTTCAACTTAACTTGACAGTTTGAAGTATTTATGGCATCCTACGCGATAGAAAGAATGAAAAAACTCATCCTTTTTGTACTTTGGTTTCCACTCAATTTTGCCCTCCTGACGTTCTATCTTGTATTGTTACTAAACTTCCATCACCAGAGAATTCCCTTGGCGAAAAAAGACATAGCTTTTGCAAAAGAATATACTATAGTTACTCCCTCACCCATAATAAACCCGAATAATATTTCTCCGAAAGCCGATATACGTATCACCGTCCTTCAGAAATTTCTTGCGAATTATGATTCTCCTTTGACTCCTCTTTCTTCATATCTAGTCGATACCGCAGACCTAAATGGCCTTGATTATGCCTTAATTCCAGCTATAGCCATGCAGGAATCCGGAGGGTGCAAAGTGATCCCGAATAATTCATATAATTGTTGGGGGTTTGGAATCTATGGAAGTACAGTCACCAGATTTGCATCTTACGAAGAGGCAATCAGCGCTGTTGCGAAAACCATAAAACAATCCTATATAAAAAATGGTTTGACAAATCCTACCCTTTTGGAAAACATCTGGGCACCACAAAGTACAGGACAGTGGTCGTACGCAGTGAATTACTTCATCGGGAAAATACGGGATCTAGAGAAAAATGTCCCTGCCACTTGACAAGCCTATAATGTATGATATAATACCTCTTTAGATCCTAAGGTTGTTCGAAAGCGCAAGCTTCCGAATGGCGTTAGGATTTTTTTATGCAAGAGTTAACGAACTTTGCGAGTTTTACTCTTGCATATGGTTAAATTCCATCAGGAATTTACACCATCTGCCGAATAATTTATCTGCCCAAAATATATGAAATGGATAGTAATACCACTGATATGTCTTTTTAGTTGGCTAGGTTTAACTAAGCCCGCTTTGGCGGAAAATGTATCAATCGCGGAACCATCTGCCAGCTTAAACTACAAACTGGTGGTAAAACCCGATTTGAGACCACAAAAATTGGAAGATTTTCTATCCAAATATGGTTCTCCCCTTACTTCTTATGCACAAGTGATTGTAAGTTTGGCCGACAAGTATCACATCGATTGGCGATTGGTTGCAGCAATTTCCGGTGTGGAATCCACTTTTTGCAAATCCATACCATATAATTCATACAACTGCTGGGGATGGAATAATGGTAAACATGCATTTGCCAGCTATATTGACGGATTGGAAAAAGTATCGGAAACTTTGGGCATTCATTATTTTGGAAAAGGATTTGATACCCCAGAAACAATCGGCCCTATTTATGCTCCACCTTCACCTGATTGGGCGTGGAAAGTACGCTACTTCATGAATCTACTAGAGGATGATACCCAAGCCACTTTCCTGGCAAAACAGTTCTCGATCTAAAATCAGTGCCGAGGAGAGGACTTGAACCCCCACGACCTTTCGGTCAATAGGTCCTAAACCTATCGCGTCTGCCAGTTCCGCCACCTCGGCTTAAGTTCTTATTATAGCTTACTTGGGAATCTAATTCACTCTTGATGTAGGGCATAAACTTTTGAAGGGACAAATGGAGCAATTTGGATTTTGGGCTTTACAGATGGCCCGACCGTGGTTAATAATAAGGTAAGTGTACTTAAACCAATCCTCCTTCGGAATAACTTTCATTAATTCCTGTTCTATTTTGTTGGGATCTGCATCTCTAACGTAATCTAAAACTTCTTTTCCTCCTTTTTTAAAAGTCATCTTTTTCTTTCCACCGATTTTTCCTAGATCAACTAATCTTAACCTTTGGCTAATTCTATGGACATGAGTATCTACAGCTATTCCTTCAACCACTTTGTAGGCATTACCCAATACAACATTAGCAGTTTTTCTGGCAACTCCTGGAAGGGTTAAAATTCCAGCCATGGTTTTAGGGACTACGCCTTTAAATTTTTCTTTGACAATTTTGGCGGTTACGAGGATATTTTTGGCTTTGGCATGATAAAACCCGGTGGACCTTATATTTTGTTCAAATTGACTTATATCTGCATTTACATAACTTTCTAGTGTTTTATATTTGGCAAAAAGCTTTCCGGTAACTTCATTTACTTTTATATCTGTACATTGTGCGGACAAAATGACGGAAACGAGAAGTTCCCAGTTGCTTCCATATTTCAAAGCTATCTTTGGATCCGGATAAGTCTTTTTGAGGGTTGCCAATATCTTATCCTGGCTTGGATTTTTCACATTCGCTCCTTATAGTCACTCAGTATAAACACATTCGCTCCTTTCAACGCTTGGTATAAGCATATATTCATTATAACAAATATAATGTTATATAATCATAAAATATGTCCAAATACGAAGAGTATTATCAAAAGATGATAGACCAAAATCTCGATCTTTTCGGCGAATTCCAAGAAATTCACGATAATTACGCTTTAAATCCAACTATTAATCAAATGAAATACAATGAGATTGGAGCTAAGGTTGTTGAAGTGATAAGAGATTGGGAGAAAAAACTTTGTAAGGAAAGCGAGGGAGGACAATACGGAGTTTACTCGGTCAAACTAGCGGATAAATTCTGGGGACTAGTCAGGAAAGATTATCCGAAGATAGATTTTGTCGGCGTAAAATAATCATGTCCAAATATTTTTCTTTTACCGCGGAAGGTTTTCTAAAAGTAAAAAAAGAAAAAGACGATCTTTTGATCAAAAGAAAAACAGCGGTAGAAAATTTGCGGACGGCCCGCGAAATGGGAGACTTGTCAGAAAATGCAGCTTACAAAGTAGCTAGGGGAGAATTATCATCTATAGATTCCCGGATTCGTCACCTAAATAAACTTATCCTATTTGGCCGTGTGGAAACTGTTCCAACCAATGGGGAAATCGGGATCGGCTCTAAAATAACGCTAATGCACGGAGAAAGAAAGCTGGAATATGAAATAGTGGGGAGCTTTGAATCAAACCCTTCAAATGGTAAAATCTCATCTGTTTCCCCATTGGGAAAAGCGCTTATTGGTGAAAAAGAAGGTAAGAGCGTCACTATCTTTACTCCAAACGGACAGACTAACTACCAAATAATTGATGTAAAATAAGAATTATATCTTATATATATCGAGATGATTATCTTTATCCTACTATATACAATTCTTCATATAATCTTATTTCTTGTTTCTTTTTTCAAAATCAGGAATAATAATCTGGGTACTTTGGATTTTATCTATAAGTTTTCATTTCCATTTGGTGCTTTCGTTTGGGAAGATCTTCTTATATTCAGTCTTTTTAATTTAGTTATAGTTATTACTTTATTGGCATTTAAAGATTTGCGCATCGGATTACTGCTATTTATAGTATTTTGGATTGTGAGAAGTGCGGGCGAAACGATATATTTTTTTTTACAACAATTTTTCCATCCCAAATACCATCCTCATTTCATAAGTGCACATTTTTGGATTTTAAAAAAGTTCCTGGGAAAGCTCTCTGATCAACAGTGCTTTATAATCATGCAGGTTACTTTTCAAACTTTAAGCGTAATTTTTATAAGTGCCCTGATATTATTGTTGAAATTTTGGCCCTTTATACCTAGCGGATTTTAGAAAACATTTTTTAAGAATATTGAATTAATTATCTTTATGACAAATCAACTTGTAACAATTGCCGTCTATGGTGATCCGAACGAGGGAAATATCGTCAAGTCCAAGTTAGAGTCAGAAGGCATTTATTGCTTCCTAGCCAATGAAGAACTCATGTCTTCACCAGATTTTCGAACGATTATCGGACAAGTTGAACTGCAAGTTAAATCCGAAGACGCAGAAAAAGCAAAACAGATATTGGGATTATAAACATTTCTTTAATACTTTCCGATAGCTACAAATTAAGAGCAAAACATGTTATATTTTACACATGAAACATATAGGCATAGTGGGTGTAACGGTACCGGGAGGCATTCTGTGTATAGATACAATTGTCTCTGAATCCTTTACTCATTTCGGCAAAGAAAGTCTTATCCACCCACGCATTACATATACCAATCCGTCGCTTAGTGAAATCCATCCCCCGATTCATGATAAAGACTGGGTTACCGTAACGAAAGTTCTCCTTTCCTCAATCGTTATATTGCATAAAGCCGGAGCAGACTTCGCTATCATCCCATCCAATTCGCCACATTATGCGATAAAAGAAGTACAGCAAAAATCTCCTATACCCATCATAAGTATCGTCGACATTACTGTTGCCGAATGTAAAAGAAGGGGATTTAAAAAAGTTGGCATACTTGGCGTTGGAGTGACCATGAGTGATGGACTATATGAGAAACCACTAAAAGCAGTCGGAATCATACCGGCAACATTACCCTCAAACCGTCAGAAGAAAGTTAACGATCTTATCATCAAAGAAATCATCCAAGGCAAACCAACTGCACAAACTACCAGTAAAATGCAGGGATTTATCCAAGAACTAAAAGATCTAGGATGCGACGCGTTTATCGCCGGATGCACTGAAATACCGGTCGTTATCACAAGCGAAAGCGATTCTCCTTTACCATATGTGGATACCACCAGGCTATTGGCGCAAAAAGCTTTTCAAGAAGCAATAAGAAAGTAATTTATACTCCGTGCCTGATTCTACAATCTTCATCATTTACTTTTCAGAATATATTAGACAATTTGGGGAAGATCGAGGTGTTGTTCTATACGTTTGGTGCGCTTGGCTAGATCGATATTTTCTTGATCAAGAAAGTCAACGGTATCTTTAGTATTTTTTTCAACTTTTTTGAGTCGACTATCAATAGAATTCACTCTTTTAGCTATTGAATCCACTCGTTTACTAACCGGATCCAATTGAGTTTTTACTTCTTCCCTTACAGCGGTTCGAATTTGTTTAATATCTCTTTTTGTCAACATGAAAAGATATTATCAAGTGAAAATTGAAGAGTCAATAGATCAACTATTTGCATCTTTTGTGGAAAACAGCCAGAGGTGAATATTTTACCAGTTTCGTGTTAAAATATATCTAAACCGCCCCGTTCGTCTAGCGGCCTAGGACATCTGGTTTTCAGCCAGAGAATCGCCAGTTCGAATCTGGCACGGGGTACAAAGTAGGATTTTGAGACCAAGAAGTCTCCAATTGCGTTGTTGTAATGCTCCCTTTTTTAGGTTCGAACAATTCAGAAATAGTTCTTTCCTGTTTTACCATCTTCTTTATAGTGAAATACGGTTCTTGCACGTCGTAGTAAAGTGTTTTATCTTTTAAAATTAGGTTCGAACACACTGTCACAAGTATCTGTCTTTTAGAAATAGGATCACTATTCTGGAATCTATATTTTATTCTTGTAATATAGTTGAAGTCTTTTTCTGCATTATCTAACCACTTATTAATCCTTGAGTCCATTTTTGCAAGTTTTTCCTTTATATTTGTTTTTTCTTCCAATAAGGTTTTCTTTTCTTTCAACAATTCTTCGTCTGACAGAAGTGATCGATCTGTATTTTGTGGCGAAATATAAAGTTTTATCAAGTTATCAAGTTTTGTTATACAACTTGCTTCAGCTTTCTGTAAGGATAATAATTGCGAGTTTCTGTCTGTCACTTCGCTCTCATTTAGTTTATTGAGATATTTTATTGCCCATTTATTAAACTCATCATTTATACCTATCTCAGACAGAATTTCATCAATTTGTCGATCTAGATCTTCAACTAAAATACTTTTTTGGGTGCATTTAGGATTCCTACTTTTTGCACAGTGATAATAGATGTAGTGAAGTATTTTTGGATTAACCATTTGAGATATATCTGTTTTGCACTGCGGACATATTTGAGCACTAACCGAAGAGAACTTATTTTTACAACCGGAGCATATTACCTGCCATTTTTCCTCACAGGTTATAGCTCCTTCGCATTCTCCACATTTCATAAGACCAGTGCCATAAAAATCTTTCTTTTTTGGACGCCTTACGCCTTTTCTTCCTAGAAGTATTTGCACTTTGTCAAAGTCATCTTTTGTAATCATAAAATCATGCTTACCTGAATACCAACGTCCACTTCCTTTTGGATATTCATATTCACCATAATAAAAAGAGTCAGTGAATATTTCATAGATTTGGCTCCGTGCCATAGGTTTACCACCAATACTTCTTCTTTCTACTGTTCTATATCCCCATTCATTATTTAACAATCTTAAAATCTGTGGAGGGGAATATAATCCAGTAAGCATATACTCCCAACAACTCTTAATTAGTGGGAATCTAATTGGATCTTTTGTTTGATATTCTTCACCTTTCTTTTCAAGTTTTGAATTTAAATAACCTGGTTTTGCTATTCCTGGAAGCCATCCCTTCTCAGCTTTAGTAGTAAGACCACGTTTAACATCAACACTTTTATTATCATTTTCTAGCTTAGATTGAAGCATTAGAAAGCCGAGCATAAACTTGTCCATAGGATTATTTTTAAACGTCTGACTAGGAGTAATTACTTCGGATAACTTGCCTCTATCGATCAAAGATATAATTTGAGCTAAATCTTCAGTGTTTCTAGATAGTCTATTTGGATGCCATACCAGAATCCCATCAGCCTCACCAATTTCTAGTCTGTGTATCATTGAGTTGAATTTAGGTCTTCCAGGTACTTTTGCTGATTGTGATTCTGATATTACATCTTGAATCTCAAGACTTAATCTCTCTTTTATTCCAGTTAGACATTTCAATTGATCAGGAATAGATTGTACCTGCTTATATTTATCTTCCTCTGATTTTCTGGCATATAAAAAGTATTTCATATATTCAAACGGCCGTACTGGGTGCACTCATATCCGTTGGGATATGTCCACAATACGGCCATTAAAAAGCCCAACGGGTTAATGAGTGCAATTTCATTGTAGTACTATAAATCTTCATGTTCAATACCTTATTAGAACGGTACTTCATCTTTTAAGGATTCTTCTATAGCGACTTGATCCTCCATATTTGGTATTGAATCTGAGATGATTTTTCGTCTTTTTCCTTCTACTTCATAGATTTTTGCTCTGTTTAAATACTGATTTTTCAAATCAGACGAAAGAGTGAGATTATTTTTTACTACTTTCTCTTTAAGTATATCCACTGCCTCAAGTACTTCCTGATCGGTGAGACTAGCCAAGTTAATATAGTAAAGATACCGCGACAACTTTTCCGAAGGATGTATAGAGATAGAGCCTTCTGACATCAAAACCTTGAAATCTGGATGAAGACTATAATTCTTGATAAAACCTTCTCCCTGAAAATCAGAAGTAATAATTTCCAAACCCTCCAGCTCTTTGAGTATTCTTTGACAAGTACGGACAGATTTATAAGTGATTCGACTTAAATCTTTTGCTTTTACATCACTATGATTTAGAAAATAATCCAATATATCAGCCCTTTCAGCAGGCATTGAAGATCTAACCACATTTTTTAAGATCCTAATTTCATCGACTGATATAGCAGACCGTCCATTCAGAATAGAAAGACATATTCCTAGGTTTCTGAGTTGCTGAAATGCCCTCCAGGGTTCTTCAACTTGCTTATCAGTGATTTCCACATACGAAACCTGTTTTCCATTCTCATTAGTAAAACTCCCTTTTGAAGTGAGTATAATACCCCTTGTACGAGCCATAACTACCGCAAGCTGTTCCAATATAGATTTAGTTTCGGAATTAGTGATTACAAAGTGAATTGGAGCCATTTTAAGAAAGTTTTCAAAGTAAGATTTGACTAATTCACCACAACTACTAATGGCTTTTTTTCTATTTTCAACACTCCATGCAATATTGAAGCCATCTAATCTTCTTTTTTCATCAAGAGGAGGTAAACGATAGAGCATAAATCGAGGACCTACAATATTTAAGTATTTTTGATGCTTATTTAGAGCTACCGGAGTAATACACCCAATATGACTAAACTGACTCTGATAAGATATGTATCCCCGTGTAGGAGTGTATTTTGCAAATTCACCATCGTAAATAGATACCATTTCACCTAAAAGTTTTTTTGTTGTTTCCTCATTAAGAGAAAAGATCGTCGTATAGTCCTTACATATAAAACACTTGTTGTTAAGTTCTGATAATAGGTCATATGATTTTCCTTTATTTGCAGGCACATATCCTGAGGCAAAGGGATTCATTGTCATAGAATCAATAAAATAAACAAAGTCCAATTTCCTAAAGATTGAAACAAGATCAGTCTTTGCAGAAGATGGCATTCCTACCATCATGAGCCATAATGGAGGAGAAATATCTAGTTTAACTGATAAGACTATTGCAAATACACACCTTATCAGATCTTCAGGTAAAGAGATGAACTTGGATATTTCTTGTAATAACAATCTAAACTCCTTATCCTTCGGAATTTGTGTCGCGGTTGTTTATGATTGATAATTATTTTCTGATTGTTCCATACGTTTTTGATATAATATTGATAAATATGCCGGAGGAAGGGTCCTCCTAGTTCCTCCCTCCGACAATGACCAAGCAAGAATTGGTCTTCCATTTTACAAAGGAAGTACGTCTGATATTTTTTGATACATAACTCCCTCGACTTCTTTGTCGTTTTTAACGATAATCTTGCAGGGTTTTCCTTTAAGATCCTGCAGATTAAAGTCTGAATCTTTATCAGGTTCCTTGCCTGTTAAAGATTTTACGATTCCGTAAAGTTTAGACACTTTACCGGATTTTTTTGACTTTGATAGCTTTTTGGAAGCGATCATTGTCCTCATCTCATCCCTTTGAGCTTCTGTCGTAATTACGAATGAGATTTTTACGTATTGTCCGAACTCTCCTTCTTCTTCGGAAAGTTCTTTTACGTAGGCTTCGTATAAGCCTTCAGGAATTGGTTTTGGTTCGTCAAATTCCTGTACTTTAACTATTAAGGTCATATATTCATTCACCTCCTTTCAAAAAAACTTTAATAATCGGTGTATTTAGTTGATCATTAAGTAATATTTTGTATAAGCTTAAAAGCTTCATGCTCATGATTTTCGCCTCCTCAAAAGAAAGTTCCTTTTTATAAGTTTTTCTATATATTTCTTGAAATTCGTGTATGGCATCATTTGGCAACATATCTTTATACTCCGCTATGAAGTCTTGTTTTTAATTCATTGATTGCCTCAATTAAATTACGTGTAGGAAGTAAAAGCTTCTTATTCCAATGATCTGCTAAAATCTGAGGAACTTTATTTTCAAGATCATCAAAAATAAAGGATGCTGAACGAGGATCGCCGTATTCTATTCTTTTTAATGGGATTCCGGAGGCAAGAATACAAGCGCTCAAATAAAAGTCATTAGATTTAAATTCAATCGTATTTTCCATGTATTAAGCATAAAAACTCGATTGGGGAGCTGTCGATATGTCTATTGGGGAGAAGATAAAACCAAAATGGGGAGAATCAATGGTCGATTTGGGGAGTTGAACTTATTGCTCGTAAATTTATAAAAAGTCCGAAACCTTCTTCTTGTACAAAGATTATTGTATTCTTTAGTTTTTCATTTGAATATATCTTCCGTTTTATTTCTCGAAAAACTTTTTCAAGCATATCATGCGTTGCTGTTTCTTTTTTACTTTTTATTACCGCATCGTAATTATTTCCCCTTATTTCATAGAATTCTTTTTTACTTATAATACAATTTAAATTATTTAAAAGCAGACTTAGGCTTTTAATTTCGATATCTCCATTAAATTTGACCTTTTCTCCAAGAAATGTGAACTCACCTGTATTTAAGTCGAACCTTGGTGATAATCCAGAATACACTTTTATAAAATTTGAAAGTTTATTCTTATTAATGAGTACGGAATATTTACCAGCAATCTCAGGTCCATAGTAAAATTCAATAGTACCCCGTTTCCAACATTCTACAAACTCATTTGGTGTAATATATCTTAGTTTTCTTGCTTTTAAAGTGAGAGGATATAATTCATTTGAAGTTTTTTTAGATATTATTAGATACCAATAATTCTTTACCTTTTCTTCAATTACACCCTCTTTTTCAAATAAATCAATTACATCTTCATATGTGTATCCATATACTGTAGGAAGATCTTGTTCATCCTTGAAAGTAACTAGACCTGATCCAAGTTTGGCAATATTTATAATAGTCCACTCACGAATTGTTAAAGTCGTGGAATTTATAGTCTTAGCAAGTTTTAGGGCATCTTTGAATAAATGATTCATATTCCATTAAATTAAATTATCTCTATTTTACTATTTATCCACTTAAATATCAGTTGCTTAGGTTATTCTCGGATTTCTCTATCCAAAATTAAAAAAGTTTTTTTGCATTTGGACTAGACCTTTAGGCTTGAAAAATGAGGGAACAAATCAATGACAAAGGAAATTTAAGAAAAGATTCTTATTCTTCTTTTGTGGAAACTTGTTTGTTTCTTATGCTCAAAAGATAAAAATACAGATCAGAGTTTCTTTCATCCGTATAATCTTCGACCTTCGGGATTGTAACTTCATGACAATTTGGACAAATATGCGGTTTAAAATGGCCACTAAAGAATGCAGTCATGGCCTGATCCATAGCAGATTCTATATATCTATCTCTTTTCTTTTGATTTTCCACACTTTCCAACGCAATCACTTCTCTTGGTCCAATAGATTCAGGATTTTTTAAAAGATTTTCATAACCAACTGATCTGACCATTTCTTTAAATTCATTCCAGGAAATCTGACGAGTTGAGGTTAAATCGAACACTTGTTTGAGAGCAGTTAAATCTTTTGGTACTTGCCGACTTACATGATTATTCTTGTCATGCCGGCCCACAGACTGTTCAAGGGAATGAAGAGTTACGGAGAGAAAGGTACCCTTTATTTTCTGAGCTATGAGGCGATAAGATAATCCTTCTTTTAAAAGATTTGAAACTATTTTGGAGCTTGTCGATCTACATATTCTACATTGTCCCATCAGATATTATTATACTCCTTATTTAAACAAATTTGAAGCTAAAATTGATAATTTATGTAAAGATGATGACAAATAGTCTGTACCTCAGGGGTGGGTAGAGATGCTCCCACTACCCTGTAATGGGGTGTAACAGTATAATAGATATACTATCTAGACTAGATATATTATGTTTGAACAATCATTTAAAAATATTGATGATATTCTCCATCGTGATGCTGGTTGTGCGACTGAACTTGATTATATAGAGCAAACCTCTTGGATTCTTTTTCTAAAATACCTTGACAACTTAGAAGAAATAAAGAAAAAAGAAGCTGTACTTGCGGGAAGAGAATATAAATACATTATAAACCCAGAATATCGATGGAACGTTTGGGCTGAACCAAAGAAACCAGATGGTAGTTTGGATATAAACAAAGCTCTAACTGGAGACGATCTTATTATTTTTATCAATCGGATAGATGATAAAAATAATGGCTTATTCCAGTATTTGAAAAAATTCAAACTAAATGCGTCAGGTCCAGATACTATTGAATATAAAATTGGCGAAATATTCAGTGAATTAAAGAATAAGATTGAAAGTGGATATCGACTTCGAGAAATCCTGAATATTGTAGACACAATGCATTTTCGTACTGATTCCGAGAAGCATGAACTATCTCATCTTTATGAAGCAAAAATTAAAAATATGGGTAATGCTGGGAGAAATGGTGGAGAATTTTACACACCAAGACCACTCATCAGAACCATCGTGAAGGTTGTTGACCCTAAAATTGGAAATACGATATACGATGGAGCGTGTGGATCTGCTGGATTCCTTGTTGAAGCATTTGATTACCTTAACCGGAGCAAAGAACTCACAACCACAGAATCGGAGCTTCTTCAAAAGCACACTTTCTATGGCAAGGAAATTAAATCTCTTGCATATATTATTGGTGTAATGAATATGATACTTCACGGTATCGAAGCTCCAAATATCCTGCATACGAATACTCTTGCCCAAAATATAAACGACATCCAAGATAAGGATCGGGTTGATATAGTTCTTGCAAATCCACCCTTCGGAGCAGGAATCGGACGGGAGATACAACAAAACTTTCCTATTAAAACAGGAGAAACTGCATATCTTTTTCTCCAACACTTTATAAAAATGCTTAAAGCTGGAGGTAAAGCAGGAATAGTAATTAAAAATACATTCCTTTCGAACGCTGATAATGCCTCCGTCAGTTTACGCAAATTACTGTTAGAAAGCTGTAATCTCCAAACAGTGCTAGATTTACCTGGTGGTACTTTTTTGGGTGTTGGAGTTAAGACAGTAGTTTTATTTTTTGAAAAAGGATCGTCTACTAAGAAAATATGGTATTACCATTTAAATCTTGATCGAATGCTTGGTAAAAACAAACCATTAAATGAAAAAGATTTGGCTAAATTTGTAGAATTACATCAAACTAAAGCTGAAAGCGAAAATTCATGGACAATAGATATTACTAATATTGATTCTAAAATATATGATCTTCAGGTAAAAAATCCTCATAAAAAAGATGAATCACCAATTCGTAATCCGAAGGAAATAATTGATGAGATAGAAAAACTTGATGTAGAAAGCGCAAAGATACTCGAAACGATTAATTCTTTAATATGAATAATACCTGGGCAACATATAAATTGGGTGAAATATGTAATTTTCAAGGTGGCTCTCAACCACCTAAATCGGAATTTTCAATCGTAAAAAAAGAAGGTTATATTCGCCTGATTCAAATTAGAGACTACAAATCAGATAATTTTATTATATTTATCCCAGAGAAAAGAGCAAAAAGGTTCTGTAATGAAGAGGAAATAATGATTGGAAGATATGGTCCTCCGGTTTTTCAAATATTAAAAGGCATTAAAGGTGCTTATAATGTTGCTCTAATGAAAGCAATTCCAAATGAAAAAATTATTTCAAAAGACTATCTTTATATATTTTTAAAGTATTCGGAAATCCAAGACTATATAATTAGATTGTCACAAAGAGCTGCAGGACAAAGTGGTGTTAATAAAAGAGCTCTTGAATCATATCCAATTCAAATTCCATCCCTTATTGAACAACAACGAATAGTGAAAATATTCATTAATACTTTTGAATCAATTTCTCAAGTTAAAAATAATACAGAAAAGAATTTACATAATATTCATGAGCTCAATAAATCTTATTTAAATAAAATATTTTCAAATCCAGCTAAAGACGAGACATCTTGTGAATTAAATGATTATGTTAAATTCATTGATTATCGAGGACGAACTCCCAAAAAAACAACAAGCGGATTGCGTCTTATAACCGCAAAAAATATTAAAATGGGTTTTTTACAAAGAGATCCTGAAGAATTCATTAATCCTGATGATTATGAAAAATGGATGACAAGGGGTATACCTAAAAAAGGTGATGTCTTGTTCACAACAGAAGCTCCATTAGCAAATGTTGCGCAATTAGATACTGATGAGAAGGTTGCATTTGCGCAACGTACTATTATTTTCCAGCCAGAAGCTAATAAATTAGATCAATCTTATTTAAAATATTTACTATTAGCACCTCCTATTCAAAAGATTATTCAAGATAAAGGAACAGGAGCAACAGTAAAAGGAATTAAGGCTAGTGTATTGAAAAAGATTCATATTCAATTCCCTAATCTAATGACTCAAAAATCTCTAGTAACCAAACTTGATGAACTTTCTATAGAAATTAAAAAACTTGAGCAAAAATATAATAAAAAATTAAAAGATATTGAAGAGTTAAAAAAATCTATACTACAAAAACTGTTTGCAGGTGAATTACGTTATATATGAATGAAGCAGAAACACGAGCTGAATATATTGATCCAAAACTAAAAGCCAGTGGATGGGGAGAAGTAGATGGATCTAAAATCCTTCGTGAACATAGAATCACCGAAGGAAGGATACTAGTTGGTGGTACACGAGCCAAACCCGAGATTGCTGATTATATTTTGGTATATAAAAACCAAAAACTAGCAGTAATTGAAGCCAAACAAGATGAACTCCCCGCAACTGAAGGTGTAGCTCAGGCAAAAAACTATGCTCAGAAAATGCAACTTGAGTACACCTACTCAACAAATGGAAAAGAAATCTATCAAATCTCACTGAATTCAGGAAAAGAAGAGTATATAGATGCGTTTCCTACTCCTGAAGGGTTATGGAAGAAAGTGTATTCAGATCAAAATGAATGGAAAGAGAAGTTTGCTTCAATTCCTCTAGAAGGTGAATTGGGAAAACGATATTATCAAGAATCAGCTATTAATAATGCATTAAACGCAATTGCTGAAGACAAGAAACGAGTATTACTTACTCTTGCTACTGGAACAGGAAAGACAGCTATAGCTTTTCAAATAACTTGGAAACTCTATCAAACTCGCTGGACTCTTCAACATGATGCTCAAAGACGCCCAAGAATACTTTTCCTTGCGGATCGAAACATACTTGCTGATCAAGCATTTAATACCTTTGGCGCATTCCCTGAAGATGCTTTAGTTCGTATTAACCCTCTAGATATTCGTAAAAAAGGTTCAGTTCCTATGAATGGTAGTATCTTTTTTACTATTTTTCAAACATTTATGAGTGGCCCACAAGGAACACCGTACTTTGGTGATTATCCTTCTGACTTTTTTGACAGCATCATTATTGATGAATGTCATCGAGGAGGAGCAAACGATGAGGGGAATTGGAGAGCTATTCTTGAGTATTTTTCTCCCGCTGTTCAATTAGGATTAACAGCTACACCAAAGCGAAAGGATAATGTTGATACATATAGATATTTTGGGGAGCCAGTTTATACATATTCACTTAAAGAAGGAGTAAATGATGGTTTTCTAACTCCATTTAAAGTAAAACGCATTCAAACGACTCTTGATGAATATGTTTACACCTCCGATGATCAGGTTATTGAGGGCGAAGTTGAGGCTGGGAAAGTCTATAAAGAAGCCGACTTTAATAAAATTATTGAAATCAAAGAACGTGAATCGAAAAGAGTCCAGTTACTTCTAGATAATATAAATCAAAGCGAAAAAACAATAATCTTTTGTGCAACACAAGATCACGCTTTAGCAGTCAGAGATCTTATTAATCAATATAAGAAAAGCAAAGATCCTTTTTATTGCCAAAGAGTAACAGCAAACGATGGAGCACGAGGTGAGCAGTATCTACGCGACTTTCAGGATAATGAAAAGACTATTCCTACAATACTAACCACATCACAAAAACTTTCCACAGGTGTAGATGCGCGTAATATACGAAATATTGTTCTTATGCGTCCAGTCAATACAATGATTGAGTTTAAACAAATTATTGGACGTGGTACTCGGTTGTTTGAGGGTAAGGAATATTTCACGATTATAGATTTTGTTGATGCGTATAAAATGTTTTTAGATCCTGAATGGGATGGAGAACCGATTGAGCCACTTCCTCCTAAACCACCCGGTCCTCCACCTCCACCACCGAAACCGTGTCCAGTATGTGGGCAAGTACCGTGTATATGTGAAAAGCCACCTCCACCGCCCAAAAAAATTATCAAAGTCAAATTGCGCGATGGAAAAGAAAGAGAGATTCAGCATATGATCTCAACATCCTACTGGGGTGCAAATGGAAAACCTATTTCTTCTGAAGAATTTATTCAAAGCTTATATGGAGTATTTCCAGATTTGTTTAAAAGCGAAGAAGAGCTTCAAGTTATATGGTCGAATCCAACTACAAGAAAGCGATTTCTGGAAAGACTTTTTGATCTTGGAATAGATTTGGAACAAATAGAAAACATCTCCAAAATCGTAAACGCTGATCAATGTGATTTCTTTGATGTTCTATTATTTCTTGCATATAACAATCCTCTTATAACTCGTAAACAAAGAATTGAAGGGAACAAAAATCATCTATTTGAGAATCTAACAGACAAAGAAAAGGATTTTTTAAATTTCGTATTAAGTAAATATGAAGAGTCAGGTTATGAAGAACTTGATGAGGAAAAACTCCCAATTCTATTAAATTTGAAATATCATGCTATTGCTGATGCTGAAAACGCATTGGGTAGTGTCGATAAGATTCGTGAAGCGTTCTTCTCTTTCCAAAAGAACCTGTATGAGAAAATTGACAAAGGGTAAATACAAATGAATATTATACAAAAATCGGTTGAATTAGCATGGAAATGGCATAAAAATATGACTAGGAAGGGAGATGATTCTCCTTATATCATCCACCCGATAATGGTGGCAACGATTTTAGCAAAAAATGGTTTCAGTGAAGAAACGATTGCAGCAGGATACTGCCATGATTTACTTGAAGATACCAAGTGTACTGAACAAGAAATAAAAGATGTTTGCGGAGAAAAGGTTTTAGAAATAGTGAAAGCAGTTAGCAACGAAGACCTTAAGGATTGGAAAGAAAAGAAACGAAGATATATTGAATCTGTAAGAAAGGGACCAATTGAAGCAAAAGCGGTTTGTTGTGCTGATAAAATTCACAATCTCCAATCTACTTTCATTGCCTACCCAAAATATACACCCGAAGCGTTTTGGGGAAAGTTTAATGCATCAAAAGAAGGCAAGGAATGGTTTGAAGAAAAGGTTTTGATTATGTTAAAAGAAACTTGGAATCATCCACTTATTAGTGAATATGAAAAATTACTTCTGGAGTCAAAGAAGTTAAAATAAAATGATGCTTGATCAATAAAATATGTTGATAAAAAGAGATGAAGCAACAGTACGAAAAAGACTAGTTTCTGCATTGAGAGAAGTACTGACAAAGACAGATCCTGAACTATTGGTTGAAGAGGTACATGGAGTTGGCGAACATGGATTGGATATAATTTTTCTTGCTCGTGATTATATCGGTGAAAAACATTGCTTCGGCATACAAGTTAAAGCAGTAAATATTTCCTGTCAGGGACATCCCACTAAAGATATTAAAGAAATAATTGGTCAGCTCACTATTGCTACTGGATATAATTACAAATTTCAAACAGATAATACTTATGAATTCAGTGGCTTTTATGTGGTTACCGATAAAGAAATTTCAGAAGTAGCTAAGAAGTATATCTCATCAGCATTTAGGCATGGTAAACCGATTTATTATCTATATGGTGAAAGATTAGAAAGGTTTTTGCTAAATAATGAAAGCAAAAGTATAACACAGGCATGAAAATTAAATTTGACTTCAAAGATAATAAAAACAATCCAACAAAACAAGCAGAAGTGTTCATCGCTTTTCTCAATGAAGGCAAACCAGGTAATGAAATAAAAGTCTTATCACCGGAGAAAATCTTAGGAAGAGGACCAGATTATTTTATTCCTAATACTGGACTTTTAATTGAAGCTACACAGTTAATTGATAATAAAGATTTAGCACGCAACGTTAAGTGGTCTCTTACTGTAAACACATTAAGTAAATTAATTAAAGAAAGCGCTGAGTTTTCTTCTATTAAAGGGCTTTATACGATCTCTACTCCAGAAAACTTTGGATTAAAGGCGTCCCAATTGAAAAACGAGTCAATTCTTAATACAAGAATAAATAATGCTGTTGATATTTTAATTCAAGCAATTATTTCAGGAAAAACAGAAATAGAAGTGTTTAATACTAAACTAAAAATTGAGAAAATTAATGAAGATAATAACGGAGTTTATTTTTCTACAATAGGCCAAGGTAGCTTTATAAATGTTGCTGGAATTTTCCATGAAAATTTAAAGGACAAATTTAATAAGGCTAATGAACAATTAGCTATTAAAAAGATTAACCAGATATTAGTAAATACTCGCATTTTACTAATAGTAAATAGATATAGACTTTTAGCATTTGATTGGGATCTATTTGAAGGATTGAGCTATTCCTATAAAGATCTTGTTGAAAACTATAAAAATATTGATGAAATTTGGTTTCAAACAGAAGATGGAAAAGGTAAGTACCATCATAAAATACTTTATCGAAAATCTCTTTTTATTCAATTCGAGGACATGAACTTCTCTAATATGAGTAGTCGAGACTATGATATTTTTGCGAAATGGTTTTCTGCTCTTGAAAAACTGGATGAAAAGAAAAAACAAAGCTTAATAGAAGCACTAAAAATTCTGTTAAGTCAGCACAAACCTTACGAAATTTTTCATGACTCTCAAACTAGAATTGAAATGGTAAGGTATGGCAGATGGTTAGCTGAGAATGGAAAGAGAGAAGAAGCGAACTGGTTAGCAAATCAGTTCTTGGACGATCCAGACCCACTTGATCCACCTTCTGATGATAAGGAGAATTATGGAAATCAACTCAATAAGAGTATTGAAAATGCTACAAAACCAGATACGCATGCGATACACACTGTTAAAGGACATTTAGCATGGACAGTACAATTACTGACTTTAAATAAGGACTTTCTTAAAGAAGCCTATGACAAAACGCAGAGTGTTTTAAGAAGTACAAAACATCTCTACTTAATTCTTCAATGGATATTTCCATTAATTGAAATTTCTAATAGACGATTTTGGTTAAAAGAATTAGATGAGAATAAGTATAAGGATTTCAAAAAATTATGTTTCGAACTTTTAGATTCATATGCTAATTATCCAGATATTGCAAAAGGTCTTGTACGTGTTTTTAACTATTTTAAGGAATTGTCCTCAGAAGAAGCAAAAAGATTACTAGATAAGCTTGAAGATTCGGATGATTATGAGACATTATTAATCTATTTTGCAATCTATAGAAATAGACACTTTAAAGAAGAAAAATATAATAAAGAAATTCGAGATTATAAACCTGATTATGCTATGAAAAAACTTAACTCACTAGTATTAAATAATGATAAAAGATTACTTAATTTACGTTCGGGTATTGCTTGGAATATTTGGAAAATTCTATCGGATAATGATAAAGAATTCAAAACTCTAAGTCCTTTTATAGATCAATTTCTTACTACAACTTATGAAAATCACCTATACCATAATTTTGAAAGAATTGTAGAAACCTGTATAGACAAACATCCGATTGAGTGTATTAAATGGTTTGTGCGTATTATTGAATCTGCTAATACTTATTTAGCTCAAAATCCTGAAGAAGGAAGAAATATCTGGTTAGGAAGCGAAATAGGCAAAGTCCTAAACATAATAGCTAAGAAAAAGCCCGATAAATTACTTTGTATAATACCTCTTTTATCTGAAATGTGGTTGAAGGGAGCGTTCATTGGCACAATTTCAGAGGTATTTACATCTTATAAAGCTATTACTATTGCAAAACTCAAAACAGAAGCAAAGAAAAGATTTAAAGAGTATTACGCTCAAATGAAAGCTGTAAACCCCAAACTTCAGGAAGTGGACTGGAGGGATTAAACTAAGAATTAAATTCCTATATAATATGTTCGAACGTCGTCCATCAGGGGGTACCAGTAAGTAATAGACCAATTTGATAGCCTAAAGCCTAACACCTCAAAATAGACAATTCAATATTTGGGAATTTTCGAGTAGGCTAGTTTTTTGACTTG
>JACPZE010000018.1 GCA_016195685.1 Candidatus Gottesmanbacteria bacterium
AGTAAACCCGCCATCTATCTTTATCCGCAAAAAGAAACAAGTGTCACAGTCAAACTTCACCCTGAAGGGTTTTTAACCCTCTCCGACCCACCTTATAATAGTGAAAAAGGCTGGCAAGTCATAGCTTACCCTGATGGAACAATTCAGACAACAGATAACAAACAACAGATAACAAAATATCCATACCTGTATTACGAAGCTCGACTTGAAAAAATACCGGTTGTCACATCTGGTTTTGTAATTAAAAAATCTGATCTAACTTCATTCCTTCCGGATAAACTACATTCTTTAGGATTAAATAATAGGGAAATTCAGGATTACATGGAATACTGGTTACCCAGATTGAATAATATTTCCGAAAATTATTTGCTTATTTATTTTATGAACAAAAATCAGATAGATACTATTGAGCCGCTGGATATAGACATGAAAATTGATTCCGAGATCCGTATAAGAACTTATTTCAAGCCGCTCATAAGTCCAATAGATATTAAGCAACAAAACTTGGAACCTCCCCCTGTAAGAAATGGAAATGCCCTGGTAGAATGGGGAGGAATATTGGATAAACAATGAAAAAAATACTTCCACTGTTAATAGTGTTTATATTTGCTATTATTTTAACCAATTACTCGGGTATTCAATCTTCGGTTTATGCCTTCAAATACGTCCCGCCGCCGCCCGTAGATAATCCTCCTCCGGTAGATGTTCCCATACCGCCTCCACCGGGGGACGAATCACCTGATCAACCGCCAGATTCTTCTATAACATCTGTTCCTACTACCCCTGTTCCGACTCCCTGCATTCCCAATTGGTGTTTCCGAGGGCAAACGGAGTGCTGTTTTGACCCTATTTGTATTTTTTTGGGAGAAACAAATAAAGGTAAAAATGACCGTTGTAATACTTCTCCCGCCGCAAATCTACAATTTTTATCCAGATCTCCCAGTAAAACGCTGTCCTTTTTCGGAAAAATGACTTTATTCTTTCAATCGATTTTTAATCCGAAGAAATGAGAAATCGACTATCTGGTTTCACTTTAATAGAAATTCTTATAGTGATCGCAATTATTGCTATCTTGGCATCGATAATAATTTTGGCAAATGTGAATAGTACATTTAAAAAAACCAGGGACAGCAAAAGGAAACAGGACTTAAATAAACTAGCAAGAAGCCTTGAGGATTATTACAATGATAGCCAACAGTATCCTCCCGCCAATAGTCCTGCCAATGGTAAAATTGCAGGCAGTCCATGGGGGTCTACGTTCGGAAAATATGTAGCTGAATTACCAAAAGATCCTCTTTCTCCAGGAGTGGATTATTATTATCAAGTCGGTCCGAACGGAATTTTTTTTGTATTATATGCGAGATTGGAAAACACTTCCGACCCTGATATAGAAAGAGTAGGATGTAAAGATGGTTGTGGTCCTACAGGCGCGGACGGAAACCGTATTTATAATTATTTAGTCAGCAGTGGAGATGTGATTATGGCTTATGGTGCTCCCAATGGTGTGGAGCCGGGACCTGCTACTCCTCCCGCGGTACTTTCACTTACGCCTACAATAAATCTGACACCCCCGGCTTCTCCAAATGACCTTTGCAATCACAATCAATGCTGTCTGAATCATTGGTGCGGTGCATTTTCTACTCAACAAGGAGGTCACTACTGTGCACAAACCGAGAAATGCTGGTTAAATCAGTCTTCACTGTGGGTATGCTCATGTGCCACTCAACCATGTAACAATCCGTATCCAGCTTGCCAATAAAATATTTTGAAGCTAATTATGATTGAAAAAATTATAAAATATATTACAGTTTGTTTTTTTATCCTGTTTCCAATTTTCTACCTCACTATTACCCCTGAATCTTATGAATATAACAAGATGATGCTTCTTGTGCTCACTACTTCGGCACTATTATCTCTTACCGTATTTAAAATTGCCGGACAAAAACCAATAACCATTACCAGAAATGTATTTACCTTTCCAATATTTTTTCTTTCAGCAATTTATCTTATCTCTAGCCTTTTTCAGTCTCCAAATATCATATTGACTCTTATAACTCCCCTTTCCACTAGTACGATAGTCGCGGGTTTTCTTTTTTTTATCTTAATTACCTATAATTTGGAGAGCCAATATATCCAAAAAATGATAAGTTTTTTGGTTCTTGATGCCTGTCTTATATCTCTCTTCGTACTCCTTCAACAAGTTGAAATGATTCCAAATAACTCTTTCACCCCGGCCGGCACCCTTTTGTCTACTACGATGTTTTTAGCAATTATTTCTGTATATCTATTAACCAAGATAGTAAGTTACATCAAGCAGTCGAAAATTCCAATTTTGAAGACCGTACTCAATGCACCCAATGACCGTGCTATTTTCGAGGATGACACTGCGTGGCAGGTACAAAGGAATCAAGATAGAGCAGGAGTGTCTGAAAAATTCGGTATTGAGACTGCGAGTAAAGAAAATATAATCCTATATCTTCTTGCTTTTCTTCTGATAACCGGCACTACAGTTTTCCTAGTGATTAAACTTGCTACAACGGCAAAGCCGATTTTACTACCTTTTACGTTTGGTTGGATCATACTTCTTGAAGTTTTAAAAAATATCAGGACTTTTCTGCTTGGAGTTGGCCCGGCAAATTTTGTTGCTGCCTTTAGTCTTACAAAACCAGTGGCATTTAATAACACTCCTTTTTGGAATATTATATTCACCTCATCCTCTTCATTTTTCTTAAATATGGCTACTGAGACAGGTATTTTTGGCGGATTGTTTTATATAGTGATTCTCCTGAAATCAATTAAGCTATTGAAATCACCAAATATGAACCATGAGCTATCAACTACTATCACTCTCCTATTCTCCCTACTCATCCAAGTATTTTTACCGGCAAATATGACAGTTTTTATAACTACCATCATTCTTCTTGCTGCTGTTGGTAGAGAAAAACAAGATCAGGTTTTTCCTCTTCATAGAGTTGGTTGGATAGTCTATATCATGATTTTACCGATCATTTTTATTGTTGGAATAATCGGGTATTATAGTGGTAAATTTTATTTAGCAGAGGTGAAATTTAAACAATCTCTAGATGCAACACTGAATAATCAAGGACAATTAGTTTATAATCTGCAAAATCAGGCAATTACTTTAAATCCGGCCATAGACCGCTACCATGTTGCGTTTTCCCGCACTAGTTTAGCTCTTGCGAATGCTATTTCGGCCAAAAAGGAATTATCTGATATCGATAAACAAAATATCCCTAATCTTGTTAAGCAAGCTATAGACCAAGCAAGAAACGCTATTCTTTTGAATCGGCTAAATGAAATAAACTGGGACAATTTAGGCCGCGTTTACTCCAGTCTTATAGGATACGCACAAGGATCCGAAAACTGGGCGGCATACAGTTTTCAACAGAAACTTATTCTTGATCCTTTCAATCCCAATACTTACCTTGCATTGACAGGTCTAAATCTGCAGCTTAATAAATTTACTGAAGCAGAAAATCTATCTAGGCGAGCTATCAATCTTAAACCAGATCTTGCGAATGCTCATTATTTTCTAAACCTCTCATTAAAAGGACAAAAGAAATATAAAGAAGCTTACACTGAATTGCAAAAAGCGTCATCTTTATTGCAAGCAGATACCGAAGATGGCAAAAAAGTCGCGGCAGAACTAAAGGAACTTGAAAAACTAGTGCCAAAAGAGGAAGTGACCGGATCGAGAACTGAAAATACACCAAATAAATCTCAGACATTTGAAGTAAACGAGGCTACATCATCGGCTCTGCAAAATACTCCTGACACTCTACCGACTATAGCTCTACCGCAAATCCCATCTACCCTATAAAGAAGAAATGATTTAAATAACTATATTAATGAAAGAGTCACTATCTACAAGGGTTGCTGTATAAATACTTTTGGATACAGATGGAGCTTGTACAATTATTACCCGATTTAGTGTGGCAATCCGATGAGGCATAGTTAAATAATTCCACCGAGGAACGACATACTCCATCTTGACCATAAGAAAAAATAGCATCATTACCATCGCACATATAACCGATATAGAAATAGCTAGGTACTTTAGTGGGAATAGGTGTCAAGGTTATCATAATTGGTTTAAATTCACCACTACCAGAATCAGGAGTTGGGTTATCAGCTGTCCTGCTTATAGGGACACTAGTAATAGTGATACTAGTTGGGCTGGGAGTAGGTTAAAGTAACTACTGGTTGTTGGCATGGTCCCAAGTTGTACTTAGAGAGTGGAAGAGAACCCTTGGTATTACAAAAGTCACTTGCCTCTTTTATCCAAACTTGCTGATCTTTACAACCAACGGAGCTGGTCAGCATGTAAGATGCAGGTTCACTACCACAAAGAAACTCTATAAACCAACTACCCGCTCCAGTAATAGTTGGTTGGGGTGGATTTGTTATCGTAGCTGCTCTACTCCTGGTCTCTGCGCTTTGTTTAGTGGTTGTATATCCGACAATCACCACTAGAAATACCAAAACTAAAAAACCAAACGAAATTAATAATTTAAATTTTTTCACTTCCATACTATAGAAAATCCTACAATTTAACTATTTCAATTCTTGGAGGACATGTCAACAGGAAGAAGTGAAATAAGAGAAACTAGCGCACCAGATAAGATTACAAGATATAGAGCCAAACCAGTGAAAAATGATTTCACTGCAAAAACTATTCCTTCTTCTTTTGCCACAAAGAGGAGGAATTTGCGGACACCAAAGAGGTGAATAATCATCATTATTCCTGTTCCTATCGCCATTATTTTTCCTAAGTCACTTAGGTGACTTAAGTAACTTAATAGACTCACTATCGCTAGTCCCACCAACCCCCCCGCCGACACAGTAGTCATCGCTTCCTTCCCGGTAGTGGCCACCGGATCAAACTTTTTCCGCTCTCTATAAATCCTGCTCCAGTAAAAACTTCTCCAGAAATATTTTTTTACAATTGGCCAGAAATCCTCAAACTCATGATGCACCATCACTTTTGGATTAAAGACTACCGCATGACGCCTGGCAATTCTGTAAGTCAATTCTATATCCTCCACCAATGCTGCTTTGTATGTTGTATCAAACCCTCCCAACCTTTGAAATAATCCCCGGTCTATGGCTGCAATACGAGTGGAAAAAAGATAATAGTAATTTTTCGGATCCCTCTCGTTTATCCAGTAGCTCCAGTCGCGCAGAGCCTTGAACTTGGGGAAAAATTTATTGCTCTTTTGCTTTTTATCCCACACTCCTGTGAGAGCATATAAATCCGCATCGTTTTGAAAGGATCTAACTATTTCAAACAGTGTATTTTTATAAAGAACTACATCAGCATCTAGGAATAAAACCACTTTACCTTTGGCATATTTTACTCCTATATTTCTAGCCTTCGCCGGTCCCTGGTTTGTTTTTAATTTGATAGTTTTTACTTTCTTCACTTTGCCACTTTGCCACTTTGCCACTTTGTTTACTGTTTCATCCTTCGACTTATCATCCACCACAATTATTTCAATCTCATGAAAGTTCACTTTTTGGGAGGATTTTATGGAATCCAAAAGAGGAATAATTGTATTTTCCGAATTATAGGCAGGGATAACAATTGAGAGGAATATCATAAGATCAAAAATCAAAGTGCAAAATTCAAATCCAAGTCTAAAGTTATAAGTTTTAAGCTTTACGCTAGTTTTTGCATTTTGAGATTTGCACTTTGCGCTTTATGTTAAGTTATAATAATCTCATGGTCAAGTATAAAAATATTATTTTTGCTGTCTTGATAGGATTATTTTTATTCTTCTCCTTCTACCCTACCATCTTTGAACTGCAATACAAAGATAAATTGGCAGATAAACGCAGGGAATTTATCTTGGAGCACAACTATTACTGGCCGGATTACAATCTTTATTTATCAAAAATCAAACAAGGCATCCAGGGTCATCTTACAGCCGTTGAAAAATATACCAGCGAAATACATCAAGGATCCTTTATCCAGGAATTCTACCTAGGTTTGGGTTGGCTAGGAAGGGTTTTAAATTTGGATCCCAATTCTTCTTATTTGCTGGGAAGAATTATTCTTTCTCCAATGTTATTGATAACTATTTTTCTTCTAGTGAAGTATTATTT
Source organism: Candidatus Gottesmanbacteria bacterium (assembly GCA_016195685.1). Classification (GTDB taxonomy): domain Bacteria; phylum Patescibacteriota; class Microgenomatia; order 2-02-FULL-39-11; family 2-02-FULL-39-11; genus JACPZE01. Next base: position 6,127 of record JACPZE010000018.1, read on the forward strand.
CAAATCTCTTCCCTGGCAAATTCTGGCATTTTTAGTCACAATAACCTCGGGAAGTTTCCCCAGGATATTTACCGATTCCGCGGGTGTAACTCATGTCGGCCGCTACATGGAGTGGTGGAGCAATATCGATGCACTGCAACGGATTACGTTTATTCCTCACATATTGTTTGCACAAATTGTTTCGTTTTATCTTCTTTATAATTTAACATTGAACATTCAACATTTAACTTACAAACGACTGTTAATTTATATCATTTTAGGAAACGCTGTCGGTCTTACTTTCCCACCAAGTTTAATAACTTTAATTACCGTGCTTTTGATCACATTGATTTTAAAAAGGGGTGGCGCGAGGGAGGGACTCCCAAATGTAGCTTCACAAGGAAGCTCAAATCAATATACTACATTTAATACCGGCGGCTTGAAGCAAAGTTTGGGAAACCTGAGCGGCAGAACCATTAAATTAATATTTATAATATTCAATCTCCCTTCTCTTCTCTATATTTTCCTCATCACCAAACACCTTCCCTGGTCGGCTCTGGTAGAATTCCACCGTACACATCCTATGATGATTCCATTTGATCAGTATATTTTGGGTACGGGACCAATATTTTTCCTAGGGATTATTGGGGCTGTAATTTCTATTATTAAACGAGATAAAAAGTTTCAACCACTTATTTTCTGGGTCCTGGCAACGTTTTCTTTTGCCGCCATTTTTTCAGTAGTGAAAGACCAAAGTCCTCTGCGTTTCACCCAAACAGGACTTTTTATCCCTTTGGGACTTCTGGGAACTTACTTTTTTTATCAGGTATGGCAATTTATACGTCAAGTTTGCGGGGAGACCATGCTTTTTGAGCACGCCCACGGCCTTAAGCACCACGAATCAGCCGGATGGCGGATGAGTGGAGCGAGTTTGGGAGGTGCGCAAAAAAGCCATGGCCGACCTCAGCAAACTTCAGAAAATAACTACCAAATCGCTACAGCAGCATTTATCATCATCATCTCCTTCTACCTCCTAGGCAGTCTTTTCATGATGAAAACTAGCCTGGATTGGCAGACTACCTGGATCTCACAACGCATCGGAGCTAATATTCCGCCTGTCCCTTATCCTCCACAGACTATGTATCCTCTACGGGAGTGGATGGATGGTATCAGATGGTTGCGGAATAATACGGAGAATAATAACGTGGTTTTGGCAGAGATTACCGCAGCTAATCACATCCCAGCTTACTCCGGCAATACTGTCTATTGGGGTCAGTCTAATACGGTGGATTATGATAGGAAAGAAAAAGAAGTGCATGCCTTTTTCAGCGGGCAAATGAGTCCAACTCAAGCTCAACTTTTCCTCAAAAACGGCAAGATAAAATATATCTTTTTCAGTATCCAGGAAAAAGAAAAAGCAGGAGGGAAAAATTTGGAAAATATCTACTCTTTTGTAAAACCTATATATTTAAATACTATAGTTATTATTTATTCGATTTATGAATAACTTATTTAAATTCTAAATAAATCAGATGGCAATTGCAGTAATTTGAACAGCATCCCATGTTATATGATGCATATCCTCCACTCCAAAACCAGCTTTGTCAAATAAAGTCTTGTATTCCAGCTTAGACCTATCTTGATTCAAACTCCTCTCACTATCTGCTAATTTTTTCTCCCTATATTGAGGATAATTTCTAGGAAAATCAGATTTTGAAAAAGGATCCGAGGGCACATATACACATCCTGAAAGTATACCTCCTTTTTTCATAACTCTCCGCATTTCAATAATTGACCATTGTAATACTTCATCAGGTATCAGAGATAATACATGTTGAACGATTAGACCATCAGCCAAAGCAGAACGTAGTGGTAATATAGATCTTGCATTCGCTAATATCATTGTGTCATCGGGATACTTGTTTAATGCTTTTTGTAACATAGTGTCAGCTATATCAACACCAATATATCTCTTCCCTAATCTATTTCCTAACAGTTTTTCTATTCGTCTTTGATGCTCTGCAGTTCCTATACCGATATCAACATAAATTGAATTCTGCGGAAGATCTCTAAAAGACAATAACATTCTTTCTGCTTCCTTATTCCGAACTTTATTTATTAACTCTCTTTCCATAAACATATCCCAATAAGGAGCTCTCTCTCTATAAAATGCTCTTACATCCTTTAATTCAGGTAAACTCATAATTTGCTCTTCAGTATATGTTTTCAAATAATAAAGTTTGCTGTGAAAAATTACTGATGGGTGGCTATTTTACCATATTAAAAGGTGTTTTGAGAAATTTAAGCATTTCTGAGGTCGAGCCTCTTTATAGACCATGATAGTGTTCCATTTACATATTTGTTTATTTCAGATATGTAAAATGACTATATATTCCTGTATCATAGGCTAAATCATTATGGCTATAGATATTAGCATTGTCATCCCTGTATATAATGAACAGGATAAAATTATAAGCGCGGTTGAAGAGTTCTTCGGACACTTTAAAAAGGACAAGCGTGTCCGCCAATCTGAGCTTATTCTCTGCGAAAACGGTAGTAATGATAATACTCTTTCCCTTGCGACTAGTCTTCAACAAAAGTATCCGCAACTTAAGGTGATCCATATCCCACAAAAAGCAATTGGTGCTGCTTTGCGCAAAGGAATCAAAAAGGCTAAATATCCATATATTTATCTTACCGGTATAGATAATCCCTTTGGATTTGCAGATTTTGATGCTTTTTTAGATAAAATTGACCATTTTGATATAGTTTTTGCATCAAAGAACCACCCTCTCTCCTCATATCAAGCTCCTTTTATCCGAATAATGGCCTCCAGAATTATATCTTTTTTCATTCGTATTCTTTTTTCCATCCGCCTAACCGATACCCAATCCAATTTTTTAGCAAGAAAAAAGTCTCTCTTTTCTATTCTTCCTCATTGTAAGTCAGACGGGCCTTTCTTTCAAACACAGATAGGGATTTATGCAACCTGTAAGGGGTTCAAAATCGGGGAAATTCCGATTTCATATATTTCCCAAAAAAGTAGACGACATTTCCGCCTGCGGGACGGCCTTACACTTCTTTTTGAACTTTTGAAAGAACGTCTGGCAACGATCGGACGTCCTTGATGATGAAATCTGGATGGTAACTTTGTAGATATTTTCTGCTTCTTATTCCGCAAAAAACTGCTACAGAAATCCATTTCAGTTTCTTTACCACCACAATATAATCTTGAGAATCTGCTACAACAATGCAATCATTTTGTCCTGCTTTTCCTTCTCCTAAAGTTTTTGATTTTTGAAAGATAATGTCATCGAAGAAATATCTTAGTTGAAAGTGCTCCAATTGAGTGAAAAGATTTTGCCTATCCCGACGGTTTGTACACAAAATAAGAGTATATTTGTTTTTTAAATTTTCCAAGACTCTTGGTACACCAGGCATAAGTTGATCCAGAGCTAAATACTCGTCTTTTTCGATTCTGCCGATGATTTCTTGGGCGTATTTTGATTTTAAATTTGGGGGGAGTTTGCTTTTGGATAAAATTAATTCAACTGATGCATTTTTCCTTTTTAAAGCCCAAATTACTTTATGCAAAATAGGCTTACCCCCAAGGGTATTTATGATGTCTTTGTAAACTTTGCAATATTTTTTCTCTATATCGATTAGTGTTCCGTCCCAATCGAAAATAATTTTTAGTTTTTTCTTTGCCATGCGATTAATTTGTCTAATTGATCTGGAAAAGAATATTTAGGAGAAAATCCAAGTAATTTTCTTGCTTTTGAGACATCGATTGGCATATCAAAAGAATCTTTCTTATTAGCTAATATCTCCACACCCAGTAATGGATTTATCTTCTTACTAATTATCAGTGCCGTCTCTTTGATACTAATAGTTTTTCCAGAAGCAATATTAAAAATTCCGCTCGTTACATTCTCCATTGCTGCTATCAATGCTTCTACAGCGTCATCAATATAAAGATAATCCCGCAGATCTTCTCCTCCATAAACTTGAGGTTTTTCTCCATTGATTGCTCGTTTTATAAAATTTGGAATTGCCCGGTCGATAGGGTCTGCCGGACCATACATGGTAGAAAACCGAAGAATTGTATACGGAATTGAATACCTTTTTGAGAATATCTGAATGATTTTTTCTGCTGCCAATTTACTAGCTCCATAATAAGAAACAGGATTTGGTAGATACCTTTCGGTAATTGGATTATTGTTTTTTGGAAATCCGTAAACTTCAGCAGTACTGGCAAAAATTATCTTTTTGACTTTATTCTCTAAAGACATGAGTAGATTGAATGTCCCAACCTTATTGGTCGTGAACATTTTATCTTTTAGATCTTCTTTCTTTTGCTTGGGCACATTTGCTGCCAGATGGATCAGGACATCGACACTACCAATCTTACTGATAAGTTTTTCTATCGATCGTGGTTTGGTGATATCAAATGCATATTTTCCTCTCTTATGCCCACAAGCGATAATTTCTATATCTTTAAATTTTGATAATTTTGTAACTAATGGTACCCCCAAAAAACCAGTAGCTCCGGTAATTAAAACTTTCATCGTATTTGCTTTTTCATTTTTTTTAGTTCTTTTACGTACGTTTCCACTTCTTTCTCATTAGTCAGAACGGGAGTAAAATCCACTCCCCTTATCCATAGAAGCCCCTCTTTTAAAGGATTTAATTTTTTGCCTTTATATTTTGGATCTTCGCCTAATCCTAATTTCACATAAATATACGGCATATTCACACCTGCTACGGTAAAAAATTGATGAGTAGTGAAGAAGCGTCCGATGTTGATTTCAGTTGGATTTGCTACATGATTTTTATCATAAGTCAGGTCTACCCCAAATAGTCCATGAGGACTACCGTCAATTGCCAGTATCGATTTCATAGCTATCTCATCAAGTTTTCTATCCACGACAGTTCTTCCTGTACCGGTTACCCCTGTTATACCGGACGGTGATATTTTTGCCAGTTCCCAGTATAGTCTTTCTCTCCCTTGGGCTACTATCAATTCACCATTTTTCCATACAGACATCCAAGCGACACTTCTCCCAGGCAAATATTCTGAGGCGGTAAACTTCCCCCAACCCTTTTTAAATTCCAACCAATTCATCGCTGTATCGAGATCTTCCGCATGGAAAGATCCTTTTCCTCCAGCCCCACGTATCGACCTCAACCATATATCGTTTTGAAAAAGTATAAATGCTTGTTCTAGATCATTTTTGTTTTTTATCATGAAAGTCTTGGGAATTTTTATACCCGCTTTTTCCCAACTTTGGTAGGATCTGTATTTGTCATGGCAAATCTTAATGGTTGTTTTATCCGGAAGGAATAATTTTGCTTTTATCTTTTCTCTGTTTTGACTTATGAAACCAACTTCCTGATCATTTTGCGCATGGAGGAAATCGATCCGCTCCTTTACTAAGATAGAATTTAATATCTTAAGATAGCCAGTCTGAGAAATCGGCGGAATGAGATATCTTTTGTCTACCTCTGCTCGCATCAGATTATATTTATCCGCATCTGTACCTACTAGGAAAAACTTCTCCACTGATGTTCGCAACGACCTGGTAAAATTGGCAGCGGCAGATCCACCTGCGCCTGTTATAAGAATGCGTCGCATAAAACTACTGAATGACTTTAAATATTTTTATAATATTGTTTACATAGGCTTGAGAAATCCCAAGTCCATTGAGAAACTTTTCGTTAGGTGGATCTGTATCTGGTCCATAAAATATATATGAAACGTTATATCTTTTTATGATTTGAGCCGCCTTATTTACGTCGTTTTGAGCAAAAAAGAGATTGACTGTCTCGGATTTTTCAGCCGATCTATAAGTATTTGCGGGATGGCCGTATACGACTCTGTCGTGAGAAAAAGCAGGAATGATAGCGCCGAAATATCCTCCGGCTAATACCACAGACTCCTTTGGAGTATAGGTATCAAGCCATTTTATCCCGTCCAAAGCTTCATTAGGTATATAAAGGTTATAATAATAAGGAGAATATCTAGCCAGTTCAGTCTGAAATGAGGTAATTATGGGAGGAACAAAATAAAGTAATAAAACTATGGTTAAAATTACACTACTTCCCCTTATTTTTTTAAAAACTTTCACCTCCAAAGTCTTCCAACCGTATACGGAGAGTATCCCAAGAGGTATGTAACTTGCCGCCTCCAGATAGTAAATATCTGCAAATTGCCAAAAGATCCGGCTTATAAAAAGAAGCCCGATAAAGGGGAAAATTACCCATCCGAAAAGTAGTTTGGGCAACCATTTTTTATCGGATAAAATCGCCGGGATACCCAAAATAGTCAGAATCAACGTTGGACCCAATCCGCCAATATACTCCCTTACGAAAAAACCGAACGTGAAGCGCTCACCTGCTGTAGTATATGTAGACCAGGGAAATGTAGTGCGGGCTAAGCCAAGAAGATAAAAGAAAGCCATAGAACATATAGCAAAGTAAATAAAAAAATGAGGCAAGAAAGTCAAGAATCTTTTCTGACGCATCACGATTGGTATGAAAAATATGATAAAAGCTATAGCAACCCCGCCTATTATATTTGCCATAGAAGCAAAATAGATAAAACCACCCAAAGATCCGCATATTCCTGCCAAAATTGTATTTTTTATTCCCCTCTTATCCAATGATTCGCCTAAAAACCAGATTGAAAGTAATCCCAAAGTAGTACTTAAGATATGGTGTGGAAGGTAGGTAGTTCTCAAAATAGTATCCATTCTCGTCCAAAAAGACAAAAACTGACTTATCGAAAAGTGCCCGGAGGAATAAGAGATCGTCCAAAAACTAGTGGAAAAAAATACCAAAAGGCAAGCCAAAATTATATGTCTTTTTTTCTCAAAAAGTTTTCTGACTACGAGAATTACCACCAACATAAGTAATACTGCCGATACTATACGAGAGATAAAATAGACAGTTACCAAAGATAGATGAAAAACACGGGCAATATGGCCAAGCAGCGCAAAGAATGTTTGGGCAAAAACCGGCTTGAATTCTTCAGGCGTCATGCGGGATGTAAGTAACCAATTACCCTCATACCCTTGATGCATCAGGGAAAGATAATAATAGTAATCAGTGATGTGATTATGGACGAGTGGAAAAGTTTTCCCGGCCGGAGTAATTCTCAATCTATAAAAATCTGGACCAATACTTATAAATAAAGCAATTACTAATAAAATAAAAGGCGTTAAATAAATAAAAATTGTTTTTAATTTATCCATTCTTTTAAACACAATATTAATTCAAAAAGCATCACAGGGCAATGGAAGAAAAGGAAGTTTAATGATATAGTAGCTACGGTTTTATATGAAAAAAGTTTCTGTAGGGGTAATCGGGGTGGGCACAATGGGAGTACACCATGCCCGCAATTTTGCGGAGATTGATGGGGTGACTCTAGTTGCTATTGCTGATACAGATGTGAAAAGAGGTCAGGAAGTAGCCGCTAAATACCAATGCCTTTACTACAAAGACTACCGCAAATTACTCCAGGATAAAACTCTTTCAGCGGTGACAATTGCCGTACCGACGTCTTTGCATTTTAAAATAGCGAAAGATTGCTTAAACGCCAACAAACACGTATTGGTAGAGAAACCAATAACTGCAACTAGTACCCAAGCTAAAGAACTTATTGATGAAGCTAAAAAAAGGAATTTGATTCTTGGCGTGGGACACGTAGAGAGATTTAATCCCGCAGTTTTGGAACTGAAAAAATATCTACTTCGTGGAGAAATAGGCAGAATTGTTTCTCTTTTAGCCAAAAGAGTAGGGCTTTATCCCCCAAGCGTTTTGGATACGAATGTCATCGTTGATTTGGCAATCCATGATATAGACATTTTCTCTTTTCTCCTTGACCAGGAACCATTAAATACCTTTTGTCTGGGTGGAAAAGCAATCGGCAATAAAAGAGAAGATTATGCAGAGATACTTCTTTCTTATAAAGGCTCAGTGCACGGACTTATTCAGGTAAATTGGATCACACCGGTGAAAATAAGACAGCTTTCGGTAACAGGGACAAAGGGATATATAGAATTAGATTATATTAACCAGAAAATAAAAATCTACCACAGTCACTATACCAAAAGTTTTGACTCTTTCGGAGAGTTTCTAGTCAGGTTCGGTACTCCGGATGTCATAGATATTAATGTTACCGGAGAAGAGCCTCTCAAAGCACAGCTGACAGAATTTGTAGATTGCATAAGAAAGGGACGCAAGTTTCCGGTGGATGGTAACATCGGCTTAAATGCCCTGATCACCGCAGAAAAGTCATTGGCAAAAATGAGAGAAAGAAATATTTTATAGATCTGCTATTTACCTTTCCTCACCAACAAAGTTTTATCCTGTTCCATGGGTATAAAATTATCCATAATATATTTAGCATGAAGCGTTGGGATCACGGATAATCTATTCGTCTGACCCAGATAAACATAATTAGTCCCTCTTTTCTCCAATTCACTTCTTATATCCGGAAATTTAAAACTTAAGGCTTCCTCGTATTGACCATACGGTATACAGCAAAAATAATATCCTTCACGGGTAAATATAGTTTCTCCAGTAAGATCAAATACTGCTACATTTTCAGGTATTACTTTATATAGATTCTCATAACGTAAAAGATCAAATTTATTTGTCCAGGCAACCTTCCGATCATACATATTCTTACCTGCCATAAATAGCAATATTATTAAAGCAATTAAACTGACAGGCTGAATCAATTTCACTAAAGCTTGATGATTTTTGTCTCTAAAAACATTGCTAATATACAAAAAAAAGTCATTAAAGAAGAATGCAATTAGTGGCGAAATTGGTACTAGATATTGTTCGTGTTTAAGCGGAAAAAACTTGATATAGGCGAGAAGATTAATAATGAGAGACGCTGATAATAGAAGATATATCAACGTATCTTTTTTATCTTTCTCGTTAAAACATGAAATACTTTTGATAATGGTCCAAAAAATTGCTACCAGCCAAATCACCAGATTGGCAATCCAGGGTAAGCTAAATCCTCCTTCGCCGAAATAAACATCATTTGGATAAAAGAAAAAATTAGCAGGTATGGGAAATTTACTCCCTAAAACTCTTGAGGCATCAGATGCCACTTTGGTAACTAAATAAAGCGACTTGCCAAAATCACCATAAAGGAAAAACGTGATCAAAACGAAAATAACTGGTATGCTGGCAGCTAAGCTAAACTTAAGGATTTTTGTGGTAACATCAGCGGGACTTTTAGAGAAGAAATAAGCGTCAAGGATAAGTATGAATACTCCTACTATTACAAAAAAAATTTCTTTGGGTAGAATCATCACTGATAAACTGTAAAAAAATCCTGCCAAGAAAAAATTCCGTATTTGGCCCTTTTTGATAGCCTTAACCAGAAATAATATTCCCGCAAAAATAAATAGCGTTGCTACCCCATCCGGACGGATTTCAAGCCATTTATCCGCTGGTATAGGTAAAGCGGAAAATACTAAAATCGCAAGTATCCCTGCTTGCACTCCTTTTATCTCTCTCACCAACAAAAAAAGCACTCCCGCTGACAATAAAAATATTACAAATGAAAGAAAACGGGCAGAAAGAATTATTGCGGTACTTTTACCAACTATAAAAAAAAGTGGCGCTAAGAAATAAAGATAAAGAGGTGGAATGAAAAAAAAGAAATCAGTATAAGGCCTTAAACCTGCCACTAGATTGTGTGCCCAACGCAAATAAGCAAGTTCGTCCGCATCAAAAAACCGCACTAAACCAAGCTTAAAGTGCCAATAGATGAAAAATCCTAATACGAATATCTCGAGAATAATTAATAATTTTTTAAAATTCATATATATAATAATTCATTTTCTCCATAAGCGCTTACTTTAAATTTGCGGAATCCCTTTTTTTTAAATTCTTTCACAACTGCCATAAATAATTTTCTGCCGATTCCCTTGCCTTGATGAACTTTGAAAACTGCAATAGTGATTAACTCTGGGCTATCGTCTTTAAATCCGGGATATGTGAGGATTCTAACAGATTTGACAATACTTTCCGGATGAGTAATAAAATACCTCAAAAATATTAATACGAACGATAAAAACTCTTTTGCGATCACTTTTTTATATAGCCCTTTTGCACTCGTGGTGAAACTGACGAATCCCAAAACTTGCTCATTTTCTTTTTCGATTAGAGTAAACATCTCTGGGATATCCAAACTCACCTGATAGAATTTGGTGAGGAACCCTTCGCCCAACTCAGACAAAAACCCATGTAATTCTTCTTTGTGAATTTTCACAACTTGGGAAATATCATTGATAGAGAGTCTTTTTATCATGAGAAGAATTCATTCATACCTTCACAGACAAGTTTTACCTCATTATCTGTCAATTCTGGAAACA
>JACPZE010000022.1 GCA_016195685.1 Candidatus Gottesmanbacteria bacterium
GAATCTCGCTATCATTTCATTATCGCTTTCTACATCTTGGGAGATTTTATAAGCCATGCGTTCTGCAGTTGTTAACCGATCAAATAATTTGTGGAATTCGGTAAGTACCTCTGAGGGTTTTCCTTCATATTTTCCGTATCTCCTCTCTCGTAACAATTTTGTTGTATGGACAGCTAAATTATGTTCCAAAGCTACGACTTCAGCTGTTCTTTTAGCGCGTAAAAGATCAGAAGAAAACACTGTATGAAATTTAATCTTTCTTAATTCTTTAGCTATTTCTTTTATCTGCTTCAATCCTTCTTCCGTAAGCGGTGAATTTCTATGTCCCTGTATTTTCCTATCTACATTCCACTGCGTCTCTCCATGCCGGACAATATAGAATGTACAATAGTTCTTCTGATCGTTTTTAAATGGGTTTTCTTGCATGTGAAGATTATATCAGAATAATTGAATACTGAGGACAAATGATTATTTATAGTTTTTCCAGTAAGTAGAGTAATCCGGGAATTCTTCTCTTTCCCAAGGAAAAATTATCCAATCGCCACTTTCTTCCAAGATGTAATAATCAGGAAAATTTTTACAATAATCCTTGTTTACTCCTATCGTTGCAATTCTTATTTCTTTTACTTTATATTTTTCCACTACTGCATCTTTTATTTTCTGAAGTGTAGTCCCAGTTTCTGCAATCTCATCGATCAGGAGTACTTTTTTATCCTTTAAATCAATTTCCGGCATATAAGTTATCTTCCACTCTTTCTTACCATCTTTTTCACTTGTCGTTGCAGTAATGGTGATTATATTTTCTATATTTAAGTTCTTGGAAAGTAAAGCTAAAGGGATAAGTCCTCCTGTGGTGACTCCGATGAGGTAATCAGGGAGAAATCCACTGAATTGAATCTTTTCTGCTAATTTATCAATGGATTTTAATATTTCATTCCATGATAAGATTTTCATGATTTAGTGTTTCAGGGTCTGCTATTTGAGTGTAAATCCACCATCAATATAAAGCACTTGTCCTGTGATTGCATCATTCTTTGCTAAAAAGATAAAAGCATCAGCAATTTCATCTTCGATAATCCATCGCTTGAGATATGTTTGGTTAATATAGTTATCTAGTTTTGTTTGAGGCATACCATCGTATGATCTCGTTTTGACATAGCCAGGGGCAACGGCATTTACGTGAATTGCAGGTGCGACTTGTTTTGCCAATGTCTTTGTAAAATTATTCAGTGCTGATTTTGTGGCAGCATAGACTACTGAACTTCCACCACCATATTCAGCACCTTTTATGGAAGTGGTATTTAAAATTTTTCCGTAACCTTGCTTCTTCATTATTTTGACTGCATGTTGTGAGCAAAGCATCGGACCAATGAGGTTAGTATTCACCATTTCCAAGATATCAGCATATTTGGCTTCGAGAAAAGGAATTTTTTCTAGTGGTTCTCCTGCATTATTTATAAGAATATCAACAGTTTTAAAAGTACCAACAACAGAAGAAAATAGTCTCTCAATATCTTTTTCATTACTGACATCTGCTTGCACTAAAGCTACTTCTGCACCAAGCTTTTTTATTTCTGCTACTGTCTCTTCTGCGCCTTTTTTGTTGGAGTGGTAATTCACAACAACTTTTGCTCCTTCTTTTGCAAATCGAATGGCAGTAGTTTTACCAATACCAGATGAGGAGCCCGTAATTACGACTACTTTATTTCTAATATCCATTAGAAGCTATTATACCAGTGTTTTACATGTTTCAATATTCTGTATATCATGAAAAATCTGGCGCTATTTGATTATGTGGGAACTATTTATGCTAATTACTTTGGAGAATATTCCACTACCTCATAAATAGACAAAGTTGGTTCAGCTCCCGCAGAACGAAATATTAATACTCCTGCAGGGGTACCTTTTTTTCTCATCTCTTCTAAATCTTCTTTACTTTTCCAAATGGTTATAATTCTCCAAAGGAGTCGATTTTTAGTATCATGGACAAGATATGTATCTACAATCTCCGGAGGAATTTGTTTAATTGTATCTTTATATTTATTGATTAATACTGAAGCTTTCTCTTCTGAAACTTCGCCTTCTAAAATAGTTATTACCATAAATGCAGTATAGCAAAAAGTTCTCCCATCGTACACTGGGCATACCCTGAAGATGCTAAAACTAGGTAACTTATGTTAAAACTTTTTTATCCCATGGCAATGTCTATAACTTGTGGGTGAGCTAGTTCTTGATAGCCTTTTGTCTTCATCGCAACTGAAAATCTTCTGTCTCCGGCATTAAATACTATTTTTTCATTTTCCAGTAATCGCTTATCGACATATAGAGACAGATTAAAAAAATGAGCAAATGGCGGAAGGGCTCCTCTTTGTAGGCCATTGGTAACTTTCATCAATTCTTCTTCCGTCGCAAACCTGAAACTTTTAATATCAAGTATTTGTTTTATCTTTTTTGAATCTAATCGTAAATCTCCCGGCACAACAAACATCACAAAGAATTCTTCTTTATTTTTCTTCTCTATTTTTGCAAGAATCGCTTTTGCTCCTTGATGAAGCGTGTATCCTGGTCTAGTTTTCACAGCTTCCTCACTAGTGAAAACGGGTTCGTGTTCAAAAGTCTCAAACCAATAATTATTTTTAGTTAGAAGGTCTGTTATTTGTTTTGTGAGAGAATGATAATCCATGAGTGAAATTATACCAAAAATGTCATTTCGCCTCATTTTCTGATAAAATTAGACCAATTGGGAGATCGTCTAACGGTAGGACAACGGACTCTGAATCCGTTTATCTTGGTTCGAATCCAAGTCTCCCAGC
>JACPZE010000021.1 GCA_016195685.1 Candidatus Gottesmanbacteria bacterium
TTTGAGCAATTGACACTGCAAACGTGTTGGCCTCCAGGAACTACCTTGAAAAGACTTCTGGTTTTTGCTAGGCCTGAAGGGGATCTGACAAAATAGTTACTTAGCAGCTTAGTTACTTTGTTACTTGGTAGTTTTCTAAGTAACTAAGTAACCAATTAACCGAGTAACTATCTAATGTCTACTTCATACAGATCCGGGAGAGCTTTGGGTTTATTTAGATTTGTCAAAATGACCAGTTTGCCCTGTGAGCTCCACGGATATACGATATTATCCTCAAAAGGTCCGGAGTAAATAGTTCTCTTGTTTGTACCATCATAATCTATGATAGTGATTGAGATATTTTCTATCATTATTATACGTTTTGAATCAGTATACCAAAAAGGTTTGGATGCATCTTTCAAGGATTTTTGATCCGCTATTTTAAAATTCTTATCCTCTTTCAAATCATACACGTAATACTGTCTGGGATCTATAATTCTTGCTTCATCGGTAGAATTGGTTCCTATGACCGGAGGCGATAAAACAACTGAAAGAGTAGCTGATGCTGTGGCTAAGTAGAGAATTTTACTGTTATCGGCAGAGAATTCTATATCGCTTGTATTATTTTTCAAAAAAGATGAAAGTTCCATTGGTAAAGGAGCGAGGGAGACAGATAATTTTTGGTCTTTTTCTTCTTTCCATTGGGATAATATATCATCAAATGTAGATGTAACATTGATAGCTGGACTGTTTGGACTATCTAAAGATATCTCAACCACCAAGATGGTTTTATCTACTTTCCCAACTTTTGCCTGGGTTACAAGTATAATATTTTTCTCATCAGGAGACCAAAGGATGCGGGTATTGGGCCAATCGATTTTCTCCAGAGGTTGATAAATTGCTTTTGGATCGCCGATTCCTCCCAGGGGACCATTCCTAAGCTCAAATAACCAAACACCTACCTTAGGTTTTACAGAGGCGCCTGTCGTTGCTTCTTCTTTTGGCAATATGTAAGCGACTCTTCCACCACTTGGTGACAGAGAGGGTGATGATACCCCGGTGACAGTGAGTGCCCGAAGGGAGGGATTGTTGGCTATAAGGAGTGCATCGATGCGGTTCACTACCTCGCCCTGTATGCGGATGCGTTTTTCCCACTGTTGGTAGCCTTCTTTACTGATGCGTAAGTTATACCATCCTGGCTCAAGAGAAATAGAACCGTTGGTAGCAGATTTGAGCTTGTTGTCTATCCAGACTGAGGCTGCGTCTGGATTGGATGAAGCAGATAAAATACCGGTAGAATTGATAGATTTTTCCAAGGGGTTTAACCTGTAGCCTCGGCCGTATGCAATGATGAGCGTAGCAAGGCTGATTATAAGAGATATTACGACAACAGAATACAGAATTTTTTTCATTTTTGAGTTGATTGTAATTATAGCACGACAAGAGTAGAATTAAATCTAAATATTAGGCTCGCATATAAAATTTTCTAGCTCGCCCTTCGACTCCGCTCAGGGCAAGCAAAGTATGTTTACCCCGAGTAAAACGAGGGGCGATCTTCGAAAATTTCATAATGCTTCGCCTAATTGTTAAAATTGTAATGTAATATGTTTTTCAAACGTCTCGGTATTGATCTGGGAACTGCAAATTCACTAGTTTATCTAGCTGGAGAAGGTGTGGTTTTAAATGAACCTACAGTTGTAGCTGTAGCTATAGAAGATAACAGGGTAGTGGCGGTAGGCAATGAAGCCAAAGAGATGCTTGGTCGGACTCCGGGTAACATCGTAGCCTCAAGACCCCTGAAAGATGGAGTGATAGCCGATTATGTAGTGACAGAAGCGATGCTTCGATATTTTATAGACAAAGTATGCGGGAAAACCAGGTTTTTTAAGCCTGAAGTGATGATTTGTGTGCCTGCTGGGTGTACCCAGGTAGAAAGACGGGCCGTGATGGATGCTACTCTTACAGCCGGAGCAAGGAATGTGTATCTTATAGAAGAACCTTTGGCAGCGGCGATAGGCGCCAAAATCCCCATAGCTTTGCCTTCCGGCAATATGATTGTAGATATAGGTGGAGGCTCAAGTGAAGCAGCTGTTATATCTTTAGGAGGGGTAGTTGTACATAATTCAGTCAGGGTGGCCGGCAATAAATTAGATGAGGCTGTCACTTCTTATATAAAGAAAAAATTTAATTTGATAATAGGCGAGAGGATGTCTGAAGAAGTCAAAATCCAGATAGGAAGTGCAATAGCTCCTTCTATTGGTACAAAAGATACTAATTGGCCTAAGAAGATGGAAGTAAGAGGTAGGGATTCTCTTACCGGATTGCCAAGAATGGTAGAGATAGAATCGGCTGAAATAGTTATAGCTTTACAACCTCCTCTTGCAAGCATTATTTCAGCGATAAAGGGAATATTAGAAAATACACCACCGGAACTGGCGTCAGACATCATAGATAAAGGTATAGTTCTATCTGGCGGTACATCACTGCTTCGAAATCTGGATAAATTGATCGTCTCTGCAACAGGAGTACCGGTACACATAGCGGAAGATCCTCTACTTTGTGTTGTTAGAGGGACTGGAGTTGCTTTGGAAAATATAGAACTTTACAAAAGAAGTATTTCTAAAAGGTAAAGAAAAATTAATCCTATATCTAATTTATATAAGTAAACTTTTCACGCAAATTGTTTCACGAAATAAAAATAATCCAAAAACACTAAATAATAATAAAATGATAATAATTTTTCTATTTCATATATAAATTTTATATATTAAAATAGTAATTTGATATTATAATTCATATATAAACCCTGTAAAACAAAATGTATTCAATAATGTCTTTATGGAAATGATTTTTGACTAAAATTCATGCCATAAAATGCAAAAATGAGTTTAGCAACCAAAAAAATCCTCGGAATTAATATTACTCTTTCTT
Organism: Candidatus Gottesmanbacteria bacterium; assembly: GCA_016195685.1. Lineage (GTDB taxonomy): Bacteria > Patescibacteriota > Microgenomatia > 2-02-FULL-39-11 > 2-02-FULL-39-11 > JACPZE01. The sequence goes on from JACPZE010000021.1 coordinate 2,911, forward strand.
CAAAAGGAGATATCCTAGAGGAAATCCAAAAGTACCTAGAAAAAAGTCAAAAGTCAAAAATCAAAAGTCAAAAACAAGATGTAAATCCACTTGTAATTTTTACCCCAAACCCGGAAATCATCAATTTTGCCCAAAAGGACGATAAATTTAGACAGATTGTCAATACGGGCCAAATCAATCTTCCAGACGGTGCTGGAGTAGTTTGGGCGACGGAAAAATTATATGGATTGAAAATTCACCAGTTCACCGGCGTGGATTGCATGGGTATACTGGTAGATTTAGCCGCTAGATGGAGCCTTCGGATAGGACTTATAGGGGGGAGGGATGATTTAGCAGACGATACGCTTGAGTGCTTACAGAAAAATCATCCAAATCTGTCGGGCTGGGGGATTGATGGACCGGAAATCAAAGTTCAAAGTTCAAAGTTCAAAGTTCAAAATTACGATTCAGATTTAAAAATTAAAGAAACAGTTGATAAGATAATAAAAGAGAAAACGGATATTCTCTTTGTCGCAATGGGATTTCCGAAACAGGAATATTTTATTAATCAACTCAATCAACAATTAACAATCAACAATCAACAATTTCCCATTATTCTCATGGCTGTAGGTGGAGCGTTTGATTATATCTCCGGAAGAGTTTCCAGAGCTCCGCAGTGGATGAGAAATATGGGACTTGAGTGGTTATTCAGGCTCATCAGAGAGCCTTGGAGACTGTCAAGACAGCTTAGAGCCGCCGAGTTTTTCTTGCATGTTGCATTTGCCTATTTATTTCCTATACAATAGCCCTCAAATATGAGAATTCTTTATTTACAGACTTTTCCACTTTGGGGCTCTGGATCAGGTACTTATGCCAGGTACTTGGCAAGTGAAGTAGGTAAGCATTTCAAAGTGGGGATGGTTGCACCGGATGATCGGAAAATTCCCAACGTGACCCTATATCCACTTAAGATGCCTTTCCGTGTTGCTTTCACTGGTCATCCGGAGTGGCCTGATTGTAAGCTTTATACCCAACTGAATAATCACGAATTAGTATGGATTTATAAAGATTTCCTTGATTCAGTTATATATGCTGTTGAACAGTTTCAACCGAATATCATCCATGTCCATCATGCCTTTCCGCTTACTTGGGCGGCTCGTGTGATCAAAAGCATATACCAAATTCCATATATCATCTCGATCCATGGATCAGAACTTCCTACCGCCCAAAAAGATAAGAGATATATAGCTTTGACTGGGGATGCTTTAAGGCGCTCTAGGCGTATAGTTCCGAATTCATTTTGGACTAAAGAATGGTTATTTAAGATATATGGTGATGAATTTAGATCCCAAGTAAGGGTCATTCCGGGTGGAGTGGACCTAAAAAAATTTAACCCGAATTTAGATACTGCAGATATAGATAAAAAATATAATCTCACCGGAAAAAAAATCGTACTTTTTGCCGGAAAACTTACAGCTTACAAAGGAGTAAAATATCTCATTAAAGCAGCCAGAAAGATACCTGCAGAGGTAGTAATACTTGGAGAAGGGCCGGAAAGAATTAAATTGGAAGAACAAGTCAAAGGGTATGGAATAAAAAATGTGCATTTTATTGGTCATTTGGGTACAAGTGATGACTTGAATAAATTTTATAAACGAGCGGCAGTATTCGTAGCGCCCTCCGTATGGGATGAACCCCTTGGGTTGGTAATATTGGAAGCAATGTCATGTCGTACTCCAGTGGTTGTCACCAGGAAAGGTGGGATTCCTTTGGCCGTAAAGAATGGAATAAACGGATATTTCGTCAGACCCAGAAATGCTTCAGAGATAGTTGAAAAGGTGAATTTACTTCTTAATGATGAAGTGAAAAGGATAAAAATGGCTGAAAATGCCAGAAGGATAGCAGAAGAAAAATTTTCCTGGGAAGCTATTGCGCATAGATTTATTCTCATGTACATGAGATTTGCCTATTTCCCCAAGAATAAGAATCACAATAAATAGTATGGGTCCTGTCACTCGCGTATCCCAAACTTCGCTTCAAGTCGCCGGTATTAAATGTAGTATATAAATCTAAGCTTCCTTGTGAAGCTAAGTTTGGGACCCCTCGCTCGTGCCGCCCATTTATATTATCTTTTTTCTTCACACTTGATACTTACTACGTAATACTTAATACTATATATATGCGTATCGCGATTTTAGGATCCGTTGCTCTTCCCGTTCCTCCACCTGCGCAAGGCGGTACTGAATGGATTGCTTATTATCAGGCAGAAGGACTTTCTAAATTAGGCCATAAAGTTGTGCTTTTTGCTGCTCACGGATCAGCTAAAGGCCCTTATGAATTGGTTGAGGTGGGTGGTGGAGATACAGTAGCAGGATCTGCGGGTCCTGCCGCTCGCGTATCCCAAGGTGACGCTTCAAGTCGTTCGCCTTCGGCTCACTCTCCCTTCGGTGAAGCATCACTTGGGAGTCCCTCGCTCGCGTCACCCGCTTTCTTAAATGTTGAATCTTCAAGAAAATTAAGATTGGAAAATGTTTATCTCTCACAAGTCCAACAAGAGCTTATAAATCGTAAAGATGATTTTGATGTAATCCTTAACAATATGCGTGGTGAGGCAGTATTTCTACCTCTTGCGAAATTATTAAATAAGCCCTTCATTAATGTTATGCATCTTCCTATTTTTACCGAGTTAGCAGGACTTTTTAAGGAGTACAATACGCATATCATCACCATCAGTAATGCTCAGCGAAAGGATTTTCCGGATCTAAATTATTTAGCCACGGTTTACAATTGTGTTGATACACAAAAGTATTCTTATGATGCAGTCGGAGGAGATTATCTTTTGATGATGGGAAGTATTGCTCCCCATAAGAATCAGGAAGTGGCTATACGAGTGGCTCAAAAATTAGGGATGAAGTTAATCCTTGCAGGTAAAATAGGAAACCCGGATTACTTTGCCAAGATGAAACCGGATATTGATGGTGAAATGGTTAAGTGGATGGGAGAGATGGACTTTGCCGAAAAATTAAAACTTTACCAAAAGGCCAAAGCTTTCATATTTCCCATAAATTGGCCGGAGCCTTTTGGACTGGTGATGATAGAAGCTATGTCCTGTGGAGTTCCAGTTGTGGCCTTCAACAATGGAGCAATTCCTGAGGTGCTAGTAGATGGTAAGACTGGGTTTGTAATAGAAAATAATAGTGAAGATAATATGATCGAAGCGGTAAAAAATATTGATAAAATAAAAAGAGAGGATTGCAGAAAGTATGTGGAGGAGAATTTTACTGTAGCGAAGATGGTCTCGGATTACGAAGCTGCGCTTACTAAAATTGTTTAATATAAAGACTGTCCTGACAGTAAGTAGATTTTAAAATATGAGAATTGGAATACTGATACCAACTTTATACATGTCAGATAAATATAAAGACATGATTTTTGCTCCCAAGGAATTAGTTTTATCTTTGTCAGATGGAATGGTTGCGCGTGGACATGATGTGTATCTTTTTACTGCTCCTGATGTGGCGACAAAAGCAAAGCTGGTAGCAGGGGATCCGAAACTTCTAGAGGATGATATATTCGACGAGAAACTTAAAAATGCTCCGGTAGATAAAGTAAAATGGGGAACATTCTATAATCATAAACACAATTTTGAGCTGGATATCACTACCAAAGCTTACAAGATGGGTATGGCGAAGAAACTAGATATAATTCATTCCTATCATGATATGGCGGCCCATTTTTTTAATGATCTCACCGGTATGGCAACAGTTTATACATTGCATGACCCGATACCAACTGATCCAAAAGGTTTGGCTTACTGGTTATATCAGAAATATTCGTCTCACAATTATATTTCAATCAGCAATGCATTCAGAAATACTGAGGGAAAGCTGAATTTAAATTTTGTTGGTACAGTTTACCATGGTATAGATTTAAACAATTATTCCTTCCAAGAGGTACCTTCTGACTATTTGCTTTTTATGGGAAGACTCGTTCCAGAGAAGGGGCTCGATCACGCAATTGCGGCAGCACTTTCTCTAAATATGCGTCTTGAAATCGGATCGAATTTTCCAGATAAAGACGATCAAAGTGATTACTTTTTGGAGAAGATTAAGCCTCATCTGCAAAATCCTTTGATATTAGAACCTGGTATAGTAAGTAGTGATAATAAAATTATACTTTACAAACAGGCGAGGACATTGCTTTTTCCAATTCTTTGGGAAGAACCGTTTGGCATGGTTATGGTAGAGGCGATGGCCTGTGGTACTCCGGTGGTGGCTTATGCAAGGGGAAGCGTACCTGAGATAGTCCAGGACGGCGTGACAGGATTTATAGTCAATTCACAAGATTCAGACAAAAGAGGAGATTGGATAGTGAAAAAAACAGGAATTGAAGGATTGGTTGAAGCGGTACAGAGATTAAATACCTTAAGTGGTGATGATTATAAAAAAATGCGTATATCTTGTAGAAAGGTTGTGGAAGAGAAATTTACAGTAAAGAAAATGGTTGTCGGTTATGAACAAGTTTATCAAAGGATCTTAAATCTCAGTCAGAAAAGTTAGATTATGAGAAAATTGCGGATTGCCCAGATTGCGCCGATATGGAATGATACCCCCCCAAAGCATTATGGAGGAATAGAGAGGGTAGTCAATTCCCTAACGGAAGAATTAGTTAGACGTGGCCATGAGGTGACTCTTTTTGCTACATCCAGCTCCCAAACATCAGCAAAGTTGGTTGCAACAGTTTCTGATCCCATGTCTGGTAAAATTCCCTGGGGTAATCCTTCGTATACTATATTTAATATATCCGAAGCTTATAAAATGGCTAGTAGTTTTGATATCATCCATAGCCATACTGATTTTTGGTGTTTTCCGTTTGCCTCTCTAGTATCTGTACCTTCAGTACATACACTGCATAATCTATTGCCTAGTGATGAAAATGATCATGAATACCAGTTTTATGCCCGTTTCAAAGACCAGAAGTTGATCAGTATAAGCAATAATCAGCGGCAAGGTTTACCCTGGAATTTCATCGATACCGTATATAACGGTATAGATGCAAATAAGTTTTCTTTTTCACCCACAAAAGGAACTTATCTTTTCTGGGCCGGCAGAATAACCAATTCAAAAGGAGCAAAAGATGTACTGTTGGCTGCAAAAAAGCTACAAATGCCTTTAGTTTTTGCCGGCCATCTGATCGGAGGTAATAAAGAATTTTATGAAACTGAAATAGTGCCTCTGTTAAATGATAAATTAATTACGGTGACAGGAGATATTTCTTCAAGCGAAGCAATAAAGTATTATCAAAACGCCTATTGTACCTTGATGCCTATCCATTGGGAAGAACCGTTTGGACTGGTGATGACAGAAAGTCTTTCCTGTGGAACTCCAGTGGTCGCTTATCGACGAGGCTCAGTTCCCGAACTAATTAAAGATGGAGAAACTGGTTTTATCGTTCCCGAAGAAGATGGAATAGACGGATTGGTAAATGCAGTAAAAAAAATAGACCAAATTGACAGACTTTCCTGCAGACAGAGTGTAGAAAGTAAGTTTACTATAGAGAAAATGGTAGATCATTACGAAGAAGTATACGGAAAAGTTATCTTATGAACATTTTATTTGCCGCTTCAGAAGTAGCTCAAATTTCACAATTAGGAGGTTTGGGTGATGTAGTGGCTGCACTTCCGAAAGAATTGCATACTTTGGGAGTGAGAAGTAGGATTGTAGTACCTTGGACATCCAAAATCGATCTCAAACGCTTCCGGTGTGAAAAAATCCTGCAATTTTCATTCACCATGGGAGGGATGGCAGAAAACGTAAATGTATGGAAGTCGGATTTCTTTTTCGGTGTACCTGTATATATTTTGGAGAATAGGCGATATTTTGGCGGTGAGATGATGTATCGTGATTTCAACGGTTACCTCGAGCCAACGCGGTATATGTTCTTTTCAAAAGCCGTGTTGGAACTAATTTTACAATGGGATTTTGTACCGGATGTAATCCATAGCCATGATTTTTATACAGCAACAATTTCATTATTTCGAAATACTGTATATAAAAAACATCCCATCATCAGTAAAATAGGTATTTTGATGACGATCCATAGTATACGGGCCCAGGGGAGAGCGCATAATTCTATCCTGGATTTTGCCGGTATTAAAAAAAACGAGCTTACATCATACAAAAACGATCCCATGAGAAATATAAATTTTGTCGAGCAGGAGATACTGAATGCCGATATCATAACCACTGTGAGTCCCACTTATGCAAAAGAAGTCCTTACTCCTCAATTTGGATACGGTATAGAAAAAACTTTGAAGAAAAGGAAAAAGGATTTTTACGGAATATTAAACGGTATCGATATCAATGAATATAATCCGAGGTTAAAACACACGATTTATCACTCTTACGGTATACCGGATGTTTTGGAGAAAAAATTAAAGAATAAAAAGAAGTTACTTGGGGAATTACATCTGCGCAGTAGAGACAAACAACCTCTTTTATCCATAGTAACAAGACTGGATGATCAAAAAGGGATTGATCTGATATTTGAAGTATTTCCACGCATTATGGATTTGGATATGACTTTTGTATTGTTGGGACAGGGAAGGGTCGATTATATCAATAAATTCAAAAAGCTTGCGGAGAAATACCCGGGAAAGGTAAGACTTATTTTTAAATTTGATCATGAACTGAGCAAACTAATCTATGCAGGAAGCGATATGTTTTTGATGCCTTCGAGGTTTGAACCGTGCGGATTGACAGATATGATAGCTATGAGATTTGGAACTTTACCTATTGTACGTCTTAGTGGCGGACTGAAAGATGTTGTCAGTGATGGATATAACGGTTTTGGATTTGTAATATATAATGCGGAGAATTTATTTTCAGTCATCAAAAGAGCCAATAATTCTTATATAAATTTTCAGAAATTGCATAAAGTCGGGAGAGCAAGAGACACTCAATGGATGCATATGATTGAACGTGCCATGCGCAAGAATTTTTCATGGAAGAAATCAGCCCGCCAATATAAGACTCTTTATCGGAAAATCATCCGAAAACTTCGGAACGGTGATAGGGAATAATAAAGTAAGTATGCAGAATAAAATGCATTTTAAGGTGATTGCAATTGCCGGTACTTTTGATAGGTTACACAAAGGGCACAAATACTTCATTAAACAAGCTTTTTCTTATGGTGAGAGAGTCATAATAGGATTAACCTCTGATAAGTTTGTTAAGGCTAAAATTTCAAATTTCAAATTTCAAATTTCAAATAAAATCCAAATTCAAAATTTTAAAACAAGAAAAAATGGATTGGAAGAATATTTGATGCAGAATGGATTGTTGGATAGGTCGGAAATTGTAAAGATAGATGATGTTTACGGGTCTGCAATCACAAATAATCAAATAGAAGCATTAGTAGTGACAGCTGAAACCTGGGAAGGAGCGGAAAAAGTGAATAAGAGAAGAGAAGAATTAAAATTATCCCCTTTAAAAATTATATCCGTTCCATTAATCATGGCTGAAGACAAAAAAAGAATTGCCTCAACGAGAATAAGGTTGGGGGAGATAGACAGATGGGGCAAGCTATATATATCAAAAATCAAAAATCCCTGGCCTCGCCCAGCACAGGGCGGGCAAAAATCAAAAATATCTGAGGAATTAAGACAAGAATTAAAAAAGCCATTAGGAGAGTTGATTCAAGGTAATCCAAATGATTTGCATGAGATAGCTGAACAGTTGAAAGAAACTGTTGGGAAAACCAATTTCACTATGATTATCACTGTCGGTGATGAAGTGACAAAATTATGTAATGAGGTTGGAATAACAATCAATTTGGTAATCATCGACTATCGGGTGAATCGAGCAGATAAGTATACTAAATTAAGTGAATTGGGTTTTGACGATAAAAAGATAGATTTCGAGGTGCAAAATCCTCCCGGAAGTATCAGTACCGAACTGATTGATGCCATAGCTACTGCATATAAAGAAATAATACAATCTGATAAACCAAAAATAATTAAAGTATCAGGGGAAGAAGATCTCGCAGGAGTACCTGCAATATTACTAGCTCCTTTGGGAAGCATAGTCTTATATGGCCAGCCGGGAGAAGGAGTAGTTGCGGTAGAAGTGACTGAGGAGAAAAAGGAAGAAATGATAGAATTAATCAATAGATATTAATTTACGGGTCCTGCCGCGAAAGTTTCCCAAACTTCGCCCCGCCAGGCGGGGCTACGTTTGGGAATCCTTCTTTCGCGTCACCCATTATAAAAATAAATGAATATATTAATTCATAAAGAAAATCCAAATACAATTTGGGCTAAATCTTCGGAATTCTTGATTAGATTATTAAAATCTCATCAGAAAGAGAAAATTCTACTACTATTATCTGGAGGAAGCGTGGTGAGACTTTATGAAAGTATTAACTATTATGTATTAGGTATTAAGTATGGAAATATTACTTTTGCGCAAGTTGATGAAAGGTTTCAGCCAAAACCAGTATTAAGTATGGAAAATGAGGATATGAATGCCATAACAATAGCTAAAACTGGACTTTGGGAAGCTTGTAAAGAAAAGAAAATTCCTTATTATTTAATTTCCCAAGAGGGAACATTGGAAGAAGCTGCTGATAATTATAATAATCAAATAGAAAGTCTATTTGAACACTTTTCTTATAAAATGGGCGTATTAGGTATAGGTGAGGACGCGCATACCGCAGGGTTATTACCGGGTTTTTCAAACGTATGGAATAGTGATAAGTATGTAGTTGGCTATGACCTTAGACAATCTGGATCTCAAGGTCCATATTGTCCGGGAGGATTTCCTTTTAGAATTTCCGTTACTTCCAGGGCTTTACAGATGCTTGATCAGGCATTAGTTGTAGCGGTAGGAGACAAGAAAACGGAAGCGATCAAAAACGCACTGAAGAGGGAAAATATGAATAACCTGGATAAATATCCTGCAGCAATTTTACAAAACGTAAAAAAAGTGGATTTGTTTACGGATATTTTGGACTTGACGGATTCTAAAAAAGGACTAAAATAATAAAACATGAAGAGTAGATATATTATGATCGCCGGGGCTTTGGTTATTTTAGCTGTTATAGCTGGATTTCTCGTATCATCTCAGATGAAGCAGAGCAAAAGCAATTCCAGTCAAGAATCATCCACACAAAAAAATCCAAAGAATGAGACTGCTTATGTAAAACCCACAAGCATGCCTACTTCTGGTGTTTCGAGTCTTTCCCAAATACAGTTAAGCGTCATTTCTCCCACAGACAATAGTGTTGTTACCAGTCCAATCTTAACGGTAAAAGGAAATACCAAACCAAATGCAGAACTTTCGATAAATGATAAAGATACTACGGCAGATGCAAATGGGAATTTTTCAACTACACTTACATTGGATGAAGGAGAAAATTTGATCATTATCACTGCAAATGATGCAAATGGAAATGTGGCTGAAAAGGAGTTTACAATTACTTACAACGTGGAGGGATAAATTATAAATTGATATGAAGAAATTACAATTGGCAAGCATTTTCATATTTTTATTAACCGTTATTTCACTTGTTATAACAGCTAAATCTCATGCGTTGGGATATGAAGTGAAAAAGGAAATCAAGCAGGAAGTGAAAGAAGATAGAATGGGTAATGAAGGGACAAAGCCTGGAATTTTACAAAGAGGAGGAACTAAATCTCAAAGAGCAGCGATCATAGGCGGGACACTTTCTGCCAAAAATGGTACTACGCTTACAGTAACCAAGGACGGAAAAACTTATACCGTTTTAACTGATAGCAAAACTCACTTCAGGAGAGAATTCTGGGGTAAAGGAGCATCGGATGAAATGCAAATAGGCGATATGGTAAACGTCCATGGAAAATGGGCGGATGATGCTAAAACTACAATCCAAGCTGTACTGGTTCGCGATATGAGTATACAGAAAAGGCTTGGCGTCTTTTTTGGAACCATTACAAACCTAAATTCAACCGGATGGGTGATGAATACGATTAATCGCGGCAGCCAAACAGTGAGCCTGTCATCTTCAACCAAATTTACCAACAGAAAAGGTGAAACTATTGTACAAAGGGATGTAGTCGTAGGACAAAGAGTGAGAGTTCGGGGATTGTGGGATAAACAAGCGAATACAATTACGGAAGTTGCTCGGGTAAAGGATTTTAGTCTTCCTGTTATTCCAACGCCGAGTAAATAAAATTTTAAATCGCTAGCAAGATAAAACCCCGTGCTTTTAAAGTGCGGGGTTTTACATTACGGCCCAACGGAATTAGTCAGATACAGGCTGGAAACTTCACTTGGGGTCAATGCCCGATTATAAATTGCAACTTCATCCAACACCCCGCTGTAAAAATACGAAGATCCTGTAAATGAGCCAAATTTCAGATCCGCATTGCCGTTATAGACGCATTGGGTAAATGGTACATCGGTCACCAAATTGCCATTCAAATAAGTTTTGGCCCTGGTTCCATCCATAGTACCTACCAGATGGTACCAATTCCCGCGAGGTAAATTTCCAAAAGGAAATTCCTGACCATTTACCAGAAACTCTGTTCCACCAGTTGCGTTATCTACAAATCCATATGCGATCTGGGAGGGTAAGCTGACGATCATAAAACCATAATTCCCTCCTTGAGGTTTAGCCCATGCCGATAGAGACATTTGACATACACCTTTGGCCGGACTATTGGGTATGATTACAGAATCACTTGTACCATTGAAATTTCTGGCCTTTCCGTATTTTCCGTCTACTATCGTGGCGCCGTTTGCATTTCCATTATTACCATATCCAGAAGTATCGGTAACGGCTATACTTGCTATTTCATCCATCTTCCATTGACCCAAAAGTCCCAATGGTCCAGGGGTGGGGGTCACTGTTATACCGGGTGTAACTGTGGGACCTGCGTTAGTATATAAAGATATCATCTCACCATCAGAAAATGTTTGATTGTATATCTTGACGTCATTTAAAATAGCATTTATATGGTTTCTGCCGAAAGTGAAATTCGCAGAGTTCGGACAGATATTTCCGCTTGCATTTCTGTTGGCAATTTCAGCACCATTTACCCAAAGTTTCATCCAGGTACCATCATAAGAGACAGCGATAAAATTCCATGTGTTCGTCAGGAGTGGTTGTGAAGCATCCAGATAATAATCTCCAGTATTTGTGTGGATTTCAAAATCAAGGCCAGATGCGATATCTGATTTATTGGCTGAAAGAGCGTATCCGGTATAGCCGCCCGGTGAGCAACCCGGGTTAGTCACAAACTTATCGATGATTCTAGGCCAGGTAGTAGAATCCCTATTTTTATAATTTACCCACGCTGTGATGGTGAAGGCGTTGGAAGGATTAAGTAGACTATTGCTGTCAATATTTACAATATCATCAATCCCGTCAAACATGAGTGAGCCACTACCTGAACGGGATTTTGTTGCCGTCCAGCCGGAATTAGCCGATACATCTTGTCCAGCAGTATTTGTGAAATTAGTAAGTGCACCGTTACAATTTGTACCGCATGATCCGGATGAATTATGAGCTATTGTTCCGGATGTCTCGGTGAGAGGCCACTGGGCAACAAGCCCTGGGGTTGGTGTAATAGTGGGGGTAGCGCTGGGGCCAGGCGTTGAAGTAGGTGTGATTGAAGGAGGAGGGATAGAGAGTCCATTTGCATATCTTCTCCAGATCTCAAAA
>JACPZE010000019.1 GCA_016195685.1 Candidatus Gottesmanbacteria bacterium
CTCGTTTTTTACAAAAGCAACGACTTTTTCTTTTGGAGCAATAAAAACAGTGCTTGCCGCAGCTGCCTCAAAATAATAATTGTTTGGAGTATCATTTAAGACCCACATCATAGGGAAAAAAGTTTGCGGTTTGTATAAATTAAAAGTAATTTCTTCACCTTTTTCGGAAATGGCATATTGTCTGACGTAGCCTTTCTCAAGATAAAAAACTCCGACAGGATTCTCTCCGGCCCGGATCAGTATTTCATCTTTTTGATAGTAATGTTTAGTAAACTGGTTAAAAAATATAGCAATTTTTTCTAAAACTTTTGTATAATTCATACTATTTTTGTCTCTTAGATTTTCATAAGTATACCAGAAGTATTCATATACAAAAACGCTTTAAAATCTGTGATGTAGGTCACAGCAAGTACTCGATCTTCGATGTATATTCTGTATATATTTTCACTATACTCTAATTATGGAAAAAAAATACAATAGAGCTATTTTTATCCTGTCTATTGCGGGACTGATCATAGCTATATATGTTTTGCAGAGTTTCCTTCGCAAATCTTCGATAGTGTGTCTGAATAGCGGGTGTGAATTAATCCGCAAAAGCCCTTATAGCTATATATTCGGAATACCTGTTCCTGGATTCGGATTGGCGGGATACTTTTTTATTATGGTTTTGTCATTTCTTCGCACTATTTATAATGATAGGAGGTTAATTTATGGGATGTTGGGAATTTCTACATTTGGTCTAGCATTTGTAAGTTGGTTTACTTATACAGAAATTTTTACTATTCGCGCGATTTGTACTTGGTGTGCTGTTTCAGCTTTTAATATGGCTATTATATTTCTGCTTTCTGTGAGAACTTTTCTTATCGGTCAAAAGGTATCGAAAAGTCACTAAACCATGTATAGTAAAAGTGATGGACAAAATAGTATTTTTTGAACTAGAAAAATGGGAAGAAGAATATATTCGCAAAGTGTTTCCAACTAATAATAATTTTATATACAGAAGTGACAATCTGACGGAAAATAATATAGCAGAAGTAAGTGATACAAATATTCTCTCCACATTCATTTATTCGACATTGAATCAACAATTACTCAGCAAACTTCCCAAACTACGTTTTATTGCCACCCGGTCAACAGGATTTGATCATATAGATATTTCATATTGCAAAAAAAATAATGTTACCGTTTCCAATGTGCCAACTTACGGTATAGAAACAATTGCTGAACATACATTTGCATTGATACTGGCGTTTTCTCGTAAAATTATTCCCTCTATAGAACAAACAAAAAGAGGGGACTTTAGTTTAGATAGACTTCGTGGGTTTGAACTTGCGGGGAAAACACTAGGTATTATCGGTTTTGGTCACATAGGCAAGCGCGTAGTTCAGCTTGCAAAAACATTTCAAATGAAAATAATAGTTCATACCCAGCATCCCGATGAGAATATTGCACAGCAATGGGGGATACAATTTATTGATCTTACAACACTTCTTCAAACTTCAGATATCGTTTCAATTCATGCACCATTAACATCCACCACTAAACATCTTCTCAACAAAACGAATATTTTGAATATGAAGAAAGGGGCTTTTTTGATAAACACCGCTCGTGGTGCGATCGTTGAAACAGAAGCCATTGTATTAGCGTTGGAAAAAGGAATTTTATCCGGTGTTGGACTTGATGTACTTGAAGAAGAGTGTATTATGAAGGAGGAAAGAGAACTTCTGACAAAAGAATTCTTGCAAACATGCGATTTGAAGACACAACTATTAAATCATGTATTGCTTACCAAAGAAAATGTCTTTATTACACCACACAATGCATTTAACAGTCATGAAGCATTGAAGCAAATTTTGGATGTGACGATAGAAAATATAAAAGGATTTTTAGACGGTAAACCGCAAAATATTGTTTAGTATTAGTTTAAAATCCTAGTTTTTCTTTGACGAAAATTAGAGTAATTCTCCCCGGTTTAATTTCCTTGTTTATTATTAATAATTTACTTACATTACTTCCTACACCATAAAGTTGGTGCATGTGTTTATCCTCCAAAGGAAGTACATAATCATTAATTCTGTTTATTCCTTCATCCAGATTCTTGACGATCTTTTGTATTCCTACGATCCAGATTACGTGAGCAGATGCATAAGCATAAGGCCCAAGTTGGCTCCCGCTATTTGAAGCGATAAGTATTTTCCCATCTTCAGTCACTGCATGGACACTTCCTACTGTCCAAACTGGAGCGGCACCCAGTTTTTGCATTTCGACACCTTGTGTTTTCCTGTCCATCTTAAATAATTTTGGTTTCACAGCATCGTAATTACCGGATTCATTTATCTCTTTATCAAGCCCGATTGTCTCCAATGTTACAGAACTCATATTCATCACTTCCGCGCCTTTGGGCAACATCTCTAAAACTTTTTTCTTGGCTTCATCCCCAGTTGCAACTACTATTGCATCAATGCCTGAATTTTTTAATGACTCAATAGTATTTTGGACACTTTGGTTGTTTGCTAACTGGTCAAATGCACTTTTCATAAATGGTTTCCTTTCTTAATAATTTTGTTAATATCTATGCCAATCTCTTTGAGATATTCATCGTTTATGCTGTAATAATTTTCCGTTCCATTTTTGCGGACGTTGATAATCTTTGCACTTATTAATTTGCTGAAGTGATGGGATAAAGCAGGTTGGGAAAGTGAAAACTTCTTGGATAATTCTTTACAAGAAAACTCCTGTTTGGTAAGAAGAAATTTGATCATGCCATATCTGGTAGGATCTGATAGGGATTTAAATATCTTGACTATTAACTCACTCATATTTAATTATTTAAATATTTCGATATATTTATATAATAAACCTGCCGGAAACATTTGTCAAATCCTGAGAGTTGGCTTTAGAATTAAGCCTAAATACGATATAATAAAGAGGCTGGAGAGGTGGCCGAGTGGTTGATGGCGTTAGTCTTGAAAACTAATGTATCCGCAAGGATATCGTGAGTTCGAATCTCACCCTCTCCGCA
>JACPZE010000026.1 GCA_016195685.1 Candidatus Gottesmanbacteria bacterium
GGTAATTAGGTACATTCTACCGAAAATCGATTAAGATAAATAGTAGAATGGATCGCCGGAAATGTATATTTTGTAGATACTACCGTGCACGGGGCAATTCTTTGGGTAGAATTTACTGCCCGAGATGCAAAAGGAGATATTCCTTTAAGAGAGCTGAAAGACTTGGAAAGATCATTGAATACTTTGCTTTGGAGATACCAGCTAATAAAGCCAGCAAAGTATTGCACCTTAACTACAAGACCGTATACAGAGTCTACCAAAGACTCAGAGAGAAGATCGCTGGAAAAACCAAAGAAGAGTTTAGAAAACTTTCTGGAGAGATTGAGATTGATGATGCCTACTTTGGTGGAAGAAGAAAGGGAAACAGAGGAAGAGCAGCTTCTGGAAAAACTCTTGTTCTTGGCATGCTGGAGAGAGATGGAAGAGTATTTACCACTCTCCCAGAGAATCTCGAACTTGGACAAGTACTTGATGCCATTAGCAGGCATGCCGAGAAAGGCAGTGTATTCTATACTGATCAATTTAGAAGCTACAAGTCCCTGTTTATCTATGGCAGACATCTGAGTCTTAATCATGCTGAGAAGTTTGCCAATGGGAGAGTCCATATTAATGGTCTTGAAGGTTTCTGGTCCTTTGCAAAAGAGAGGATGCTTAAGTATCATGGGATATCTAAGAAACACTTTGCTCTTTACTTGAAGGAACTTGAGTTTCGATACAATCATAGAAAACAAGATTTAATAAAAATATTTACCGAATTATGGTAAAAAGTACCTAATTACCAGGGTGAATATGTGACGGAGGCGAAACCGTAAAAGTCAGCAACGAGTGTCGGAAACGGAGCTCGTCAGAAACAAGATTTTCTTACTGACGTGTCCCGATTTGATCGGGACATTTTTGTAAGACGATAAATCAAGGTGGCACCACGAATAATTCGTCCTTGAGTATCCCCGCTTAGCGGGGAGAAAGGGGATTTTTTTATGGATAATTTATTACCGAAAATTAAATTAGGAAAATACCAGGAAGAGAAACTAGATTTATCTATTTCTGCTTTTGAGGCATTCAAAAGACTTTATCCTTATTTTAAGGATATATTTCTTTTGGAGTCACTAGGGGAGGAGGGGAAATTTAACAGATTTTCCTATATAGGATTTTCTCCGAAACTTATCATTTCGGCCAAAAATAAGGAATTGTTTATAAACGGAAAACTGATAAGTATTGAAAACCCGTACTTCTTTCTTTCAAAGTTAATGGAAAAATTCAAAAGCGCTGGGAATGGTTACTGTGGCGGCTTGGTAGGATTTTTCACTCATGAAGCTACGAAATACTTTGAACTTGCATTTACCGGGTACGAAAATTACGATTTTCCGGATTTCTTATGCGGATTTTTCTTGGATGGATTTCGTTTTGATAAAAAAACTAAGGAGGCCTTTTATTTCCATCACGGTGAATCAAGGCTTAAAAAGGTTTATCATCTTTTTCATAAGGAAGGCAAATTAGACAGCTTCCAGTTTGAGAAGCTGCAAAGTGCTAAAACAGAAAGTGACCATAAAGATATGGTTTTGAAGGCAAAAGAACATATAAAAAAGGGAGATATTTTTCAGGTTGTTTTAGCACTTAAGACTTTCTATAAAATTTCCGGGGACATAAGAAGGTTTTATGCGGTCCTTCGGCAAGTAAATCCAGCTCCGTACACTTTTTATATTAAATTTGGGGAAAGGATAGTAATTTCGGCTAGTCCTGAACTTCTTATCGGGGTAAAGGGAGATAAAATTGAGCATTTTGGAACACTGGCCGGAACAATCAGACGTGGGGGAAACGATTTAGAGGATAATTTGCTGGCAGAGAAACTTTTAGGAGATGAGAAAGAGAAAGCAGAGCATATGATGTTGGTGGATTTAGCTCGAAACGATTTGGGTAGAATTTGTGAATTTGGAAGCGTCACGGTGGAAAAGCTATCAATAGTGAAAAAATACAGCCATGTACAGCATCTATATTCAGAAGTCAGGGGGAAACTCAAAAAGGGCGAGAATGCCTTTTCGGCTTTGGCTGCCTGTTTTCCGGCTGGTACTTTAACTGGTGCTCCCAAGATTGAGGCGATGAAAATAATAAAAAATCTGGAAAAAGAAGCAAGAGGTCCTTATGGTGGGGTGGGCGGATATTTTTCGCTAAATGGTGAGGCCATGCAGGCTATCACTATTCGTTCTATTTTTATTAATGGTAAGACTGCCTACACACAGACAGGTAGCGGAATTGTAGCTGATTCTGAACCAGAAAAAGAATATCAGGAGATTATAAATAAACAAAAGGCAATTGAGGAGGCATTAAAACTCGCTAGTATATGAGAACACTTATTATTGATAACTATGATTCTTTTACTTATAACCTATACCAGTATATTGGGGAGTTGGGAGGAGAGCCTGATGTTGTGAGAAATGATCAATTAACGTTGCAAGATATTCAAACTAGAAAATATTCTCATATTGTTATTTCTCCGGGCCCGGGGGACCCTTCTGACGTGGCATATTTTGGAGTCTGCAAAGACGTAATTTTGACCTTTGGTAAAAATATACCTCTTTTGGGGGTATGTCTGGGGCATCAAGGGATAATTTATGCCTTGGGTGGCAAAGTCATAAGGGCTCCACTTATCAAGCATGGCAAAACTAGTGTAATCAAACATAACCAAAAAGAAATTTTTGAAAATGTCAAAAACCCGCTAGTAGGTATGCGTTACCACTCACTGATTGGAGAAAAAGTGAGTCTGCCGGATAGTTTGGAGATAATCGCAATTTCAGCTGATGACAAAGCTATTATGGGCGTTGCACATAAAAAATTCCCCATATTCGGAGTACAGTTTCATCCAGAATCGATAGGAACAGAAGAGGGAAAGAAAATTCTTACGAATTTTCTATCAATATGATCAATATACTTCTGAACAAACTAATTGAAACAAAAGATTTAACACAAGAAGAAGCCATATGTTTGATGGAAGAAATCTTGGAGGGAAATCTTACTTCGGCCCAGATTGCAGCCATTCTTGTAGCTTTAAGAATGAAAGAAGAGATACCCGAGGAAATATTAGGATTTATCAAAGTTATGAGAAAACATATGGTGAAAATTAAAACTAAGGGGTTAGTGATAGATACTTGCGGTACGGGTGGGGATGGGAAGGGAACTTTTAATATCTCAACCGCAGTTGCTTTTGTGATTGTCGGAGCAGGTGTTTCAGTCGCCAAACACGGCAACAGAAATGCCAGTTCTGCCTGTGGCAGTGCGGATGTACTTGAAGCATTGGGAGTCAACATCAACTTGACGCCAAAAGAGGCAGAAAAGATGCTTTCAAAAACTAAATTTACCTTTTTATTTGCGCCTCTCTATCATCCAGCCATGAGACATGTTGGGGAAGTCAGAAAAGAGCTAAAAATAAGGACAGTTTTTAATTTCTTAGGCCCGTTTGCCAGTCCGGCGAGTGTCAGGCGGCAAATCATTGGCGTTCCAAATATAAAACTAGCCGGGAAACTAGCTAAGGTTGCCTCAAATCTGAATTACGATCATTTATTGTTAGTAACAAGTGAGGATGGATTGGATGAGATAAGTCTATCTTCCCCAACGCATATTTTTGAAGTTAAGGGAAAACAAGTTAAAAAAATGATTATTAATGGAAAGGACTATGGATTTGAAAAGTCCTCACTTGTCGAAATTAAAGGGGGAGATGCAAAAAGGAATGCTGAAATAATCAAAGATATTATGAAAGGTAAGAATGGACCTTGTAAAGATATTATCGTTTTAAATAGTGCAGTAGGACTTTATGTAGCAGGTAAGGTAAAAAATATTGGTGAGGGACTTAAATTTGCTCAAAAATCAATAGAAGAAGGAAATGCAAAAAAAGTATTGGCAATGGTTATCAAATATTCACGATATCTATGAAAAACAAACTTACACAGATACTGGACAATAAAATGAAAGAAGTTTCCCAGAAAAAGAAAAAAAGAGATTTCTTAGGGGCAATAACAAATCCCAAAATGGGAGATATTTCAATAATTGCTGAGATTAAACTTGCATCTCCGACTGCCGGTAAGTTAGGAGAAGAAAAAGATATAGAAAAACAGGTATTAATGTATGAAAAAAGTTATGCTGATGGGATTTCCGTAGTAGTCGACAAAAAATATTTTGACGGAGAGTTGGAATTTATCAAACAAATTAAAAATACAGTTTCTCTTCCGCTCCTAGCCAAGGATTTTATCATCGATCCTTATCAGATTTATGAAGCAAAACTTTACGGAGCTGACGCAATATTATTGATAGCAAAGATATTGACCAAAAAGAAACTCCAGAAATTTGTCAAACATTGTTTTGATGCTGGGTTGGAACCGGTAGTTGAAGTACAGAATAAAAAAGAGTTGGAAAAAGTGTTGAATATTGGTACTAGGATTATTGCTGTGAACGCACGAGGTCTGTCAACTTTTAAGGTAGACGTAGACGGAGCATGTCAGCTGATCAAAAGTATTCCAAAAGAGTTTGTAAGTTTGGGTTTTTCAGGAGTCTTGGGGATAAATGAGGTAGAACAATATAAGAAAGCCGGTGCAAAAGGAATATTGGTGGGAATAACCCTAATGAAATCAAAAAATCCCGGAAAAGTTATAAAGGAGTTTAAAGGATTATGAAAGTAAAAGTAAAAATTTGTGGTGTCAAGACATTGGAAGCTGCACAGGCTAGTATTAACGCGGGAGCTGACTTTTTGGGATTTAATTTTGTGCCGACTTCAAAACGTTTAATGAGTAATGGAATCGCCAAGCAAATTATCGATGAGTTGCCAAAAACAATAGCAAAAGTTGGAGTATTTATGGATGCGGATATTTTGGAAATCCATAAATTAATTAATTACTTGAAACTTGATTATGTTCAGTTGCATGGCAATGAATCACCTAAATACGTTTCATCGGTGCAGGGAGCTGGAATAATAAAAACTATTTCATTACCTATTGAGTTTGATGTCGAAAAAACAAAACAGAAAATGAAAAAATATCAAGTTGATTATTTTTTATTAGACAGAGAAGAACAGGGAAGGGGAAAAATGTTAGATTTAGATATGGTAAAGGAGTTAACTTCAGCCTTCCCCATCATTTTAGCTGGAGGATTAACAGTTGAAAATGTTTCTCAAACGGTTAAATTAGCTCATCCTCAAGTCGTAGATGTGGCCGGCGGAGTAGAGGCAAATGGGGCAAAAGATAAAGAAAGAATCACCGAATTTATAAAAAACGCTAAACTTTATGATATTTGATTTTCATACCAAATACGATGGTGACGGTAAAGGACATTTCGGAGAATACGGTGGCAGATTTGCTCCGGAAATGCTTATACCTGCCTTGGAAGAATTAGAGGCAGCATATAAAAATGCTAAAAAAGATAAAAAATTTGAGCAGGAATTTTTAGAATTGCTTCATAGTTTCGCCGGCAGACCTACTCCTTTAACTTTTGCCAAAAATCTCACAAAGAAATTAAACGGCGCCAAAATTTACTTCAAAAACGAAGGACTAAATATAACAGGCGCCCATAAAATTACACACTGTTTAGGTCAGGCGCTACTGGCAAAAAAAATGGATAAAAAGAGGATAATCGCAGAAACTGGGGCGGGTCAGCACGGAGTAGCTGCCGCCACAGTGGCTGCTAAATTTGGGTTTTCCTGCACTGTATATATGGGGGAAGTGGATGTTGCCCGACAAAGACCAAACGTTTTCTGGATGCAGCAGCTGGGGGCGGAAGTGATACCGGTGAAATTTGGCAGCAGGACTCTTAAAGACGCAGTCAATGCAGCATTGAAAGATTGGATAACGAATGTAGAGAGTACACATTATTTACTCGGTTCTACTGTAGGCCCTCATCCGTTTCCAACCATCAATCGTGATTTTCAATCAGTGGTCGGAATGGAAGTTAAAGAACAGATTAAGAAATCAGAAGGAAGGCTGCCGGATTATCTGATAGCCTGTGTGGGAGGAGGTAGTAACGCAATAGGACTTTTTTACAGATTTTTGAATGATGGAAAAGTGAAAATGATAGGTGTTGAAGCAGGAGGTAGAGGTGTAGAAAAGATAGGAGATCATGCCACCAGATTTTACGGCGGAGAAACAGGAGTGGTAGAGGGGTATAAATCCGTATTTTTGCAGGATGAGTATGGCAATTTAGCACTAACTCACAGTGTCTCGGCAGGGTTGGATTATCCAGGAATAGGTCCGCAACTGGCATATCTGAAAGAGCAAGGCAGGGCCGATTTTACATATGCAACGGATAAAGAAGTACTGGATGCGTTTAAACTATTAGCAAAAACTGAAGGAATAATTTGCGCTTTAGAATCAGCTCACGCAGTGGCGGGAGCGATAAAACTTGTACCTACACTTTCTAAAGACAAGATAGTTGTAGTAAATCTTTCAGGAAGAGGGGATAAAGATATTTTCATAGTGGCCGAGGCACTAAAAGATAAAGAGTGGAGAGATTTTATAAGGAGTAAAGTGTATGAATATTAATTTACGGGTCTTGCATATTATTAAAAATATAAATTTTTCAGACTCTGCAGCTCGCGCTCGGTATATCCCTTACCTTCTGTCCATGTACCTTATTATTCTCACGCTCAATTGCAGAGATCTTCAAAATTTCTATTTTTAAACATGATCTCGCGTCACCCGCTATTAAAATAAATGTTATGAATGCTATAGAAAAAAAACTAATTCAATTAAAAAAAGAAAATAGATTAGGTCTTATAGCTCATGCAGTTTTGGGTTATCCGAATATGGAGAAAAGTTTAGAGATTATAAATAGTTTAATTTCAAATGGCAGCGATTTTTTGGAATTGCAAATACCATTTTCTGATCCGGTAGCGGATGGGGAGACAATTATGAAAGCTTGCGAAGTAGCCTTGAAAAGCGGAATGAATACAGATGAGGCTTTTGAACTTGTTGGTAATTTAAGAAGGGCTGTTAACGTACCTATATTACTTATGGCTTATTACAATACGATTTTTCGATACGGAATAAAGAGATTTTGCAAAAAAGCAAAAGATTTAAGAGTTTCTGGGATAATTGTTCCGGATATTCCACCTGAGGAAGAGATAGCAGAGAAATTTATAACTACTTCCTTAGAATATGATATTTATCCGATCCGTGTAGTTTCACCCTCAAGTAGTATTAATAGGTTGGAAATCAATGCACGATTTGCCAGAGGATTTGTATATTGTATAAGTCATTTTGGGGTTACTGGAACAAAGACAGTAGTTGACGATCGGCTTACAAGATATTTGCAAAGAGTTAAACAAATTATGAAATTACCCGTTGCAGTAGGATTTGGACTTTCAAAAGCAGAGCAGATAGAAGCATTAAAAGGTGTTGCAGATATTGTAATCGTGGGAAGCGCAATTATCAAAAATTATAATGAGGGAGGAATAAAGCAAGTAAGCTCGTTTATAAAAAGTTTAAAAGAAAGTACAATGGGGAAAGGATATATATGAGAGGATTAGGAACAATTTTCAACGTTATTACTGTACTAATTGGTGGCAGCCTGGGACTTCTTATCGGTTCACGATTTAATAAAGACTTAAATAAAGCAGTGATAGGGGTAAATGGATTCGTATCAATGGTTATTGGTATTCAGATGGCGTTTACCTCAAAGAATATTTTGATTGTTTTAATAAGTTTGGCATTGGGAGTAATTATCGGTGAAATTATTGATATTGAAGGGCGACTGCAGAGGTTTAGTCAACATATGGAAGATAAATTCGGCCGCGGTGAGGAAGGAAAATTTGCCAAAGGATTTCTGACTACAAGTATCCTTTTTTGTGTGGGGCCACTCACAATACTGGGTTCTTTACAGGACGGACTTACGGGTGATATTAAACTACTTGCAACCAAATCGATCCTTGATGGTTTTTCTTCTATAGTATTTGCTTCTGCATTTGGAGTAGGAGTGATGTTTACCATAATAACAATTATAGTCGTGCAGGGGAGTCTTACTCTTCTTGCTGGTACATTGAGTGGAATACTGACACAAGCAGTAATTGCCGAACTGACCGGAGTTGGTGGTATCATGGTAATATCAATCGGTTTGGGACTGTTAGAGATAAAAAAATACAAGACTGCCAACATGTTACCGGCACTTTTGATTGCGCCGATAATAGTTATGTTATTAACTTATTTTAAATTTATATGACAGATCCAAAAGTAAAAAAATACAGTGAGGAGTTGAAAAAGTTGGGCATTGAACACGAAATTTTGAAACATCCACAACTGGTTTCAGTTGAGGCGGTACAAAAATATCTAGGATATGGTTTGGAAGATGCTGGAGCAACGCTCGTAATTAAGGTAGATGATAAGTTTATTGCCATAATTAGAAGGGGAGATACGAAATTAGATAATGAAAGAGTAAAAAAATATCTGGGTGTTGCCAATCTTCGAATGGCAAATGAAGAAGAATTTACAAAACTTACCGGAGTTCCAAGCGGTGCGGCTAGCGTCTATATTCCCAGTTTGCCGACATATATAGACAAAAAAATCTTTGAAAAAGAATACATAAACGCAGGATCAGGAAGTCTTCTCTATACTTTCCGATACAAGACTAGTGATTTGAAAAAAATTCCAGGTATCAAAGTAGTTGATTTCACATCGATAGAATCAGAAAAGAAGAGTTCTTTAATTGATATAAAGGGAAAAAGGATTCTCTCTGGCATAACACCAAGTGGTGATGGCACTTTGCATATCGGTAATTACTTGGGAGCAGTAAAGCAGTTTATTGAATTTGCGAAAAATGGTGATTGTTATCTTATGGTTGCGGATCTGCATGCGCTTACAACCATACAAAATAAAGCACAACTACAAAAGAATACGGAAACGTTGATCTTAAACGAACTTGCTTTATTAGGAAACCTTACAAATATCGTCTTTTTTAGACAATCTGATGTGCCGATGCACGCGGAGTTGACTTGGATCTTAAATAACGTTACTCCTCTGGGACTTTTACGTCGCGCTCATGCATACAAAGATAAACTTTCAAAGGACGTGATGGAAGATGAAATAAACTTGGGGCTTTTTAATTACCCGATTCTTATGGCATCAGATATACTACTTTATAAACCAGATTTTGTACCTGTCGGGCGCGATCAGAAACAGCATATAGAAATCTGTCGGGATATTGCGGGAAGATTAAATAAGACATATAAATCTGACGTTTTAAAACTTCCGAAACCATATATCCCGGAAGATGTAGCAGTAGTCATGGGTACTGATGGAAAGAGAAAAATGAGTAAATCTTTGGGGAATATCATAAGTATATTTGATGATGAAATTGTAATAAAAAAACAAGTGATGAGTACTTATACGGATCCTACAAGAATTCATTCGAATGATCTGGGACATATAGAAGGGAATATGGTATTTGCATACCTTGATTTCTTTGGTGAAAAAAACAAAGTTTCAGAACTGAAAGATTTATACAAAGAGGGTAAAGTAGCGGATGTGGAAGTGAAAAATTATTTATTTGAGTCGTTGATGAAAACATTTAAAGATGCGCGAGTCCGATATCAGGAGCTTAAAAATAACCCACAAAAAGTTACAAAGATATTATCGAATGGAGCAGATAGAGCTCGAGAGGTAGCTGGAAAAACCATGATGGAGGTGCGGGATGCGATAGGGTTGACCAATAATTACTCGTTCTTCAAATATTAATACCCATTTCACTTCGCTTGGTTGTCATAGGACTGGAAGTAATATATAATGAATCACTTTCGACATGAAAGATGTTATTTCTTTTCCTGATTTTGACAAATTGGACTTAAGAGTGGGGAGAGTGGTAAGCGCTGAAAGAGTAGAGGGGTCAGACAATCTTATAAGATTATTAGTCGATCTGGGAAAAGAATACGGTGAGCGGAAAATATTTACCGGAATTGCCAAATGGTATAAACAATCACAGCTTAAAGGGAAGAAATTTGTTTTCCTTGTAAATCTAGCTCCAAAACAAATGATGAAAGAGATGAGCGAAGGCATGATTTTATGCGCTGATTTCGACCCAAAAGCAGTTATCATACCGGTTGATAAGAAGATACCAGAGGGAGGAGTTGTTAGATAATTGATCTAATTAACCTCATTTCTAAAATGCCAAATAATAAAAAAGTGAATCCAAAAAACGGGTATCCCAAAAACCTTAAGAAAATCTTCGAGTTTAAGGTCAACCTGACCCCGAAAAATATATTCCTGTGGCTGATAATTGGTTTTATCATACTTCTCATGTTTGTAGGAAGCCGTGATGTAACTAAACTTTTCCCAGAGAAGTCTCTTTCTACTTTAGTAGGTGATATTAAAAGTGGACAGGTGAAAAAAGTAGAAGTGATGGATACCAAACTATTGGCAACGTATAAAGATGATAAGATTTATTCTTCGCACAAAGAAGGGCAGGATTCTTTTGACAAAACACTTTCAAACTTTGGAGTAGATCCAAAATCTGTGGAAATTAAAGTGAACGATACTTCCGGAGGGGCTCTTTGGTTAAATATTTTATCCAACGTACTTCCATTGGTTTTGATGGTCGGGTTTTTCCTTTTTCTTATAAGACAAGCCAGAGGCGCACAAGATACTCTTTTTTCTTTTGGGCAGTCCAGGGCAAAACTTTTCTCAAAAGATACTCCAAAAGTAACTTTTGCAGACGTAGCGGGTGTGGACGAAGCCAAAATGGAATTATCAGAAGTAGTGGATTTTCTGAAAAACCCCCAAAAATACCAAGCACTGGGAGCCAGAACCCCCAAAGGAGTGTTATTGGTAGGTCCCAGTGGTACTGGAAAGACGCTTTTAGCAAGAGCACTGGCCGGAGAAGCAAAGGCGCCATTTTTCTCCATGGCAGGATCGGAATTTATGGAAATGTTGGTAGGAGTGGGTGCTTCCCGAGTACGTGATCTTTTCAATACTGCCAAGAAAAATTCTCCAGCTATTATCTTTATCGATGAAATAGATGCAATAGGAAGGATGAGATCTGTAGGAGTGATGGGCGGTCATGATGAAAGAGAACAAACTTTAAACCAGATATTAGTAGAGATGGATGGGTTTACTCAAAGTGAAAATGTGATAGTCGTAGCAGCGACCAACAGAGGTGATTTACTTGATCCGGCTTTACTTCGTCCGGGCCGTTTCGATAGAAGAGTAGTTTTGGATCTTCCCGATATAGAAGGAAGAAAAGCGATTTTAAATATTCATGTGAAGGGGAAGCCAGTGGCGAAAGATGTGGATTGGGACAAAGTAGCCAAAAGAACAGTTGGTTTTTCTGGTGCGGATCTTGCCAATATGTTAAATGAGGCAGCAATTTTGGCGGCTCGTAAAAACCAGACGGAAATACTGATGGAGGATATGGAAGAAGCAGCGACGAAAGTCAAACTAGGACCGGAAAAAAAGAGGTTGCAAACCGATTTAGACCGCAAAATGACAGCTTATCATGAAGCTGGTCATGCCATCGTGACACACATACTTCCGAATATGGATCCTGTGCATCGAATATCGATAGTCTCTAGGGGTATGGCTTTGGGTTTTACCCTTATTCCTCCACAAAAAGACAGAATCCATGAGACCCGTACCCATCTGTTGGAAGAGATTGCTTCCATGTTGGGTGGTCGTGCGGCAGAAGAGTTAATTTTTAATGAAATGACATCCGGAGCATCAAATGACATAGATAAAGCGACCATGGTAGCCCGTGAAATGGTAGTGGAGTTTGGTATGTCAACACTTGGGCCGATAAACTTTGGACCAACTATGGATACTACTGAGTGGGGAGGCAGGTATTATAACGAAACTCAGGTTTCCCAAGAAATGCAAAGTAAAATTGACCGCGAAGTGAAATTAATAATAGATGATTGTTATAAAAAGGCACAATTAATATTAAAGAAATTCAAAAATAAACTTGATTTGGTAGCTGAAGCACTCATCAAAAGAGAAACTTTGGAGCGTGAAGATTTCGAAAAACTGATTGGCTACCCCAAACCTGCAATAATTCTTGCAAAAGCATAAAGTACCCCAAAAGCAACTTATGCTAAAATAAACCAACAATGAAACGGCTTGTTGTAATCGATGGTCATGCTATTTTACATCGTGCCTATCACGCTCTTCCGCCTCTTACCACCTCCAAGGGACTGATTGTCAATGCAGTTTACGGGTTCGCATCGATATTGCTTCGGGTTATTGAAAGTTTACAACCAACCCATCTGGTAGTTGCTTTTGATACCCCGGAGCCTACTTTTCGAAACAAGTTATTTAAAGATTATCAGATACAAAGGCCGAAAGTAGATGATGAATTCATTCCTCAAATAAATCTTGTAAAAAAACTTGTACAAGAGATGGGTATCCCCACTTTTGAAAAAGTAGGATATGAGGCAGATGACGTGATCGGTACAATTGCGAAGAAAGCAAATGCTGATGAAGTGATTATCGTCACTGGGGATCGCGATATTTTGCAGTTAGTCGATGATAAAGTAGGGGTTTATATGCCCGTGAAAGGAATATCTGAATCAAAGCTTTACAAGAAAGAAGAGGTAGAAGAAAAATTTGGAGTAAGTCCATCACAAATAATTGACTATAAGGCTTTGGTAGGGGATCAATCTGATAATTACCCGGGAGTAGCAGGAATAGGACCTAAAACCGCAAGTACTCTTTTACAACGATTTCAGACTCTTGAACAGATTTATAAGAACAAAAAAGATATAGAAAGTGAAAAGGTAAAAAAAGCCCTGGATGACTATCTGAAATCAGCCCAGATGGCAAAAAAACTAGCGACGATTGTTACCGATGTACCGCTTGAGTTTAATGTAGATGAATGTAAATTACCCAATCTTGATAAACCCAATATTCATAGATTGTTTGAAGAGTTTGAATTCAGAACTTTGATAACTAGGTTATCAGGAAATAAAACACAATCCCGCCGCAGCGGGATCCACGATGCTGTAATCCCGATTAAATCAGGAACAGCATCGGGACAAACGTCTCTTTTCTAATTTATGAAAGTTGCTATTGTCCACGACTACATTAAAGAATATGGAGGGGCGGAGAGGGTATTGGAAGTTCTACACGAAATATGGCCAGAGGCACCTGTCTATACCACTGTTTATCTTCCGCAATTCTTAGGTCCTCATATGGAAAGATTTAAAGGCTGGGATATAAGGACTTCCTGGATGCAAAATATCCCATATGTCGGGAAACTGATTAGTCCGATTAGACTTGTTACTCCTTGGTATTTTGACAATATAGATTTCCGTCAGTTTGATGTAGTGATAGTTTCTGCCACAGGTGCTTATTTCCCAAATTTGATTGTAAGAGACCCTGATACTTTACATATCTGCTATTGCCATACTCCCCCTCGTTATCTTTATGGTTATCCGACTGCCAGAAACTGGCAAAATAGTGTAATCGGTAGGATTGCAGCAGGATTTTTCAATCACTCACTTCGTCAATGGGATTTTGTTTCTTATCAAAGGCCGGATTATATTATTGCTAATTCCTATGAAGTGAAGAGAAGAATCGAAAAGTTTTACAGAAGAGACGCAATGGTAATTTATCCGCCGGTTAATGCTGAGTCAAAAATCAAAAATCAAAAATCAAAAGTCCCAGGCAAAAGTAAAAATTATTTCTTGGCTGGAGGTAGATTGGCGAGGGCAAAAAGGATTGATTTAGCTATTGAAGTATGTAATAGACTCAAGTTTCCACTGAAGGTTTTTGGCCGGGGTTTTGCTGACTATGATAGTGAGCTTAGGAGAATTGCCGGTCCGACGATAGAATTTTTAGGAGAAGTAAGTGAGCAAGAACTTTCTAAGTTATACGCTGGTGCAACAGCACTTATTTACCCGTCTGAACAAGAGGATTTTGGTATCATGCCGGTTGAGGCGATGACTTTTGGTACTCCTGTGATCGCGTTAAACCAAGGAGGAGTGAAGGAAACAGTGATAGATGGTAAAACCGGTGTGTTTTTTGATGAACCAACGGTTAAAAGCCTAATGGAAGCTATGAAACGATTCAACAAACAAATAATCATGAGTGAAAACTGTATAGAACAAGCGAAAAAATTCAGTAAAGAGAGATTCAAGAAAGAAATTACTAATTTTGTTAATTCGAAAATTAAATTATAATTTACTGATCCCCGAAGTTAAAATTAATGTATGCCTGAACTTCCAGAAGTTGAAACACTAAAAAATCAGTTTTCCCATCTTTTGATCGGACAAAAGATAAAATCTATCGATATAAAATCTTTAAAATCCTTTCAGGGTGGTAAAGATAAAGTATTGGGACAAGTGATAGCAGATGTGAACCGTTTTGCCAAGATACTGGTTTTATCTCTCTCTAATAATAGATATTTAGCTATACATCTCAAACTCACAGGGCAACTAATTTATAGAGGAAAAAAACAACCGAAAAAATTAAAAATATTTGAAACTGATCTTTTACAACTGCCAAACATCTATACAAGAGTTATTATAAATTTCCAAAGCGGGGATAAATTATATTTCAATGATCAAAGAAAATTTGGCTGGGTTAAGGTAGTCGATGATCTTGCCAGTCTAGTCAAGAAATTGGGACCTGACCCGTTGGCAAAACTGGATAAAAAAAAGTTTTATGAAATTATTCACGCGAGTCGTAAACCGATAAAAGTTCTTCTTATGGACCAGGAGAAAATAGGGGGAGTAGGGAATATCTATGCGAATGACTCCCTTTTTTTGTCTAAAATAAATCCCAAGGTGAAAGCGGACCAACTATCAATTAATCAGGCTGCGAAATTATTTGGAAATTTAGTGCGGGTTTTAACAGAGGGTATAAAATGGAGAGGTTCTTCGCAGGATAATTTCCGTGATGCATATGGTGTAAAAGGTGAGAAACAGGACCATTTTTATGTATATGGTAAAAGTAAAGAGAAATGTATCAATGGTTGTGGAGGAATCATAACTAGAATAGAACTTGGTGGCAGGGGTACCTTTTACTGCCCGATATGCCAAAGGTAAGATTTCTGCTATAATACGCTGTAGATGGATATATCCCAACCTATTGTCCAGACTTATGACAAGTCCTTCGGATTATCAAAGGATAAACCTCTTGTAATCTCCCTAGGCGGATCATTGGTTATTCCCAATAGCGGGATGGATACCAAATTTTTGGCACAATTCAATAATTTCATAAGACAAAAAATCGCCCAAGGATGGCGATTTTTTATAGTAGTTGGCGGAGGAGCGACTGCCCGCCATTATATAGAAGAAGCGCAGAAAATTGCAGGTCATATAACCGACTGGGATTTGGACTTTTTAGGTATCCATGCAACTCGTCTGAACGCGCATCTTATGAGAACTATCTTTCAGGATGTTGCACATCCTAGGATCATAGCCAATTACGAAAAAAAGATTACCCAACTGAAACAACCTTTGGTCATTGCAGCGGGATGGAAACCCGGTTTTTCTACAGACTATGATGCTGTTATATTGGCAAGAGATTACGGTGCTCAGGCTGTAATCAATATGTCCAATATCACCCAGGTTTTTGAAAAAGACCCCAAAAAATTTCCGGACGCCAGGCCTCTACACAATCTGACGTGGGAAGAATTTGAAAAGATTGTAGGAAATAAATGGAGTCCGGGGAGCAATCTCCCTTTTGATCCTGTAGCTACAAAGTTAGCTAAGGAACTGAAAATATCAGTATACGTGGTGGGCAGTGATTTGAATAATTTAGAAAATGTGATTGCAGGAAAAATTTTTCTCGGCACCGTTATTTCTCCTTCATGATTTTATCCAGTCTTTCTTTACAAAATTTTCGCAAGTTTCCCAAAAAAATTTTTCATTTTTCATCAAATCAAACGATCATTATAGGGCCAAATGGAATAGGAAAGACCAATATTCTTGAGGCGATTTTTCTACTGGCGACAGGCAGAAGTTTCCGGGCGGAAAATGACAGGGAGATGATCGAATTCGGTAAAGAAACAGGAAGAGTATCGGCCGGAGTAAATATATCGACTGATGAGAATACCGATCTGGAAGTTTTATTGACGTCCGGAATGGTAATAGGAATAAAGACCCAACTAAAACAATATAAATTAAACGGAGTGCCCAAGCGGATGTCGGATTTTGTGGGAATCTTAAAAGTCGTACTTTTCTGGCCGCAGGATCTGGAACTCGTGACTGATTCTCCATCTGTAAGGCGCCATTATCTGGATTTTGTTTTAATGCAGGTAGATAGAGAATACAGAAGAAATTTACATTCATATGAAAAAGGATTGCGACAGAGAAATAAAGTACTAGAAGCTATACGGGATACCGGTGCGCATCATCATCAGTTACTCTTTTGGAATCAATTGCTTATAAAAAGCGGGGAGCATATTATAAAGAAAAGAGAGGAATATATAGATTATATTAATAACCATCAACGATCCCCGGCCTCGCCCGGCACGGGGCGAGTAACCATCAACGATCAACAGCTGCGTTACCAATTATTTTATGATAAAAGTATTATTTCCCAAGACAGATTAGATCAATACAGTCGAGAAGAAGTGGCGTCGGCAAATACTCTGGTTGGACCACATAGGGACGATTTTAGTTTTTCTCTGAGTTCAACCCCTGGGATTGAGGCTAGAAATCTTTCACACTACGGAAGCAGGGGAGAGCAAAGACTAGGTATACTTTGGCTGAAATTGAGAGAATTGGCATATATTAAAGAAACAACAAGAGAGAAACCAATATTACTTTTGGATGATATATTTTCTGAACTGGATCATGAACGCAGGAAAATAATTTTTGATATTATTGGTAATCAACAAACTATCATGACTACAACTGACTTACATCTTTTGGAAAAAGCCAAAATTGAAAATGCAAAGATGATAGAATTGTAAGTGCGGGTCCTGATAATTATAAGCTCGCATATAAATTTTTCTAGCTTACAATATTACAGTATTCCGTTAGTGCGTTGCCATTCTTATTTTATCTAAGAATCTTATTAGTTGATCCTGATTTATTTACTTGATTTAAGCGTCCCGTGTGTGCGCTTCAAAAAATTCATATTGCTGCGCTTCTTAACTTGGTTATGTAATAATAATGTATATGGACAACTTTCTTAAAAATATTTATCTTCCCTCCAAAGATTCCCACAAAGGACAAAATGGGAGATTACTTATCATTGGTGGGTCGCATCTTTTCCATAGTGCTTCTTTGTGGTCACTTAAAGTAGCCAGTCGTATTGTAGATTTGGTACATTACTCTTCAATTCCCGAGAACAATAAAATTGTTCAAAAGTTAAAGGAAGAGTTCCGGGATGGGATTGTTGTCCCACGTTCGGAGATCGATAATTACATCCAAGAGGACGATTGTATATTAATTGGCCCGGGGATGGTCCGGACAGAAAATCCGAAATCCGAAATCCGAAATCCGAATTTAAATGAAATATTAGAAATAGAAGATGAAGGATTACAGACTTATTATCTGACAAAATATTTACTGCAAAAATATCCACAAAAGAGATGGGTGATAGACGCAGGAGCCCTGCAAATGATGGAACCGGCTTGGATTCCGGCAAATGCTATTCTTACTCCCCATCATTTGGAATTTAAACGATTATTTGGTAGAGATTACACACCGCAATTAGTAGGTGAAGAAGCGAAAAAACATAATTGCATAATATTAGTTAAAGGAAAACAGGATATTGTTTGTTCGCCTAAAGAATGTAAAACAATTAAAGGAGGAAATGCCGGTATGACAAAGGGAGGCACAGGAGATGTTCTTGCAGGTTTGGTTTCCGCACTTTATTGTAAGAACGATCCATTTCTGTCCGCCACAGCGGCTTCTTATATCAACAAAAAAGCAGGAGAAGATTTATTCAAAAAGATGGGTTATTTTTTCAATGCCTCAGATTTGGCTGACCAGATTCCCCAGACGATGAATAAATTGCTTTTATGATAGAAAAACGAGCAATAATTCTCCATGCCTGGTATGAAAATCCTAATAGCCAATGGTATCAGTGGCTAAAAAAAGAGTTGGAAAAGAAAGATTATTCAATATTGATTCCGGATCTTCCAACTATGAATTCTGATTTACCGGATATGGAGAAAATGATTGAAAAAGTTAAAAGCTTGGTTGATGAAAATACCATAATTGCTGGTCACAGTTTAGGTGCTGTTTTAGCCTTAAGAATCGCGGAGAGAATAAAATATAAGAAAGCAATTCTTGTGGCCGGATGGGATTTTAATGACCTTTGTGAAGAGCACCGATTATTTTGGAAAAATATGATAGATCATAAAAAGATTAAAAGTAACGTAAGAGAAATTTATTGCTTATCATCTGGTAATGATATTTTTTTTACCGCCAATCAAACGGAGAATATGAGTAAGAGGTTGGGGGCAAAATTTATTCTTATTAAAGGTGCTGGACATTTTACAAGGAAAGATGGGATTACGGAAGTTCCTAAGATTCTTCAGTTTATCTAAAAGAAATTTAAAAGAATTATGCCGAGCACACAGAGAAGGGAACCAGCTAGTTTTTTGCTGATGTTTTTTCTTTCTCCAAGAAATAGTATTCCTATCAACACACTAGATAGTAAAAAAACAGTCGTAAAATTTACATTCGCTACAGCTATTTTGCTTCTTTGATAGGTCCAAAGAAGAAGATAAAATGCCGATACCGCAGTAAACCTAGAGAGTATTATTTTTTTCTTATATTTTCCAAAAATTGTTTTAATATCCTTATAAGTTTTGGGAATAAAAAGCAGTATAGAAACGATAAAAAAATCAAAAATAAAAACAAAGGATAAAGGATCAACGAGCGATAGCGCAAGTTTTTGAAAAACAGCTGAAATGCCAAAAGATAAACCAACAACCAATGCTAAGAAGAGTCCAAAAGAGAGTCTGAGCTTTTTGCCTTCATAGAAAATGATTAATATGCCACAAATTATTGCCAAAAAACCGACAATATTGATCATATTTATTTTTTCGTGTAAAAATACTATTCCCGATGTGAAGGTGACAAGAAGACTTGATTGTA
The DNA here is from genome assembly GCA_016195685.1 of Candidatus Gottesmanbacteria bacterium. Lineage (GTDB taxonomy): Bacteria > Patescibacteriota > Microgenomatia > 2-02-FULL-39-11 > 2-02-FULL-39-11 > JACPZE01. The sequence goes on from JACPZE010000026.1 coordinate 19,016, forward strand.
AAAGTATTGTGATGTTGGATATATCTTCAGTTTTGTAAGCTTTGATCAGAGATAAATTTCCAAGGAATGTGGCTAGAACAGCAAGAAAAATATATAAATAGACAATAGATAATTTAGGAAATGATCCAAATAATAGAAAAGGAATTAGAAAAAGTAGTCCGTTGAGTGAAAGCTGAAGAAAAAAATAGGAGAAAGAAGAATATTTTTTTTCAGTTATACTTTTATTTATGCTTTCTGTAACTCCTGAGGAAATACCAGCAAGTATTGAGACAAAATAGACAAAAATCATTCATCCAGCCTTTCAACGATCTTGGTTAATTGGTAGGTGATAATTACTGCAAGGATAGTAATAAGGATTGCGTAGATAAGAAGTGAGATAACACCGCTACCAACTGAAAGATATTTTTTCACATATTCGTTCACGAATTCCTGTATTACATTATTCCAAGCCAAAGCGGCAACCAGTCCAAAACCTGATGTGGTCAAAGTAATCATTTGCTTCACAATTGCCGTATGAAGTTTTCTTTCGCTTGGATTTTTGTCCGCCATAATGAGATAATTATACCAAATGTACTCTCCAAAATTTTCAATTACGAATAAAATCCTAAAAAATATTGGCCTGATTGAGGCCTCCCGGGAAGTGATTATGAATGCCCCGCTTGTGCCTGCTTATGAAAAGAAGTTTCGGGAGGAAGCAATTGTAAGGACAGTCCATCATGGTACTCATATCGAAGGAAATGAATTAAATATTACGGAAGCCTCAGCTGTACTAAAAGGTGAACAAATCGTCGGCCGTGATCGGGATATACAAGAGGTCATAAATTATAGAAATGTCATAAATTTTTTGGATTTTGTGGCGACAGGGGAGGTGTCACAGGGGAAAATTACTGAAGCAGTGGTGAAGAAGATTCACGCTCTGACGGTCGATAAATTATTACCTGATGAACAATGCGGTGAGTATCGCAAGACGCAGGTTGTAGTAAAAAATTCAATCACAGGTGAAATTACTTTTCGTCCTCCGCCGGCTATTGAAGTACCTTATCAGGTGTCGGACTTTTTAGAGTGGATAAATAGCCTCAAAAAGGATGAGATGCATCCAGTCCTTGCAGCCGGTATCACTCATTATGAACTTGTCAAAATCCATCCTTTTGTCGATGGAAACGGTAGGATGGCTCGTGCCACGGCTACTTTGGTTCTATTTTTGGAGAATTATGATATAAAAAAGTTTTTTTCTCTTGAGGAGTATTACGATAAAGATGCTTCTCGTTACTACGAAGCGCTCAAATCAGCTTCCGGTGGTGATTTGAGTCACTGGACGGAATATTTTACCGAAGGCTTAGCAATTGAAATTACACGTGTAAAAGAAAAGGTATTGCGTCTTTCTACAGATGTACATCTGAAAGAAAAGCTGGGTGGAAAGCAGGTATTTTTAACCGAGAGGCAGATTGCGATAATGGAATATATCCAAAGAGTGGGATATCTGAATAATGAAGGTTTTACAGATCTTTTCCCTAAAATATCAGAGGATACAGTGCTTCGTGATCTTCATGATCTTTTGCAAAAAGGAATTATCAAAAAAGAGGGAAGGACAAAGGCAGCTAGGTATAGGTTAAGGTAATATGATTTTTAAACGACTTTCTGAATATTTAGGGAAACTTGAAGAAACCACTCTTCGCAACAAAATCACACAGATTCTAGCGGAACTTTTCCATGAATCCACCCCGGATGAGATAGGAAAACTTTGCTATCTGTTGCAAGGGAGGGTAGCGCCACTTTTTACCGCAATAGAATTCGGCATGGCTGACAAAATGATGATAAAAGCGATAACGTATGGAATGGGAGTTGAAGATGGAAGGGTATTAAAAGTATTTCAGGAGGAAGGAGATTTGGGGAAAGCGGTGGAAAAAATCAAAAACCAAAAATCAACAACCAAAAATACATATAAAAAATTAAATATTAATAAAGTCTATGAAATTTTATATCAAGTTGCTACATCAGGTGGATCTGGTTCCCAGGATAAAAAAATTACTCTTCTTGGTAATTTATTACACGATGTAGATGCTCTCTCTGCACGATACATAGTTCGGATTACTCTAGCCAAACTGCGTATGGGATTTTCTGACATGACAATACTGGATAGTCTTTCCTGGATGATTAAAGGCTCCAAACAATTAAGACCGGAGATAGAGAGAGCTTATAACGTCCGCCCTGATTTGGGTTTTATAAGTGAAACCGTGCAGAAACATGGTATCGAAGGGCTAAAATCTACAGAACCTAAAGTAGGTATCCCCATACTTATGGCAAGAGCTGAGAGGATGGCAAACAGCGAAGATATAATATTAAAAATTGGCAAATGTGCTATCGAACCCAAATACGACGGGTTTCGTCTGCAAATCCATTACGACGGAAAAGATGTCAAATTATTTTCCCGAAATTTGGAAAATGTTACAAATATGTATCCGGATATAATTAAAGGCATAAAAAAACAAATTCACAAGCCGGCAGTTATTGAGGGAGAGGCGATAGGAATAAATTTAAAAACAGGTGAATATCTGCCTTTTCAAGAAACAGTTCAGAGAAAGAGGAAATATGACGTTGAACTAAAAGCCAAAGAAATCCCTCTTCATCTTTTTGCTTTTGATTGTTTGATTGTAGGTAGAGAAAATTTGTTGGTTAAATCTTACGTTGAAAGAAGAAATTATTTGGAAAAGTTGATAGGTAAAGGAGAGACAGTGTATATAGCCCAGTTGGAAGTTGTTTCTAACCCAATTAGACTTGAGGAATTATTTCAGGATGCGGTTACAAGAGGGATTGAAGGTGTGATGGCAAAAAAGCTCGAAGGAATTTATCGTGCTGGAGCAAGGGATTTTAACTGGATAAAATACAAAAGAAGTTATTCCGGTAAACTTGCCGATACTATAGATGCAGTAGTGATGGGTTATGACTTGGGGCAGGGGAAAAGGTCCGGATTTGGGATAGGAGATTTTCTGATTGGAGTATATGATGAAAAACAGGATAAATTTGGTACTGTCACAAAAATTGGTACGGGTCTCACAGATGAGGAGTGGAGGGAAATAAAAATAAGAAGTGACAAATTAAAAGTCAAAACCCAGCCCAAAAATTATGAAGTGGATAAAATCATGAGTTGTGACATCTGGATTACACCTCAGATTGTGGTAGAGATAAGAGCTGATGAGATTACCCGTTCGCCTGTACATACAGCAGGAAGAGTTATGGGCCCGTCTGAATCTGGAAATTCCAAAGAGGTAAAAGTCGCAGGTTTTGCTCTGAGATTTCCCCGTCTTGAAAAGTTTCGAGACGACAAAAAGCCACAAGATGCAACAACCCTATCTGAAGTTGAAAAGATGTATAAACTGCAAGAGAAGAAATGAAAATTTCAGTTGTCATTCCAGCTTATAACGAAGAGAAATATATTGCGAAAACCCTTGAATCGGTTAAAAATGCTGATAGGGATGATAATCCAGTGGAAATACTAGTTATAGATGGAGGGTCGGGAGATAAAACTGCAGAAATAGCCAAAAAATTTGGCGCCAAGGTAGTAGTAATTCCTCACCGTGGGATAGGTTTTGCTCGTCAGAAAGGTATAGAAAATGCATCAGGAGAAATAATCATCTATACCGATGCAGACTCAATAGTCCCATATGATTGGATGAAAGTACACGTTGATGCTTTATTAAAATCTGATGTCGTATTATCCTACGGGCCATTCAAAGTAAAAGACGGTAGTTTTGCCTATAAATTGTTCATCAATTATTTACAATATTACGGATGGTTTATAACACATTATATTTTCAATACGATACTCTCTGTAGGTCAAAATACAGCTTTTTGGAGGGAAAAGGCACTGTTCGTAGGAGGATATGACACTAAATTAGGAATAATGGAAGATATAGACTTTTCCCAAAGGTTGTCTAAGCAAGGTAAGGCGATATATCATCCAAACCTTATAGTTTACGCTTCAGGCAGAAGATCCAAAGAGGGATGGAGATTTTTTACCCGTACCGCATTGATCTCAATAAAATATTTTTTATTTGGCGATAAAAATTTGGGGGGTTTTCCCGATTTCCGCTGAATTTTCTATATTCTCTTCCCTGTGATATGATTTAAACCAAATTTAATGGCAAAAGTACTATTTTTCCCAGCTGGTGTAGGTCTTGCGCATGTTGGTAGAACTATTGAAGTGGCACATGCTTTACAAAAAGAAAACATTGATATCATATTTGGAGCAGGATGTGATGCTCCGGCTATTTTAGAAAAAGAAAAATTACCGTATGAGATTATTCCGGAATTTGATCGTTCTACTTATGATAACAAAATTAAGCAGAATAATTGGTCAATCTATACCATCCGACTAATCAATAAATTTGTTAAAAAAGAAGTGGAATTAGTTCGAAGTTATAAACCGGACTTGATTGTCAATGATGTAAGACTGACAGCAAAAATTACCTCAATTCTTACAGGTATTCCTCTGGTATCCATAACCAATGTAGATGCATCAAAGTACTATGATTACTCCAAAATCAGAATGCCTTACAAAACTTATTTAGGTAAATTTTTACCGCCAAGAGTCCTATCATTTTTTGAGAAAGAAAAAGGTCAAAAAGTTTTAAGGAAAGTAAGTTTCAAGTTTTTGCAAACATTATTTTTACGTGAGCTTTTTAAATTCAATATAATTCTTGGCAGGTATGGGAGAAGGCCATTTATTGATCCATTTGATCTTTTGACGGGGGATCTGACAATTCTCACTGATATACCACAATTTAGGCCTATTAGAAAGCTTCCTGAAAGCTTTAAACTAGTGGGCCCAATTTTTTGGAAAGGCGTCAAAAAATTACCCAAGTGGAGTACCGAAATCGATTCTAAAAAGAAAATTATCTACGTGACGGCTTCCGGTACGGGAGATAAAGATTTATTTATAAATATTTTAAAATATCTCAAAGATACTTCTTATACGGTTATCGCAACATGTGGTAATACTTTGTCACAAAAAGAAGTAAAAATAAAAAATCCAAGACTGTTTTTGACAGATTATTTGCCGGGAGAGTGGATCATGAAACGAGCGGATTTAGTAATATTTCCAGGCGGAAATGCTACAGCCTATCAGGCTCTTAGTTTTGGAGTACCACAAATAGGTACCCCCCTTCATCTGGATCAGGAGGACAATATGAATCAGTTAGTTCGGCTCGAAACTGGCATTATGTTAAATCCGAGAAAAGATTTTAATCGCAAAGTTCTTATAAATTCCGTAGAACATATTATGAGAAATAAATCTTACAGAGATAATGCATTAAAGATAAGTAGGGAAATGAAGAAATATCATGGAGCAAAACAGGCGGCAAAAGAAATAATAAATTTTCTAAGGATTCGTTCGTCCCGCTAAGCGGGACGACTACGGCCCTTTGTGCCACGCCGATATATTCAAACGATTATCGGATGCGGCCTAAGCAGTAAAAATATACATTAATTCAGTACTGTTTATGGTAAAATAATTAAGTTTTTTCAAATTACATGAAGCCGTTTTTTTCAATAATAATTCCTACCCTTAATGAAGGAAAATATTTACCTACGATTCTTCAATCTCTAGCTAAACAGACGTTCAAGAATTTTGAACTTATCTTGGTAGACGGATACTCCAAAGACAAGACACTGGAAGTATTTAACAGTTTCAAGAATCGATTGCCTTTTTCAGTTTCTATTTTAAGTGACAAAACCAATGTGGGACTTCAGAGAAATATCGGTGCAGATAAGGCGAGGGGAAGTTATCTAATCTTCTTTGATGCAGATGTAGAGATAGGCCCTACATTTCTTGAAGAAATACATGTGCAAGCGATAAAAAAACCATTTCTGCTGGCTACGACCTGGATGACTGCGGACAGTAAAAACCCTGTTGATCAGTTGATGGTGAAATTAGCTAACTTCGGATGGGAGATAGCAAAAAGCGTGAACCAACCATTTTTGGGTGGATTTAACGTAATCATAAAAACTGAAACTTTTAAGATTTTAAAAGGTTTTCGTGAGGATTTAACTATCGGTGAAGATCGTGATTTAGCTAAACGCGCTCTTGCGAATAATATTGAATTGGCGATTTTAACTGAACCGAAATTAGTAGTTTCTCTTCGCCGATTTCGCTCAGAAGGAACATTAGAGGTATTACGCAAATATACAAAAGCAGAAGTTTATGCATTTATAAATGGGCCTATCACAACTCAACTGTTTGATTACCCCATGGGTGGGCATGTACATAACAAAAAAAGAAAAAATAGTAGTTTTAAATCTTTGAAAAAAATTATAAAAAAATTCAATAAACTATTATCATAAACTATGCAAGTAATAACTGATCTGCAAATCCATTCCAAATATTCCAGAGCGGTTTCTCCACAGATGACAATCCCCTTTATATGGCAGTGGGCCAAAAGAAAAGGAATAGGACTTATGGCTACCGGTGATTGGACTCATCCTTTGTGGAATAGGGAGATCAAGGCAAATTTGGAGGAAACAGGGAATGGACTACTTAAATTAAAAAACAATGAAACAATGAAACAATGGAACAATGGAGAGATGGGTCCGTTATTTCTCCTAGCGACAGAAATCTCAAGCATTTATTCCCAAGGTGGGAAGGGCAGGAGAATCCATACCCTTATCTGGGCGCCCACTCTTGATACTGCTGATAAAATCAACAAAGAGCTTATAAGACGCGGTGCCAATCTGTATTCCGACGGGCGTCCAATAATAGGACTTAGTAGTATCCAGGTGGCAGAGTTAGTTTTCTCAATTGACCCCAAATGTTTAATAATTCCTGCTCATGCCTGGACACCCTGGTTTTCTATGTATGGTAGCCAATCCGGATTTGACTCGATAGATGAATGTTACGGCCAATTTGGAGAAAATATCTATGCAATTGAGACAGGATTATCGAGTGATCCTTCTATGAATTGGAGGATAAAAGAGTTGGATAATAGAAGTATTGTTTCTTTTTCTGACGCACATTCTGGTCCAAAGCTGGGTAGGGAAGCAACAGTTTTTGAATTGCCAGAATTAAGTTATAAAAACATACGGGAAGCAATCATGAAGCCTGGCATGGATAATTCACAAATTTCCCAGGGAGCAAAAATTGCATTTACGACAGAGTTTTATCCGGAGGAAGGTAAATATCATTACACAGGGCACAGAGATTGCGGAGTAAAACAAACGCCTGTTGAAACGAAACAAAAAGGCACAACCTGTCCAGTTTGCGGTAGAAAACTTACCGTTGGAGTGATGCATAGAGTAGAGGAATTATCAGGAAGAAGCGAGGAAGATTTAAAACTTAAAACTTCCGAAATAGCAGGAACAAAACTGAAAGGCATTGTTTCAGCTTTGTTTCCAAATAGACCCGCCTTTATCAAACTTGTTCCCTTACAAGAAATAATAGCCGAAGTATTTGGAAGCTTACCAACGACACAGAAGACTCAAGATGAGTATAATAAGTTGGTTGATAATTTCGGCAGCGAATTTAAGATTTTACTGGAAACTTCTCTTGAGGATATAACTAAAATATCAGGACCCAAAATCGCAGATGCCCTTCACAAGGTACGCATAGGGGATATATTTATCGACCCAGGATACGATGGAGTGTTTGGGAAAGTGAAAATTTGGAGTGAAGAAAAAAAAGAAGAGGATTCACAGAAAGAGCAGATGAGTTTATTTTAATCTATTTATAAATAACAGAATATAAATTTTTCAGACTCTGCAGCTTCCTTCGTCGCTTTTGCTCCTCAGGACAAGCGCGTTTACCCTGAGTTTTACGAAGGGCTCAATTGCAAAGGTCTTCAAAATTTATATTTCTTGTTAAAATGAGCGCGAATCATTCATAGATTTTATGTTAACGATTAAAGAAATAAAGTTAGAAGATCATCTCTCTTGGGATGATTTAATTAAAGAAAGCAGTACCGCAACTTTTTTCCAGACAAAAGAGTGGTTAACGCTTTGGGTTAAGCATTGGTGCAAAAGCGGTGAAGTAGTGATATATGGTGTATTTGATAAGTATGAGTTGATCGGTATCGCCCCTTTTCATATCAGCGATAAAATTAATATATTAGGAGTCCCTGATCCATCTCTTGGTGGTTCTTTAAGCGATTTTGGAGATATTATCGCTAAGATTTCTTATGAGAAAATTATATGGCAATCAATTTTAGCTAAACTCAACACTCATCCGTCAGCTGGCGGATCAAAACTCAAAACTGAACTGAATTATATAAGAGAGGAATCGCCAAGTCTTAAGATACTTAGGGAATTAGGAGGACAGATAGAAAATATGGAAGTATCTCCATTTATAGATCTGCCAAAAACGTGGGATGAATATATGTCTTCACTTACTCGGCATGATAGGCATGAAATTAGAAGAAAAACAAGAAAAATAGAAGAGGAGAATATCACAAAAATCTGCGATGAAATTAATCCTCAAAATATCAATGACTTTTTCAGACTTATGGTTTCCTCAAAGGAAAAGAAAAGTGATTTCTTATCTTCCAAGATGAGAGTTTTCTTAAGCGAAATGATAATACAACTGGAACAGAAAAAACTTTTGACCTTGTGTTTTTTAAAGTATGAAAACGTAAATATTGCAGCAATCCTTTTATTATTCCAAAAAGATGAAGTGTTATTGTATAATTCCGGTTTTGAGAAGAAATACTCCTATCTTTCACCTGGACTTATATTAAATATTTATGCTATAAAACAAGCAATTGAAGAGAGGAAAAGTAGATTTGATTTCTTACGCGGAGGAGAAAAATATAAATACGATTTGGGAGGCAAAAATAGGAAGCTATATAAAGTCACTTTTTGATTTTTATGGATAAAAAAATTCTTGCAGTGTTTGCCCATCCGGATGATGAAGCTTTTGGTCCCGGAGGAACTCTTGCTCGATATGCAGCAGAAGGTACAGAGATTCATATTCTGACTGCAACGCGTGGCGAGGCAGGTTTGTGGGATGAAAACTCAAAACTCAAATCTCAAAACTCAAATCTAAAAATACACAATATTAGAGAAAAAGAATTACTTAATTCCGCAAAAATATTAGGAATAAAGAAAGTAGAATTCTTGGATTTTGTCGATGGGACGCTTTCTAACTCTATCTATCACAAGCTAGCAGATAAAATTATTCAAAAAATAGATGATTTTAAACCTCAAGTGATACTTACAACAGAAAGGTTAGGGATTTCGGGTCATCTTGATCATATCGCTGTTTCTATGACTACGACATATGCATACCTTCATTCCAAATATGCCGCTAACAAACTTTATTACGACTGTTTGACAAAAGACAGAAGGACGAAAGATCTGAATGATTATTTTGTCTATTTCCCCGAAGGATACGACAAAGAAGATGTCACTACCGTCATAGATTTCACTCCTTACTGGGATAAAAAAGAAGCCGCTATGAAATGTCATCAAAGCCAATTCCATGACGTGAGAAGGATATTAAAAAGATGGGAAGGACGAGAAAGGACAGATCATTTCATACTTCAATTCCATAGAGGTATAAACGTGCAACTTCCAGAAACTGATCTTTTTGCTGGAATTACTCATTGACTAAAAAAATCCAGGAGTGTTATTCTGAAATAAGAGAGTGGGTGATATTTTATGGTAGATACAACAGGAAATAATGAAAAAATGATGGGAGCAGTTGCTTATCTTGTGGGTCCGCTGACCGGTATTTTACTGCTTGTGACAGAAAAGAAAAATGCTTTTGTAAGATTTCATGCTATGCAGTCTACTTTGGTTTCAGGAGGTTTCATACTGTTATATGTTGTGTTAGCAATTATACCAATCATAGGGTGGCTGATACTTACTATACTTTCGTTTATTATGCCTTTGTTATCATTTATACTCTGGATAGTTCTCATGTGGAAGGCATATAGTGGTGAAAAATATAAACTACCTTATTTTGGTGATTTAGCTGAAAAACAACTGGAGAAATTGGGAAAATAATGTTTCAAAACAGAGAAGAAGCAGGGAAATTATTAGCGGCTGAACTTTCCAAGTATAAAAATAATCAAGATGCGGTTGTGTTGGCTATTCCCAGAGGTGGAGTAGTAGTTGGTAGACAAATAGCAGATAAATTATCTCTTCCTTTAATACTTGCTGTTGTAAAGAAAATAGGAGCCCCAGGAAATCCTGAATTAGCAATTGGCGCCTTAGCTCCATCTAATACAAAATTTATAGATTGGGATTTAGTATTTCGCAGCAATGTTGGACAAGACTATTTGGATGCAGAATTGGATGCAAAAAGAAATGAGATAGAAGAAAGGGTGCAAAAGTTCAAAATCCGCAATCTTAAATCCGTCATCCGAAACAAAAAAATCATAATATTAACAGATGATGGAATTGCCACCGGTGCAACTACTCGAGCAGCAATTAATTACATAAAAATAATAACCAAAAACCAAGAAACAATAGCCAAAATCATATTAGCCATTCCGGTAATTGCCAAAGAAACATATGATAAAATAAAAAAAGAAGTGAACAAAATCTTTGCTTTAGAAATCCCTCAATCATTTAATGCAGTAGGGCAGTTTTACAAGGAATTTCCACAGGTCTCTGATGAGGAGGTAATGGAACTTTTATGAAACTAATAGTAGGCTTAGGCAATCCCGGTCCCAAATTTGAGTACACAAGACATAATATAGGTTTCATGGTAGCTGAGCGATTGGTAAAGGATAAATTCTCACTCTTACCATCACTTAAAGCTTGGAAAATGGAGAAAAGATATCCTGCGGAAGTGTGCAAAAAAGATGAACTAGTAGTTATAAAACCCCAAACCTATATGAATCTGTCGGGACTTGCGGTAAAAAGGGTTATGGATTTTTTCAAAATAAACATTGATGACCTTTGGGTAATCCACGATGATATTGATTTGCCGATTGGGAAAATAAGGATAAGAAAAGGAGGAGCATCAGCAGGACATCATGGGATTGATTCAATTATCAAAAATCTCAACAGAGATGACTTCGTCCGTTTCAGATTGGGAATAGGTCGAGGCAAACTTGATAAACCCCATGGTGAAGGACATAACTTACACCGTCATGAAGTGGAAAAATTTGTAGTTTCACCATTTCGTGACAATGAAGGGGGAGAAGTGAAGAAACTGATAAAAAATGCGGTTACCGCTCTAGAAATAGCTTCGGATAAAGGAATTCATGCAGCAATGAACAGATTTAATTAGGAAGATGTTTTTTTAAGGTTATAAAAGGAACAAATATTTTTTGTTTCGAAAGTACCTTTAGCATTGAAGTTAATACCACATAAGAAATAGAGATCCCTGCTGCCATAAGTGTTCTTTCGATTATTACCTGAGGAATCAAAGTAAGCCAAATTGTTTTGGATAGTCCAAAAGCCCAAACCCACAAGGCTCCACCAACTGCATGGGCGGTAAATGTAGCCCCTAAACTTCTTGCAAAAATATTTTTATGAAAGAAATGGGCAGCAACTGGGATAAGCCAAAACATAGAAAACTGCCATGCGCTTCGGCCGATGGGATTAATGTTAAAAGCAATGATTGCAAGTATTGGGACTATAACATTGAAAGTCCGTTTTTTCGCAAAGTAAGCAACAGCAAAAAGGGTGGGGAAGAGTCTTATAATTCCTCCGATATCAAACTTGGATCCATGAACTAAGTAATTAATTCCCTGCATTAGAAATACTGAAATTACTCCGGGTAATGTACCTAAAAATGCTCCTGCAGTGGGAGCAAAGAAATCAAAAAGAGTAAATTTTACATTTGACCCAAGAAGACGGGTGAAGGGGATTTGTAAAGCAATAAGACCGAGGATAGTAAAAATGGAAACAAAAATAAGTTGTTGTTTTTTCATTTTCCCCATTTTAGCAAATACTTGCAACCTGTCAACCCCAAAATTCTATTATTGACAGCAATCGGCTATAATGCAAACGAAATGATCAAAACGTTTCCAAATGCGGTCAAATTCTTGGAAAAATATATTCCCACTCCAGATAAAAAACATCCGGGAGAGTTGGGGCTGAAAAGAATGGAATATTTAATGGAATTGTTGGGTAATCCGCAGTTAAAATATCCAACAATTCATGTAGGCGGAACATCGGGTAAAGGATCGACATCTACCTTTATTGCTTCAATGTTAGCCACCAAATATAAAGTCGGGCTGACTACTTCTCCACATTTGGTGAAGATAAATGAACGGATTAAACTGAATGGAATGGATATAACGGATACGGATTTTGTTAGATTAATTAATAAAATAAAACCACTTGTAGAAAAAATAGAGAAGAATAAATTAGGTGCGCCTAGTTATTGGGAAATCGTCACTGCAATAACATTTTTATATTTTGATCGACAAAAAGTAGATATTGCCATAATCGAAGTAGGACTAGGAGGTAAATTTGATGCGTCAAATGTGATTAAACCGGTAGTTGCAGTAATCACCAATGTGGGACTCGATCATACTGATATTCTTGGAGATACCGTTGAGAAAATTGCCAGAGAAAAAGCAGGAATTATTAAGCAGGGTATAAAAGTCGTTTCAGCCGCTAGGCAACAATCAGTAATAAAAATTATTGAAGAAAAATGTAAGAAAGAGAAAGCAAAGTTATCTCTTCTTCACGGAGATTTTTCATATAAAGTTGAAAAGTTGACAGAGTCTGGGATTATCTTTGATTATTTCGGCAAATTGAAGCCGAAAAACTTAAAAATTTCCCTTTTAGGAGAACATCAAATCGAAAATGCCGCATTGGCGATAAGAGCAATTGAACATTTAACATTTAACAATCAACAATTAACAATTGACAATATACGAAAAGGACTTTTGTCTGCTTATATTCCTGGGCGATTAGAGATTATTCAAAAAAAGCCGTTAGTTGTGTTAGATGGTGCGCATAATCCGGATAAAGTGAGAGCGTTGGTAGCCTCAATTAAGAAGATTTTTCCCGGAAAAAAAATTATTGCTATTATAGCCATCAAAAATGACAAAAATGCCAGAGAAATGCTCACTCAATTATTAAAGATAAGTCATAAAGTCATATTTACCAAATTCCAATTGACTGCAGATATCGGCATTATCAACTCCTATGATCCAGAAGAGTTACTCAAGATATCTCAAACGATTGATAAAAAGAAACAGATGATGATTATTAAAAATGCCCAAAAAGCTCTTGAAAAAGTGATAAAATCTGCAAAATCAGATGATGTGATTTTAATTACAGGATCGTTATACTTAGTAGGAGAGATAAAAAGAGAGTATTAAGTAATAAGTATCAAGTATGAAAAAAATAACTCAATCTTCTTCCATGCAAAAAGTAGGGGATGTCTTGGTGAAATTTAATCCTTTGGAGGATAAATACATTTCCCGTGAGTTTCAATCATATGGGTATTATCTGTCTGAGACGCTAAATGATCTAAAACATAGAGGTATCTATATGAGATTGGCCAAAACTATGCCCCGGGCTCTTTTGGAAAAAGCTTTATCCTATGTAAAGGATGCAAAAGTAACGAGAAAAGGGGCTCTTTTTATGTGGAAGTTAAAAGAACTTGGAGCATGGCCGAAAAAGGAAAAACTTACCAAAAGAAAGCAAGTAGAAGATATACCTTTTTAACTCCTCATTTACACTCTCTATCCTTATCTATTATGCTAAGGAGACGGGTCTAAATAACATACTCATATTATTTAGATTGCGCTCCTTTGTGGCGCAAGGCAATAAGTAACATGGACTTACATTATTTACGTCAGCGCCCTAAATAGACAGGTATTATGAACAAACGGGCCCATATTTTTATAAGAGGAGATGTCGTTGGAGTAGGATTCCGCTCCTGGATAGCGTCAAACGCAAAGGAATTAAAACTCACGGGCTGGGTAAAAAATGCTGACCAAAGATTGGTTGAAGCAGTTATTGAAGGGTCAGAGGAAAACGTGAAGCAAATGGTTGAGCGGTGCAATGATGGTCCTGAAGTGGCATGGGTGGAGAAAGTAGATGTGCAATGGGAAGAAGTAACAGATGAATTTGAAGGGTTTGAGGTAGAATGAGAACCAGCCTCGATATCGAATTATCTCGGGTCCTGTCACCCGTTGGTATCTTCGGCTGCTTTGATACTTGATACCCTATGATAAACGTGTTTACAATATAATTGTGAAGCATCAGGTTTTCATAGTCTGGTTTATCATTTTCCTCGCTTGGGCATTTTATCGGGCCAATTTTTTCTTTCCTGAAGGAGTAGATGAATTTCTCATAAAGCCACTTATATTTGTTCTTCCCGTACTCTACGTTGTTTTAATCCGTGAAAAAAAGAAACTAGGTGATCTTGGGTTATTGCCAAAACAAAAAGATCTTTTTGTAGATCTTTATATTGGAGTAGTAATAGGAGTTTTATTTGCTCTTGAAGGTCTTTTGGTAAATTATCTGAAGTATTCAAGATTTTCTTTCTCTCCGATTATGGCGAGTAGGATCAGCGGGGGATTAGGATGGTTTTTTCTTCTGAATATGGCTACATCACTTTGGGAAGAGATTTTAGGTCGGGGTTATCTTTACCAAAGACTTTATAAATTAAGCAATAATCAGTTTGGAGCCGCTTTTACATCCAGTTTTCTGTTTCTTCTTCTTCATGTGCCGATACTTTTTACTAGACTTCATTTAACCGATACTTCTTTGATAGTTTATCCTCTTTCAATTTTAATCTTGGGGATTACAAATAGTTATATTTTTACCCTACGCAAATCATTAACACTTCCCATTCTCATCCATACCTTCTGGAATATGACTGTGGCGCTTTATTTATAATGTTATTCAGCGTATAATCTGAGTAAAGATGAATCTGTGGACGATATTTTTAACAGGACTTCTTACAGGCGGACTGACTTAGGCGCCAGGTGGAATCTATTGACTTGAATAGAATATTGGTACTACAATATGTAGTATGAAAGCGAAATCTCTTGGAGAGCTTGAACAGCAGATAATGGATATTGTATGGGAATACAAGCATTGTTCAGCACGAGATATTTTAAATAGATTAGAAACTGAAAAAAAACTTGCCTATACAACTATTGCTACTATTCTTCATCGGCTACATGGTAAAGGACTTGTTGAGAGAAAAGGAGATGGGCTAGCATATATTTATTCTCCTAAACTTACAAAAGAATCCTACAGTAAAAATCTTGCGCAGTCATTTTTAAAGAAATTCATCCACTCGTTTGGTGACGTCGCTATTGCTTCATTTGCTGCAAGTATAGATCGACTTCCTAAGGGAAAACGTGAATATTTTCTTACGCTCTTAGAAAAATATGATAAAACCAAATAAAAATCTACTTACATTTTTAAGTCTGGCACTTTTCTTAGGTTTAAGCGTTTTTACAGCATCACAAAGGATTTTACCTTTACTTCTAGAACATAGCGTTTATTATTGCCAAACTTTTATTCACTCTCTGTCTCTGCGTATACCCCATCAAATAGGACTTATTATTCCAATACTACTTGCAGTATTGGTATCGGTCGCAGCAATGAAATTCTTTATCATTTATATCCAAACATATCGATTAAGAAAGAAATTGATTGCAAAATCTAAATCACAAAAAGATTTTTCAGATCTTCTTAAAAAGTTAGGACTTGCCAATCAAGCATATCTTGTTAAAAGTGATAAACCCTTTGCTTTCTGTTTCGGGATTCGCAGACCTAAGATTTATGTATCAACAGCTACTGTTTCCCTCATGAACGAGGCAGAATTGGAAGCAATTTTACTTCATGAGAAGTATCATCTGGATAATAAAGATACTCTCACTATGTTGCTGGCCTCCATTTGTCAATCGCTTTTTCCTTTTTTCCCACTTATCTCGGATCTTTTACGAAATTTCCGAATTGAGCGAGAAATTGCCGCAGATCAAGAAGCAATACGTAAACTTGGTGATTCAGAAGTGCTTATTTCTGTACTGAAAAAGTTTCTTACCGCGCCTTCGATTGCTATTGCTACTGCACCAGCAATTGCTGATTTTGATACCTTAGAATTACGGATTAAGGCGCTTGTAAAACATGATTTTTATTTTAGAAAGTTTCGCATGGTTAACATAATTCTTAGTATAATTGCAGTGGTAACACTTAGTACTTTGATATTAGTGCCTGTACATGCAGTAGAACTTCATGCTGATAATCAGGATGTGATGATGGTTTGCCTACAAGGGGATGCATGTTCAGCATGGTGTAAAGACCATAACACGGTAAAACCATATTCTCAAATACAGAATGCTTCATATCCGTATACTCCTGTGGCACCTCGGATGTAATTTGACACTTGACAAAACAAGCAAATCTCTACTACATTAAGTAGTAGATATTATTTATTAGGGCGAAGTTAAGGAGACATTTCCTATGTTAGAAGAAACAAAAAGTACAAGCAATTTCAATATGACAACTATCCTTATTGGTCTTCTTATCGTTGCTTCTTTTGTACTCGGGTCCTTGTGGACAAAAGTGCAAGTGTTAGAAAAAGGAAATGCAGCAGTTCCCAGCGCACAAGTGGGTACTGTGGGAAAAAACGCAGGTACAGGTGCAGCAGTAGCTCAACAACCTCCACCTGCTCAGCAAGCTACTAAAAAGCCTGAACTTACAAGCGATGATCGTATACGGGGAAATAAAAATGCGAAGATTGCTCTCATTGAATATTCTGATTACGAATGTCCATTCTGTAAACGGTTTCATCCCACTATGCAGCAAGTCATGAAAGAGTATGGCGATAAAGTGAAATGGGTCTATCGAGATTTTCCCTTAAACTTTCACCAAAATGCTCAGAAAGAAGCAGAGGGAGGTCGATGTATAAATGAACTGGGAGGCAATGATGCATTCTGGAAATACACTGATGCTATTTTTGACCGCACCACCTCAAACGGTACAGGGTTTGCGCTTGATAAACTTGGACCACTTGCAGCTGAAGTGGGTGTAAATCAGGCAAAGTTTCAATCTTGTCTTGACTCTGGTAAATACACTAAAGCAGTACAAGATCAAGAAGCATTGGGATCATCAGAAGGCGTGACAGGTACACCGGGAACGATTATACTCACTGCCAACGGTGATACGCAGCTTATACCTGGCGCATTGCCTTTTGAGCAAGTGAAGCCAATGATTGATAAAGCATTACAATAAGAAGTATCTATGAATTTGTGGACAGTTTTCTTTACAGGACTTTTTACTGGTGGTTTAACCTGTCTTGCTGTACAGGGAGGACTCTTGGCGGCAACATTAGCCCAGCGTGAAGAGCAACGACTGGAGAGTGAAACAAAAAAAACTGGCAACGCACTTCCCATTCTTTTCTTTTTAGGAGCAAAACTCATCGCCTATACCATTTTAGGATTTCTTCTTGGAGGCTTAGGTTCAGTGTTCCAATTATCACTTACTGCATCAATAATTATGCAATTTGCAGTGATTATCTTCATGTTTGGTACAGCCGGAAATCTTCTCAACCTTCACCCAATCTTTCGCTACTTTGTGATCCAGCCTCCACGATTTTTAACTCGGTTAGTACGTGACCAGTCAAAAAGTAACGATTTTTTTGCTCCAGCCCTTCTAGGAGCGTTTACCGTATTTATTCCCTGCGGTACAACACAAGCGATGATGGCGCTTGCCATAGCATCTGGTAAGCCAATACTTGGCGCTCTTATTCTGTTTATTTTCATTTTGGGAACTTCACCTATCTTTTTTATCTTAGGATATTTTACGACGAAACTGGGAGATGCGATGCACCAAAGATTTGTAAGGATTGCAGCATATGCAATTATCCTTATTGCTTTATTTAATTTAGATGGAGCACTCGCTCTTTCTGGAAGCCCTTTTACCTTTAAAGGGACATTTACTGACGTCTATTGCACAATCTCATGGTGTGATAATTCTATAGCATATGCAGCAAGCGGCCAAGCTGCTGGAGCTACGACTCAAGAAGCAACCATTAATATCGAATCGTCCGGATATAATCCTGCTCAACTTGCAATAAAAGCAGGGTCTCAAGTTACTTTGAAACTCGTTAATACTGGCGGCGGTGGTTGTACATCAGCTTTCACGATACCAAGCTTAGGTATAAGAAAAATTGTTCCTATAGGCAGTTCAGATACAGTAACTTTTACAGCGCCAAATGAGCCAGGAGGAGAACTAGCATTTATGTGTAGTATGGGAATGTTTAGAGGTAAACTGAAATTGGTTTAAATGATTATATGACAACACAAAAAAAACTTCTTAAAATAAATGGTATGCACTGCACTAGTTGTGCTATGAATATAGACGGTGAGCTTGAAGATACAAAAGGAGTTATCCAGTCAAATACAAACTACGCAAAACAGGTAACAGAAGTAGAATTTGAGGTAGGTAAGATAAATCACGAGAAAATAATAGAGATTATTGAAACTGTTGGATACGAAGCGAAACTCATAGATGAAAAATGAATGCGCAGGTGAAAAAATTACTAATTCTTACGGGATTACTCCTCGTTACTCTCGTGGTTGGTTACTTTATAATTGCCCCAGTACAAGTTCTAGAGCGCATAATTCATCCACAAGCTAGAAATAAATTTCAGACAATAGTAGATAAAATACCGACACAAGCTGGAAAAGCCTTATTTCTTCGGCAAAGCAATAACTTAACAAGAGCGGTTGATCCTGAGCTTGTTGACTTAGATAGTCAAATTATTTCATGTAACCCAGATGTGACAGGACTTTTCTCGAGTAATCCCACCATTGGTGGCAGTTGTCTTGCAGGGTCAACGACACTTCAGACAACAAAAGGCATGTATTTAGGAGGACAGTGCTGTGGTGCTTTAACAGACACGAAAGAATATCATCAGCATTTAGAAGCACTACAAAAGTATAAAAATATTCCTGATATAGTGCTTGATCCTTATAAAACACCCATAACTCTTGCAAAAAAATGGATCGATTATGATAACCAAACTACACTCAGTGATAAAGATCAGCAAATATATAAACAAGCACTTACAGTTTCTCATGAAGGGCCATGCTGTTGTAAATGTTGGCATTACTACGTCAATGAAGGCATTGCCAAGAAACTGATTAAGGATTATGGCTATTCTGCCCAACAAGTAGCTGATTTTTGGGATGTTTCAGATATTTGCGGGGTATAAGATTTATATGTCATTATGAAGTATAACTGGATGGTTAACGAACGTTGATACTATTGCTCGTAAGACTCCGGGTCAATTGACATTTATGTGCGGGATGGGCATGTATAAAGGCAGGATACATATCATTTAATTATGCTCAAGAAATCTGTTTTTAAAATCAGCGGTATGCATTGCAATACTTGTTCTTTAAATATAGATTGGGAATTGGAAGAAACAGATGGGGTAAAGGAAGTAAAGACAAGCTATGCAGCTCAAAAAACAGAGTTGACATTTGACGACGACTTAATATCTTCAAAGAAAATTATAGAGATTATAAAAAAGACCGGTTACGAAGCTAATTTAATTAAAGAATAGTAGTTCTTAAATTAGAAGTCATTGGGATTCAATGGTGCGTAATTTCCCAAAGAATCTTTACACCGCAGTTCCTTACGAATATCCTGTGGACATTTACCATCACCTCCACCGGTAAAGCCTCCGGAAGGAGAACAAAAATAAGTGCCATCTAATCTATATAATGGGTGCATTTGATCGCAACATGGTACTTGGTTACGGAAATATAATTTCTCATTGTTATAGGTACATTCTTTTGATCCTCCCCAAAGAATAGATTTTAAAGCAAGAAGCATGCCTATTAAGACAAAGATAAAAAAAGTAATCAATGCCTTTACTGTACTTTTGATAAGTCTTCTGAGAGCTAATCCTCGTTTTTCGTTGTTTTTGATAAAGAAAACAAATGAGAATACGCAGAAGATTAATTCGATAATGAACCAGTTGATTACGCAAAGAAGAAAAAAGACAATATATGTACTTTGATGAAGAAGACCTGATAATTGTCCTATTTCTTTTATTATTGAAGATGAAAACCATATAATCCAAAAGACCGTGAGCACGATGAATATGATCAATGTTTTTTTGAGTCTTTTTATCAGAGAAAATTCTTCTTTCTTGATTTTCGAGTAAATGAAGTGAAATATTCCAAAAAATATCTCTATAAATGACCAATTCCACAAAAATATAAGTGGGAAGAGGAAAATTCCTAACAAGATATCCATCATGTCCAGTCTATTGCTCAAGACTAATAATGTAAAGCTTTTGAAGATTAAAATGGAAGTCTAAACTTTCGATCTTTTCAGAAGTAGGGAATTAGATACTACTGATATTGAAGAAGTAGCCATCGCAAGAGAAGCAAACATAGGATTTAAAAGTATTCCCCAGATAGGATAAAGGATTCCCATTGCTATAGGAATAAGTACTACATTATAAGCAAAAGCCCAAAATAGATTGAATTTAATAGTTCGCATAGTTTTTTTGGAAAGATTTATCGCTATAGCTACGGATTTCAATTCTTTATTTATAAGTGTAATATCCGCCGCCTCGATAGCTACATCAGTCCCGCTACCCATGGCAATTCCTACATCGGCGGAAGCAAGTGCAGGTGCATCATTTATACCGTCACCGACAAAAGCAATTACATTTTTAGATTTTAATTTACGGGTCCTGCCGCTCAGGTATCCCAAGCGACGATACATCTCCGCTTGGGACCCCTCCTTCGCGTCACCCGTAGTTAAAATTATTGTTTTATCTCTTAAATTCTGCACGATTTTCTCTTTCTCCTGAGGTAAAACTTCAGCAAAAACCTTATCTTTATCTATTCCTGCAAGTTTTCCTATAGCTTGGGCTGTTTGAGTATTGTCTCCTGTGACCATATAAACATCGATTTTCATCTTCTTGAGTGTATTTACGGCCTCTCTTGCATCGGGTTTAAGAGTATCGGCTATAGCAAAGAGAGCAACATTTTTCTTATTGATAGCTACATAGGCTAAAGTTTTTCCTTCTTTAGCCCACAGATTTGCTTTTTTATCCAGTTCACTGCAACGCATGACTTTTTCCTTTTCCATAAGCTTCTTATTACCCACAAGAATATTGACTCCATCTGCCCTTCCTTGTATTCCATGTCCTTCAATTGCATAAACTTTATCAGTTTTTAATTCCCTGGCTTTATTTTTTAAATATTCAATGATAGCAAAAGATAATGAGTGCTCTGAGTGTTTTTCCAGAGAATAGATTAATGAAGAAATATAATCGTGAATTGATAAATTATTAGGGATATTAATACCTAAGTCAGTCCCAACATCATCAAGCTTTTCCATGAAAGAGAAATCAGTGACTTTGGGTTTTCCGGATGTCAAAGTACCGGTTTTGTCAAAAATAACAGCGTTTATCTTATGTGCAAGTTCCAGACTTTCAGCATCTTTAATAAGTATTCCATGTTGGGCACCTAATCCTGTTCCTACCATAATTGCAGTAGGGGTAGCCAGACCCATCGCACAGGGACAGGCAATGATCAAAACTGCAATAGCATTAAGCATGGCAAATAGAAAAACAGGTGTTGGACCAAAAATGTACCATACAACGAAAGTAAAAATGGCCAGCATAATCACAATTGGTACAAAGTAAGAAGATATTATATCTGCAATTCGTTGTATTGGCGCTTTACTTCCTTGGGCTTCTTGGACGAGCTTAATTATCTGGGCGAGCATGGTGTCGCTTCCGATTTTAGTTGCCTTGAAAGTAAAAGAGCCTGTTTTATTGATAGTTGCCCCAATTACGTTATCTTCTTTACCTTTCTCAACGGGAATACTTTCTCCGGTAACCATGGATTCATCGATCGATGATTGGCCTTCAATAATAATTCCGTCAACTGGAATTTTTTCTCCGGGACGAACGCGGATCAAATCTCCGATCATAACTTCTTCTATCGGAATATCAATTTCTTTACCGTTTCGAATTACTCGAGCTGTTTTTGCCTGAAGGCCTATCAATTTCTTAATCGCTTCAGATGTTCCGGCTTTTGCCCGCGCTTCTAAATATCGGCCCAAGAGTATTAGAGAGATTATGATGGTGGCTACGTCGAAGTAGGGAAGGGGTTCTATACCGGTATTTTTTATAAACTGTGGTAAAAAAGTTACAAATACCGAGTATCCATAGGCTACAGTAGTACCGAAGGCAACCAATGTATCCATGTTGGCAGTTCGATGACGTAGGGCTGGAATTGTAGCGCGGTAAAAGATGGAGCCGATCCAAAACTGGACAGGAGTAGCCAAAAATAATTGGAAGTAGAAATTTTTTAGGATAAATGGTGCAGTATCCATGAGTCCCGGGAAGCTGCCCCAAAGTATAAGTCCTCCAATAATCAGGCTGAAAATTACTTTATCCCGTAATTCAATTAATTCCTTTTTCTTTTCTAACTCTTCCGAAGACTTATTATTTTCTTCAGCTAGTATCGCTTTATAACCGACATTCACAACTGCCGTTTCCAGATCAATATCTTTGACTTTTTGAGGATCGATAGTAACTGTAGCTTTCTCGGTAGCTAGATTGACGTTGGCATCTGTGACACCAGCTACTCTCCCTAAGGATTTCTCCAATACTCTAACGCACGATGCGCAATGCATGCCTTTGATGGTAAAAATTTTTTTCACATTCGCTCCCTTCGTTCCTCAGGATAAACCCTTCGGTTGCTCAGTGTAAACATATTTTTATTTAACAATAATTTTTCCATGAAACATACTCATACCGCAGGAGAAGGGGAACGTACCAGTTGATTTAGGCGTTATGACAACGCTTACTTTTTCATTCAGCGGCAGATATTTTTTAATCTTAAACTCCGGTAAAATTACTTCCTCAAGACAAGAATTCTGGTCTTTTCTTATAAAATTTAGAGTCGTGGCTTGGTTTTGTTTCAATGCTATATTGGAAGGATTATATCCGCCGTCAACTGTAATATCTATTTCATCTTTTGCCTCTACAGCTTCCTCTTTTTTGCCAAAGAAAAACCAGTAGGTGAAAATTACTCCAATCAAACCGGTTATTATAACGATGAATTTATCCATTTTTTTGCGATTTTTTAAATACTGCCATCACTTCATCTATGACTTCTTTTGAGTTTCCCTTCTTGATGGCATCAACGACACATGTATTTAAATGATTATTAAGAACCAATGAATCAATTTCCTTCAGCGCAGCTTCTACCGCTTGTAGTTGATGAAGTACATCTATACAGTAAACATCTCTCTCTACCATTTCCCGGACTTTTTTCAGATGTCCTTCGGTGATCTGCAGTCTTCTGATAATTGATGATCTATTACCATTTCTCATCTTATATCCCCTAGGGGGGGATAGGGATAATATAACAGAGTCAACAACCGGATGTCAAGTATATACTTTATGCTTTATACTGAAAGTGAGAGATGAATTATCTTATCTGGTTATTTATTTTCGTTTGGATCCCTACAATAGTTCTTTGGACATTTAAATTCCCACTACTTTGGAGATACAAAAAAACCCTTCTTTATGCCATGATTTTTGCTGTTGTATTTAGTTTCCCCTGGGATGTTATCGCTATACATCTCCGTATCTGGTACTTCCCGAATGGGAAAAATCTAGGAATAAAAATATTTGAAGTGCCTTTGGAGGAATTGTTATTTATGATGACGGTGACATTATTGATAGGTTCAATCACCATATTACTTAAATATAAAAAGGACTATAAAAGAGGGGATTAATAATGGTGAATATACAATTTGCATATCTTATATCTATAATGATTTTTGCCGGATTTCCATTAATACTGGAAATAATTTTTGGATATCATTTGATTAAACAATTTTTGAGAAAATTGTTTGTTCCAATTATTATTGCTTTAATTCTTACCCCAATTTTGGAAAATGTAGCTTTCTTTTTAGACGTATGGCATTTTAATCCTGAGAGAAATTTAAAAATAGTAATATTTGGGGATGTTTTGGAGACTTATATTTTTGCAGTTTTGGTTTTATCGGCAGTTTATTTTGCTGTCTGTTCCTGGACTTTTTATGAAGATAGGGGTAAACCGATTATAAGAACGAGTCTTTATGATTTATTCCATGGGACTTATGCGATTTGGAGAAAAAATAAGACTTCAAAATGTAAATAACTACTTTTCAAAAGGATCATTTTCTGATAATATTCAATTATGAATTCAATAAAGTAAAAGAGGGATTATATGTCAGACGTTACAGTTACTGATTCCACATTTGATACAGAAGTCGTTAAATCCACTACACCAGTATTAGTTGATTTCTGGGCAGTTTGGTGCGGACCATGCCGTATGCAGGATCCGATTCTTGAAGAAATTATAAAAGAGTACAAGGGGAAAGTGAAAATTACGAAGTTAAATGTAGATGAGAATCCACAGTCAGCAGCAAAATATGGAGTTATGAGTATCCCCACATTGCTACTTTTCAAAAATGGAGAGATAGTCAAACAGATGATAGGGGTGCAGAGTAAAGAGACGTTGGTAGAGGAATTTAAAAAAGTTGTGAGTTAATATTTAAGCTCGCATTATGATTTACGGGTCCTGCCGCTCGGGTATCCCATACTACGATACATCTCCGTCTGGGATCCCTCCCTCGCGTCACCCGTTGTTAAAACTAATGTTTGAAAATTAAGCATTGTAAATTCATTAAAAATTGAAAATTTAAAATTAAAAATTGTGTGAATATGTACGACATAATTATTCTCGGTTCCGGCCCTGCAGGACTCACTGCTGGAATTTATGCAATACGGGCGGGGCATAAAACTCTGCTTATTCCCGGCATCCGCTGGGGTGGGCAACTCATGTTGACAACACTGGTTGAAAACTATCCTGGATTTGTAGATGGTATCCAAGGACCAGATCTGATGATGGATATGCGTAAACAGGCAGAAAGGCTTGGAGTAGAGTTTTTGAATACTGATTTTACCCAGGCAGATTTTTCATCAAAACCCTTTAAAATTACTGCAGATGGGAAAGTTTATGAGGCAAAGTCGGTGATTATCGCCACCGGTGCAGACAGTATTTGGTTAAATATCCCAGGTGAGATGCAACTGAGGGGAAGAGGAGTATCTACTTGTGCTGTATGCGATGCGTTTTTCTTCAAAGGGCGCGATACAGTGGTTGTAGGAGGAGGGGACAGCGCTATGGAAGATGCATTGGTCCTCTCTAAGGTAGCAAAATCGGTAACCATAATTCACAGGCGTGATAAATTCCGCGCCTCCAAAGCGATGCAGGATAGAGTTTTTAAAGAAGCAAAAATTAAAGTTTTATGGAATAAAACAGTCATCAAATATATAGGTACGGATCATGTTGCCGGAATAATTTTAAAGGATATTCAAACAGGCAAAGAGGAAGAATTTAAAACAGATGGAGTATTTTTAGCAATTGGACATAAACCCAATACGGAAAAGTTTGTGGGGTTAGAATTGGATAGTAAAGGATATATAGTCAGAAAAGAAATAAAAGATGAGTCAGGACTCCTGGGGTATAGAACGGGAACGAGTGTTCCTGGTGTATTTGTGGGGGGAGACGTACATGATTACCGTTACAAACAGGCGATTACAGCAGCAGGTTTTGGCTGCATGGCGGCTCTAGACGCGGACCGATGGCTCCAGGAAAATAAATAATCTTCTTCATAAACATGTAGTTGACAAAGCATTTTAAATGTTTTAATATAAGTGATGTATATCACACAAAGTTGTGTGAACAAGACTGAGAAGTCTTCCAACGGTCTGAGGAGACCAGAGGGAGATTTTTTTTATGCAATTTGGTATGTATTTAAAGAAATTTTTTCGCATCGTACTTTGGATTCTTTTTTAAGAAATAAATGTCTTCTTCTGTCCTAAGACTGTCTTTTCTATTGGTCGTTGACCATTAAATCTAAAGTTGCTAAACTAGTGGACAAATTATAAAGACGTATAATACCGAATTCCATCGGTAGAGTCGCTTTACGAAAATCCCGCTCAGCGGGAATTAAGTAAAGCCGGGTATTCCCGTTACAGAAGAAATAAGAAAGTAATCAGAAATAACTGATTATTTAATTTAGGTGGTACCACGGAAGATAACTTTCGTCCTGAAATTCCGAGTTTTATCGTCGGAAAGTAAGGACTTTTTTTATGGATAAAACATATTTCATCATCGATTTTGACAGTACTTTTGTACAGGTAGAGACGCTGGAAGTTTTAGCAGAAGTTGCTCTTTTGAAAAACCCGAAGAGAGATTTCATATTGGAAAAAATAAGAAAGATAACAGAGCAGGGGATGAATGGTAAGATCAGTTACGAGAAATCATTGGGAGAAAGGTTGAAATTATTTCAAGCCAGCCAAAAAAATGTGGATGATCTGGTAAAGATATTGAAAAAGAAGATCACTCCATCCATAACGCGCAATAAAGAGTTTTTCAAAAAATATAAAGACAAGATATATATCATTTCCGGCGGATTTAAGGAATACATGGTACCACTTTTTAAAACTTTCAAGATAGAAAAAGATCATATTTTGGCTAATAATTTTATTTTTGACAAAAAAGGTTACATCGTGGGTGTTGATAAAAAAAATCCCCTGTCTCATGCCAGAGGCAAAGCGGCAATAATAAAGTCATTGCAGCTTAAAGGTAAAATTTATGTGATCGGTGATGGCTACACAGATTATGAAATCAAAAAAGCAGGACTCGCAGATAAATTTTTTGTCTTTCACGAAAATGTGAAAAGAGAAGCTGTAATCGGTAAGGCAGATCATCTTTTGCCGAACTTCGATGAATTTTTGTACCAGTTGGATTTGCCAAGGGCGTATTCTTATCCCAAAAGTAAAATAAAAGTATTATTGTTGGAAAATATCCATAAAAATGCTTTTGAAATATTTCAAAAGGAAGGATATCAAGTGGAGTCACTAACTGGCTCTTTTGACGAGGAAGAACTAATAAGGAAACTCCAAGATGTAAATATAGTCGGCATAGGATCCAGAACGCAGATTAGCAAAAAAGTGATAGAGGAGGTTCCTAGACTTCTATCTGTAGCAAGATTTGGAATAGGAGTAAATAACATAGATCTGAAAACCTGTGCTGGGGCTGGTGTTGCGGTATTTAACGCACCATATAGTAATACTCGCAGTGTGGTGGAATTAGCATTGGGTGAGATAATCATGCTTTACAGGCGTGTTTTTGAAAAAAGCGATAAGCTACATCGCGGAATTTGGGATAAATCCGCCAAAAATTGTCATGAATTGAGAGGTAAGAAACTTGGTATCGTGGGTTATGGAAACATCGGGTCACAAATTTCTGTACTAGCTGAGATGCTGGGAATGGAGGTATATTTTTATGATATTTTGGAGAGATTGCCTCTTGGAAAAGCAATAGTCTGTACTTCTTTAAATGAGCTTTTGCGAATTTCAGATGTCATAAGTATCCATGTAGATGGTAGACGTGAAAACACAAACCTTATTGGCGAGAAAGAATTTAAGTTTATGAAAGATGGAGTCTTGTTTATAAATACCAGCCGGGGGTCGGTAGTAGATTTAGAGGCATTAGCGAAGTTTGTAAAAAGTGGCAAAGTGTTGGGTGTTGCATTGGATGTTTTCCCCAAAGAACCCAAAAGTAACGATGAGAAGTTTGTCTCGATAATCCAAGGGTTGCCGAATGTTATACTCACGCCTCATATAGGCGGCAGATCAGAGGAAGCCCAGGCAGATATGGGTAAGTTTGTGCCAGAGAAAGTTATAAGTTTTATCAACACTGGTAATACTACATTGAGTCTTAATTTTCCCAACTTGCAACTGCCGCAGCTTAGAAACGCCCATAGACTTATACATATACATCATAACGTGCCGGGAGTTTTGGCAAAGATAAACAATGTTTTAGCTGCGAATAAGATTAATATCGAGGGGCAGTACTTAAAAACTAATGAGGAGATAGGATATGTGATTACCGATGTCGATAAGTCCTACGACAAGGATGTTTTACAAAAATTACGCCAGATTCCCGAAACAATCAAATTCAGGGTTTTATATTGAAATGAAAAATATATTTTTCACTCCAGGACCGACGCAGTTGTATCCTACCGTCGCCAGGCACCTTCAAAAGGCCATAAAGGAGGATATCGCCTCTATATCTCATCGAGGAGAGAAATTCCATGAAATTTATGATGATACTCAGAACGCTTTGAGGAAATTGTTAAAAATCCCAAAAGACTTCCAAATTTTCCTTCTTTCATCCGGCACGGAAGCGATGGAGCGGATTATAGAAAATACAGTTGGAGAAAGTAGTCTTCATCTTGTCGGCGGTGAATTTTCCAAAAGATTTTATGAAACAGCGAATTTTCTACACAAAAAAGCCGAAAAAGTCGAGGTTGCCCCCGGGCTAGGATTTGATTTTGGTCAAATTGATATCGGCAGGCAAGTAGAATTGGTTTGCTTTACCCATAACGAGACAAGTACAGGTGTAGCATTGCCGATGAATGAAATATATGGGATTAAAAAAAGATTTCCAGACAAACTGATTGCGCTGGATACCGTATCCTCATCTCCATACGTAGATGTAGATTTTGGATATGTTGATCTGTGTTTCTTTTCCGTACAGAAAGGATTTGGTTTGCCAGCCGGTTTGGGAATAGTGATAGTAAGCCCGACAGCAATGAAAATAAACGAGAGTCTGGAGCGGAAAAATTATATGGTAGGTACTTATCATAGTTTCGGTGAACTTTTAAAATATAGCGAGAAATTTGAAACTCCTGAAACGCCGAATGTCTTGGCAATTTATCTATTGGGGAAAGTAGCCCAGGATATGCTCAAAATAGGTATACAAAAGATAAGAAAGAATACCAAAGAGAAAGCCGATCTTTTGTATAATTTTTTCGAAAAACAAGAAGGATTTAGGCCATTTGTGAAAGAGAAGAAATATCGCTCAAATACTGTGATCGTAGTGGAGACGGATAATGATTCATCGGTGTTTATAGAAAAGTTGAAAAAGAGAGGGCTGGTAGTAGGGAATGGCTATAAGGATTTTAAAAACAAGCAGTTGCGTATCGCTAATTTCCCGGCACATTCAACAACTGATGTAAAAAGATTGATAAGAGAAATTAAAAATATATAATAAAACTATGCTAGATATAAAATTTATACGGGAAAACTTAGAGCTTGTCAAAAAGGCAGCTGAAGATAAAAATCGCGAAGTGGATTGGGAGAAATTATTAGTGCTTGATGAGAAGAGGCGGAAATTGATTGTTGATATTGAAAGCTTACGCGCACAGCGGAATAAATGGTCAGATCTTAAACCACCAAATTTGAAAACAGGATTGACAGAGGGAAATAAAATCAGAGAGCAAGGAAAGAAATTAAAAGAGGAGATAAAAAAGTTAGAAGAAGAATTAAGTAGTGTTGAGAAAGAATTTACTACATTGATGCTCTTAGTACCCAATGTGCCCGATAAGAGCGTTCCAATAGGAAAAGATGCATCAGGAAACAAAGAAGTGAAGCAGTGGGGGGAAGTACCGAAGTTTGATTTCAAGCCTCTTGATCACATTGAGCTTGGTAAAAAATTGGATCTCATAGATTTTGAGCGAGGAGTGAAAGTGGGAGGATTTCGGACTTATTTTCTGAAAAATGAGGCAGCGCTTTTGGAAATCGCCGTATTAACATATGCATACCAAAAGTTAGCTAAAAAAGGATACATTCCGCTAGTTGCCCCATCACTAGTTCGTGGATTTACTCTTTTTGGCAACGGCCAGTTTCCATGGGGTAGGGAAGAAGTTTATCATCTTGAAAAAGATGATATGTATATTGCAGGTACAGCTGAAGTCCCTGTGACTGCTTATTTTGCCAATGAAATTTTAAACGAAAAAGAAATGCCTAAAAAATTTGTGGCATTTTCCCCTTGTTTCAGACGAGAAGCCGGAAGTTACGGGAAAGATACGAAAGGGCTTTACAGATTACATCAGTTTAACAAAGTAGAGCAGGTGATTATTACCACCAATGATTACGAAAATTCATTAAAACTCCACGAAGAATTATTGGAAAACTCTGAAGAAGTTTTGCAGGATCTGAAGCTTCCTCACAGAGTGATGCTGATGTGTACTGGAGATATGGGTGAGCCTCAGGTGAAAAAATATGATGTAGAAACCTGGATGCCGGGAAGAAACGCATATGGTGAGACGATGTCTAATTCTTTCATGGGTGATTTCCAGGCGCGCAGATTAAACATTCGCTACAAATCATCAGACGGTACTACTAAAGTTGCTCACACATTAAACAATACCGCCGTCGCCTCACCCCGAATTCTTATTGCCATCCTCGAAAATTATCAGCAAGCAGACGGCTCGGTAGTAGTGCCGGAAGTTTTACGGGACTTTGTGGGAGAAGAAGTAATAAAATAATTCGAATCAAGCCATAATCAACCCCAGGGGTTAAAAACTGGCTGCGAGATATTTCATACAACAAGTGGAAGACTGGAAGGTCCAGCCGGAAGCACATGGCTGAAAGCCAGTTTTACTGCATGATTTTGCTCCAATATCCTTTGCATTCCAGCCGGGTCGTTTAATAAATCGGCTATTGGCTGCATTCGACCGGCTGTGTATACTGTATGCGTTATGGCGTTAATATTATTTACCAATACTGGGTTTTTTGGGTTTCCACTCCCGTCAGGGGCAAGCGCATCCATCATTACTTCCCAGTCAATTGGAAGCCTGCCGCACATTCCAACCAGTCTTCCTAAGCCACCTAAAAGTGGATATTCATGTCTTTTCAGGACAATCTCTCTTTCGCCAATGTCCTGCGGGATGCCTGGGAGTTCAAGTCTCGTTTCAGGTTTAGGAAACAATCCAAACGCCACGATAAGATGAGGTAGACTGTTTCTGTCTTGGGGAGGAAGGTGTGAGATCCTATCTTGAATCAACGCATAAGCATCAGAATACGCATCCTGGCTTCCTGCCATTATAGGAACAATGATATTAGAGATATCTCTATATTTTCCGTTTGAACCCATATGCTGCATCGCCTCAGCAGCATTTTCAAATACCGCATCGCAGACACCAAGATTTTTTGCAGTTTCACGCCGCCAGCCGGATTGTTCTATGCCAATTACAGGAAAACCGTAGTGATTGGCGATAATAGCTAGGGGTAAACCGGTTGCGCCAAGACCCATAATAACCATAACGTTTTTATTGCCTTCACCTTTATATCCTCTTTCTTTCAATCCATTTATTATTCTCCAGAGATTTCCTAGACTTTCACATCTGTTTAGATCGCTAAAATAATTAAGCATCCGTTCATCTTCAACTACATGCCCAATTGCCGATGCTTCAACGTTAGCTACATTTGATCCGTAGCCGGGTAAGTGATAGGTAAAAATAGTTTCATCATGCGCCACGGGCTACTCTGGGTGTGACACCGGCTACAATAGTGTCGCAACCAAGTGGAGCACATTGAGCATAGGAATCTGTATGGTATTCCAAATCGCCATCTTTCACTATAAAATGGTTTCCTGAAGCGTGCGAGTCCAAAATTACAAGTTTTTTATGCAATCTATTGGGAACATCTCCTCCCACACTTACAGCTACGCCATACCCTTCGTGAATAGTAACGACATCAGCAACATCTTCCCGTCTGCCTGCTTTAAACTCTTGGACTATACTAAGATCAGTATTACATACGCTGTTACCAAGCATAAAAAGAGTGACCTGATTGTCAAAAGGACGGCTAATAAATACCTGGTTCACAACCATTTGTCTTGGACCAAAACTGCTGAATTTGACAGCAGGGGACATTCCGAGAAATTCTGCGGTTACTAAACTATGTCGGCCTGAAAGATCAAAATCCGGCTGAGAATTGGCTCTTAAATGAGAAAGAACTTGTTGAACTGTACGGGCCTGTTTCCCGTCAAAAAAAACATCATGAAGTCGATTTGGCAACTGCACCCATATTCCAGGTCCAGACCGGTTCTCGGCATAATAGCTGATCTTGCGTGATATGTTCTTGTTTCTGCAATCATCGTCGTTAGCTGATTAGGGCAAGTATTGTCAGCGCGAATAATATACCCGAATTAGGAGATAAAGTCAAAAAGGTGAAAATCATTGACATCAATGCATCATGATGCTATGATGATGCCATATGGACACAATTCGAACCACTATTAGTCTCCCTGTAGATTTACATGAAGAATTAAGACTGCTTTCCATCAAGAAAAAAAAGTCCCTTGGAGATCTTATTGAAGAGAAATTCAGGGGTAAAAAGAAAAAATCAAAGAAAATAAGTATTTCGGAGCAAATTAAAAAAGATTTTGCACTTTTTGATGCAACCGCCAGGTCATCTGTAAAATATGATGCTGTCCGCGCTGTAAGAGAGGATAGAGATAGGGATAATGCTTAGAATCATCATAGATGCAAGTGTCGTTTTGAAGTGGATTCCAGGGGAGGATGAAGAATTGGTTTCGGAGGCAAGACAAATATATGAAATGATGATGGATGATAAGTTGGAAGTTTATGCTCCCACTTTTTTGTTAATTGAGGTACTAAATATTTTGACTAGGAAAAGAAAAGCAAAATCTTCGTTAGTCAAAAAAGATATTAAACTACTAAGTGGCGGTAAAATAAAACTGGTAGATTTGAATGATTATAATTTTAATGGAATAGTAGAATTAATATATAAATACAAGCTGACTGCCTACGACGGGCTTTATTGTTATCTAGCCAAAGTGAAGAACTGTAAACTTCTAACTGCAGATAAACAACTACTTAAGCTTCACGATTTAACAATTGATATAGGTCGTTTTTTGAAACTAATGAAATCCAATTAGATGAAACCTGAATTTAAACCATCTTGACTTTCCCTATAGGATCTTTAATATATGATAAGATGAGAGTGTTTGGGCCGCACACGAAAAATATTGAAAATTCGGTGCGGCACAAAGAGCCGTAATTGTCCCGTTTAACGAGACAAACGAGCTCTTAGCAAAGCATGAGTTTGAAAAACGGTCATATATACATATATAGGACTATCACTAGAAACGGAATCCAAATCGATGTAGGCAGAAAATCATACGATATAAGTTATCCTACTCACATCTGGCAACTGTTCCCCGAAGTTTATCGCCAAACATTTGCTGACTCCCTGACTTATTTTATGACTATGCATTTGGCACTTCTAAATAGTCATAAGATAGTTTATGATTTTCCACCACCTCCCACAGAACCGTTTTTCCTAAAGGGTCTTCTTAATTCTCTTCCAGAGACAGTACTTACAGATGAGAAGAAAACGGTGAAGATGAGTGATTTGGTAAAACTTTTATATAACAGCCAATACCGGACAGAGTTTGTGGGAAGGCCCAGATATGCCAGGTTTAAAAACGTGAACAGGAATAGTTGGACCCGCTCGATAATCCCTTTTTCCTTCGGTAAAGATTCACTTTTGACTTTTGCACTCTCACAAGAACTCGGGATAAAGCCTTATCCAGTATTTTTCCGTGAACCGAGACAACCTTTTGAAAATCGGCATAAAACTAGGTTGGCAGAGAGATTCTTTGATGAGTTTGACGTGGATGTGAACTTTTTCCCGCTCTCTGCCGGATGGCTGAGGCAAGTGGAAGATAAGTATTGGGGATGGGATCTTCTTCTTACACAATATACATTACTTCTAATCCCTTTTATATTTGGTATGAGGAGTCGTTATCTTTTTTGGGCACATGAACAAAGTTGTAATGAGACATTCATGGACAAAGAAGGATTTATCGTAAATCCTGTATATGAACAGAGTGCCAATTGGTTGCTTATGTCCAACGCCACAGCCAGGATGCTCGGATGTAACGCGATATTTGCCTCACTTATCGAGCCTATTCATGAATTAGCAATTATGAAAATACTACACTCACGTTATCCTGAGATAGGTAAATACCAGTTATCATGTTTCGGAGACGAAGAAGTCGCCAAAAACAAGCGCTGGTGCGGAATTTGTTCTAAGTGTGCAAGGATGTACATATTCCTTTTAGCATTGGGTATATCTCCCAAGAGAGTGGGTTTTACTACAAACATGCTTACCCGGAGAAAGAAATATCTTTTTGCCGTATTTCCTGAAAGAAAAAGCAGGATGGACAGTGCTTTTGATCAAAGTAGCGCGGCTCGTGAGGAACAACTTTTGGCTTTTACCATGGCAACAAGAAGAGGAATGAAAGGAGATCTTATTTCCGAATTTAAGAAACATTATTATAAAGAAGGCAGAAAAAGGGAAAATAAACTCCGGGAGAAATATTTCGGCATCCATACCTCTAATTCCTTGACATATGAACTGAAGAAGCCCTTACTTTCTATCTTTGAAGATGAGCTACGGGGAATGAGGAGGTAGTTAATTCTAGGTAAATCAATCAGACTAAGGTAGGTACAACTCGCATAAAATTTTGTTGGGGATTTTCAATAGTATTTTTAGAAATCATCTGCTTATAATCTCCAAAGGTTGCTATAAGTTTACTTATAGAAAATCCCGCCGCCGCCGATGGTTCAACACCTTCTGTCACAGCAGTGTATAAAATCGGATTATTAAATTGTCCTACCAAAGCAAGTACGTTTAAAAGTACAGCACTTAGATCGCTGGCATGCATAAGTGAACCTCGTACAGGATGACTTTTCATCGCTTCTTTAGCCTCTTTTTTATCATGAGTTGCATTTTCTCCTGCAAGGTAAGATTGTTCGCCTGTTCTAGTAGTGAAAATTGTTGGAACAAGGATGGATAATCCAAGCATTGCTGCCGCAGCTAAATCCATACCAGCTTCCTGAAATTTGACCGCAATTGATCCTCCCACTGCAGATGAGACAAGCCCGGTACTGATTGCTTTCTTATATTTTCGCATAAGAATACTGCCTAGTTCTTTTAGTTTTTCTGAACGAGGTTGACCTTCTTTTACGTCAACCCAGGCAGCAGAAGCATTCGTAGCTAAATCTGCAATAACGATAGGAATAACCCTTTTTACTGCTTCCAAAAGCGCATTTCCAGAATTTTCTAACCCTGCCTGGGAAAGAATCAAAGCAACTCCTGCCGAGATACCAAGAGCTACTGTTGCCATTTGGACATCACCCTTCACCGCCTCTAATGTATGCTGCCATATCGCGTAATACTTTACTAAGTGCTTATCGATTAGTGAGCTTAACTCGTTATTCAAGGTAGTAGTTTGCTCGTTTGCTTCTGAGGATATAATTCTACATTTTATAAGATGACCAGAACCTGCTCGTATAAGATTAATATCTTCTTTTATGGTTTCGTCATCCTGTTCTTTTACTAAAACTTCTGGCTGTCCATTTTGTTCATGGTAAATTTCTCTAATCGCTCTATTTGTGTCTCCTTTATAATAATCGACTACCCGATGAAGAGCATTGAGCATATCTGGTGGCAGACGAGTTTCTTTAAGGAATACAAGATATCCATCTCTTTTCATAATCTGATGGACGTCATTAATGAGTTTTTCACCTCCAAGTCCTAAAACGATTTGCAACTCAATAGGAAGACTTTTCGCTTTCTCAAAAGAATCTATAATAGTGATTTCTGTAGAATCTAATATTTTTTTAGCACCTTCTCCTACCGGAGTGTTATGATTGCGGCTTAGAGTATCAAAGAGATTCAAAAGCCCTTCTTTTCCTTTTGCCAAATTAAACCAATAATGGTTTTTATCATTTTTAAGAAATTTATCAATACCCTGACAAAATTTTTCACCTTCTTGTTTAGAAAAAAGTGGTAGATCACAGCATGCCTTAGCGAAACCAGAGATAAGTGGTCGGTTTAATGTAGTCCATCCGAATTCTTTATCTAAAATTTGATTAGAATTCAGATCGACTCTAGGTTTTGGTTCTTCGGATGTCATCATATACACTTGTATTACAGTAATGGGAAATCTCTACTATTTATATTCCTTTTTATTCTATAATAACACCAGATGACATATGATCTTATAATTATCGGTGCTGGTCCCGCAGGGTTAACGGCTTCTATCTACGCTTCTTGTTATCACCTTTTACATATAGTTATTGGTAGGGAATTAGGAGGACAACTTCAATTGGCTCCAGATATCTTAAATTATCCGGGTTTTGAAAAAATTTCCGGCAAAGAATTGACGGAAAGAATAATAAATCAATTAAAAAAACGTGGAGGTGAATTAACTATTGGTTCTGTAGTTAAAATAAAAAGTAATAATGGTTTATTTGAAATAGAAATACAGGAGGGGAATAAATACCAAGCAAAAGCCATTATTTTGGCTACAGGTACCGAGAGAAGGAAGCTAAACGTGCCTGGAGAAGGGGAATATACCTCTAAAGGAGTCCATTACTGCGCTACGTGTGAAAAGTTTGACTATGAAGGGAAAGTTTGTGGAGTAGTAGGAGGGGCAAATAGTGCCGTACAGGCTGCTGTTGAACTCTCCCAAGCAGCAAGTAAGGTATACATTATATATAGGGGTACACAGCTTCGGGGAGATGCGGTATGGCTAGAACAGGTGGAGAAACACCCAAATATCGAGGCTATTTATAATACTGTTGTGACTGAGATTATAGGAGATGGAGAGAAGGTGACGGGAGTAAAAATAAAATCTACATCTGCGGGTCCTGCCGCTCGCGTATCCCAAGGTGACGCTTCAAGTCGCTCGCCTCAGGCGAGCTCTCCCAACGGTAGCGCATCACTTGGGAGTTCCTCGCTCGCGTCACCCACTGATAACTTGTTACAACTTGATAAGTTATTTATAGAAATAGGTGGAGTACCGGGGACAGCATTAGTGATACCTTTGGGAGTAGAAGTGGATCCGGGGGGATTTATAATAACTGATCAGAAATTAGCCACGAATGTGCCAGGAATTTTTGCAGCAGGAGACTTAGTGACTTTTGGTTATAATCTCGAGCAAATCTCATCTGCGGTAGGACTGGGAGCCCGTTCTGCTGCTTCTGCTTTTGCCTATCTTAAAGGCGACAAAGCCCCAACTGTCTGGGGAGGGAGTCAGATAAAAAGATAATTAAATCAGCTTTTCCTGTAGATCCTTTTTCTTTTGGGGTTTACCCTGAGCGGAGTCGAAGGGAATATTTAGATGCTGGTAAGCTTTTTCTGTGGCTTCTCTTCCGCGAGGTGTGCGTTTGAGAAATCCTATTTGCATAAGATATGGTTCGATAACTTCTTCCAAAGTTCCGATATCTTCGGATAATGTAGCAGCAAGAGTTTCTATCCCTACGGGTCCCCCTTCATGTTTTTCGATCAGTGCCTTCAGTAATCTTCTGTCTGAGTCATCCAATCCCATATGGTCTATTTCCAAAAGTCCAAAAGCATCTCGTAAAACCTGTTCGTCTACGTCTTTTTTGTTTTTCACTTCAGCAAAATCGCGGGCGCGTTTGAGAAGTTTCAAAGCGATTCTTGGTGTTCCACGGGCACGTTTGGAGAGAGAGATAAGGGAAGGGGATTGGATTTGGATCTTTAATTTCTTTGCCCCATTTTCAATAATTTTTTCTAACTCTTTTGGTCCGTAGAAATTAAGCCTTTGAATTATTCCAAACCTGTCTCGAAGCGGAGCAGACATAAGTCCTATTCGGGTAGTAGCACCGACAAGGGTAAATTTTGGCAGATCCAACCTCAAAGTGCGGGCAGAAGGTCCTTTTCCAATCACGATATCCAGAGCAAAATCTTCCATGGCAGGGTATAAAGTTTCTTCTACTACTTTATTTAAGCGGTGTATTTCGTCGATAAAAAGAATATCTCCCGGTTCAAGATTGGTTAGTATCGAAGCTAGATCACCGGATCTTTCTATTGCCGGACCTGACGTAATGCGTATATTTACTCCTATTTCTTTTGCAATAAGATGGGCAAGGGTAGTTTTTCCCAATCCCGGAGGTCCATAAAGAAGTATATGCTCGATAGGTTCTTTTCTTTTCTTCGCAGCAGTAAGGGCTACATGGAGAGATTGCTTCACTTTTTCCTGACCATGGAATTCATTCCATTCAGACGCTCTTAAAGAAATGAAAAGTTTTTCCTCTTCTGGAGTTTCTGTAGAATTTGTTGATTTAATGTTTTTTACTTCTGCCATAAGTTAATTTATTTTTTCGAGATCTTCCGATAAACGACTTTAATAAATATAGATAAACCAGAACAAGTGATTAAATAGAAAATAAAATTGAGGAAAATAGCGAGATAATCATCACCCAGGATCATGCTAAATAATTCTTCATTAATATATGGAATAGGATATGTTGGAAAAGTAGTTCGTCCGCCAAAAATATCTTTTGTTCTGGTGTTTAGAGGAAATCCATAGAATGTCATCGGTGGAGGGCATACACCAGAAATCCCATTATCATAATAGCATTTTTGGGGGTTTCCAGTATAAATACTGATATTATTGGTGATTATAGTTAATCCCAAAGATATAAGGAAGATTACAAGTATTTTCTTCAATGAAAAATGTTTTAAAATCATATTTTATTATTACTTCTTCCCAAGATATTTCAGTGCTGATTTAATTTTTGTAGATGTATCTCCCTCAATATCTTTTATAAACTTCAGTGCGTCTTTGGCTTCGCTTTGCGAAAATCCAAAAGTTTTTAGTGCTTCAATGATTTCCTTCGATTCACTGCCTTCGGCGGTCAAATCCAAGTCAGCAAGAGAACCAAGTTTAGACCGCAGTTCTATAATTATTTTTTGTGCATTTTTTCTGCCCAGACGGGGGACAGTGGTGAAAAAATCCACGTCACCTTTCACAATTGCTTCTTTAATTTTGGCCAGTTTGCCATTGGAAAATATATTTAGAGCAGTTTTCGGACCAATCCCAGATACTCCCAAGAAAAGTTCAAACATAGCGAGGTCTTCTTGTGTGGGGAAGCCATATAAATCCAATGCATCTTCTTTTACGTGAGTATGGATAAAAAGAGAAGCGGGTTTATCTAAAAGTGCCGATGTAATAATATCGGCAGGTACAAATACTTTGTAACCTACTCCATTTATTACAATAATGAGATTGTTAACGCCTTTAAATTTTAAAATGCCTTCAAGGTAAGAAATCATGATTGGAAATTTGTATGCAGTATACTGCTTTTCATCTTATATGAAAAGCAATGAGTGAGAGCTATAGCTGCAGCATCTGCTACATCATCCGGGGTGAGGATTTTTGGCAAATTCAAAATGGTTTTTACCATCTGCTGAATTTGATTTTTATCCGCCCTGCCATAACCCGTCAGGGCCATTTTCACCTGCAGGGGAGTGTATTCTATGATGGGAATTTTTTGTTGTGATAGCGCCAACTGTACTACCCCGCGTGCTTGGCCGACTATGAGAGCAGTTTTGGCATTTGTGTTGAAAAACAAACTTTCCAAAGAAGCTGCATCTAACTTTTCTTTCTTGATAAGTCTACTTAGGTTTTCAGAGAGCATTTCCAATCTTTCTGCGGTAGAACTCTTTGAAGTAGAAGTGAAAGCTCCACTTGATAGTAGTTTTACTTTGCCTTTTTCCTCAGAAACAATTGCCCAACCTGCTATGGCAATTCCTGGATCAATCCCAAGTACGATCATACAAAGGGATTATAGCATGCAAATAAGATGGTATTTTTATTGGGGAAAAATATATAATTAAGTAAATGAATTGGCAATCAGCACTTATTCTAAGTATAGTTTTTGCTGTAATCAGAGGCTTTTTGGAAAAGAAATTGGTAGCAAAAGTCCCACCTTTTCTCACATTTTTCTACGTGGTTTTCTGGAGTACGATCATTTTTCTTATCTTTTATTTTATCCGACATTTCAGCTTGCCAGTTGTCTATCCTGAAATGATGCTTCTGGGTATTCTTTTCGCTTTTGGCTATGGTAGCTTTCTTGAAGCGATGAAGATAAACCTTTCACAATCTGTGATTGCTGCTTCTTTTTACTTATTAATACCTTTAGTTCTCTCAGTTTTTTATCTTTCTGAATGGAAGTTATTTGATCCAATGACATTAGTTGGTCAAAAGAACATTATCGGTATTCTACTGACATTCGTCTCTATGTATATGTTTGTCAAACAAGATAAAAAGAAAGGAATAATAAACAATAAATGGTTATTTTTTATGATTGTAGATGTAATTTTAGTTGGTATAGGTACTTTTTGGGGAAAAACGTTTATAGACAGTCATGGCCCGCTCGAGACCCTTATATCACAATCTCTGGGTGGATTGCCTGTATTGTTTATCATAAATGTATTAAAAAAAGAAAATTTTAAAATAGGCAATTTTAATCAAATACTGGCTGTAATTGATGGATTAGTAATCGTAGGAACTGTTACTTTTTTCTATGTAGCGTTAAAAAACGGTCCTCTATCAGTGGTCTTACCAATACAGACACTGGTAATTACTATAGCGATAACTTTAGTAGGTCTTTTTGCTTTTAAAGAAGCACAAAATATGACAAGAAGGAAAATTGCCGGGATGGTATTGGGGATATTAGGAGTAGTACTACTTATGATTTGATTATGACAACAACCGACAACCAAAATGAAATATTTGATATCGTGGATGAGGATGATAATGTGGTGGGACAAGCAAAGAGGGGAGAAGTGCATAAAGATAAAAATTTAATCCACAGGAGTATCGGGGTGGCGGTATTTAACGGTAAAGGAGAATTATTTTTGCAAAAAAGAAGTATGACTAAAGATACAGAACCAGAAAAATGGACTATATCTTGTTCCGGACATGTAAATTCCGCTGACACGTACGCAAATACTGCAAGAAGAGAATTGCAAGAGGAATTAGGAGTAGATTTGGTAATTAAACCATTTGCCAAATATATCTGCCGTGCACCACACGAAACGGAAATGGTGATGCTATTTAAAGCTTATTGTGAAGGTCCTTTTCAATTACATCTTCAGGAAATCAGCGAGGGTAAATTTATTACCCGAATACAGTTGAAAACGCTCGTCACATCGAAAGAAATAGAGTTGAGTTTTATGGGAAAATTAGCTCTTGAGAAGTTGGGATGGTTATAGTATAGAAAATATATGAGTCGTAAGGTATCGTACAAACCTAACCTTGATGGGATGCGTGCAGATATAATAGTAGTAGGAGGGGGAGCGGCTGGGTTTGGAGTTGTCGCCGCTTTGGAAAAAA
>JACPZE010000024.1 GCA_016195685.1 Candidatus Gottesmanbacteria bacterium
AAAATGTGAAAAGTCTATTTATCATCCTTCATGTTTTGATGTGGAAATTCCAAAACTTATGGATAGTCCAACCAATTTATCAATGGAAGAATCATTTGCAGTAACCAAAATAATTCAAGACAAAGATACAAGTTATCAGTACTGCCATGTTTTAGGACATAATTTAAGTGCGAAGGAAACGAAGAAAGACCCTTCTAAATGGAAAGAAGTTATCACCCGTTGCCCAAACGGTCTTTGTTCAAACGGATGCATACATGGCAGTTTCCAGGAAAGATTCAGGTCTGATTCTTTACCTGATGAAAAAATAGTTCAGATTAAACCTGATCTTATGGATGTTTGTGAGGCGAAAGGTGATTGGCATCCTACCAGATTGGAGCAAGCGTCATGTTACCATGCTCTTGGTCATCTCACTATGTATATGACCAAAGCAAATATTCCCATATCTCTTAACCTCTGTCAGGAGATTGCAAAAAGAGATGATGGCAGAGACTATGCGAAGGTATGTTTTGATGGAGTTTTCATGCAAATTTTCCAGCCGCTTGAACCAGAAGATTTTTCCCTCGTTGCCGGAAAGCAACCAAAGAAAGACACACTTTTATCTTTTTGTGATGAATATAAAGGAATACATAGGGGATCGTGTATAAGTGAGTCCTGGCCGTTATTCTTTCAGGAGCTGAAAGATCCTTCTGGAGTGGTTAAGTTTTGTGCAATGGAGGAGTTGACCGAACAAGACAGATGTTATGATGGCATAATTTATGTGATGACAGCTCAACAAAACTTTGATGAAAAAAAGATGTCTTCATATTGTGCCGGGTTACCTCAAAAAAGAAGGGGAGGTTGTTTTGGAAGTGTAGTCAGCCGCTTTATTGAAACTGATTATCGGAATATTTCCAAAGCAGTAAATTTTTGCAAAGAATCATTAAAGTTTGATACAGCTGGTAAATGTTATGACGCGTTAGTGAAGCAATCGTCATTTGATTTTAATATTGGGTCAAGTCAATTGTCAGAGCTTTGTAATAATTTACCTGAACCTTGGAAATCTAAATGCTTCGGGAATAAATAGCTTAAAATGGTATCAGCTACATTTTGAGCAATGAGTTTATGTCCGTACGGAGTGGTATGTCCAAAATTACCCCCGAATGAATCTTTAAATAGATCGCTGTAATTTTTATCAATTAATGCTTTTTTGAAATTAGATTCATTTTCAACGAATAAAACTTCCGGGTCATAATCCAGCATTTGCTTAAGTAGATTTATATCCCGAAGGGGATATTGCATGGCTACCAGTTTTATTCTGGCTTTTTTGAGAATTTCATTAATTTTTTTATAGTTTCTGGCAGTTTCTAGATACATACTTGAGTTTTTTGCGTTTAATTCCTTTTCAATTTGTTCAGCTTCATTTATCCGCCCTGTTTTTCTGTATAGCTGGCTTAATCCCAGAAAGCCTTTGGTATTATTCGCATAGAGACTGTTGTACTTTTTATAATAAAATTCAGCTTTGACATAATTATTCACATTTCGGTGGTATAACTGGGCCAAATCAAAAAGAGCCCAATCATTTTCCGGATCAAATTCTGTAATTTTCAAAAAAATAGATTCTGATTCGTGATATTTTTTCAAATCTCTATAAAATTCTCCAAGGAGGATATAGGCCAAACTATTTTGGGGGTTAAGATATATTGCCTGCTTATAAGCATTAATCGCTTCTGCGGGATCGGCTTTGAGAAAGGCATAACATCTGGCTAAATTCATGAAAGCCTGATCATTCAGAGGGTTGACCTGTGTTGCATGAAGAAACATATTCGCAGCAAGTTGGATTTTCGCCTGTT
Organism: Candidatus Gottesmanbacteria bacterium; assembly: GCA_016195685.1. Classification (GTDB taxonomy): domain Bacteria; phylum Patescibacteriota; class Microgenomatia; order 2-02-FULL-39-11; family 2-02-FULL-39-11; genus JACPZE01. Next base: position 1,830 of record JACPZE010000024.1, read on the forward strand.
TGAAATATAATTTGCCTTTGTCTAAATAATATGTATCCGATAAGTTCGTATCGTCTTGGTTAATTTTATCTTGAGCAACTTGCTTCTTAAATTTTTCAATATAATTTGTAATGACAAGATCAAAATATTTAGTGACTTTATATATTTTGAGTTCTTGGATGAAAGTTGTTAAAAAGTTCTTATTTGAATCAGCATTTTCTATTACATATCCTTCAGTAGGATTTATGCCACTTGAATCATCATTTATCCCAATCATTGAGATAACCATATTTGGTTTATATGTATTAAGTTTACTCTCCATATTTGATAATATTTCTGACGTTTTTACTCCTGGTACAGCGGCATTTACTATTGAGAATTTAAATTTTGGATAAGTAGAATTTAATATATGTTCTAGTTGTCTTGGCCATGCGTTTTCACCCCCTCCACCGTAAGTTGTCGATTCACCTAAGGTCATTATTCTATAAGTGGAATTTGCGATTGACTTTTTGTTTATAAGATCCTGTTTATATATAAGTATGTATCCATATAATCTTAAACCTACTTCACAAATGGTCAAAATGGCTATAATCCGCCATAAAAAAAGAAGCAAGAATTTAAAGAGATTTTTCATTTTACAATAATGTGAAGATCTTATTTCAGTTTAAAATGAGCTTTAATCTGTCTACCAAAAATATCTCTTAAGAGAGGTGTGTTTTCATCGTGTACCTTTGATCGTAAGTTATCAAAATTATAACTGCTTATGACAATAGCAAATAATTTTTGATCTACAGAAAACACAGGATGGTCGGCAAAAAGCAGGACAGGCAGATCTTTATATGTTCCGGGTGAGAGGAGTCTAGATTGACCGATTGTCCTGCCATTTTGATTTGAAAGGCGAATTATTACATGAGCTGATTCATGAATTCTAAGCGTACTTATAATGATTGAATCAGTTACTACCTGATCTTTTACTTCGATTGTATCTAAAGGTAAAATAAAGAAAAAGAAAACGACTAAAATAAATAGTGTTGAAAATACTTGAACAATGAACCTCAAAAGATGGTGAGAATTGGAGTTCTGATTTAAAATGTTATTAGTATTCAGATGAATATCTTGAATGGTCTGTTTATTACTTGTGATATACTGTACATTTGATGGATTATTTGGGGATGTAAGAGGTGAGGGGATAGACATGCTGAGTCCATTTTAGCTTTATTTATAGTTAAAAGTCAACAAATATATAGGATAAAAGAAATATGTTCATTTTACTTAATAAAATCAGTAAAGTTATTTTGATATTAACAATTGCCCTAATCTTCGGTATCACTTTGGGATTAAAGCTTTTGGATATTACCAATAATAAGAAGTTAGAAGCTGAAAATACTGATATTCAAAAGCTTTATCCCAATGATTTTCCAGATGAGCTTTATAATCGTCTCCCAAACAAAAAAGTCTATTTGAACATCGATGAAGCGTTGAAGACACCAAATGATGTCTACATACTTAATCTACGCGGCAAAAAGTTAACTTCAATACCGCAAAGTATAAGTAATTTTAAAAATTTAGCTATATTTATAGCAAGTAATAACAATATAAATCAACTTCCGGTAGAATTAGGAGAGATATCAAGCTTGAGGATGGTTGATTTGTCGGTAAACAAAATAAAACAGATAGATCCAATTGTATCGCTTTCAAATTTGAGATTTTTATATCTTACAGACAACGAAATTAGTGCTTTGCCAGAAGATATTGGAAAAATGGAAAAACTTCTAATTCTAAGGCTAAATCGAAATAAGCTCAATAAGCTACCACAATCAATTGGCTTAATGGCGAGTCTGACATCTCTTAATGTAAACTATAATAATTTAACAGAGATTCCATCTGAAGTTGGAACTATGTCGAACCTGCACAGTCTAGTGATTTCAAATAATAGTATTTCTGAATTACCTTCTGAAATAACCAATTTGACCAAATTGAAGCTAATCGCAGTTAATAAAACCAAACTTTCACAAGATCAATTGGATCAGTTACAATCCTCTATGCCAGATCTAGAAATTGTAACAGAATAACTCCGTATTATTTCTCTTATTATGGTAATATAATGATGGAAATGCAAGGTAAGAAAATTCTATTTTCACTTCTGCTATTTACTTTAATCTTTGTTAGTTACTTTTTTGTTAAACAAACTTCTAGTTCAAAGTCCAAATCAATTTGCAGTACTTGCAATTTGATACTCATATCCTTTGATGGATTACAGGCAAAATATCTTCATGAATACGGTTATCCTCTCTCCACGACTCCTAATCTTGATGGTTTTCTTGATAAGTCTTACCTTTTCCTAAAGGCTAAAAGTGCTGCTCCATGGACAGTTCCTTCTCATATGTCAGTTATGACATCCATGTATCCCAGTGAACATAAAGTAGTAAATAAATTTACTCAGTATGATTCTGAAACTAAAAAGGGAGTTACTTCAAATTTAAATAAATTGACTCCTAATGCTATAACTCTAGCTCAAGTATTAAAACAAAATGGGTATACAACCGGAGGATTTACGGGAGACGCCGGAGTAACAGGCATATTTGGCTTTAATCAAGGATTTGACACCTATTTTGATAAGCAAACATTTGGTGGGTTTGACCAGAGCGTTCCCAGAGCTCTTGAGTGGCTGAAGAAAAACAAAGACAAAAGATTTTTCATGTTTTTACATGGTTACGACGTACATGGTCAACATGCTCCGGTGGGGGGATTTGATTATCGTTATGTGGAAAAACCATATAAAGGAAAATATACCGGTAGTCCAAAAGAACAGGGAACACTTCGGGAAGAAGGACTAAAAAACGGAGTACTCAATTTATCTGCCGAAGATATAAAATTCTGGCGGGCAGTTTATGATGAGAAGATAAACAGGGTAGATACGGAAT
>JACPZE010000023.1 GCA_016195685.1 Candidatus Gottesmanbacteria bacterium
AGTTATTCATGATTGACTGATTATTAAGTAATATAGATAAAGTATCCTTAGTGATTGTTACTTTTAACGTATTCCATGCATTTGTACTTACTGGGGTATCAAAAGTTTTTAATACTGTCCGTGTGTTATTAACAAACTTGGCAATTGTCACTGAATTTTCACTCCCGCTTGCTCGAACGACATAATAATCTCCTGTCGTGGTCAGACCAAAGACAAGCCCTGCATACTTATCCTCTTGTCCACCAACTAACTGGAAATCAACGCTTATTTCTCCAGTTTCTAGATCGCAGAGAGGATAATACGCAAGAGGAAATACCCCAGAGACATTTACAGTATTATTTTTAGGCCCCATTTCCCAACTATTATTCAAATCTTTGAATGTTCCATCACTTGTTGTGAAATCACTTAGCTTACTGATTGTTATAGCGCTACATTTTGTTGCTGTGGGAAACATTGAATTACTTGTTGAAACGTGCTCCTTATAACTTTTGGAGACATAAAGAGCACCTCCCACTACTTTATTATTAATGATAAAATTCACCTGTAATGCAGTCAAAAAATAAATCTTCACTCAAAGGTTTAATTGTCTATTTTCTCAAACTCGGAACAATTGGTTTTGGCGGACCAATTGCACTAGTCGGATATATGCAACGGGATTTACAGGAAAAAAAAGGCTGGATTACCAAAGAAGAATATCTTAGAGGATTGGCGCTTTCACAACTTGCTCCAGGACCGCTTGCTGCTCAACTTGCTATGTATATTGGGTATATCCGCTATGGCATTGTAGGAATTACACTTGTTGCTCTTTCTTTTATCGGTCCGTCATTTTTGATGATACTTGTTATTAGCATGCTCTACATAAAGTTTGGCGGTCTACCCGTCATGCAAGCACTGTTTTATGGCATAGCAGCAGCAGTCATTGGCATTATTATAGCTTCTGCATATAAGCTCACAAAAACAACGATTAAGGATAAAAAGTTTCTCTGGGTTATTTTTGGCATTTTAGTACTAACGACAGCAATTACCAGGCAAGAGAACATTTATCTTATTGTTCTTGCTGGGTTTGTCTCACTATTTATATATTCACGACCACAATTTTCTTCATCAACAAAATTATTTACCCTTTCTCCTATACTTCCCTTTATTTCGTATTTCACGCTTTTTAACATGCAACTTTTAACAAAGATTTTCTTCTTTTTTGCCTTAGCAGGAGCGTTTGTTTTCGGTAGTGGGTTAGCTATCATCCCGTTTCTTCATGGAGGAGTAGTTTTACAAAACCATTGGTTAACGGAAACCCAATTTATTGACGCAGTAGCTGTTGCTTTGATTACTCCTGGTCCTGTTGTGATAACAGTTGCATTTATTGGCTTTCTTGTTTCTGGATTTTGGGGAGCAGTTGCAGCAGGACTTGGAGTGTTTTTGCCAGTTTACCTATTTGTTGTTTTTCTTGCTCCTGTTTTTGAGAAGTATGCTAAAAATCCCAAACTGAAGACATTTATTCAGGGAGTTACCGCAGCAACCACTGGAGCTATTGCAGGAGCAATAATTGTTCTTGGGCAGCAATCAATTAAAGATATTCCAACTTTCCTTCTGGCTCTCGGAGCACTAATTGGTGTGAAGAAATTCAAAATACCTGAACCTGTGATTATTGGATTTGCGGGATTACTTGGATTACTGTTATTTAGAGCTCGTTAGTTGTGCTAGTATTGAAATATGAGTAAGTTCTTTAGCTCAAAAAGTTTAATTTTCCTTCTTTATTTTCTTGCAGGATGTACTCTCTTTTTCTTAGTCGGCACAATTTTATTTCAATACTATATAGCACTTGGATCATTAGACAAAGTTCTTGCTGCTTTTACGAATGACCGTATCCTCTCAGCATTATGGTTAAGCATTACATCGTCTATTCTCACCACAATTTTTGCAATTATTTTTGGGATTCCACTAGCCTATGTATTTGCTATGAAACAATTTAGAGGCAAAGTGCCATTAGAAACAATTGCCGTTGATGTGCCTCAAACTTTCCCACCAGTTGCGGAGGGTATGATATTTCTTCTCATGCTTGGACCTGCATCTCCATTTCATCTCAATCTTACTTTTACCTTTGCAGCACTTGTCATTGCTAAATTCTTTATTGCGGGTCCGTTTGTTGTGTCAACCGTTACCAGAAGATTTCGAGAGATTCAAAAATCAGGCATCAATTTAACAGCTCGTTCTTTAGGTGCAAACCCGTTTCAAGTCTTTACTACTGTTTTTATTCCTATGTCACTAACAGACATTGCTGCTGGTTCTATTCTGTGCTGGTCACGGGCAATGGGAGAGTTAGGAGGAAGCCTTATTTTCGCTGGAGTTATTCCATTCAAAACAGAAGTATTGCCAACATATATCGCACTTGATGCAAAAACTTTGACAACCGGGGCACTTGCAGCAACAATACTGGGTACAACCGCATCAATGCTTGCTCTTGTTACGTTTAAGAAACTGACTTTGAAGGGAGAAAATAGATGAAGGGACTTACGATACAAAATTTGACCACTGGTTATAACGGAAAAGCTATCATTGAGGATTTAACGCTTGCGGTAAAAGAAAAAGAAACATTAGTGCTCATGGGTATATCAGGAAGTGGAAAAACAACTCTCCTTCTTACAATTTTAGGTATTCTTACTCCTACAAAAGGAAAAATCCTACTGCATGAAAAGGATATAACTATGCTTCCTATAGAGGAGCGAAACATAGGATATTTACCTCAGGATTATGGATTGTTCCCTCATTTGAATGTCTCAGAAAATATAGCATATGGACTTCATGTTCGAGGAACATCGGAACAAGAACAACATACAAAATTAAAAGAAATGCTTACGTTTGTAGAATTGGAAGGATATGAAAATCGCAAAATTCAAGAACTTTCAGGAGGACAACGTCAACGTGTTGGATTGGCCAGAGCACTTGCGATAAACCCTAGCCTTCTTTTATTGGATGAACCTCTTTCAAATATAGACCAGGTGACAAAGTTGGAAGTTGCTACACACATGAAGAACCTTTTTGCAAAGTTGGATGTTCCAATAATTCTGGTTACTCATAATCACGAGGATGCCATATTTTTATCTGAATACCTTGCGATAATGATTGATGGGAAAGTTGAACAAATAGGAACTGTCAAAGAAATTTTGAAAGAACCAAAAACTCCATTTATAAAAAGACTACTAATGCCATTCAACTCTAGTTAAAAATTATTTCATGTCGCACATTCATTGTAATACGAGATAGAAACGAACTTAAAAAGCTATTGTCTGACTAGTGCTTCCCCTGTCTCAAGAAGGCGGGAATGTCCCATTCGTCTTCCTGTTTTGGCGTTTCATCATCATTATCCGAATCAGTTGATGGAATAAATGTCTCATCCTGCATCGCTTGAGGATCAGGTTTGCTAGATAATTCTTTCAGTCTCCTTTTGGTTTCATCAAATCCGGTAGCAATCACCGTGATTTTTACCTGGTCTACCATTTGTTCATCTATCGTCGCACCAAAAATTATATTTGAATCAGGATCTACAGCCGCTGCTATCAGTTTTGAAGCTTCGTCGACTTCGGTCATCGTTAGATCCGCTCCCCCGGTTATATTAAACAATACTCCTTTGGCTCCATCGATTGAAAGTTCCAGAAGAGGTGATGCAATCGCCATACGTGCTGCAGCTGTCGCTCTGTTTTCTCCCACTCCCGTACCTATACCCATGAGAGCCGATCCTGCGTTACTCATGATGGTACGCACATCAGCAAAATCTACATTTATAAGTCCTGGAAGAGTGATAAGATCAGAAATACCCGTTACTCCTTGTCCCAAAACAGAATCAACAATTCTAAAAGCTTCAAGCAAGGTCATTTTCTTATCTACCACATCCAGAATTCTTTGATTGGGTATAACAATGAGAGTATCAACTTTTTCTTTAAGGTTTAGTACACCTTCCTCTGCAGCAAGCATTCTTCGGGTACCTTCAAAGGCAAAAGGCTTTGTTACCACAGCTACAGTCAAAGCACCAAGTTCTTTCGCTACTTCGGCAATCAGAGGAGTTGCACCTGTACCGGTTCCTCCACCTTCTCCACATGTCAAAAATACCATATCAGTTTCAACCAAAGCTTCTTTGATCTTTTCTCTAGATTCTTCCGCTGCTTGCTTACCTATTTCAGGATTTCCTCCAGCTCCCAAACCTTTTGTCAAATCATCACCTATCTGAATCTTCATATTAGCCGTACAGGTCAATAGAGCTTGAGCATCAGTATTAACTCCGATAAAATCTACTCCCGCTACCGCAGATGTGGACATCATCGAATTGATTGCATTACAACCGCCTCCTCCTATTCCAACCACTTTAATTTTAGCAAACCTGGCAACATCTGGTTTTATAAGCATTGTAGAAACCCTTTCCGGGCAGAAAAGATTATATTACGGTAAAAATGATTTTACTAAATCGACGAGTTTTCCTCCAACACCTTTTATGGGAAATTTTCCTGCAAATTTAGTCAGTTTATCAAAAGAAAACTTCTCATGCACGGCAGTCCCTGACTTGGAAGCATATAGAACCAAACCTACTGCAGTTGCGAAACTAGCCGATTGAATTTCATCAATAAGTCCTGAGATGTTCGTAGGCGTTCCGACTCGAGTTTGCATGGCCAAATTTCTTTTGGAGGTTTCAACGATACCCATTGTTTCTGCCCCACCTCCGGTGATGACAATTCCGGCAGGAGTAAGACCACCGAAACCGCTCCTTTTAATTTCAAGTCCAATCATTGTAAATATTTCATTTAATCTTGGCCTGATGATACCTTCAATTAAAGTTTTCCTTGAAACTTTGGTTAAACCCTCTGGCAGATGAAGACTCGTTAGATCTATATCGTCCTTGGAGTCGGATTTATCTTTGGTTTTTTTATCCAAATTTATCAATTTTTCAGATGGGGTTGTAATGTCAGGTTCTTTTTTGTTTAAAAGAAGCTTTATTTTCTCAGCACTTTCCAATGAAATACGCAAACCTATTGCTAAGTCGTTGGTAATATTACGTGCACCAACCGGAAGAACTGAAGAATGTGATAAAGCACCCTCAATAAACATGCATACATCTGTTGTCCCACCGCCTATATCTACCAAAATTACCCCTAATTCTTTTTCTGTTTCTGTTAATACGCAAGTTGATGAAGCTAAACCGCCAAAGACAAAACCATCCACATCTATACCCACCAAAGATGCACATTTTTCCAGATTTCGAAGAGCAGTTCCACCTGTTGTGATAATATGAGTATTGACCTCCAATCTTACACCAGTCATACCTACTGGATCCTTGATGCCCTCTTGCGAATCGACTATAAATTCTCGGGGAAGAACATGGAGAACTTCTCGGGTTGATGGTAAATTTAGAGCCTTTGCAGCTTCAATCGCACGATTAATATCATCATTATTTATCTCCTTATGCGGCTCTGCCACGGCTACCACTCCGTGAGAATTTTGAGACATGATATGCGATCCGCCGACAGAGATAAAAGCTGAAGAAATAGAATATCCAGCCATTCTTTCAGCAGCTTCCAAACTCTCCACTATGCTACCCGTTGATTCTTCAATATCTACAATTTGTCCTTTTCTTATACCACGACTAGCTACGGTTGCTACACCCAATACATTCACTATTCCATCCTCTGCAACTCCTGCAATAATGACGGTAATTTTAGTAGTCCCAATATCAATTCCAGCAACAATTTTTTTATTCATCTCTTAAAAAGATGAGGAAATTTTTTCCCCATTTGACAAAGTAACCACAGGTTTATCAAATCTAAAATCCAGCTTAGTTATATTTTTCCCCACTATTGTAAACCTAAGAATTATAACTTGTAAAGAGGAAGCTTTTATCATTGGATCTGCATCGTAAGGAATTAATATTATCATACCGTTTGATGTTATAGCAGAAAATACATTTGAAGTATCATCTGCTGATATCTGTTCAATTATTATACTCTGTTTTCTTGCTTCATTTATAAATGATAAAGCTTTGATGACTCGCCAATCAGCTTTTTTATTTGGACCAATAGAGATATTCGATACAATAATTTTGGGAAAACTAGGATAATTATTGTTACTAGTCAAAATTATTCCGTCATTATCAATATACATATTATCTATACCGGTAATAATCTTAGCAACGGGTAATCGATCTTCAATTTGCATAATCATAGTTTGAGGAAATTTTTTTCTAATTTTAATTGACTTAATTACCGGATTACTTTTCATTAAGTAACTACTGACTTCTTTTTCATTAATGAATAATAAATTGTCCCGATTTAGGATATTTAACCCATTCAATTTAGATTCCGTGGTGAGTAACGTCAATGTCCTTAGTTGAAATTCTTGGTATAGTAACAAAAACAATAAACTTAAGACAATAAAAACAAAAGAGACAATAAAAAATCTAAGCACAATATGAATTTATCAAATTTACAATTTTTCCTGCAATAGCGTTTTGTACAATTCTTTGGTTTTTAATAAACTTTTGTCTGTTTATATCAGTATTATTTTGTAAATTATCAATTGCACGCAACAACACCTCCGGAGTAAGATCTTCCTGATTTATGACTTCTCCCAACCCGGCTGATTGAATATTTAAAGCATTCTTTTTTTGCTCATCTTGCCCAGACCAAGGCAGTGGTATAATTATCGCCGTTATTCCAAATGCCAATATTTCATTGACTGTATTTGCGCCACCTCTCCCTATGATAAGTTTTGCATTTCTATAAATTGTCCCTATTGAATAAGGATCAATTTGTTCAATCACTTTATAGTTATCAATATAATAAGCAGGAAGATTATTCTTAAGATTTGATAAATATTTATAATCCTTTTCGTTATCAGCATTACCACACTGATGCAAAATACGATATCTTCTAGATAACATCTGGATAATTTCCCCAACGGTTTCGTTTATGACCCGGGAACCCATATTTCCCCCAGTTATATAGATCAGCGGTAAACTGTTGTTGCCAAAACCTAGTATATTATTATCTTCATCTTTGAAAATTGACTGCCGAATCGGATTTCCTGTATATAAAACATTGACCCTTTTCGGAATACCCTGAGTATCTTTAAAACTCGTACAAAGAATCCGCGACAATCTGCTAATTATGTTATTTGCAAGACCTAATATGCTTGTTTGTTCATGAGTAATTATTGGAATCCTCAATAACCAGGATGCAAAACATATTGGTAATGATACATATCCGCCAAAAGATAATACAACCCTTGGTTTTATGATTACCAAATAATAATAACTTTGTATAATTCCTACGGGGATTTTCAGGATAGATAATAGAGAGTACCGGGTTATGGATCTTTGCAATCTTCCAGTAACTATAGATTTAAAAGCTATATTCAATCTTTTTATAACATTATATTCAAGCGAGTAAGCTTTATCTCCTTCAAGAGCAGATTTGCGACCAAGATAATATATCTTATATCGTTTGTCTTTTTGTATCTTTTCTATTATGGCTAAGGCTGGAGAAAGATGACCGCCACAAATTAAGATGTTTATCATAAATGTATTAACTTTTTTGATTCTGATTTAGGCTAATATTAAGAATAATTCCTACAACGGTTAATGAAACTACTAAATTTGAACCACCATATGAGATAAACGGCAAAGGAACTCCTGTTAAGGGAAACAATGCAACAATCGCCCCCAAATTGATAAGCATTTGACTAGCAAAAAAAGCAAATATTCCTGATGCCATAAGGAATCCATACCTATCTTGAGCTTTTCGCGCAATTAAAAAAAGTCTATAGAGGAAAAAAATTATTAAGATAATAAGTACTGCGCTTCCTATAAACCCTAATTCTTCTCCTACTATAGCAAAAATTGAATCTGTACTGGCTTCGGGAAGATATTGATATTTTTGTCTGGAGGATCCTAAGCCTAATCCCCAAAATCCTCCGGAACCCAACGAGATAAGAATTTGACGTATATGATAGGATGCCCCCAGGGGATCGCTATTGGGATTTAGAAAAGTAGTAAATCGTCGAAACCTATAAACTGAAGTAATTATCAATCCTAAAACGGAAAATAATATTGCCGGTATCAACATAAGAAAGTGCCAGATCTTTGCTCCTGATAAAAAATATAAGATTATGGCTATAAAGGTAAGTATTATTGCGGTACCTAGATCTGGCTGAATGACGACAAGTCCGACAACCAAAGATATGAGAAGTAAAAATGGTAATAATCGGCTTGTTTCTTTATTAGAAAACCATGCCGATAAATAAAATATGATGACTAGTTTAGCCATTTCGGATGGTTGGAATTTTATAAATCCAATATTTAGCCAACGAGAAGCACCTAATGTTTTTATACCTACCCCAGGAATAAAAACCATAAGTAAAGATATTATCGTCAGAATAAGTAGGGGAAAAGACCAGTTATAAAATCTTTTATAGGAAATAAAGGACGTAACAATTAAACCAATTAAACCGAGTCCAAACCATTTTAATTGTTCTTTAATAAAATAATATTTATCACCGAACTGCTTAAAAGCTATAACGTTAGATGATTCAAATATCATTAATATTCCAAATAAACTAAATAGAATTGCAAAAGTAAGTATCCAATAATCGAATTGTTTTTTTTGCTTGAAAAGCTTAAAAGGGCTAGACTGACGAATCATAAATTATTTTAGTAGTGCGAGCAGTATTCCCAAAATAGCAAAGATTATACTAGCCAACCATGAACGGAAAACTATTGTTGATTCATTCCAACCTCTTGTTTGTAACCAGAGATGAAATGGTGCTACAGTCATCAACTTCTTACCTCTGTATCTTTTACTTATTAATTGCAGAAGTGATGAAGCAACTTCAGTTACAAAAATCCCGCCTATGATAATAAGCGAGAAAACTTTCCCTTGGAGTAATCCTATAATTGCTAGTGTCGCTCCGAAGGAAAGAGAACCTACATCCCCTAAGAATATTCTTGCCGGATATATATTAAAATATAAAAAGGCAATAAGTCCTCCCAACCAAATCGCAATAAAAATAGATAATGGCGTATCGAGTATTGCATTTGAAATAACCCAAAATGCTAATAAAGCCATCATTAATACCCCAGCAGCCAGTCCATCCAAACCATCAGTGATATTATAAGCATTAGCGAAAGAAACGATGACAAAAGTAGCAAACGGAATATAAAAAACACCTATATCAAAAACTCCCAAAAACGGTATATGTATTATGCTGATTTTTAATTCAGTTAATAGCCAAAAAGAAATGATAACAGATAGAATTATTTCTAAGATTAATTTATGCCGTAAACGAAGTCCGAAAAATTGCTCATCTTTACCAAAAAATACTTTTTTGAGATCATCATAAAGTCCAACCAAGGCAAACGAAAAAAAAGTAAATAGCAGTATTTTTACTTCTGAAAAAAGATTATTATATACAGTTTTTATGGGAATCCAAAAATAATAAAGTATGGGAAAAGTTAGAAAAAATATAATTATTGTTGTAGTTACTAGAAGAACTCCTCCTCCTACAGGAGTACCCACCTTTTCTCTATGCAAATTATCAAAAATGGGCGTCGGATTATTAAATGCATCCTTTGTCTTTTGCAATTTTCTCTGCAATTTTAATCTGTAAAGAAGGTTTATGAAAGGTATCAGAGTTAAAGAATTTATAATAAACGATACAAGAAGTAAGCTTATAAAAAAACTCATAGACGGAACTAGTTTAGCTTATAAAGTAAATAATCTTGGTAAAAATATTAAGCAAGCTACGATTATAGCGCCTATTGCCGTAAACAACATCATTCCCGCAGATACATCTTTCGCTATCTTTGCGTTTTGCCTGTATTCTGTCGTGATTAAATCAGTCATAGATTCAATCGAAGTATTAACCATTTCCACACCTAAGCCAATGATAATTGTTAAGACTATAATTACCATTTCGATATAAGTTATTCGTAAAATAACTCCGAGTAAAATCGCCAGAGAGGCAAGAAATAAGTGAATCCGAAAGTTCGGTTGAGTAGTAAAAGCCCAGATAAGCCCGCTAAAAGCATTTTTGAAAGATATATGGTGTTTCCGCAAAGAATCCATCATGTATATTATATATTTTTATTGCTGAAATCTAAAATTTTATCTGAATTACTTTTTTAATAACCCCTTTTAATCTTTCGTATCCATTCCCATACATACGTTGCGTAATATAAATAAGAAACAGGAAGATCTTGTGCATGCAAATATTCTTTTATCTCTCCTCCAAAACCTTGTTTAAATATAGTTAGTCCCCTCCACGGGTGATGGATTTTATTTACTGGTGCTACGCCCCACATATTGTAATAATCCATTTTTCTATTTTTAGCTTCCTTTATAACTTCCCATTGAAGAAGATAATTAACTGGAATTTTTTGCTCAATCGATGCACTATGATGATAAATCGCTTGATTATTGTAAAAAATAATTAAAGCAGATGAAATAAGTTTCTTTTGGTAATATCCTTTAAACAGCAAAATTTGATCATCCTGCAGGAATTGTTCAAATTCTTCCATAATTCCCTTATGAGCAATAAAATTTTGTCTCATTGCTGTCTGTCGATAGAGCAAAAGAAATTCTTCTAAGTCATTTTTATTTTTACTTTTCACTATCTCCACTCCCAGTTTTTGAGCTTGCTTTATAAGGTACCGTGTTGTTTTTCTCATGGAGGCTAAAATTGCTTCTTCACTTTGTCTTAAATTAATTATCCAACAGTATTCACCATCCATCGCGTGAATGGGAGCGTTAATAAAACGGTAAGTTTTGATGGTATTTTGATTTCCCAGCGTATCGTCAATGAGAGGGCTGATACGTATAAGGATTGCTTTTTCTTCTCTGCTTAAATTATTTAAATATTCGAGAAAATATTTGAAGTATTTTTTATGCCAAGACTTAAATATTGGTCCATGTCTTACATGGAAAAAATTACCTCTCTTTGCTACAACTTTATTCACTTGTGCAATCCCGATTAAATGTTCTTTATCATAGATCCCCAATCTCCATAGATTTTGAGTTTGGATTTTTACGCTTTGTGATTTTTTTACGACTTCTCCCCAATTCCAGGATTGGAAAAGGCTTTGAGGAGAATTTGTTTTTATAAACGTTTCCCAAATATTTTTATCAGCAATTTCTTTAATTTCCATACTAGGTAAGTAATTTCACAATTTTTTCTAAATCAGAGATTGATAATTTTGGATAAGTCGGCAAGTTAACCGATGATTTTGCAGATAACTCTGCTTTAGGGCACGAATCTAGATAATAACCAATTTTTTTATAATCTACATATTTTGGATCAACAATGTTCTTATACCAGTTTCCCAACAAAATACCTTGCTTTTTTGCGGTGAGTAGTATCTCTTCGGAATTGGGTAACTGAATATTAAATCGTAGATATATTCCACCATCAACTTGCACAGGCAATATAATATTCTTAGTTTCTTTCAATTTATCAAAATAATAACTTGCTAGTTTTATTCTAATATTATTGTAATGTTGGAGTTTTGTTAACTGGTTAAGTAGTAAAACCGCCAATGCGTTAGGGTATTTTGCCGGAAAAACATCTGGTTTAAACCCATTCATCTCTTCTTTAAAAATAGGTTTAGTCAAAATACGTAGTTTTATAAGTATGGCAAGAAATAATTTACCGACGATTAAATTATACAAGGGTAGAATAATTACGAAGAAGATCGGATGGAGTAACTGTTGTAAAATCCAAAAATATCCCGGGAAATTTAAATTCCCTTGGAGTTTTTTTAACTGTAAACATTGAGTTTTGAATTTTGAATTTATGCTTGCCATTCCTCCGAAAACAGATGATATAACTTTATCTCGGCCAAAACTAAAAATTACAGCATCTCCAAATGTACCAACTTTCTTACCATAAACTTCTGCACCCAAAGAATGTGCACAATCTTCTATCAAGATAAGATTATATTTTTGTGCAATTTTTTTAATCAATTCTATCTGAGCCGGAATTCCAAATGTATGTTGAACAATGATTACCTTCGTTTTCCTATTTATATGCTTCTCTAACAATCCAGGATCTATATTTAATGTTTCATCAATATCCACAAAAATTGGTTTAGCACCAGTCCAAATTACTGGATCTGGTACAGCTACGCATGTAAAAGCTTGTACCAATACTTCATCTCCTTTATCTATTCCAAATGATTTAAGTACTACATATAAAGCTGATCTGCCGCTATTAAATAGAAAAGCTTCATCGAAATTAAAATAATTCTTAAACCATTCCAGAACTTTTTTAATGGCATCTCCTTCTTGCCACATCCATGGTTGAAAGATAATTTTTATCGCCTGCCAAACATCATCATTTTCTGTATTTGGAGATAGACCGATCGCAATAGGTGCTTTTAAGATCATTTTATATATTAATAGCCTGCCTGCGCAGGCAGGCTATTTGTTAGTTGATGCAATATTCTTCCTGCTTCTTTGCCTTCAAATATTATCACTCCGTCTTTATCAAAATTTTCTCTTACCAATTTTACTCCTAATGATGTATTTACTATCTGTACTTTCTCTTCTGCGGAAATTTTCTTTGCACCATCAATGAATGATTCATTGTAATTAAGATTAGTCAAAAGTATCAGATCACAAGTTTTTGCTGTTTTCTCTCCAAGTCTTTCATGAATCTTTTCAGCTTCCTCTCCTAATTCTATTAGAGGAGTTAAAACTAAGATTTTTTTGCCTTTAAATATCTTCATATAATCTACTGCTGCTAGTACTCCATCAGGATTAGCATTAAAAGTATCATCTATTAACGTTGCCCCATTTTCCATACCTTTAAATTGCATTGTTTTTAGAGGCGATACTATATAAGATGTGGCTTTTTGGATTTCCCCCATTATCATTCCTAAATCTTTAGCAACATATACTGCGGAAAGTAAATTCTCAATTGATTGTACTCCCAATAAACTAGTTCGAAACTTATAACTTTTACTTTCACTTATCAAGTTAAATGCAATATGATCTCTGAAGATTTCGATATTTTTGACGTTGGAATCTGTATTATATATGACCGTTTTTAATATTCTCCTCCTAATCCACTTGGCCATCTCCAAGCAATGAATATTATTGCCGTTGAAAATCGCTACCCCGTCTTTTGGCAAACTTTCAATCAATTCGAACTTCGCTCTTTTTGTATTTTCGATTGATCCAAATAACTCCAAATGCTGTTCATTAATACCTGTAATAACACCAAATTTAGGCTTAACCATATCACAGATCGTTTTTATTTCTCCCTTTTTATACGCACCCATCTCGACGATAAATATGTTATGTCCGGACGTAAGTTCTTTTAAAATATATTTTGCTATACCTATATCTGTATTGGTAAACTCAGGTGTTTTAGCCACTTTAAATTTCTCACTTAAAATCGCAGCAAGAAATTCTTTCGTAGAAGTCTTACCATAACTCCCAGTGATACCTATTGTTATAAGATTGTTCATTTTTAAAATTTTTTTCCTAGCTAAAAATATGAAGACCTGTTTAAGTACATAGGCAGGAATATTTAATATGATAACTGAACTTAAAACTATTAATGCGAGTAAATTATCAATTAACAAAGATGTAATAATTAAATTTGTATAATCTATTCCTCGCCAAAATTCAGTCAATGAGGATAGCAATAGAATAATTGTTACTGAAATTAGAAATATAAATACAGATTTCAGAGTCCACCTTGGTATACGCCAGCCTCTGGTTATTATTTCAAAAATATTTAGTAAACCCTCAAATATATAAATTAATATCGGTAAAACAAAAAACGAGAAAATAAGTAATAGACCTCCAATTTTATGGAAAAATATTCCGCTGATCAGGTCGTGACCAAATACTAATGTATAGGCGAATAATATTAAAAATATAAAAAAAAGAATGCGTTTAATAGCGGATAAAGGGGAAATAATTAATTTTCTACCTAGCGGAGTTCTTAGGTGAGCGAGCATTCTATCCAAACGATACTCTTTTAATTGCCACAAAAAAATCTGGTATAAAAGATTACGCAACGTTCTAATAAAATAAAGAGTTAAAACTAGAATAAAAAATTTCATATTTTTCGCAAAAACTTTCCCACCTCATCCGTAAATTCTTTCGAGTGCGTCCATGGTACACCGTGTCGGGCTTCATCAATAACTACTAAT
Organism: Candidatus Gottesmanbacteria bacterium; assembly: GCA_016195685.1. Taxonomy (GTDB): domain Bacteria; phylum Patescibacteriota; class Microgenomatia; order 2-02-FULL-39-11; family 2-02-FULL-39-11; genus JACPZE01. Next base: position 14,201 of record JACPZE010000023.1, read on the forward strand.
TTTGAATTTTTGATCAGTTTATTCATTTTCTCGGCTATTTCTACCGGAACCATTTTATCTTCTGCTCCCCATAAAAGAAGTGTTGGGGCACTGATTTGTTCCATATATGGGACTAGACTTTCATTGACGGTATTTTTGAATGTTTCTAGCATATAATCATTGGTATTGTAATAATCAGTTGCATTAGCTAATTTATATAGAAATTTCCTGAATAAATCTTTTGCCGATGAAAAAATCGGCAGAGAAAAAATGAATTTTCCTAACTTTGCCAGAATTAGAAAAAAAAGAATTTTAAATGTTGGGACTGGATTTATACCAGGAACGCCACTGAGGATTAATGCACTTAATAATTCAGAATTTTGGGCTGCCAGTTTTATGCTTATCCTCCCCCCAAAAGAATGTCCGATTAATATGACTTTTTTTATTCTTTTTTTTATTAAAAAATCTTTAACATATTTTACATAATCAGAAAGAAATAAAGATTTATTAGGCCTTTCAGTTATTCCAAATCCGGGAAGATCAATAGAATAAACTTTATATTCCTTCTTTTGCAGCTCTTGTTGAAGGTTTACAAATTTTATTGATGATAAATTCCATCCATGAAGTATTAAAATGGGTATATTTTTCATAATGGACTTTTATTTCACGGTCACGGATTTTGCTAGATTTCGAGGTTTATCAGGATCATTTCCGCGTCTGAGGGCAAGATAATATGCCAGCAGTTGGACAGGAATTACTTCAATTATTGATGAAGTTATTCCCATATCAGGGACCTCTATCCATTCATCAAATACAAGTTCTTTGGTTGGGGAAATTCCGATAATCATACCACCACGTGATTTAAGCTCCATCGCATTGGATATAATTGCAGTTTTAGTCTCATCATTCGGAACAAATACAATACAGGGAGTTCCTTCACTGATAAGAGAAATTTCGCAATGTTTTGGTTCCCCTCCGGCAAATCCCTCCGCGTGTATATAACTTGCCTCTTTTATTTTATGCGCTGCTTCAAGTGCTATTGGATAACTTATTCCTCTACCAATAATATATATATCCTGCATTTGGTAAATTCGATCGGCAATCATTTTAATATTCTCAATAAATTTATTATCGGATAATAACAAAGATAAAGCATCACCCGTTGACATTATTTGTTTCTTTCCTTCTTCATATTTTCCAGCCAGTGTATATGCAATTAGATAAAATAGTGCTAGTTTTCCCGTAAATGCTTTTGTGGAAAGAACTGATTTTTCAGGCCCGACACGTAGAGGTATCACTAAATCAGATACCCTTGATAAACTTGAACCTATGACATTTACCAGTGAAACTATTTTTGATTTGTGTCGACGTGCCGCTCCTACGGCTTCTAAGATATCAGCGGTTTCTCCACTTTGTGATACTGCAATTAAAAGGGATTTATCAGTTAAAAAATCTTCGAAATATGAAAATTCTGAACCGACACAAAAATTGATATGCCTCTTTGCAATGATAGAAAAAATATAACTTGCGGCTCGGCAGGCATGACCAGCAGTTCCGCAACCGACAAAGTATGAACCGAATGACCTTTTTATTAATCTAGATAGAGTATTTATATCATCAACGTTTTGACTAACAGCTTGCTTTATACCATCATCTTGCTCCATGATTTCCTTAAGAAGAAAATGTTGATAAGGTCCTTTTTGAGCTTCTTTAAGTTTCCAATCCAGAATTGTTATTTTTGGCTTCACTTGTTTACCGGTTAATAGAGAATAGATCTCAATATCATCTTTGGTAATTTCAGCTAATTGCTCATCTTCCAGGAAAATAATTTTTTTGGTATAAGGTATTAAAGCTGCAGCGTCTGAAGAGATGTAATTCTCTGATCTACCTAATCCCAATACTATTGGAGAACCATTTTTCGCTACTACTAATGATTTATCATTAGCGGATAAAGCTATAATGGCATTTCTACCCAGAAGATTTTTAAAGGTTTTAAATACCGCCTCTCGGAATGGAAACTGTTTTAGATTATCTTCAATCAAATGCACTATGACTTCCGTATCTGTTTCTGAGATGTATTTATGATTAATTTCTCCTAGTTTGGATTTTAGATCCAAATAATTTTCAACTATTCCATTATGAATTACAGCAATGTTCTTACTGCAGTCAAAATGAGGATGTGCATTTATATCTGTCGCACTTCCATGGGTTGCCCAGCGAGTATGACCTAATGCAATATTACTTTGAGGTAGTTCTTTGATCGTTGCATTTCCAATTTTACCGGCTTTCTTTTTAATACTGATTTCCGCTTTATTAAATTTTTCGTTCACTACGGCAATACCCCAAGAATCATAACCTCTATATTCCAAGGTCTTCAAGCCTTCTAACACAATATTTGCCGCTTCTTTTTTATTTCCAATATATCCAAATATTCCACACATATTATAAATTCAATTTATTCCGTGCATCACTTCGTGAATTTTGAGTAATTTTTATATTATTATTTTTCAGGGTATAGCCAGATTTAGTCGGATAAGCGAATCTATCATCAGGAAGATCTTTATCTAATATTACACCAGCTCCAACAAATGAACCTTTGCCTATTTTTATACCTGGCATGATAGAGGAATTGATTCCGATTCTGACATTTGGTCCAATCATGCTTCCTAGTTTCACTTTTCCGGTATCTACTTTATCTTCTTTGATAAAAGACATTATTGAGCCTTCACTCAACTTATAATTTGCCAGGACCGTTCCGGCACCCATCGCTACATTTGAAGAAATAATACTATCCCCTAAATAATTAGAATGAAACCAGCAATTATCACCTATATAACTTCTGGCAATTTCTGTAGAAAAACCCACAACGCAATTTGCCCCTATCATAGATTCCCTGATCAAACAATTTTGTCCAATAATTGTTCCAGATCCTATATAAGTAGGACCTGCAATTTTTGAATTTTCCAGAATTCTTACTCCATCTTCTAGGTAAACATCTCCGCTGAGAATCGACGATTTATGAATTATGGCTTTTTTGATTTTTTGTCCTTTTATCTTATGTAAAAAATATGAATTAATATCCAAAACATGCCACGGGTATTTGAGGTAACCCCAATAGCCTTTATAAGGTAGAAATTTAAATTCTGCTCCTTCTTTAATAAGAAAATCAATTGTTTTTTCAAAAATATCATCTTTTGTAGACTGCATTTTGGATAATACATTTATAAGTAAATTGGCATCTTTAAAATAATTAAATGCAATAGTTACAATATTACTTGGTATTTTTTCTGGGGAAGGCTTTTCAATAATCCCGACGATTTTATTGTCAGAAATTTGAAGGTACCCGCCGGGAAAATAAGAACTCTGGGATACACCCGTAAGGATACCATCGGGGTTTTCTTTCAATTCGGAAATTATTGAAGGTAATAATATATCTTCATAAATATCTGAACTATTTCGGATAATAATCCTTTTATTTTGAATTAGATGTTTTGCGGATAAAATAGCTCCTGCCATACCTTTTCCATCAGCCTGTAAGACTAGATTTATATCCAAAGGGGTAAAATCATTTTTCAAATTATGAAAAAATGCTTCGTTATTTTTATTAACGATAATAACAATATTCTTAAATCCTAATTTACTGAACTGGGATAGGTGATAATAAACAAAAGGTTTACCTAAAAATTTTATTGAATGCTTATCTCCTAAAGGCCAAAATCTATCACTATCGCCGCCTGCCAAAAGAAGTATCGTTAAATCATCCATATTTATTATAAATCTTTAACTCTTTTTATTTTTCCTCCTAATTTTTGTAAACGGTTTTCGATATCTTCATAACCTCGCTCAATATGATCAATACCTCGGATTACACTATCTCCCTTTGCAATTAGCGCAGCTAACACCAAAGTAATTCCGGCACGAAGGTCAGACACTTCCAAAATAGCATTATGGAGTAAAGTTTTACCATGGATTTTTATCGCTTGGCAATTTTCCTTTTTCCTATCTGTCCAGTTAAAATTATAAAATGATTTTGGATTGGTTACATGCGGATGATAAAAATCTATTTTTGCTCCCATTTTTCTTAACTCTGTTACATACCCAAACCTATCCTCATAAATAGTTTCATGAACAGTGGAAGTACCTGTTGCTTGTGTCATTAGTATAGCCCAGGGAGCCTGCCAGTCTGTCATAAATCCAGGATAGGGGTTAGTTATTACATTTGTAGCGCAAATTGGTTTCGTACCTGTAAAAAATCTTGTTTTTGTATCGGATACCTGCTTCCATAATCCATTTGCATCAGAAAGTTTATTTAAAAAAACCTTTAGGTATTTCTCCTGTGTTCCTTCTACTATTATATCTCCACCAGAAGCAAGCGCGGCTATCCCAAAAGTAATAACTTCGTTTCTGTCAGGCATGATTGTAAATTCACATCCGGAAAGTTTGCGGACTCCCTGTATCACTATAGTTCTATTACTTATCCTTTTTATCTTTGCTCCCATAAGATTTAACAATTCTATGAGGTTATCTATCTCAGGTTCTTCCGCGGCATTTTTCAATAATGTTTCTCCTTCTGCTAATACTGCAGCCAGAATGAGAGTTTCTGTCCCAGTATGGGTATTGCTTCTGAATTGATAATTGGTTCCGTGTAATTTTTCCGCTTGTGCCCAAAAGTATCCATCTTGATATTTTATTTTTGCACCCATATTTATTAACCCTTCGATATGTCTATCTATCGGACGTTTACCAATACGACAACCGCCTGGATTTGGAACTACAGCCCGGCCAAATCTAACTAACAGCGGTCCCATTACCATACTTGCAGTACGGTATAATTGGCCTAATTCTAAAGAAATTTTATGACTTTTGAGATTTGAACCATCTATTTTTATAGTATGATCAGAATTGAAATGTATCCTTACCCCTAAATGTTCTAGCATTTTAGCAGTACCAAAGACAGAAGATATATGAGGAACATTTTTCACTATAATCTCTTCATCAGTTAAAAGTCCGGCCAATAGTACCTTCATTGCTACATTTTTTGCCCCACTAACCTTTATTTCACCCTGTAGTTTATTCCCTCCCGAGATAATAAATTTATCCATATTTAAATTCGCCAACCAATATTATTTCTTCCTCAAGATTAATATTAAATTTATTCTTTACTTTTTCTTTTGCTAACTTAATTAATTCTAACACATCGGATGATTTTGCCTCTCCTTTATGTACTATAAAATTTGCATGGTTTTTTGAAAACATTGCGCCGCCTATTTTGGTACCTTTTAATCCAACTCTTTCTATTAAATACCCGGCTGAAGTAGTATAGTTGGGTGTCGCAAGGTTCATAGCTTGACTTTTGGAAATGTTTCGGAAAGTGCAACCAGATGAAAAAAAACCTGTGGGCTGTGTTTCTTGTCTATATTCTAACGCTTCTTGTGCTTCTTTCCATAAATCAATATTTACCTTCCTTTCCAATTGGATTACAACTGATAACAATGTTTCATGAGTATTCTGAAGAATACTTTTATCATATCCAAAACAAAAATATTTTGAGGATACTTTTTCTATCCTACTCGTTGCCTTCAAAATTTTTGCCTCAACAATTGTATCTCCGAAAAATTGTCCCTTTTTCATATTGTGGGCATTAATATAAGTAGCTCCGCCTACTGTACCAGGCTGACCTAAAAAAAACTGTAATCCAGCAAAACCTTGGTCCAATGTAAATCTAACTAATCTATTTACAGATACTCCACTTTCAACTTGTAAATACACTGTCTGTTGAGATATTTCTGCATTTCCCTTTCCGTAAGTTTTACCTTTTATACCTAATAAATTAATCTCGCTTGTATCATTTTTTATAACTAATCCGGCAAAGCCAAAATCAGAGATTAGCAAATTTGTTCCTCCTCCGAGTATAAAATACGGGATTTTAAAAATATTTGCAGTATTTATTGCTGTCATCAACTCATCAATTGTTTTTGCTCTATAGAAAAATTCTGCAGGTCCACCTAGGTGGAAACTTGAATATTTCAAAAGCGGCTCCGCTAAAGTTACCCTTGATTGACCTAAAGTAGATATTAGTTTTTGTACTTTTTGATTCATGTAAGTTTCTTTTGTAATACTTGTTCTATATCTTTATGCCAAAGATAAATATCACCCGCCCCCATGGTAATAATCAAATCTCCTGTCTTTACGTTTTTATCCAAAAAATCAATAACTTCACTTTTACTTTGAGAGTAGAAAGAATTCTTTTTGAACTTATTTGCTTCGGCAGCTAACATATTAGAATTTATTGAATTATCAAATTTTTCCCGAGCAGAAGGATAAATATCACATATCAGTGCAATATCAGCATCATAAAAACTTTTCCCGAATTCCTTTAACAATGCTTTTGTTCTGGAATAAGTGTGAGGTTGAAATATTACTATTACTCTCATTTTGGGAAACCACCCTTTCACAGCAGAGAGGGTTGCTTTTATCTCGCTAGGATGATGAGCATAATCATCATATAGAAAAATATTATCGATTTGAAATATTTTCTCGAATCTCCTTTTGCACCCGGTAAAGCTTAAAATATTTTTCTTGACTATATCTTGTTTTACCCCAACTTGATCTGCCACAATAATTGCCGCAACGGCATTTAGCATATTATGTTTTCCAGGTATGGAAAGCATATATTCGCCCATATCCATATTTTTAAATTTTATCCTCATGAAGCTAAAACCTTCATTAAAATGAAAACGGCTTATGCTGTAATCCGCTCTTGGCGAAAAACCATAAGTTAATACCGACAATTTAATCTTGGATAAAATATTACTCACATTTTTATTATCAAGACAGGTTATAATTACGGCATCCTTACTTAATTTATTGATAAAACTCAGGTATGCATTTTTCACTTCATCGAGATCAGAAAAGGCATCCGGATGGTCGTATTCTATATTAGTGACCACTAAGATTTTGGGATTTTGCCACATAAATCTGGGTGTTGGATCTGTCTGTGGACAAGTCATATATTCATCCGCCTCGGCAACAAATATTTCTCCGCGTCCATAATGACCGCCGGCATTTAAACCATTAACTTCTGCAGTCCCAACGGCAAATGAGGGTCTTAATTTTGATTTCTCAAGTAAATATGCGATCATTGAAGAAGTCGTGGTTTTTCCATGACATCCAGCAATGGAAATACCAAATTTCCCATCCATGACTTTACCCAAAAATTCCCCATGCATATAAGTTGGAATACCTAATTTAATTGCAGTTTGAGCTTCTATATTAGTCTTACCACCATGTGCCCCAGTGACTACGACCAGATGATAATTTTTATTTATGTTTTTCTCTGAAAATCCTTTATAAATTTTTATATCAAAAGCTTTTAGTACCTTATCGGTAGGGAATATATCTGGTACATCAGATCCGATCACCTCATATCCACTTTCCTTAAGGTATACGGCCAAGGATGTCATTGCTACACCCTTTATGCCGACTAAATACGCTATTTTTTTTCTCATAATTATTTGGAGATTATTCCAATTAAATTTATCATCCTGCCAACATTTTGCTTATCCCTTCTGTAGGACCAAAATCTGTTATCACAACTGGTGCAAATTGATGAAATGTCAATATTTTTTGTAAGTAATCCTGAAATCAACATCTGTTGTAAGGCAATTTTTCCTAGATCAAGAAATTGCTTGCTTATAGCTTCCTTATACATTTCAAATTGTAAGATACGCTTTTTTGGCACACTATAACAACATACTTGAATATGAGGACCAGCTGCTGCGAGGATATTTTTTGGATTTGATCCGGTTTTAATCATTTGTTTTAGAGAATTTTTTATTATTCCCATGTAAAGCCCCTTCCATCCTGCATGGATCGCCGCTATAGTTTGATTTTTTATGTCGTAAAAAAAAATCGGGAGACAATCAGCTGTACGTATTGCTAAAAATAACTTTCTGTTTGTTATCATTCCGTCTTTACCTTTTATATATTTATTCCTGTTACTCTTGATTATTGCGATTTTACTTCCGTGAACTTGTTCTACCATGACAGCATTATTTAATTTTATATTTGTACTTAAATCATCAGAAAAACCCGTCCTTTCGCCGAAATAATGCACTAGTCGCTTATATTTAGTGAGAAGTTTTGACTGTATCATAAAGAGCCTTATTTATAGCCTTTTTTTCATCCCATGGATATTCGATTTTGCCGTAACATATGGATTTTTCATGACCTTTCCCGCAGATTAAAACTACATCCCCATCTTTTACCAATTTACGAAGGGTAAAATTTATAGCTTCCTGTCTATCAGAAATTCTCCAGAAGTATTTATCATCGTTATTACAATATACTTTAACATCTTTCCTTTTATCGGCTTCTTTCATCGTTGTTTTCAAACAACCTACTGCAATTTGGTCAATAATGTCTCGAACGTCTTCTGTCCTCGGATCTTCAGCAGTAAAAATAGCATAATCAGCTAAATTGCCTGCAATTTCACCCATCATTGGCCGTTTTAATCTATCCCGAAGGCCAGCACATCCGAAAACTACTATTAGTTTCCGTTTTGTTCTTTCACGTGCGGTTTCTAATGCTTTTTCCAAGGCGTTTGGCTTATGTGCAAAGTCGATAAATATTTTAAATTTTTTATCTGTAATTACTTCCTCCATCCTGCCTGGAATTCCAGTAAAATTAGCAATCGCTTTGGATATTGATAATTTATCGATTTTTAATACCAAGGCTACAGATGCGGCTGCGACTGCATTGGAAAGGTTAAATTTACCCAAAATTCGCGGATGTAATCTCAGTTTGTCTTGAGTATAGTCGGCTTTTCCGTGAAGTGCAAAAGTGACTAACTTTCCATTCCCTTTTTCATGAAGATAATCAAAACTTTTGTCTTCTGAGTTTAAGATTCTATATTTTACTCCTTGAAGAATTTTAGCTTTTGCGCGTCTGTAATGATCAATAGTTTTATGATAATCGATATGCTCGTGAGATATATTATTTATTAAACCGATATCAATTGACGATCCAAAAACTCTATATTGATCTAGAGCATGAGAAGTAACTTCAAGAACAAAATATTCACTACCGCCATCGCTAGCCTCTTTCATAAAACGTTGTAATTGCCAAGAGGAAGGAGTTGTCACATGAAATCCCGTATCATAGTCTTTTTCACCTATAAAAGCAGCGAGGGTGGAAATTAGTGAAACTTTCTTACCTGATGTCTTTAAAATATGATAGACAAGATGGGATGTAGTCGTTTTACCATCCGTACCTGTTATACCAATTACAGTCATTTTCCGCCCAGGAAAACCATAAAATAACGAAGCAATTAGAGCTGATAGTAAATGAATTAAGTTTTTCCCAAAACGCAGCATTAGAATAACCAATTATATCAGAATTTAGCCTGAAGGTGAAATTCCCATGTAAGAAAATAGTTCTTTGGCAATAGCAAAAAAAATAGGCGCGGCTGTCTCAGATCCCCAAGGTGAAGAAGTTGGTTCACGAAGAGTTACTAACATTACAAATGCAGGATTTTCAACAGGAGCAAAACCTACAAAAGAAGTAATCGTTTTTTGACTATCATAATGACCTGCGATGGGAATTTGGGCTGTGCCGGTCTTACCAGCAATCCTAAACCCAGTCGGCTTTATAACTTTTGTTTCACCATTATCCACAGCCGAAACCATCATCTCTGTTAAGACGCTTGCCACTTCTGGCTTAAATACTTGTTTCATAACTTTCGGTTTTATCAAAATATTCGAACCGTCTGCTAATTTTATTTCTTTCACAATATGTGGCTCCATCATTTTACCTTTATTGGCAACTGCTGAAACAGCTCGTACCATTTGTATTGGGGTTACCGCAATTCCTTGACCGAATGAAACGGTCGCATAGTCTATTTCATACCATTTATTCCTTTCTCTTATATCAGGTGAAGTTTCCTCCTGTAAATCAATACCCGTTAAATTCCCAAAACCATAATTTCCGATATATGAAAGCAAAATATTTTGGTCGAGATTCTTCTCTATGTTGACCATTCCAACATTTGATGAATAATTTAACACTTCAGTTGCGGAAATCCTACCATGGTACTTCTGATTCCAAGTATTAATAGTATACCCACCTATCTCTACCGGTCCTGCTTCATCAATAATCGTATCTGACTTTATCTTTCCCTCATTTAAAGCTGCACCCATAATAAGCACTTTGAAAGTAGAACCTGGCTCATAACTTGAGGATACAATTGGATTTTTGTATAGTTCTTGCTGGTAATTATAAAAACCATCAGGATTATAAGATGGTAAAGACGCCATTGCCAATATCCCACCAGTTTTGGGATCCAAAATAGTGACAGTCCCTCCCTTTGCTCCATAGATTTCTATTCCTTTTCTCAGTTGTCTTTCGGCAATAAATTGAATAGTTTTATCCAAATATAACTTTAAATCTCTACCGTTTTCTGCAGGAATATTTTGTCGTTCAGCAGTAAGAATAGGATTTCCAACAGGATCTAATTCCTGAATTAGTCTTCCGTCTCTTCCGCGCAGTTGCTGATCATAATAACCCTCAACACCAAAATATCCCTGATCTTCACCGCTTACACCTTTACCTACGAAACCGAGAAGTTGCGCCGCCATAGATGCCTCGGGATAATATCTTTTTGTTTCATCCATGAATCCAACGCCATCAAGTTTATACGATGCAATTATTTCCTTCTTTTTTTCTTCCATTTGGTGTATTACCGGCAACCATAATAATGAATCATTATTAAGTTTGCTTGAAATTGTGGAAATCGATATATCAAGTTCTTTTGCTAGTATATTTAAAACTATATCTTTATCTTTTATACTTTTGGGTTCAAGAAATATTCCATAAGTTTTTTTATTAAGCACCAGCGGACTACCATCTGAAGCTAAAATTTTTCCTCGAGAGGCAATAATTGGTAAAGAAGCCATTCTTTGCTTTTCCGCAAGACCGGAAAGACCTTCAAACGAAACAACCTGTAAAATAAACAGCTTAACTACGATAAAACCAAAAAGCAGAAAAAAAAGTATAAATATGACAGTTACCCTCTTACCCATAATCAAAGGGACAACTTAAGATTTGCGGCCAAAGGTAGAGATCTCGCGAGGGAAATCACTTGAGAAGACGAAACCAATCCAATTTGTTTAGCCTTTTCTGTAATCGTAGTCATGGCCGATAAAGATGCAATTTGCTCACTAATTTGATTATTTTCTCCTTCTATTTTCATAATTTTGTTATTCACTAAAGTCAATTGATCACCCATCGTAGAATGTTTATTCACGATAAATACCTGCAAAACAACTAATATTACGATAAAAATCAGGATTAAATAATTTATTTTCGATTTTTTCTCACCCATATTAAATAATCCTTTCTACAACTCTAAGTTTTGCTACCTTTGCTTTTGGATTATCCTGTTGCTCTTTTTTCTCCGCTTTTATCAAATTACTGTTTACACTTTTTAATTTTCCTTCATTTTGCATTTTCCTAAAAATTAATTTAGTTGTTCTGTCTTCCAGCGAATGATAACTTAAAACTCCAATTCTTCCTCCAATCGCAAGCAAATTAAATGCTTGTAACAAACCCTTTTGCAAATTTTCTATTTCATTATTTACTTCAATTCTCAGAGCCTGAAAAATTCTCGCCTTAGTGCTCTGGTAAATTTTGAATTTATGAAAATAATTTTTCTGTAAATAAATCCTATCTAGAACACTTTCAACAAGTTGCAAAAGATCTTTTGTTCGCAATATTTTCCCTTCTAAGGAACGGGTGCGAACAATAGCTTCAGCAACTGCCCTAGAATGGAGTTCTTCAGCATATTTTGTAAATATTTCATGTAACCTTTCTTTTGAATATTTGTTAATTATATCTCCCGCAGTTAGCTCACTCTTTTTATCCATCCTCATATCCAATGGTTCATCTTCTTTATATGTGAATCCACGTCCTGATCCTTCCAACTGATATGAAGACATTCCTAAATCAAAAATTATTCCGGCTACTTTATCAAAATTAAATTTATCTGCTATTGATTTTAATTCGGCAAAATTTCCCAGCTCCAAATATAAATTTTCATTAATTTTGCACTTTGCACTATGCACTTTGCACTTTTCTTTAACATACTCAATTGCATCTTCATCCTGATCTATGCCTAAAACTATTCCACCCAGATTCAAAATCTCATCGGCATAACCTCCTCCACCAAGAGTTGCATCTATGTATTTCTTATTTTTTTCTATTCGTAAAGCTAAAATCACCTGGGGAAGGAGTACCGGTGTATGAAAGTTTGATGGTAAAATCATAGGCAGTGTGATTTTACCTATCCCTCATACTACTTCGGTACTCCTCCCACAATTTTTTATTCCAAATTTCAAAATGATCACCCGCACCTATTACCACTAACTCACTTGATATGCCGGCGAAATCCATCATGCTTTTAGGTATTATGCATCTTCCTTGTGAATCGAGTTCTATATTTATCGCTTCTGCATACATCTTTCTTCGTAAATCTCTTCCCTCTTTATCTGAAAAGAGCGGCCGGGATAATTCGGGTTTAGTCACTTCTTCCCACATCTTCTCGGTAAAACCGAAAATACATGTCTCAAATCCTATTGTTAAAATAAGCCGTGAACCTCCCAACTCTTCCCTAATCTTCTTAGGAAGAGCAATCCTACCCTTGTCCATCAAATTTGGTTCGAAGCTGCCTAAAAACATAGATTCGCCTCCGCTCACTACAAGAAATTTCTACACTTTTCACCATTTATATACATTTATAACCATAATGCTACGAAAATAGCCTTCTGTCAAGGGGTGATAGGCGTGAAAATAGCACTAGGGGTAGCGTGAAAAGTTAAAATTGGCTAGATATTAGATTAAAGAGGATAGGTTTTTTGGAAAACTGAAGAATTACCACCTGACGAATTAAATTTTAAAGACAAGTTAATAGAATTTACTCCTACATCGTAAACGCATCTACCTCGACTGCATGTACCCAGATCTATATCATTTCTAGAAATACTGCTTTGACCGTTTACGGTAATTTTACCCAAGACTCCTCTGGGTAATCCTGTACCTGTGGTATAAGTAAGTTCGTATTCAATTGTGTCGGTATCTTGTGGAATACCTGCAATTTTTATATCTACAATCTTATTATCATTTTTGGCAGTGAGATCAACTTTTATACTATCGGCCACTGTTGGCAAAACCACTGTAGGAGTAGGAATCTCTTGTGGAGACTCTGTTTTGAATAATGATTTTATTTTTAAAACCCCCATCACTCCTATAATCGCTAATACTATTAATATTACTGCTATAATTAGCACTTTTTTGTTTAGTTTCATACTAATACGATTATATTATATTGAGTTTCTGATTAAAATAATTATCTAATTTGTCTATAGCTATTCTTTCCTGTATCGCGGTATCTCTATCTCTTACAGTCACTGTATCATCTTTTAACGTATCGTAGTCTATCGTTACACACCAAGGCGTACCTATCTCATCTTGAGCATAATATCTTTTCCCAATATTTCCCCTGCCATCAAATATGCAAGTAAACTGAGGCTTAATTTTTTTATAAACTGATTGTGCTTTTATCATTATATCCTCTTTATTGGCAACAAGAGGAAAAATCGCCACTTTGTATGGGGCTAAATATGGTTTCAGTTTCAGTACCACTCTTTTTTCGTCTTCATAATATGAAGACAGCAGTATTGCTAACAAAGTACGATCCACTCCCCATGTAGGCTCAATTACATGAGGAATATACGATTCTCCTGTTTCCTGATCGTGGAAACTCAAGTCCTGGCCAGAATACTTCTGGTGGCTTGTCAGATCATAATCTGTTCGATATGCCAAACCATAAAGTTCTTTTGTGCCAAAAGGATAATCAAACTCAAAATCAATAGTCCTTTTTGAATAATGTGCCCTCTCCCTACCAGGAATTTCATGCTCATGGACTTTTTTGCCATCAATTCCTACCAGATCAAACCATCGCCACATTTCTTTTCTCCATTCTTCGAAATATTTCTGCCATTCCTCATCTTTCTTTGGAGATGAGATAAAATATTCTATTTCCATCTGCTCTAATTCACGAAGACGAAACAGAAAATTACCAGTTGTAATCTCATTTCTGAAAGCCTTTCCAATTTGGGCTATACCAAATGGTAACTTTTTTGGAAAACTAGAAAGAATATTTTTGAAATCAATAAACATACCTTGGGCTGTTTCGGGCCTAAGATATGCAACACTAGCAGAATCTTCAACAGGACCCAAATGGGTTTTAAGCATCATATTAAATTGCTTTACTTCTCCCCAAACATGTTTTCCATCTTTAGCTTTCGGACAAGTTAATTGTTCGATAAATGCAGACTTGGGATTTACATTACCAACACCCTGAACTTTAGAGTTGTGGAATTCATCAATAATATCTGGACGAAGTCTTGTATTGCAAAGTTTGCATTCTCTCAAAGGATCGGAAAAACCAGCTATATGTCCGGAAGCTTCCCAAACTTTCGGATTCATAATTATTGCAGCATCTAAACCCAATATATCATCTCGCCCATGAACAAAGGTTTTCCACCACAATTGCTTGAAATTGTTTTTCAGTTCAATTCCCAAAGGTCCAAAATCCCAAGAATTAGATAATCCTCCATAGATTTCAGATCCGGGATAAACAAAACCCCGTCTTTTGCAAAGTGAAACTATTTTTTCCATCAAATCCATAAAAATAGGACTCACCCTTTCTTTAGGGACGAGTCCTTACCCGCGGTTCCACCCTATTTCCCCATCTTCTAGACGGGACTCTTTATTTTCTGGCTCCCCTATGCCATTAGGATCACAGCCTATTATGCTAATTATATATTTGAATTAATCTTTGTCAATAAACTGTCGCTTTTTAGATTCTTTTCCATCACTTCTGCAAGATACCCTTGCAGTTCAGACCTTTCTAATAATTTTCCCCTTACCAAGTAGCCTAGATCCCATAAAGTATGAAGAGTAAATTCATCAATTATTTCCCTTATATTCTGATTTTCTGCTTTATTTAATTTTCTTAAAGTAATTAATAAAAAGTCGAATATATTTTTATGCTCTTGACGCTCCGCACACAATCTATCCAATATTTCTGCAATAGAATATGCAAAAGCGACCTTTTCCAAGTCCGTTCTCAAATTCATAAATGACTCTTTGGTATAGGCTTCAGTTAAGATATCTAGATTTCTTCCATTTGCCGCAAAAAAGGATGTGTGCGTAAATAATTCTAGGTGCGGAGCTTTCTTACTATGGATAGAGCGGATTCCTTTAGCTATAAGTACAATTTTCCCTAAATTCTTGGTGAATATCGTTAATAGTTTATCTTTTTCACCTATGTTGATACGTTTCAGTACTATTCCCTCGGCCTTATAGGATCTGTAGATCACATCTTAAAGGTTACTTTTTTATCGGTTAATAGTTTAAATTGGTCCACCTGTTTACTCCCTAAATAAACACTATATTCATCTTCATCTGTCCCTGGCTGTTTTTGTACTATTAAGTTATATATACCATTCTCAGCTTTTTTAAAGGGTAGTTTATAGGATATTTTCACCTCAGAAGCTCCTTGGGGTTTCACTGTAAGAAACCCCTCAAAAACTGTTTTCCCAAGTTCATCATAAGTTACTGTATCTTTCTCAGATCCTTTAAATTCCATAAGAGCTGAACCCTTCGGCACATATACTCGCAACCAATTTCTCAAAATACCATTCAGACAAAGTTGACCAGCTTCTAAATTGCAATTACTCGGAGGAGCGGGGTTTTTATAGGTAATAGTCAAAGTTTTTTTTATACTCCCATCACCGTCTACATTTATTTCCTGTTTAACGTATGGTCTTACGAACAAATTAGACTTAGCGCCGGCAAAGTTGACATTACTTATATAAAGATAGTCTCCTTCCGTTGGTGACAGTCTACCTGCAAAATTTAATGCCTCTATTCCTTTCTGCGCGTCTTCATCATGGAAATAAAAGAGCGCGTGTTTTTGTTTAGCCTCATCTAAAAACATTTGGAATAACTTACCCCAATATTTAGATGGTGAAACACCTAAGGAACGCTGCAGAATCTGATAAAGTAAAGCACTGATTATATCCTTTCGCTCTTCCCTTACATAGGCTACAGGCTTAGTTGAATAATCTTCAAGTTCATAGATTGCTTTGGGACAATCACAACGTTTGTCATTTTCGGCCGAGAAAGTCCTACCGTAGATATTGAAATCTCCCAATACTTTTATGGCACTTACCAAAACATGCGTATCTACGGCAATTATACCGTCATATTTTGGAAAATCAGGCACTAGCTCTGCAAGTTTACTTTCAAATTCCTTCATAGAAACTATATAATCCGGGGATAAGTTACTATCTCGAAGTTCGTATGTGTACACATTCTGATGATATTTAAGTATTGGGTCAGGTGCTGGTAATTTTTTCTTTTTTGATTCATCAAGTTTGTAAATATCTTCTGCTTTGATAACCTGCATTTTTCCATGATCTACTTTAAATACTCCATAAGCAGTAATGAAACCACCTGTCGCACGTAATTCCGCATCATTTTGGAAAAGAACCAAATACATTTTCGGCTCTTTGTTTCCGAGAAGTTGGGGAATTTTGGCAAGAAGAGGTTGAGCCTCTACAAAAAGTTGAGCAGTATCGGTAAAGATATTTTTAGCGCTTTGTAATCTACTTTTAATTGTCATCGATCCTATTTTTTCCGGATATCGCTGCGGATCAATTTCAGATAGTTCTTTACCGGCGATTTCTATTTTCTGGGAAATTTCTGAAAGTTTTGGGGTAACTTTATCCAAAGTCTCAACTGCCATTTTTATTCTATCGTCAGCGCTACCAGCTACAAAAGTAGACTTTCCTTTGAGTCCTAATAGATCTGCATATGGAATAAGGGTGTCAACGGTTATTTGTGCCGCCTCAACCCCAGCAATACCAGCATTCACCATATGTTGACTGTCTGATTCATAATTTCCGACAAAAGGAATATATTTAAGCAACGTTAATCTATTAATATTATTTTTGAGAATATCAAGATTATCTTTGAGTTCTTTGAGTTTATTTAATGAGGAATCAAGATCTTGATTTTTTAAAAATGTTCCTGCTTCTTTTGCCACTCTCACGGTTTTTTGTGCGGAATTATAAATATCTTTTGCAGGTAAAATTATGAGTAAAATAAAAACTAATAAGAGCACCAAGACTGCTACAATCACACCTCCAAAGGCTTTCGATATATTTTGAAACTTCTGAGAATGTTGAGGAAGTTTCATTTCCGGCGAAACTTGTTCCAGTTCTATCTTCTTAAAACCATCTATCATTTTTATACTGCTCCCTTACCACTAATCATAGCCCAAGGAGTTTTTATCAAGATTTTTATATCATACCATAAAGATCGGCTGTTTACATATTGTGCATCCATAGCTATGCGTTTATCAAAATTGACTTCCGATCTGCCGGAAACTTGCCAATAACCTGTAATACCAGGTTTAATAGATAATACTTTTTTTACTAAATTTCTAGTATTAGGATACTTTCTTTGTTGATTAACAAGTTCATCCGGGTAATAAGCTCTAGGTCCGATTAAACTCATATCCCCAAATAAAACATTTATAAGTTGGGGTAATTCATCTAAAGAATGTTTCCTCATGAATTTACCTAAAACCGTAACTCTAGGATCATCTATCAGTTTATAACTATTTTTCTTATATTGTTCATACAAAGACTTGAGTTTTGGATCCTTGCGTAAAAGAGTATGAGCATTCTCTACCATCGAACGGAATTTATACATTTTGAAAAGTTTACCTTTCTTTCCAACTCTTTCTGGGGTATCAGCAAAAACTGGTCCAGCAGAATCTAATTTAATAGAAACTGCTATAACTATAAAAATCGGGCAGAAAATCATCAGTAAAATAAAGGATCCAAATATGTCAATTATTCTTTTTAAAAGCAAATCGTAATAGTTTCCGAAAAAAATATTCATAGATTAATTTGTTAAACAAGATGTTCGTTTTTAGAATCAGCAAGATTTTCAACCAGTTTCTTAATTTTCGGTACTGAATTTTTATGGCAAACCAAAACAACATCCTTCGTGTTAATAACTAAATACCCATCAAGATCGATCGTTACAACCATTTGATCAGTATAGTTATATACCAATGTATCTCGACAATCAGTGACCAAAACTTTACCAGAAGTTACGTTTTGCGAAGGGTCACTTTGTAAAGCTTCTTTCAAAGCTTCCCAAGCTCCTACATCACTCCAACCAAGATTTTCAGCTATTACGTAGGCATCTTCTTTTTTTATCTTTTCTAAAATAGCATTATCAAATGAAATTTTGGGGATTGATTTATAAAGTTTATCTAAACTCGATTCATATTTATCAGATCCTACAAGGTTTTGAATTTCCCTTAATATTTTATACATTTCTGGCTGATAAAGTTTAAATAATTGCCAAAGAAACGATGCAGTTGTGACAAAATAACCTATATTCCAAGCATGATATCCGCTTTTTAAAAATTCAGAAGCCATTATCAAATCTGGACGGTAATTAAAACTTTTAAAATCATAAAAATTAAATCCTCTTTGACTTAATTTTTTGTTCCCGTATTCTATCCAACCTAGATTTTGACTGGCAAATCTAGGTTTTTGACTTATAAAAATAAGCTTGTTGGAATTTTGAGAAATTATTTCTGCACAACTATTCAGTATTTTCTTAAATAAACTATTATTTTTAACTATATGATCGCTCCAAAGTATCACTAACGGTTCAGCAGGAAATTTTTTAACTATATTTGCAATTGCTAAGCCTACAGCTGGGCCAACATCTCGTCCTTCCGGTTCAGCAATGATATGAGATATATCAATTTTAGGAAGCTGCTCTTTAACCAAAAATATGTATTTTTGTGATGTTGAAATATATATATCATCCCAGCCAAAGTCTGGTAACAGGCGCTCCACTGCTAACTGTAAAGTGGATTTGTCTCCAATGACTTTCTCAAATTGTTTTGGAGAGTTTTTCCTTGATAAAGGCCAAAGTCTTGTACCTACTCCACCGGCAAAAATTATCGCTTTCATAATCAATTTAATTTATTTGTTTTCCATATTTTCCAGTAATTTTCAATTGCTATTTTTATATTTTTATGAAATTTTTGTTTCGAAAACCTTGTGGCGTTTTTTCTACAATCATCCATTTTGTAGTTTTTGTTAATAAATCTATTTAACGCGTGAATAAGAGAGTCTTCGTCAGCAGTATTATATATTTCACCTGTCACTCCAGGAATAATGATTTCAGTGATACCACCTTTATTTAATGCGATTACTGGTTTTCCGCAAGCTTGAGCCTCTACAGCAGATATCCCAAAATCTTCCTCACCTGAAAATATTAGTCCTCTGCAATTTTGATAATACCAGCATAATTTCTCATCTGTCAAACTTCCATCGATAAATTCGATATTCTTTGAAGATATTTTTTTTAGTCTTTTCTTGTCAATACCGCTTCCGATAATTTTAAGGTTCCACCCTAATTCCTTGAAGGTTGATATAACATAATCAATTTTCTTATAAGACACTAATCTTGATACTACTAGAAAAAATTCACCAATATTACATTTTTGTGGCGTAACAAATTTTTCTGTTTCAACTGGAGGATAAATAAGCGTTGCGCTTCTTTTATAATAACATTTTATTCTTTTTGCAACTGTATTTGAAATACTAATATATACATCCGGTCTATATGATGCAATAAAATCCCATTTCCGCAAAACTGGTGTGAATATTTTCATAATTGTTTTTACGAAGGGGTTAATTTTTCCAAAACCGGGATTAGCTAAATGATCAAAATAACCGTTCCACAAATACCTCGTAGGAGTAAGTAAATAGCATATATGTAAAGTGTTCGGATTTGTAATTATACCCTTTGCATCAGAGGAAGTAATAGTCAATACAACATCAAATTTTCTAAAATCAAATGATTCAAAAGCATATGGTGTCGTGAGTGGAAATATTTCATGGTTAGTTGAACTAAGCGGTAAATCTTTCAAAAATGATGGAATTACTTTAAATTTATTTGCCCATGAACCTGACTTTTTGTTATAAATTGCAGTATATAATGGAGCATCTGGCCAAATTTCATGAAGTGCCAATAATACTCTTTCTGCTCCTCCAAATTTATTCACCCTATCATAAACAAATGCAATTTTCATTCAGAATTAAAATTCTTGTGAATTTTATTATATATTTCAAGAGTCTTTATTGCTGTATTTTTCCAACTGAATTGTGTTATTTTCTTCTTAAGTTTTTCCACACGTTTCTCGTAATCTAAAGACGGCATGTTGATCAATTTTAAAATCGCTGATGCCATATTCTTTTCACTGAAAGGATTAAAATAAATTAACTCAGAATCCCAAATTTCTCTAAATACAGCTATATCTGAAACTACCGGAATTATTCCGCATGCAATAGCTTCAAAATTTGGTAAACCAAATCCTTCCATTAAAGAAGGGAAAACTAAACCTATTGCATATGAATAAAGATTTACTAATTGCGCATCATTCGCATTCCCATAAAAAATAATTTGCTTCTCTATTCCAATTTTCTGCGCATATCTTTTTAATCTAGGGTAAAAATATCTATCATCACCAGCCAAAACAAGTTTGATTTTTTTTTGCTTATTTATCAATTTCAGAGATTGGAGAAGTCTTTCTAAATTCTTATGTGGATAAGCATTTCCTACATAAAGAATATATGGGAAGTCAAAATAATTTTTTGCGTTATGACTATGGATTGTTTTTAGGAAGTTTAAATCCAAAGCATCATAAGTAACGGTAATTTTATCTTTTCCTACTCTATAATGATCAATAATTTCTTGTTTAGTAGTATTAGATATTGCAGTAATCCAATTTGCTTTCTTTATTCCAAGTGATAAAGAAATTTTATAACCAGATCTTTTCACTTTAAATAATGGGTAAGGAAGAGTACTTGCCTTCCCAGTATCAAAATGGTCCACAATTAAATCGTGTATGGTTAAAAGATATTTTTTGGAATAAAGTATGGGAACATTGAAATACGGAAAATGCGCAACATCCAAATTGTCTCTTAATAATATTCTTGGAAATATAATTTGCTCTTTTATTGTATGCCAATGTAAGTCGGCTAATCTTTTTTCCCAATTTTTATTTGGAGCGGAAAAATCCTCAAATTCTTTCTTCCGAAGATATACAAAATATTCATTATCATCATCTATAATAGAAAGTTCTTTTATCAGATTTCTGATATAACGGCCTACACCAGTTTGATTATAAAGTCGTCCATCTATACCTATACGCATAATTTAATTGTATTTTCTCAAATTTAGATATTCTTTAAGTTTTATAGCTGCGAAAACTAAATAAGTAATCCATGAAGAATATTTATGCTTGTAGTGTTTCTCGTAAAAAATGCGCATAACTTCAAACCTAGCTTTTGTAGCTAACTGTTTTGTATCTTTATTTGCAGTTGATAGATTATATGAATGATTTTTAATACCGCTCGCTATTCCTTTAAAATGAATAATTCTAATATGTGGTAGATATACAACTTTATAACCTTTTTCCTTAACACGATAACAAAAATCTATATCTTCACCATACCAAAAATAATCCTCATCAAGCCACCCAATTTTTTCTCCAACAGTTCTTCTGATCATCATGAATGCTCCTACACAACTATCAATTTCATGAATTACATCCATATTTTTATATCCTAAATGGTAACCATTAAAAAATGTACTTTTGGGAAAAATATCTGCCAACCCTGAAAAATGGAAAAGCGCGTTTAAAGGCGTGGGGAAACCTCTATGACAAGCATCATCTATTTGTCCATTTGGTAAATCAACACGACAAGTTGAAATAGCAACTTTTTTATTTTTGTCCATGAAGGCAATTATTACATCTAGTATTTCGGGATTAAGAAGTGTATCGGGATTTAGAAGCAGTATGTATTCTGCTCTTGATTTTTCAATACCCTTGTTATTAGCCTTTGCAAACCCTTCATTCTTATGATTTTTTATCAGAAGAAGATTAATATCCTGAACTGTAAGAGCTTGCGCAATGGACATATCTTTGGAATTGTTATCTACAATAATTACCTCGTATTTATTTTTATTTATTCTGGAACCTCGAATCGACAGAAGACATTTCTTTAGATACAAACCTGAATTGTAGTTGATAATTATAATTGACAGTTTTTTAGTCATCTTTTTTTCCTACTTCCTCATAAAGAATATCGAGTTTGTCTGAAATACTTTTCCAGCCATAATGTGAAACTACTAACTGCTTACCATTTTGACCAAGTCTTCCAGCAAGATTTTCATTTGTAAGTATACTTACTGTAGAATCAGCAAGACTGTCAGGATCATCGCATACTAAAACATCTCTTCCATTTTTCGCGTTTAGACCTTCGATTCCACGTGAAGTAGTTACAACGGGTAGACCAGATGCCATTGCTTCCAAAATTTTGTACCTTGTACCTCCAGGACCATAGATTGGAGCAAGTAAAACATTACTTTCAGCATAAGCGACCTTAATATCTTCTATATCTTCGGATACTTTTATTGAATTACTTTGATAGTTTCTAATTTGAGACGACGGATACCTCCCAACTATCCATAGTATCGCTTCATCAATTCTCTGTTTTATTCTCGGAAAAATTTTGTCCACAAGAAGAATAACTGCCTCTTTATTTTGAAGCCATTTGAAATTACCTACAAAAAGAATTATGTTTTTAATCTTTTTATTTCTTGTAACTTTGAAAAATTCTTTTGTATCTACTCCGTTTGGAACAATATCAACATCAAGACCCACCACTTCTGTCCTCATGACATCTTTATCTGCAGGAGACATAGCTACTACTTTATGAGCTTTTTTCCAATAATATTTTTCCCAAAACTTAATTTTTGCAACATCTAGAGATAATAACATCCGTATTAGTAAAAAAACTGTTTCTACGAAGTGCTGATATACTAAGAACTCAATTGTCTGTTCGACTAATAAGATTGGCACTGAGGTGTTAGGAATATTCGGCATAACATAAAAGGTTTCTGCATGAATTAGATTATAACTATCACTCTTTAATTCATTAGATATTGCATTTTGTAGTTTTTTAGAATAATAAATGGAAACTAAAAAGGGGAACGGGGTAAATCCTGCAAGTAATATATTAAATACCGACCACGCAGGTCTTCTTTTAAATGTTTCTACTCGTTTACAAAATTTCAATAGTTCTTTTTTGTAATGATTTTCGCTTTCGTCCCGAATAAAACTAAAAAGAGTAATCTCGTGTTTTTTTGCTAAATTCTTAAGAAGATTATAAGTCCTTATTTGTCCACCAGACCATAAAGGATAAGGTAGGTATGGAGTAAGCATTAATATTTTCATAAAAGGAAAAATCTATTTGGGAAGTTTGTTATCCGAAACGAGCTGAATGATGGCATATTTATCTGTTAAATCCACCAGCTTATACTTTCTTTTTTGAAGATCTGGATTTAAAGAATCAGCAATAAGTTTTTTTGTTAAATCATCAAAGGTTACGCTTACATAATAATCTGCTCCCATACTGATCATTTTATCTATTGGCTCCTGCATAATAGGCCAACCGGCCCTGTTAGCTTGGTAAAGAAAAGCAGTATCCCCATTATATGGAGCAATTACTAATGTATTATTTTTTGTTTTTGTTTCTACGGCTCTTCCGGCCTCGACAATTTCAGGATGATTTATATTATAATAATCTCTTATATAATACCAACCAAACATAAGAGCAAAACCAAGCATAATTAATACAAATATATAAGCAGTTAGTTTTGATGTACTCGATTTAATTATTTCCAGAAACTTAACAATTCCACGTGACATAAATATTACAATGATAGGAATAGTGAAAATCTGATAATAATCATGTCTTACATTTCCTGTGGCTACAAAAGTAACATAAGCAAGGATCGCAATTCCCCACCAATAGAAAAACCATTTTCTTGAATTGTCCCGGGTAAATATACCAAGGACAAAGAATGGTAAACCCCAATATCCTAAAATCTCTCGGGCCAGTCTATCGGCAAAAAGCCAGTAGAAAAAAGCGCCTTTAAATCTGATACCGTCTCCATTAAGTAACCAGGTAAAAGCAGGAATCCCTTCAGGATAATGACCTATCCACCATCTCCACCATAATAATGGCAACAATGCAATAATTAAGAATATTCCTATGTTAAATAATGACTTTAGTGATATTTTAAACTCTTTAAACCACAAATATGCCATTGGTAAAAATAAAAAGGCGGCAACTGGTTTAATAAGTAATGAAACCGTTGTAAAAATAAATGCGCAAATAAAATAGTTGAGTGTTGTAAATTTCCTTACCTTACTTGCGATAGATTCAATAAATTTATCGAAGAAAAAAAGCATCCCTAAAGAAGTAAACACTAAAAATGGTTCGGGTAATATTACTCTGGTAAAAAACACATTATAAGGAAGTACTGTAAATAATAGAGCCGATAAAATAGCTTCTTTTCGACCTATATATTTTCGAGTAATGAGAAAAAGAAAAATTATCGAACCAAGAGTGGAAAAAATTGAAGTGAGTCGTTGTGAAACTTCTATGGTATAACCTACAAAGATTTTATCGATAATTACAGATGCTACGTTGTAAACTGGGAATTCTACGAAACGCAGTCCTTTGGGATTATTTTTTCCTGACGCCACATTGGATAAATCATCATATGTAGGGTAAAGCAGATTTATCCCATGCTTTACATAATTTCTTGTTACTGCAGAAGTATCTGCTTGTCTCCAGGAATGCCAATCAGCAAGAGGCGTATTGATCTTATATAATCGTAATACAAAAGCTAGAATAAGAATGAAAAATAGGATGAAAAAATCACTTCTGAAAAATTTAGAAGCTTTTGTTTTTAAATTCGAGCTAAAAGCTACCATATTGTAAATATTTGATTTACTCGCAATATTTTTCCTGTCCTTCTGGATAATATTTATACCTGCCAAAGTAAATCCGACTATAGACCAATATGAAAATGCTACCTTTGATGACTCGAATACATCTATATAAACCGCATTTACCAATAGCCCTAAAGTTAACCCTCCAACACCAATTGCAATACTGTAAAATACTGGATCTTGGATAAGAGTTAGATTCCTCCAAATAAAATATATAACAAACAGGAGCGTTCCAAAAAAAGTTATAAAACCGAGTAATCCGGTTTCACCCAAAGATCTTAAATAATCATTATCTGTTGATTCTGCTTCTGTAAAATCGTTTATCTGACTTTTATTCAAGGTAGAATACCCACTACCAAACAATGGATTCCTTTTAAAACCATTTATGGCCATTGGCCATAGTGCATCAAGTCTAATTGCTGTAGATAAATCATATTGAAAGGCAGTTTTTGAATAAGTTCGGGCAACAGCAGATACGGTTGCACTCCCTGATGCAATAGGTATATAGAGTGGAATATTCTCATATACATCACTAGGATTTCGGACTGTTGGCGGTTGATCACTTTTTGAAGTAATTTGTGCTAATGCTGAGTTTGGATTATTTTCCAAAAATATTGCTTTGTCAGTAGGTGGTTTGCCTATTGGCGACATTACTAGAGATTTAATTCCGGCAATCCGCTCATCAATCCGCAATAGTTTAGTGAAACGTTCAGATAGATCTCCAAAAGAAAGCATGATGACAATTGATAACATCATTACAATAGTCCAGCGTAAAAAAGACCACCGTATTCCTTTCTTATAAGCCCAAAAGAAAAACATCAAGGTTACCCCAGCTAAATAGGCCAAAAATGATGTTCTAGAAGCAGTCAATATCAACGTCCAAAATGCTGCTGCTATACTTAGAAAGATTATAGTTTTCAAAACCCACTTTCTAACACCAAAAAATAAGCTCCACAAAATCACTAGTGCCATCATGACGAAAGCAGCCAGGTCATAGTGACCTCCAAAAGTTGAGAGCACTCTTGCATGCTCAGTAAGATATAAAACCCAACCTTTGGAAAATTCTCTATTCATGGTAGAAAATGCAGGCCAATACAGATATTTTTGTCCAAACCCATATATTGCAACAGCAATAACTGTCGCTACAAAAAGACCTATGTATACTTTTAAAGTTTTGATGTTTTTTACTGTGGAGTAAAATATAAAAAATAGCGAGAAATATTCAATACGACGTAAAAAATGAAGCAATATTTTTTCCACAAAAATCAATTCTATTGGAATAGTTTTAATGATAAATACGGCAGAAAAAATAGAGAGTAGACCTACTAACAAGTAAATCAATATAGGCTTAAGTAAAGGGTTATCAGTTAACTTAATTTTTCCTCTTAAAATCCATATCACCCACAATAAGAAGCAAAAACTTACCAGAAAATCTTCGAGTCTTACTCGTACGATATACCCTGGCAAAATATCCAAAATTGGTAATTTGGGATAAAGTGGAATAAAAACAAGCAAAAATCCAGCAAGAATCGAAAGAATATGATCATCAATCCAGCTTAAAAGCTTTTGCATATAAAGACCTTCGCTCTTTGTATCTACCAATTATACCAAAAGTAAGTACCCGTAGCAAAGCTCCAAACTTTAAAAATATCTTGACCAACAATAGCTGCCAATGCGATTTATGTTTTTTGTAAAAATATAATATTGCTTTAAACTCATCTACTATTCCTGCAACTTCACTTTTAGTTGAAGCTCCTTTATAATGCACGATCTGCGCGCTGGGTGTATAAACAATTTTAAAATATGCTTTTTTAATCCTATAACACCATTCCACCTCTTCTCCATACATAAAAATATTATCATCCAAATACCCAACTGTATCTATAACTTCACGTTTTACGAGAAAGCAGGCTCCACTTACCCAATCAACATTTTCCTCATTTGCATAGAAAGATTTGCTTTCGACATGATACGGTTTTAATATATTGGTTAGAAACCTAATGTCATCAAGGAACATCATCCAAAAGAAAATTTTAATCACGTCTGGTGAGTAACCTACAGATGGTTGGATAGAACCATCGGGATTTAGAAGTTTTCCTCCTACTACGCCAACTTTGGGGTCTTTCTTTATTACATCCAACAGTTTGTTTAAAGACTCTTTTTTTATCTCTGTATCAGTATTTAAAAGCAAAATGTATTTCCCGGAAGATTTTCTTATACCTTGATTATTGGCACCGGCAAATCCTACGTTTCGACTATTTCGTATAAGTTCTACTTTTGGAAAATTCTTTTCAACTACTGAAACACTATCATCAATTGAGTTATTATCAACTACAAATATTTCACTATCTTTTTCAATTTTGCAGAAACTTAAGGATTTATATACATTGTTTAAGCATTTACGAAGAAAGCTTGAGGTATTAAAACTTACAATAATTATGCTTAATTCCATCTACTGAAATAATCTTGCTCGACCTAATTTGTAATGAGGATTTTTATTTTGACGCTCTCCGATTTTTTGTGCTGGAACCCCTCCAACCATGGTAAAATCATTCACATCTTTCGCTACTACAGCGCCAGCGGCTACAACTGCTCCCTTTCCTATAGTAACTCCTGGTTGAATGATAACCCCAGGACCTATAAAAACATAGTCTTTGATAATCACCGGTTCCTCTATTGCATGAAAATCATCAGAATGAACGTTATGTTCAGAATTATATATCATTACCCTGGAGGCAATATCGACATGGTTACCGATTTTTAAAAGTGCCCGACCATCCAAAAATGCATGGTCACCAATAATCGTACCTTCACCTATTTCTATTCCCTTAGGATTGAAGAAATTGCACCACATATGCACACTTGACCCTCTACCTATCTTTAGTCCTGACAATCGGTAGAATAATATCCTAACGTTATGAAATGGAATATGACTTACCCATCTTAACAACATCAGCTCAAAATCTAAAAGTACATTTACAATTCTATTCACTGACTTTTTTTTTATTTCGGACATTGACAATTTATTACCCATTTTGTCGCTTACTTCTATCATTTTTTACAGATTGAATTGTGGAAAAAATTATTTCTGCGCTTTTTTCCCAATCATATCTTTCAATTTGAATAAGACCTTTTTTTATCAAGTCTTGCCTTCTTAGGTTATTATAACACGCTTCTTTTAATCCATTTGCAATACTTCTTACATCGAAAGGATTAACCAAAATTGCTGCACCATTAGCTATTTCAGCTAGACTGATACCGCTACTCACCACCACCGGACATCCACATGCCATCGCTTCAATAACAGGTATCCCAAATCCTTCATATAAAGAAGGCAATACTAATGTTTTTGCACCTGCCATCAAATATTGCAAATCTTTATCAATTACATATCCTGTTATGATAATTGAATCTTTTCTACCGAATTTTGATTTTTTGATTTTATCAATTATTTCATCATTCATCCATCCTCCTCTTCCCTCTTTAATCATGCCACAAATAACTAATTGCAACCCTGGATAATCATTATTTAATAATCTGAAGGCATCAATTAGTCTTGAGATATTTTTCCTCGGCTGTATTGTGCCGACATAAAGAATATATTCTCTATCTATCTTAAACTTTTGAATTGTACTTTTTATTTTTGATTTTTGATTTTTGATTTGTGTATTAAATTTATTTTTATCGTATCCTGGATATGCTACGACAATTTTATCTGGAGAAATTTTATAATAATTACTAATATCATTCTTACTAAACTCAGAAATAGTTATTATTTTTTTTGCTTGCCTAATACTGTATTCAGTCCAGTTTCTAAGCTGATATAAATCTTTTTTCAAAAACATTTTTGGAAATTTGATGAAAGAAAGGTCGAAAATTGTTATTAACGAAGGGATTGGACAAAATCTGGGCGCATAATGAGTAAGCGAAAAAAATATATCAGGAGCTTTTCGAGTAATTTTCTCTTTCCAAAGCTGGAAAGGTAACCCTATTTGCGTCCAGAAATTGACAGGTTTAACAATTTTATATTCGAAGTTACTATCTTCTGATGGTAAATCTTTTAACGGTGAGTTTTTAAGGTAAATTTGAAATTTGAAATTTGCCCGCCCCGTGCTGATCGAGGCCGGGGAAATTTGGAATTTCTTGAATTGTCTCAACAATTCAAGAGAGTATACACCGCTCCCTGTCCTTATTTTTTGATTAGCTTCATTACCATCAATACCAACTATCATATATTATTTGTATAAATTTTTATAAATATTTAAGAAAGATTTAGCGGTTTTATCCCAGTTAAATCTATATACATTTTCTTTTCCTTTAGTAATGAATTCTTTGCGTAAACTATTATCTACAAAAAGTTGTATCATTTTTGATGAAATATCTTCTATAATTTGCGGATCAACAATTAATGCAGCATCGGCAACCACTTCAGAAAGGCTTCCTTGATTTGACGTTATCACTGGGCAACCACAAGCCATTGCTTCAAGCACGGGAAATCCGAATCCTTCATAAAAAGAGGGGTATAGAAACATTGACGCTCCAGTATAAAGGCTTGGTAAATCATCTTTGGAAACATATCCTAAAGATTTAATTTTATTTCTCGGTTTCCATTTTTCCCCCCAGCCAAATTTTCCAACTAACACAAGCTCTACTGGATTTTTTCTCGATGCAATAAGAGAATGCTTTAAAAAAAGTTCGAATGCAGAAATAATTCCCTTCAGATTTTTCCTTGGTTCAATTGTTCCAACAGAAAGAATATAATCATCATATAAGCCATATTTTTGTCTTATCTTCTGTATTTTATCGCTAGGTTCCGGAATAAATTTTTCTGATATACCAGGATATATAACTTCTATTTTATCTTTATTAAAATGTAAAATATCTATCAGCTCCCTTTTTGTTGAATTAGAATCTGCCACTACCATATCACACTCTTTTTTAACCAATTCAAGTCTTCTCTTCTGTACTTGAACAATGTAAGGATGGGATACATCCGGGTATTTATAAACTAGAAGATCATGAACTGTCGTAATTTTTTTTGCCTTTGTTGGAGGTTGTATCCAATCAGAAGAATAAAATATGTCTATATCGTCAATAAATGTTTCAATATTTATTAAATGCAGTTTATTCCATATAAATTCGCCAATCCGAGGCGGAATATGAAAAAAACGGCCTTCTACATTTTGATATGATGCTTTAAGTTGATCAATATAATCTTTAAAAAAGTTAAACTTACGTAGTGATATGCCGAATAAAATATACTCATTTTTTGTGTCACTTTTGAGTAGATTTCTTACCAACTGATCAGTATAGGTAGCTACACCTGTTCCTTTGTAAACTAATTGAGATATATCAATTGCGATTTTCATTTTTAATCTTCACAAAAAATAACTGCCGGTAATACGGCGGTTTATCTATCAATCGAAACAGCGGAATTGCAAATAGTAATATTTTCCTGAAAAAAACATCTACTAATAAATTTTTTGTTATCCATCCTCTCATCAAAAATGCACGCAAATTTAGATTTTCATTGCCCTGTTCGTTTATATCCACTTTTTTATGATAATTTTTTGCACTATTTTTTATCATCTTATAGATTTCCACTCTCTTAGGCAATCCCTCGGTAATTTGTTCTTTAAAAAAATCATATTCCTGTCCTATTTTTTCTTTAAAATAATTATGAAATATAATATCTTGCACCTGAGCTTTTTTCCCTGCCGGCACTCCGATTAAAAGCCATTTATCGGCGACCCTCACCATTTCGTTTATGGCTATTGATCTATCTTGACTGGATAAATGCTCCAACATATCCATACTGATTACCAAATCAAAAGATGAATCGGCAAAAGGAAGTTTTACAACCGAAGCCTTCATCTTTCTAAGTAGGGGGTGAAACGGTGGGCGAAAACGGATATCTGCTCCAGTTACCTTCCTTTTTAGATAAGGTGCTATTCCCAACCCGTCTGAACCTACTTCCAATATTTTATTTACTTTCGACATTTTTCGTATTTGGTCTACAAATGGAAGATATCTTAGGGCAATAGCC
>JACPZE010000025.1 GCA_016195685.1 Candidatus Gottesmanbacteria bacterium
ATATCTGGCAAAAAATACTATCAAATAAAATACTTTTAAATCTTTTTGTAGATGATTTAAAATTTATCCCATTAGGAATGCGGGAGATATTATCGCGTGGGGATATCTTCTTTTTAATTTTACTTTTTATAATTGCCGCTAGATCAGATGGATAACCCCAAGTATCTACCTTAATAATTTTAAAGTTTATACTCTCGAGTATTCTTTTTAATGTAACTGCAGAATAAAATGAAATATGTTCAGGAGGAATCATATAGGTAAAATTACTTGTTAATGCTCTCGCAAGATAACTATCAATATTAGGGGTCGCTATACATAAAATTCCACTTGATTCTAATAAATTGTATATCTTTTCAAGCATAATTCTCGGATTACTTAAATGTTCTATAACTTGTAATAAAGTAATAATTTTATACTTACGATTGAAAAATTTATAGTCTATAAAGTCTGAATTAATAACTTTAAGCTTCAGTTTATTTCTTGCATATTTAGTAGTTATTATTGATTTATCAATACCTTGTACTTGCCATCCTCTTTTTCTTGCTTCATCTATAAAAAAACCTGCTCCACAACCAATATCAAGTAGTGATTTATTCGAATATCCTAGTATTTCGAGATTTTTTAACGTTCTAATACTATCCTTTCTAATTAGATTTTCATTAATAAATCCGGTTTTATAATCAAAACTCTTATAATATTTTTCTAATTGTCTTTTGCCTGGAAAAGGGTAAATAAAAATAAAGTCACAGAATTGACATATATAAACTTGATAACTAAATTTTTTATATAAAGTTCTAAATTTAATACCGCCACAAAGAACACACTTAGTTATTGACATACTCGCCAGTGTATCATTTTACATCTAAATCTTTCAAATCTTTGTTATAATACAAAAGCATTACAATTTTGCCTCTATATTAAATAATATTTAAGTTACTTTCTGTGAAAAGACTGCCTTTATTCCCTATATCTTTTATTTCATTAGTAATTTTATTTTGTGCATTTCCACTTTTTGCAAGCGCAAATTGGGTAAAAATTTCAAATAATCCTATTGTTTCTATTGGATCAAACAACACTTGGGATCAAAGTAAAGTGGGTTCTGCTTCAGTAATAGTAGATGGCTCTATTTTCAAAATGTGGTATGAAGGAAATGATGGTTCTAATTGGAGAATAGGTTATGCAACTTCAAACAATGGTATAACTTGGACAAAAAACCAAACTTACTTAATAGATAAAATTGATAATTTTTCTAATACAAATGTTCATGACCCAAAAGCTATATTTCAGAATAATAAATATAAAATGTGGTTTGCAGCGTCGAATCAAAATATTAAAGAAATACACATAAATTATTCTGAATCTTCAGATGGAATTTTTTGGAGTCAACCTTTGTTAAATGTTATTCCAGTTTCATTAACTTGGGAAAATGATTCTGGTATATCTTTTCCATTTACTATTTTTTTAAACAACAGTTTTAAAATGTGGTTTGCAGCTCGGGGGAGTTTTAATGGCTCTACTAAGTGGCGGATTGGATACGCGACATCTACAGATGGAATCACTTGGGACAAACATTCAACCCCTGTTTTAGAATCCACCCAACCTTGGGAAGGTGCAGATGTAGGAAATCCCAGTGTATTACTTGACGAAACTTCCGGAATTTATGAGATGTTCTACCATGGAAATGGTGGAATTGGCCGCGCAACCTCCACAGATGGGTTAAACTGGGTTAAAGATCCTTCCAATCCCATCTTGATTCCTACTTTTGGTACTTTTGATAGTCAACGCGTATTTAACCCTTTTGTTTTGAAAAAAGATGGGATTTATTACATGTGGTATACCGGCATAAGTAGCGATGGTAAATGGCAAATGGGCCTAGCCACATCTGTTCCTATTCCTACTCCTTTACCTACTACTTTACCTACTACTTTACCTACTGTTACTCCCACACCTACCCTTACTCCTATCCCAACCATTTCACCCACGCCTACAGCCAGTGTAACTCCTACTATTACACCGACCTTAACTCCTACTTTGACTACGACACCAACCCCTACCTTATTTCCAACTATTACTTCCACCCCCTCTCCTACTCCAACTATTTCACCGCCATTTTCCCCAATCATCATTATTCCGGGACTTGGAGCTTCCTGGAATCCCAAAGATATCTTTTCATGCGATATCAAATCTTCGGGAAAATGGGATCTTGCCCCTTATGTAAGTCTTTATAATAGACTTATTAAAACTCTCACTGAAAATGCCCATCTTCGGTTAAATAAGGATGTTTACGTATATACCTATGATTGGCGGCAACCACTAGATATACAGGCAGAAAATTTTAAAAACTATCTTGAGAATGTATTAAGGGAAAAATCACCAGAAACCAAGGTTCGCCTTGTAGGACATAGCCTCGGAGGAATGATTATCAGAAGCTATTTAGACCACAATCCCAACTCGCATCATGTATTATCGGTAATGACTGTAGGCTCACCTCATTTGGGCAGCCTTGCTGTATATCCTA
This sequence comes from Candidatus Gottesmanbacteria bacterium, assembly GCA_016195685.1. Taxonomy (GTDB): domain Bacteria; phylum Patescibacteriota; class Microgenomatia; order 2-02-FULL-39-11; family 2-02-FULL-39-11; genus JACPZE01. The sequence goes on from JACPZE010000025.1 coordinate 2,519, forward strand.
TCTGGGAAAAAGGTGATATCAGTATAGATGATTTACTTTTTCAAATTACCATCAATCAAGTTATCACCAATTGCAAAGTAATAAGGATATTTATCCTGCCGCAAAAAAGTATTCCTGTATTTAAATTCCGCACCAGCCGGGAAATAGTTCAATATTTTATACCCGTGATGAAACAATTTCTTCCAGTTTTTGATTACCTGCGCCAAAATGGACAAATTAAGAAAGTAAATCAGCTTAAAGCACAAAATGATTGGATTGGATCGCATCCCTTTCCCCAGAATAATTATAATATCTCTTTCTCTACGTTATCGGGAGATAATAATCCCACATTGAAGTTTTTCGACGTTACCAATCCTTCTATCAGGGAAAGCGCTTATGGCGACTGGGTAGACGGTAAACCCATTGGGAATGAAAAAATAGACAGTGGGGATGGGACAATTCTAAATACAAGCAGCCAATTAGAAGGGGTAAACAATGAAAAAATTTCCGGCAATCACGGAGAAATAATCTCTTCCGCGACTGGAATAACCAAAATACTAAACTTTCTGGGGATTACCGGTATTCCAATCGCCCCTGCAGTAATCCTACCAGAAGAAACAGCAAAGACGGCCCTCATGATTTCTTTAGACCAACCAGTTAAAATAAAAATTACCGATCCAAAGGGGAATACATCGGAAACAAAAGAAAATATTTCTGTATCTTTTAATCCTATGG
>JACPZE010000027.1 GCA_016195685.1 Candidatus Gottesmanbacteria bacterium
AATATCTCCTTTTGCATCTCGGGCAGTAAATTCTACCCAAAGAATTGCCCCGTGCACGGTAGTATCTACAAAATATACATTTCCGGCGATCCATTCTACTATTTATCTTAATCGATTTTCGGTAGAATGTACCTAATTACCTTATTCTTACTTACTCCACAAATCCTTTTGGAGAGCTAATGCATGATCCATTATGCTAAAATTACGCTTTTGGTAAAAATCTAAGGCCTTTTTATTGGTCGGGAGTACACCTACTAGAATTTTGGTCGCTCCTAATTTTTTTAACGCTTCTTCAGTTTTCTGCAGTAACAACCAACCATTACCTTTTCTCTGATGATCGGGATGAATAGCCATATGATAGATCCATGCCCTTCTACCATTGAAAGCTCCTAATACCGTACCAATGATATTCCCTTTGTCTTCCATAACAAAACATGAGGAAGAATTAAGTTTCAAGACATTTTTAACTTCTAATTTCTCTCTCTTATAAGAAACTACATCCAATCCCGCCTTTTTCCATAATTGGTAACCTTGGCGGATATCAGATGGAGTCATGATTCTAAGTTTCATAGTTTAATAGTACTTAATATATATTAATGGAATATTATGTATCATATAATTTATGAGGACTGTTCTTGCGCGGCTAATAAATGGATAATCAAGGCTTTTTGTACATGAAGCCTGTTTTCTGCTTGTTGAACTACCACGGATTGAGAACCATCTATCACCTCTGCTACTACCTCGTTGCCACGATAAGCAGGCAAATCATGCATAAAAATGGCATCTGGTTTGGTAAGTTTCATGAGTTTAGCCGTAACTTGATAAGGTTTAAATATCTCTAATCTTTCCTGTTTTTCAGTCTCATCTCCCATGCTTACCCACGTATCGGTATAAACTACATCAGCCCCCTCTACTGCTTCACCTGGATCTTTAGTCTCAATTAGAGTTGATCCGGAAACTGAAGATATTTTAGAAGCCATATCTTTTATTTCCCTCTTCATTTGAAATCCATTTGGAGAAGCGACACTAAAATTGATACCCAAAAGACTACTAGCTAGAGCCAGAGAATGAGTTACATTATTCTCCCCATCACCAAGAAAGGCTAGTTTAAGTCCTTTAAACTTGCCCTTTATCTCCGATATCGTCAACAAATCAGCCAATATTTGGCATGGATGCTCCAAATCTGATAAACCATTGATTACCGGAGTAAGGCTGTTTTGTGCGAACTCAAGCACGGTATCGTGTTTGTAAGTCCTGGCCATAATGATATTACCCATGGTAGAGGCTATTTTAGCGATATCGGATACCGATTCCCTATCCCCAATACCTATGTCACTTGGAGCTAAATAGACGGCATGTCCTCCAAGCTGCGCCATACCGACTTCAAATGACAGTCTGGTACGCAAGCTGGGTTTCTCAAAGATCATTACCAAGGTCCTACTGGCCAAAAGACGGTCATTTGATCCTTTGACTTTCAGCTCCAGTTTGAGTTTCTTTGCTAATGCCAAAATATACAATATCTCTTTGGCTGAGAGATCTAAAATAGATAAAAAATCTTTTTTCATATTTTCTTTTTTATTTGATTTGCTAGCTTCATCTGTAAACTGTAAATTTCGATAAAACCAGCAGAAGAGTTCGTATTGAACTTATACCCCTCTGTATTATTAAACGAAACATAATCCAAAGCATAAGGGGATTTTATGGCGACTACCGTAGCTTTTCCTTTAAATAATTTCACGGTCACCTCTCCGGTCACCTTTTCGTTGACCTTGTCATTGAATGCATTTATAGCCTGCATGACAGGATCAAACCATAAAGCACCATAACAAAAGTATGCCCATTTTATATCCATTTCTTGCTTTAATTGGTTTAAGTGTCTTGTCGACACATACTTTTCCAAATCTTTGTGCGCGGAAATAATGACATGACCGGCTGGAAGTTCATAAACACCACGCGTTTTTAACCCCACCAACCTATCCTCTAGCAAATGCACCACGCCGACTCCGTGGAGACCTGCAATTTTATTCAGCTTTTGGATAAGAACTGACAGTTTCATCTTTGTCCCATTTAAAGCTACAGGGATTCCCTCCGAGAAAGAAATCGTGACTAGTTCCTCTTTGTCAGGTGCATTTTTTGCCAGGGTATAAGTAGTAAGAAAATTCTCAACTTGTGGAATTTCTCCCGGGTCCTCCACTTCTCCCCCCTCCCAAGTCATTCCCCACATGTTGTCATCTACACTGTAAGGGAAATCCAACCTGGCCGGAACCGGTATACCATGTTTTTGGGCGTATTTTATCTCCTCATCTCTATCCATATCCCATTCACGCACCGGCGCAATGATTTTTGTCTTGTGTGATAGTGTCAAAATATACCCTTCTATCCTAACCTGGTCATTTCCTTTACCTGTACAACCATGAGCAATACAATCCGCACCTGTTTTTTCGGCATATTCGACAGCTTTTTTGGCCAAAATTGCACGCCCCATGGGGGTCGAGAGATGATAATCTCCTTGATAACTGGCGTTTGCTTTTATACCTTTTGCTATGAATTCCTGGGCGAATTCATCTTTGGCATCGGCCACAATTGCTTCTACAGCGCCAAATTTCAATGCTTTCTTCTTGATCACCATAAGATCATCATGTTGCTGACCTATATCCAATGTCAGAGTGACTACTTGGGCCTTATAGTTATCCTGTATCCACTTCAAAATAACACTGGTATCTAAACCTCCTGAATAAAGCAATAACACTTTCTTCGCTTCCCCAATCTTAGCTTCATGTGATGATACTTTGATATATTTTGTTTTATTTTGTAACATATATTTCCTTTCTTAAATAAATGAATAATTTGCAAGGACTGCCTTTGCGAGGCAAGAATTAGAATTTTATCGTCGGTATTTAGAGGCAATTTTTTTATAAGCGGATCTGAAAGGAATACCTTTTTTTGCAAGTTTGAGAGCATCTTGGGCAGCATAAAGTTCATTTGTCATAGCTGCTTTAAGTTTCACTGGTACTGGATACAATCCGGAAAGTAAGACACTACTCATCTTAAGAGAATTTAAAGTGATTTCAATACTTTCAAACAAAGGCTTTTTGCTATCCTGAAGGTCCCTATTGTAACCGGATGGTAAATTAGCAGATAAACTCACTATAGCAACGTAATTTCCCAAAACAAGATGGATTTTGCTCCTGAGTAATTCTGCCAGATCTATATTTTTCTTTTGAGGCATGATGGAACTACCGGTTGTGAGGGTTTCATCTACGGTAAAAAATCCGAACTCACTTGTAGTAAATAACAACACATCTTGGGCAAATTTATTGATAGTTTGAAGAATGGATATAAAAGCTGAGAGAATTGAAGCTTCAAATTTCCCACGGCTGTTTTGGCAATAAAGAGCATTCTCTTGGACTTTTGCAAATCCAAGTAATTTTGCTGTAAACTCTCTTTTTACATCAAACGGTAATCCGTATCCTGCTCCAGAACCCAATGGTGATTGATTGGCAATGTCAAAAGCCGTTTGTAACTGCTTCAAATCGTCGGTAAGACCGTCTGCAAAACTTTCTGCCCAAAGACCAACACTAGATGGCATGGCCTTTTGCATATGAGTATAGCCCGGCATTTGGATATGGGAATATTTCTTGCTGTAATCCTTAAATGATTTCTGAAGCAATTCCACCTCAGAAACTATTCCTGTAAGTTTATCTTTGATGAATAACCTTATAGCGGTTAAAACCTGGTCATTCCTGCTTCTTCCTGTATGTATCTTCTTACCCACCTCACCAAAATTTTCTGTGAGATAATTTTCAATTTTCGTATGGATGTCTTCATCTCCTTGTACCAATTGAAACTGACCTTTTTTATCAAGCTTAAGTATTTCATTTAACCCCTTATTTAGTAACTTAAGTTCCTCAAGGGTCAAAATTCCGATTGTATTGAGCATCTTTGCATGAGCCAAACTGCCCAGACAATCATATTTAACCAATCTTTGATCCAATACAAGATCATCCTTCGTCTCAAAGGCTTCCACCTGCTGGTTTAATTTAGAATTTCCCCATAATTTTTTCATAAAAAATCCTCTCCTCCCAATATAAATTGGAATTCAAGGACGTTAAAACTAATAACGTGGTGCCACCTTAATTCTTAACTGATTGTTTCCAATAAAAATCTCTGTGTATGCCCTTCGCTTATACTCAGGACAAGCCTTGACAGAGTTCAGTTAACTCATTTCTGAATCTACTTGCCCTCATAGCTTTATGCGACGTGGGCTTTCTTCGATTCTGGCTCGAGAGCTCGTTCATCCCGCCTGGCGGGACTACTATTCTCTCGTCATCGCCATATTTAATTGTTATGTTTATTATACACTAGTTGTCAAATGAAATTTTTTGCTTCAAATACAGATAATATTAAGTAATATTCCATACAAAAGAAAATCGAATTCGGATGTTTTAAGAAATTTATTAGCTATACTTTACTACTGTCCAGATGCACTAGGTGTGTTTGGGTAATCCCCAGAAGTAGCAGATGGCATCTGTGTTGGATGTGGAATCATGACTGCTTCTTTGGTTGTTTGCACAACTTGAACTGGTACGTATGACCATGCCATTACCTCGGGACTTGTGTACAAGGCTACATCATTTTTAACCGGTACCAGGGCGAAGTAATAGCGTACTCCAGGAACTAAGGCTTTTACGGTATACCAATTCACCCAACCTATATTTAAAGCTCCATATTGATAATTACCGGGACTTGTGCCATAGACTAAATGGTAGTTGTTGGCATCATCCACGTGCCTCCAGTGAAGTGTAACTTCTCCAGTATACGGTCCAGATTTAGCCCAAAGCCAAAGTTTACCTACCGGTCCATTAGTCGCTCCTACAGGCTGCATAGACATAGCTGGAGCAGCAGGTTGCATCGTCATTGAAGGGTTTGAGGGTACCATTGCTGTTACCGGAGCTGTTGTCACCATTTGTCCACCCATAGCCCATGCGGATACCCATTCACTAGTATATAGAGCCATATTATTCATCACAGGAACTAAGGCAAAATAATATTTAGTACCAGGATTTAATTTTCCTATCGTATATAAATGACTGGTTCCTATATTTAGTGCGCCATATTTCATATTGTTTGGATCTGTTCCATATATCACATGATAATTATCTGCAGAATCTGCATCACCCCAAGAAAGTGTTACTTGACCCATCTTGGGACCAGAAGCTGCACGTAGCATAAATTTTCCGGCAGGACCAGATGCCACGGGCGTCATCGTGGTAGGAGTTGTCCATGTTGGCTGACTTACCATCGGTTGACCTACTGCGGCTCGCGGTTGGGTTACCATAGCTGTTTGACCACTCATCGGCCAAGCTGCAACCCATTCACTAGTATACAAAGCTACATTATTCACAACCGGCACCAAAGCAAAATAATATTTTGTACCTGGATTTAATTTTCCTACTATATAATAGTGACTCCTACCAATATTTAAAACCCCATATTGCATATTTGTGCTATTAGTCCCATATACTAAATGATAGTCCTCTGCAGAATCAGCATCACTCCATCTTAGGGTGACTTCACCTGCTTTTGGACCGGGAGTAGCCCACAGCATAAATTTGCCAGCTGGTCCTCCCTCTGCTGCTGCAACAGAAACAGGTTTCATTAGACTAACAGCACTAAAAGACAACACTAATATTGTTACGGAAAATAAAATTTTCTTCATATATATCCAATTTCAAACAATTTTCACAAACTGTCAAGCGACCATTTAATGTTAATTAATATATCAAAAGGTTCATAAATATATCAACGGTATTTTTATCTTGTAAAAAAAGATGTACTTTTAGATATTAAAATCTTATTGACAGAAGAAAAATGATATGGTGTGCTTATATACAGATATGGTAAAAAAGAAAAAAATTTCACACAAGATCGTGAAAACATCTAAAAGAAAGATTCGCAAAAGCCTTTCTAAATACTCCAGGACTAAAAAAAGGGCACAAAAAAGTTTGAGAAAATTCTCCAAGAACCTGCGAAATGCAAAAAAAACATTCCAGGTATACAAAACCAGAACAATATCACTCGCCAGGAATCCACGATTCCTTAAAATATCTTTTTCTTGCCTATTCATCGTGACCATTTCGGAAATGATCTTCTATTTTTATATTCTAAAAGACTTACCCAATCCTGATACTCTTACCAGTAATCCTTCTCCAGCTACTACGATCATCCGGGACCGAAATGGCCAAATATTATATAAAGTCTACAAAGACGCTAATAGGATAAAGTTAAGCTGGGATGAAATACCTAACAATGTCAAAAAGGCCACCATAGCGATAGAAGATGCCGATTTTTACCAACATCACGGTGTATCTTTCCGTTCTATCGTCAGGGCTTTTATCCATAACCTCCATCAAAAAAACGTGACCTCTTATCAGGGAGGTTCTACCATCACCCAGCAACTGATAAAAAACAAGCTTGTCGGGCCGGAAAAAACTTATATCAGGAAGATCAAAGAGATAGTTCTTTCACTTTGGGCAGAAACCAGATTTGCCAAAAAAGATATTTTGCGGATGTATCTAAATGAGGTCGGTTACGGTGGTCCAGCCTATGGCATAATGGCGGCAGCCCAAACTTATTTTGGCATCGATGCCAAAAATCTAAACCTTGCTCAGGCGGCTTTCTTGGCAGGACTTCCAGCGGCACCGACAACTTTTTCTCCATTTGGTATCAACCCGCAACTAGCCTTCATAAGAGAAAAAGACGTCTTGGACCGGATGTTGAAACTCAATATGATTACTAAAAGACAATTTACTGAGGCCAAAAATGAAAAGCTTGTTTTTGCTCCGCAAAAAGTAGATTTATTGGCACCTCATTTTGTCATGTTCGTGAAAGACCAACTCGTCCAAAAGTTTGGAGAAAGCAGGGTCACCCAGGGAGGACTCGACGTCACAACTACTTTGGATTTAGCGGTTGAACAAACTGCAGAAGATATAGTCAGGAAACAAATTGAAGAGTTAAAAGACATCTATAATATCCATAACGCAGGAGCACTTATAACCAATCCGGGAACTGGAGAAATTCTGGCTATGGTCGGATCACCAAATTATTTTGATATCCAAAACAAAGGGTATGTAAACGCAATAACATCCAAAAGACAACCAGGATCATCCATAAAACCGGTGAATTATGCCTATGCTTTTGATCACGGCTACACTCCCACCAGTACGATTGAGGATTCTCCTGTGATTTATGTGGCTCCCGGTGCTACCGAAACTTATACACCTGTCAATTACGATGGCAAGTTCCATGGAGTAGTTACCCTAAGATCGGCACTGGCGAATTCATATAACGTGCCCGCAGTAAAAGTACTAAACAGCTACGGCGTAGATAAAATGGTTGAAGAAGGAAGAAACATGGGCATAAAAAGCTGGTATGAAAGACCACTTGCCGGACTTTCTCTCACTTTGGGAGGAGCTGAGGTAACCATGTTGGATATGGGCCGTGCTTATGGAACCATAGCCAATCTCGGCGTCAGGAAAGAACTGAAATTTATCAAAGAGATAAGAGACCAAAATGAAAATGACATAACCAGTCTTTTTTACCAAAATGACAAGAATTCTTCTTTGGTAGGAGAAGTAGAAGCCCAAGATAACCAGCAGGTGATTTCTCCTCTTGCTGCATATTGGTTGACGGATATATTATCAGATGATATAGCCAGGCTTCCTGCTTTTGGACCTTATGCCAAGCTCACTGTACCGGGATACAAGATAGCCGTAAAAACAGGTACTTCTAATAATTTCCGCGACAACTGGACAATAGGATTTACTCCGAATCTCCTTACTGCGGTATGGGTAGGTAACGCAGATGGAAGTTTTATGAACAAAAACTTGGTATCTGGTATCACTGGAGCAGCACCTATCTGGAATGAGATTATGACTCAACTACTGAAAGATACTCCTACCCGTGATTTTCCCATACCACAAGGACTTATTCCTATAAAAATATGCGCGGTGAATGGACTTCTTACTTGTCCTTACTGCCCATCTGAGAAAATAGAATATTTCACTGCAGACAAAATTCCTACCAAACAATGCTACTTCCGCTCACCACAAGAATGTGCGGACGCCCAAAAGCAGACTGAAGGAAAATCTGATGATGAGAAGAAACAAATCATGGCAGGCTGCCTAGCAGCGAATCCATCTACCCCATAACCCTATAGTACATTTGACAGAGAGAGAGAGTAACTTCGCTATAATCCCCTCCACAGGAAAAATAATCCCATCTAGAAGCTGATGAGTGATAGTTTTAACTGTTTTCTGTCATCCTGAGGCATAGCCGAAGGATCTCTGAACTTGTTTCAGATAATACTCGCATACGCGAGAGATTCCTCGACTGCGCTCGGAATGACATTGGTTCTTGCACATTAAAATACTTGCGGATCAATAATATTACCTTTGGATTTATCGCTCAAACGAAGATACGGGCAAATAGAAGATAAAACCATTCTATTTATCTTTTGCTTGTCCGTATAATCGTTTAGTTATGGATAACAATCACGGAAAAATCCGTAACTTTTTCTTCGACTCTCATGGAGCGGCATGATGGGAAAAAGAAATGACAATAACGATAATTCATAGGAGGTAACAATGCAATACAAGCACAGTGAAAACACCATAAGAGTTGCTTACGGGATGGTTCTAACGACCCCCAAAATAGAGGCAGATGCGTTAGAGCATGTCCTTTCCTGCAAAAAGTGCCAAGCAATTCGGAAGCAAATGGCTGCGGAAATCGCCAAAATCAACTTTGAGGTGATGGTGCACTGAAAATTGGAGACCGCTATCTCCAAAAATCCAATTCCACGAATCGGAAGCATAATTTCGTATCCGGCAGTCGCCGCAAGTTGAGGCAGGAACCCACCCACCACGCTAGACGCGTGAAAGAAATCCGACCCATTGGTCGAGTTGACCGATCTGGTCGTTTTTCTGTCTAGCGTGTGTGGGTTCTTGTTTTATTATGCTAATATAATATTTTAGAGGATAAATTATATGACTCCGATTGATTTAACCAAAAAATTAAAAAAATATAAATCCGGATGGGTAGCACTGGATAAAAATCATCACATTGTTGCTCATGCAAAGACATTTAGTGATATAGAGAAAAAAGTACAAGGCAAAAAAGAGAGTGTTACTTTACTACCGGCCTCTGATAACTATTTTGGCTTTATCACCGCCAATGGCTAAATATCCATATAAAATACTTCCTACTTCTCCCAGCGGACAAGTCTACAAACCATTAATTCCAGTTATTTTAAGCCTCAAAAAGACACATAAGATTACAACGGGTATCTATGCTCTTATAGATTCCGGCGCTGATGTGTGTTTTTGTACCATGGATATTGGATTATGGCTAGGAATAAATTTTAAGAATAAAAAGAGTATCTATTTTACAGCTGCCAACAATAAAGAATTTGAAACCAAGAAAGAAATCATTAAGCTCCATGTTGGAGGAAAAATATATGACTGTCCATTTTATTTCTCCAAAGAATTGCCTCCTACTTCTCCTGTTATACTTGGTCAAATTGGATTTTTCGACCGTTTTAAAATATCTTTCGATCTGCAAAACAGAGAGTTTGAAGTTAGCTAAAATAACTTACGAAACTATTTCAAAAGGCATCATTCGGACAAAATGGACCACGTGATCTATCTTGTCAATATTTAATTTACTAACCGCCAATTTTTCCCATCCGATACTACTTCGACATCTCCAGATAAATCTGTTCTTTTGGTGGTGATTAATTTACTTACTTAATTATTTCAAACTATAACATTTTGACAAATTGGGCCACGTGGTCTATTTTGTCATATGTATTAGGGAACATAGTAACCGCATTTGCAAGAGGTACTCTTGCAAACTCAAAATAATCCCATCGGAAATCTGATCTAGAACCTGGTTCTTGTCTGGTATAATTGCGAGGATATGGTAAAGATGGAGATGGATTCTCCTGACGGAATGAATCCAGGAATGGAAAATCGTGAAAGATTAAGAAGACTCATAGGACAAACTACTTTCGAATTCTTCCCATCAAAAAATCCTGAGAAAGGTGAAAAACTTGTAACTGGTTTGAAATTATTATTACCGAATAAAAGTGTTATTGCTATCACCAAGCATTTTGATAGAACACCAGAAGAAACAATCGCGTTTGCCAAATCTTTAAAAGAAGCAAATCCCAACTGGACGATCACACCTCATGTGGCTGCTAGAGCGCTAACTAGTGAAACACAAGCTCTACAGATTGCAGAAGCTATAAAAGGTATCTCCAATCGGGCTTTTGTCATTGGCGGAGATGATAAAGAAAAAAAAGGACCTTTTGCATCGGCTATAGAACTTATGACTTTTTTGGCTGAACAAGGGGTTTTTTTGATAGTTACGGCGTAGCATCATACCCTACCGGTCATAATGCCATTCCTGATGATAAACTTTGGGAAGCCCTAAGAGTAAAACAAGAATTTGCGGAAAAATATGGTAAAAATATCTACATGGTAACTCAAATGTGCTTAATTACAGAAAACTTGCCCCCTTGGATCGAGAAAATAAGGAAAAACGGAATCACTTTACCTATCATGGTCGGTGTACCCGGAGTGATATCTCCTAAGGGCTTAGTGAAATTTCTCTTGGAGTATGGGACAGAAAATATCGAAAGAATTCTTGCAAATCATCCGGAACTTCGGGAGGCTTATGACATTGTTAAAATGGGAAAAGCAATTATGACGAATGAAGTTTTTGACGCGGGGAAATTACTTGAAGAAATCGTTTCTATTGATGGCGACAATAACTTTTCTGGAATACACTTTACCACTTTCAATCAGCCCGAAAAAACTTTGCAACTTTGTAAAAATTTGATAAATGAATAAGTGATTAGTTTACAATCCACTTTTGCCCATCCGACACCACCTCCACATCTCCAGATAAATCTGTTCTTTTAAGTTCTATAGATCTACTCTCTAATAACTGCAGTGCCTCTTTGGTAGGGTGGCCGTAGGAATTTTTCCCTACAGAAATTACGGCAAGTTTGGGTTTGATTTTATCCAAAAATTCAGGCAAAATTCCCGTCTTTGATCCATGATGGGGAAATTTCAACACTGTTACCTGTGGGACTTCATTCATAGCAATAATATCGGGCTGAATCTTACTATCACCATCGCCTGTAAAAAGTGTTGAAAAGGATCCATATTTTAAATCTACATAATAAGAAAAATCATTCAGATCTCGACTGGTCTGAAGACCAAGAATTTGTTTGCTTCCTATATCAGCTATGTCTCCTTTTAAAGCGCCATTCTCTACTAACCACTGTTTATCAGGCCAAAGGAGATCAAATTCTACTTTCCCAAATGAGAATTTATCTCCTCTGTAAAGATTTTTTATAGTTACGTTTTTCTTTTTGATCTCATCGACTAATAATTTATATCCGGAAGTTTCATTTCCCTCCACTCCTATAACAAAATATTTCACATTGTATCTTTGTATCACAGAAATAAGCCCTTGCATATGGTCTTTTTGCGGATGAGTCAGAAGTACTATATCGATAGTACGATCATAAAAGGGCATATGCTTTCCTAGACAGGTAAGAACTTTATCATCTGGTCCACCATCAATCAACATATCCTGATTGGAAGGAGTACGGATGTAGGCGGCATCACCCTGGCCTACGTTACAAAAAGTGATGTGCAGTTTACCATCAGGAATGGAAAAAATGTAGGCGAAAAGTAAAACTGCTCCTATCAACGTCCCTCCGATAAAATGCTTTTTAGAAAACATGCTAGAAAATTAAAAAGTAATAAAACTTTTAACTTTTGAATTAAGATAAATCTAAAATTGTATCGACGCTCCTGGAACTTTGGCCAAAAATTCTACAATGACTATAAAATACGTCAACGGCACCCATACTACCCATCCTATAATAAATCCTGCAGGATACCAAATATATCCAGTAATTCCCGTGATGAAGCCTAAAACCATCACCGGCTGTATCACCCACTCTAATAATAAATTTGCAACAGGAGCAATGATGGAAACCCGGTGGAAGTTATATAAAATTATTGGCAGTGTGAATATTTGAGCGCTAAGAGTAATCTTCAGATTTTCTTTTAACCAATATTTTATTTGATTTAACAATCCGCTCTTTTTTTGTCGCTCGCCTATTTTATTTACTAAAATGATACCTAGAGTTGCCAAGAAAGAAAGCTGAAAAGATATGTTTTTTATGAGGCTGAAATCGAACAACAACATTATTCCACCGACCAAAAATAAACTTAGCACTCCCCAATCTCGTCTGCCAAAGTAAACCGCCAAAAGTGACAAACATCCCATCATGGCAGCCCGTACTATAGAGGGAGCAGGCCCCACAAATAGAACAAATAATACTATAAGACAGATCGTCAGAATACTAGAGGCTTTCCTACCTAAAAAGAGGGTAATTTGGGCTGTTAGAGCAGTCAATATAGATATATTCATCCCGGATAAAGCAATGATATGCAGAGTCCCCGTAGCTACTAAAGCATTATAAAAATATTTGGGCATGCTGGCTTTCGTCCCGAATAAAATTCCGTTGAGAAGTGACGCTTGTGGTTCGGCAAGTATGGAATTTATTACTGCAACAAAGGGATTAACCATCAGAGACTAAAGAGTTTGGCAATAAAACGTAATCTTCTTTTTTCACTTAACTTACTAAAGATTATAAACTGTCTAAGTATAAATACCGTCATTATAGAAATATACATCGCGTACGAAAACAAATTCATCGGGTAATTGGAATAGTGTAAATCACTAAAGTAAAATAGTCCTGTCTTACTTAGGAAAAGTAAAAAAACTAGTGAAAAAATCGGCCTGTAATATCCACCGTGCCAACTGCTGGTATAAATAACTGACTTACCTCCAGCAAATCCCATCAATACTCCTGCAATGATAATCAAAATATTCCTCCCTATAGGGCTGGAGTAAAAAACCGGATGGTTTATCTCAAGTAAATCCAAGATAAAAACTACCAGAAGTGCGCTGATTATAACCATGTAATGGCTCAGTTTACCGTGGAAAATCTCATTTACCTGGTATTCCAAAGCATGTTTGTTGGCTGGAAGATATCGGGATATCACCTTGCTGACAAAGTGGATACTCTGTCCTACAAAAGCGAGCATTAGAAAAAATATACCTACCGTGATGATGGTAAAATCTTCAAAGTCCAATATAGGCACGATCGGCCGATTGACAATATTGACGACTATCAAAACCAAGCCTAGATATACCAAGGGCGGGAATCCTAAAATATTTAGCCAATCGACAAGTGGGATATTTTTAAAAACTTTCTGTTCCATCCGTGGCCTTTTGTATGATATGACGGCAATAAAGGAAATAATAGATATAATAAGAAGACCTGTAATCATAGAGAAGTAAAGCGGGTCCTGTCACTTGCGTTTCCCAAACTTTGCTTCAAGCCGCCGGTATAAATGGTAAATATTATTTGAGCTTCCTTGTGAAGCATCGTTTGGGATCCCTCGCTCGTGCCACCCGTATTCTTATGTACTTTACCAGATCAATATATAGTAATCAAATCTTTGATTTTGTTATAGACAGAATTCCCTACTATCTTTTTTAACTTC
>JACPZE010000028.1 GCA_016195685.1 Candidatus Gottesmanbacteria bacterium
CTGCAGTAATCCTACCAGAAGAAACAGCAAAGACGGCCCTCATGATTTCTTTAGACCAACCAGTTAAAATAAAAATTACCGATCCAAAGGGGAATACATCGGAAACAAAAGAAAATATTTCTGTATCTTTTAATCCTATGGTAGGGCTTTACCGTTTGGAAATTATACCTAAAGAATCTACAGAGACCTACCTGCATATATCCCAAATTCCAAAAGGACAAGAGGCACAAACTAGAAGTTTTTCGCTTATGCTTAAAGAAAACCGACCTTTCCGGTTTTATCTAATTTACAATCCAAATAACCCTATCCCTGTCAATCTTATTTCTTTATAGTTTTATACTCTCATTTGGAAATGTGGACGATGAGGGATTTGAACCCCCGACATCTGCAATGTGAATGCAGCGCTCTACCGCTGAGCTAATCGTCCGTCAAGCTCTATTTTTCAAAAATCCTCTCCCAAAACCAGTTTTAAAATATCTCTCCCTATCCTCTGCTTTTTTCTTACTTAAACACGCCTCATAATAAACAAGAACAAATGGTCTTCTGTGCATTGTTGATTTAACATTTCCTTGATTATGAGACTTGAATCTTTCTATTAAATTTGACGATGAACCAATATAATATTTATTATCTTTTTTGCTTTGAAGCACATAAGTAAAGTACATACAGAATAAACCGCTGCTCGCCGTGTATTTACAAAACACTAGCGAGCCCGTCTGTCGTGACAAAGTCTCGACGACGGGAGCTAATCGTCCTTCGTTTTCCTATTATACACAAATCTTTATCCTATACAAATCTTAGCCAAATTATTATAATATTTATATGGAAAAACAGGATAAACCTAGAGTTTTGATCGATACTAGAGAAAACGAGAGAATTCCCTCTGTCGTTGTTTCTGCACCTCAAGATAGGTCAGAAGATAATAATAATTCGCCTCAAAATATTATAACCTACACGATGAGAAAAATTGTCAATTTTTTCCTGGATTTTCTGGAAACAATAGTAGTAGCATTATCCATATTTGTGGTAATTTATCTTTTTCTGATGCAACCACACGAGATAAAAGGAAGCTCGATGGAACCTAACTTTTATAATAATCAATATATATTAACCGATAAAATATCTTACCGATTGCATGAACCATCTCGTGGAGATGTAGTAATATTTAAAGCACCGATCGATCCTGACCAGGATTATATAAAACGGGTGATTGGTCTTACCGGAGACAAAGTTAAAGTCCAAAACGGTTCTGTCTATGTTAACGGCGAAAAATTGAAAGAGGACTATCTAAAAGATCCTACCTTTATGTTCCCAGGCAGTTTCATGGCAGATGGTGTTGAGATCACTGTACCACCCGGGAAACTCTTTGTCATGGGAGACAACCGCCCTCACAGCTCTGATTCAAGAGTATTCGGTCCTATCCCATTGGATACTATCATTGGAAGAGCTTTCATCCGATATTGGCCCATCGACGCTTTGGGAGTATTACCTGGGGTACATTATTAGTTTAAGAAAGAAGCTTTGTATGCAAAGATTTAATCGCAGCCGAAGTAGCATCCGGAGGACCTTTAAACAGTATCTGTATTTTGGCACTTACTTTTGATTGGGATACGTGCACATTTGCATTTAATTTCTTACAAATTTCATCAGCTAAATGTTCAAGTTCTACACTTTGTATTTTCTCAGCTACTGCCCTTTTTATCGGCTCTGTCTTTTCTTTAATTTGCCTTACTATTTCTTCCGCACGCCGCACAGATGACCCTTCGGTAAGTATGGTTTTATATACCTCTACCATGAGTTTTACATCCGTTAATCCCGCAATCGCTCTGGCGTGGCCTTCGGTAATATCTTCTGAAATAATTCCATCTTTAATAGCATCGGGAAGGGCTAAAAGCCTAAGTGAATTGGAAACATATGCGGGACTTTTACCTATACGTTTGGCTATCTCCGTGACACCCACACTAAATTCATCTATTAGCCTCTGTAAACCTTGGGCACGCTCAATCGGATTTAAATCTTCTCTTTGGACATTTTCTACCAATGCCATCTCAAGCATGCCTTGGGTGCTAGTCTCTTTGACAACGACAGGAACTGTAGATAAACCTACTATTTTGGCGGCTCTCCAACGACGCTCCCCGGCAATGATTTGGTATCCGGCAGGAGTCTTGGCAACGACAATGGGCTCTAAAATACCGTGTTCTTTTATCGATTCAACAAGATCAACGAGACTTTCTGATTTTATAAGGCTTCTAACTTGTAATGGGTTTGGTTGAAGAAGATTTAAATCCAGATTGATAAGACTCTGGTTTGCATAATTTGAAGTACTCATAACTTAAGTATTGGCAGTTACCACCTCAATTATCGTATCTTTCCAATGTCTTTTGAAATTGACTACTCCCTCACGGGTAGCAAAAATCGTGTAATCTTTACCTAATTTTGTACCTATACCGGCATTATATTTCGTTCCTTTTTGGCGTACAATAATATTCCCTGAGATTACTTTTTCTCCCCCATACACCTTTATCCCAAGTCTTTTACCCTCGGAATCTCTATTACCTGAAGTAGCTGCTCCTGCTTTAACATGTGCCATATATTATTTGACGTTGAGTTTAATTTATTTTTTCACGGGTGTCAATAGTTTTCACGATTTACCCGAGGTCTTTTTTTGTACACTTTTTGTGGCAGAAACTTTACCTTTTATGGAAATTGATTCTATCTTCACTTTAGAATATAACGGCCTGAAACCCATTTTTCTTCGGTAGTGTACTTTTGCTTTATACTTATATATATGGATCTTTTTGCCTTTTACCGCATCCAACACTTTCCCTAAAACCAAAACGTTTGCAAGATAGGGGTTACCTAACATTACATCATCATTATCTCTTACTAAAAGTACTTTCTCAAAAGTATATGGCTTGTCTTTCTCTGCGTCCAGTTTATCTACCAATACCTCTTCACCAACACTAACCTTATATTGTTTGCCTCCTGAGGCAAAAATTGCATATTGCATGATCCCGATATTATAATAAAAAAATTACTTTATCACAATAGGGCTTTGTATTCTCGCTGTTCTACTGATATTTCCGGCTATCCCCAGACTAATAAATGTACTTATAATGGAACTTCCTCCATAAGAAACAAGCGGTAATGTAATACCGGTAATCGGTAAAATCCCCAGATTCATTCCTATATTTATAAATACCTGGATAAAAAGTTGGGCGAAAAGACCAAGAGATAAGATCCTGGCAAAGCGATTTTTTTGGACGGATGAGATAAACAAGATCCTAGCCAGTAAAATTGCATAAAATATAATCACCAATGCGCCGCCCAAAAATCCTAATTCTTCACCTATAGAGGCAAATACAAAATCAGTATGATATTCAGGCAAAAAAAGAAGATGGCTCTGGGTACCACGCCCAAGTCCAAGACCCAAAATTTGGCCAGAACCTATGGCGATTACAGCTTGTAGCGCATTATATCCTGCACCTATGGGATCGCCATGCGGGTCAAGAAAAGACAATAATCTGTCTTTTTGGTACTGCTTCAAAAAAGTCCAGGCTACAGGCAGCAAAATGGAAAAGCCACCCAAACCAGTCAGGATAAATCCCACCGGAACACCACTCACTACGGTAATAACCATAAAAATGAACAGATAGACTAATACATTCCCCAAATCTGGTTGTTTGAAAATAAGTATTATTATCGGCAGAAAAAAAAGAAATGGTTTATTTACTATTCTTATCGAATTCTCTTTACCTTCGGCAAATAAAGTTGCCATCATTATTATAAAAAACGGCTTTATCAGTTCTGATGGCTGCATCCGAAACCAACCCAAGTCGATCCAACGGCTGGATCCTCGTATCTCATGGCCGAAAAAAGTTATCAGAAGGAGAATTATAGAAAATGTATAGAAAATCCATAAAAACTTCGGGTAGACCCGAAAATCTATAGATGCAAATATGATATACAACACGAATCCCAAAATTATAAATATTAATTGTTGGGTAAAAAGCAAGGGTGTCGTACTGGCAATAAGAGAAAGACTGATTCCTACAAGTCCAAATACAGGAATAAGAAGTAAATAATCTATTCTGTTTGCAAAATTCATGCGGTATAAATCTTAAAATTATCTCCCTTGGAAATTTCGCTGACTAAAGTTTCTTTTTTAATATAATCTGTAAATTCTTTGGGCCAAGTAGGCAAGGTTACTTTTATTTTATCCGCCAATCCGCAACCCATCGTTTTCCTTTCAATTTGTATTTGTCTTACTAATCCTCTTGCTTCTCCTTCGGCAATGAGATTGGGTGTTAATTTAGTATCCAGATCGACTTTCAATCCTCCATCTCCTACATTCACTTCTACTTCCTTAATATTCAATTCATCTTTAATTAATTGTATTAATTCTTCATTAACTTTGAGTTTTGCACTTTTCACTTTTAACTTTTGTAACGGTTGCCTTACTTTCATCCCTAATTCTTTTCTCTTTGCATGTCCCAGTTCACATACTTTTCTTACAAATCCCATCTCTTCAATTAGTTTTGAGTTTTGAGTTTTGAGTTTTGAGTTTGAGCTTTTTTCTGGCCAATCTGCTAAATGTATAGATTCTTCTCCTGTTAAATTCCGATATATTTCTTCAGAGATAAATGGCGCAAATGGCGCTAATAATTTGCAAAGTGTCACTAAAACATAATAAAGAGTCTGGTAACAATTATTTTTATCTTCGTTATTTTCTACTGTTGGACCTATTCGTTCACGGGATCTTCTCACATACCATTGGGATAGATTTGTAATAAATTCTCCAATCGTTTTGATAGCAGAAACAGTATCATATGATTCTAAATAGTTCGTTACATCGGCAGTTGATTTATTAAGTAAACTGATAATCCATTGGTCAAGAACAAATTTGGTATGGGATTGTGAATTTTCGGTTTTTGACCACTTATCAACATTTGCGTATGTAATGAAGAAGTTATAGACATTCCATAAAATCAGCATAATTCCGCGTACCTGATCTTTGTATTCTTTTTCAGAAATTCGGATGTCTTCTCCATGCATGACAGGACTACCCATGAGATAAAGCCTTAGTGCATCACCGCCATATTTTTGCAGCATTTCCTTCGGGTCAGGGTAATTGCCGTAATTTTTGCTCATTTTTCTTCCATCAGTACCCAAGATTACACCGGTTACAACTACATTTTTGAATGCATTTGATGAAAAAAGCGCTGTTGCGATAACATGCAAGACGTAAAACCATGCCCTGATTTGACCGGTATATTCAACGATAAAATCGGGTGGGAAAAAATCCTGTAGTTTTAATGTTTTATCAAATGGAAAATGTCGTTCAGCAAAAGATGCTGACCCAGCTTCAATCCAGCTATCTAGTACTTCGGAAACGCGCTTTGCTTGTTTGGAACATTTTTTACATGAAACGGTTATTTCATCAACAAGTGGTTTATGAAGATCCGTAATGGTTTTCCCTGATGCTTTTTCAAGTTCTGCAATCGATCCTGGAACAAAACGCTCACCGCACTCGCATTCCCATACAGGTACAGGGGAACCCCAATAACGGCTTCTAGAAATACACCAATCCGGAGCAGCCTCTACGCTTTTTTGGTATCGGCCATATTTAAAATGCTTGGGAAACCAATTGACGATTTCATTTGTTTTCTTAAGCTTCGGTTTAAGTTCTTTTATATTTATATACCAGGCATCTTGTGGAGCATAAATTAGTCGCGTATGACACCGCCAACAGGTAGGGACTGAGTGTGTGTATTTATCAACCCGATAAATAAGTCCACGAGTATCAAGATCCTCTATGACTAACGGATCAACTTTTAGATAATATTGGCCTGCCCATTTTGGAACTTCTTTTTTTAGAATTCCTTCATCATCCACATGTAGAACTAGCTGAATATTGTCTCGCAACATCACTGCCAAATCCTCTTCTCCATAGGCTGCTATAGTTACAATACCAGTCCCTTCATCTGCAGTTACAAAATCTCCGGCAACCACTATGAATGCTTTTTTGCCCTGATCAATTTTATAAAATGTATAATGGGGAACAAATTTTTTACCAATCAGTTTACTTCCCATAAATTCTTCATCTATTTTGTATGGTTCACCAGTAAGCATCGGCAATGTTGATTTGGCTAGTATATATTTTCCCTTTCCTTGAGATACTTTTACATACGATAATTTTGGATTTACAGCCAGTGCCGGAGTAGCCAGTTTATTCCACGGCGTAGTTGACCATGCTAAAAGATATGTATCTGGTTCATCTACAAGTTGATATTTATAGACAGCCGTAGGTTCAGTTACATCCTTATAATTTTCATCATCCATTGCTACTTCAAAATTAGAAATTGGCGTTGAACAGTGCGGACAATAAAGTGAAACGCGAAGTCCTTTGTAAATATATCCTTTATCGTACATCTCTTTAAATACCCACATGACTGTCTCCATGTACGATAAATCCATAGTTTTATAGGCATCTTTAAAATCCACCCATCTAGCAATACGGTCTATATACCATTCCCACTCTGAAGAAACTTCGGAAACATATTTTTTACATTCATTGATAAATTTTGCCACACCCACTTTTTCTTCAATCTCCCGCTTGGATTTAAGTCCTAATGAAGTCTCGACTTTATTTTCTGCTGGTAACCCATGACAATCCCATCCCCATACACGCCTCACGCGATATCCTTTCATCGTCTTGTATCTGGGAAAAACATCTTTGGGAATACTAGACAGAAGCGTGCCGTAATGGGGCATACCAGTGATAAATGGGGGGCCGTCTAGAAATGTCCACTTTTTATTTTCCGGCCGTGACTCGACAGATTTTTCGAAAATCTTATTTTTTTTCCAATAAGATAGGATTTTTTCTTCCATTTCTGGAAAATTTACTTGTGGTATAACCGGATTAAATGTTTGTTTTTTCATAAAAAAACCGTCCTTAATCTTTTAAGGACGGCTTATACCGTGGTACCACCTTAATTACTTCTCATTTTGCTATAACGGGCATGCCCGAAAGGTTCTATTTACCTCATCGAATCTGTCACCTGGCAGATGAGATGGGCTTTCTTCCTTTAGCTCAGGAGTGATAAATCCCTTAAACGCTTTTCAATAATCATATTATATACCATTTACGAATCAATTACGAGTAAACGAAGAAACACTGATGACAATTTGATCGTTATCATTTAAGAAGATTCTATGTGTAAATTCTTAAATTGAGTTTCTGCATCACTTTTAGTGTTTACACCGACCATCCCAGATATAGTTTTGAGAGAATAGTTATTCATGATTGACTGATTATTAAGTAATATAGATATATTATCCTTAGTGATTGTTACTTTTAATATATGCCAAGTATTTGTACTTACTGGGGTATCAAAAGTTTTTAATACGGTCCGTACACCATTTTGAAACTGGGCAATTGTCACTGAGTTTTCACTCCCGCTTGCCCTAACGACATAATAATCTCCTGGCGTAGTGAGACCAAAAACTAATCCTGCATATTTGTCTTCTTGTCCACCAACTAATTGAAATTCAACGCTTACCTCTCCAGTTTCTAGATCGCAGAGAGGATAATACGCAAGAGGAAATACTCCAGAGATATTTACAGCATTATCTTTAGACCCCATTTCCCAACTATTATTCAAACCTTTGAATGTTCCATCACTTGTTGTGAAATCACTTAGCTTACTGATTGTTATAGCGCTACATTTTGTTGCTGTGGGAAACATTGAATTACTTGTTGAAACGTGCTCCTTATAACTTTTGGAGACATAAAGAGCACCTCCCA
>JACPZE010000029.1 GCA_016195685.1 Candidatus Gottesmanbacteria bacterium
GAAGAACGGATTGCCCAAATATCACAAGCTGTTTATCAATATTTTGTAAAAGAAAAATAATTTAGACTTTTATAACTACAGAAAGGATAAGAGGTCGACGGTGGGTTTCGCGGTATAGGAATTCTTCCAAGTTTCCTTCAATTTGTTTTCTCACATATTGCCAATCGATAAGTCTCCCTTTTTTCAGGCGCAGAGAATTGACGATAACTTTTCTTGCATCATCAAGGAGTTTGCCTGATTCTTTCATATAAATAAACCCTCTAGAAATGATATCCGGTTCAGCAGTGACACGGCCGGAATTTTGTTCAATAGGTACAACTACGATTAATATTCCATCGTTTGCCATAGTTTGCCTGTCACGCAGTACAACGTTGCCGATATCGCCAACTCCAAGTCCATCAACCATAATATTTTTCAAATCTAAACGTTGGGTAATTTTGAAATTATGATTTCCATCAAATTCGATAATTTCTCCATCTTTGGGTAAGATAAGCTGTTTATCCAAGTACCCCATATTTTTGGCCATATCAGCGTAATGCCTCATTTGCCGGAAAGTTCCACCTATAGGCATGATATATTTGGGACGGGTCAGGCCAATCATAAGAGCTAAGTCATTGGCAGCACCATGTCCTGAGACATGTAATGCATCAGTGATATCTGAATAAGCGACACGCGCGCCTGAAGCAGTAAGAATATCGATAAGTTGATGCACGGCATTTTCATATCCTGGAATAGGATCTGCAGAGAAAACGACAACATCTCCAGGGTTAACTGATGCAAATTTATGTTGTCCTTGTGCCATGCGCATGAGAGCGGAATGTGGTTGTGCCTGACTGCCGGTGACAATGATAGCCAAGTCTGTTGGTTTATATTTCCTTATCTCTTTTTCATTCACTACTAACATATCCGGAAAATCCAAATATTTTAACCTTCTGGTTACTTCCACATTCTCTACAATAGAACGGCCTAAAAAGGCAATTTTACGATTATTTTTCACGGCTACATTTATAGCCTGTTGAATTCTAGAAATATTGGATGATTGGGTGGTAAAAATAAATTTGCCGGGACAGTTTCTAATTTCTTTCTCCAGGGTTTCTTCAATTGATTTTTCGGATAAAGTGTAGCCGGGTGATTCTACCCGAACGCAATCAGAAAGCAAACATAAAATTCCATCCTGGGCAGTTTTTGCAATTTTTCCTACTTCCGTTTGAAGGCCATCTATCGGAGTCCAGTCAAATTTAAAATCACTACCATGATAAAAAATACCTACTGGAGTTCTTATGATTAAATTTGCAGCATCCGGTATAGAGTGAGTGACATGTACAAACTCTACGGAAAAAGGACCAAAGCGAAGAACATCTTGGAGTCCTACTGTATGGACTTGCGCGTGAAGGCCGAAATCCTGTAGTTTCACCTCTGTGAGTGCTGCGGTAAGTCTAGTGCCGTAAACCGGAACTTTTAATTCTGGCAATATATATGGAAGCGCTGCGATATGATCTTCATGTCCGTGGGTCAATACAATTGCACGAATTTTATCTTTTTTATCCCGCAAATATGAGATATCAGGAATCACTAAATCTACCCCATACATATCTTCATCTGGAAAGCCGATTCCACAGTCAACGATTAAAATATCAGAAATAGTTTTCGGATCACGCCTATACTCATAGACGTACATGTTTTTCGTTACATTTCCGCTGCCGCCCAGAGGAATTAGTCTAACAGATCCTAAATTTTGGGAGAGGGGATTATGAAAAATTGACATTGATTTATTGTAGCATGAAATTTAGAATTCATCGTCTTTTGTAACGTTGTGCTTGTGTAGTATAAAGTTTTGCATATTTACCTCTTTCATTCATAAGCGTATTATGAGTTCCTTCCTCTATAATTTTCCCTTTATCAATCACGACGATTCTTTGTGCATCTTTAATTGTTGAAAACCTATGGGAAATAAAAATTAATGTATTTTCTTTCATCTCACCTATCAATCGGTCAAATATTTCCATCTCACTTCTGGCGTCCACGGCAGACGTTGGCTCATCCAGGATTAAAACCGGTGCCTTTTTCGCGTATGCTCTAGCAATTGCCAGTCTTTGCCATTGACCGCCGGATAAATCTATTCCATGGGTAAATTCGCTCCCTAGCTGCTGGTCAAGACGATCGTAGGATTTTTTTATGAATTCCCAGGAGTTTGAAAATTGAAGAAACTTCACTAGTTCTTCATCAGTCAACTTTTTCCTTGCAGCCATCTCCAGATTTTCGCGTATAGTGAAATAAAATTTTCCATAAGCTTGGAAAAGTGTTGAATATATATTAAATAACTTTTCTTCTGGAATCTCTTTGATATCCTTTCCGTTTATGGTGATTTTTCCCTCCAGCGGATCATACATACGCAGAAGCAACTTTACGAGAGTTGTTTTTCCCGCTCCATTTTCTCCAACGAGTGCGACTTTTTGACCAAAAGGAATTTCCAGATTAATATTTTTTAAGACGAAATTTCCCCCTTGTGTATATTTAAAAGAAACATTTTCTATTTTTATAACAGGATCTTTTAATTTCTCTATTAACTGTTGATCTTTCTCGCCAGTAATAATAGGAAATGTTATATGCGGCTGTAAATCAAAAAATTCTATTGCGTCTTTCATAAATAAACTATCCGCATGTAGATGACCGATATTTTGTCCCAGATTAAATAATGTTCCATTAAAAGATAATGAATTAAAAAATAAAAATAAAAATTGTCCGGCAGAAATAATTCCACGTGTTACTTCGTTGGCAATAAAAAGCGAATAAGCAAATATTGAGAGTGTTGGTAAAAATCCAGAAAGAGTGTTGTATGTTATGTGCTTTTTCTCGATTTTCAGCTGATGGTTGGTAAATTGTCGATACGTGCTGATTATTTTTTCTTTAAAAAAACTAAAAGCTCTGTAAAGCTTGATTTCCGGCAACGTATCTTTGGAGAAAAGTGTATTTGTTATGTATTCAAATTTACGCTTTATTTCGTCGTCAGCCCGGTATATCAAAAATACGCCATAAGCTTGGCGGGAGTTTATATAAATATGTATAAAATTGGCAAGAATTACTAAAATACCAAGAATGGGGGACACGTAAATAAATATAGCTGTACTGATGAGTACTTTTATAAATCCGCTATAGACATCTATAATTGCCTTGAGATAATATTTGAACTGAAACTGAAAACGATTAAAGGCTCTAGCGGCAAGACCTACATTTTTCGGATCATCAAAAATAGATAAATCAAGAGTTGATAATTTATCTATAAACTTACCATTTAGGAAAATAGCTAAGTGAGAATCCAATAAATTCCAAATATAACCGGATATCCCGTCTAAAACTTTATATAAAAGATAATAAATCAGAAGAACAATTATAATTCCATAAAGAGAGAGTCCAAGAATAGTTTTTGTGTGGTTGATCGTATCAATAACTTCTTTATAGCTTAAGAGGTCGATTATAAATGTAAGAGCAAGAATTGTTTGGATGAAGAAATAAATGAGTAGTAGTTTTTTACTTACTTCCCAACTAGCTTTGAGTGTAAATTTAACCGACTGCCAAATCTCCATAAATTCATTGTAGCAAAATATAAAAGAAGAAATTTATACGAGAATTTATTTACCAAGTAGGTAAGAATTGCTTTACGTTTTCCACTGTGATGTGGAAAGATTGACCTTTTCCTTCGACTATCATTCTTGCAACTTTTCTGCAAACTCCATTGATAGTTCGCTCCAATGTCCTTATCCCGGAATCAAAACCAAGAGGTCGCACAATCTGTGGCCAGACATTATCATCTATTTGTAGTTGGCTATCATTTAATCCTGCATCCTGTTTGATCTTGGGAAAGACATAAGATTTCCCTATAATGATTTTTTCATCATCATTGTATGATGGCATCTGAATAGGTTCAAGCCTGTCCATGACGGCTGTAGAAATATTTCCGGTATTATTGGCTGTTGCTATAAAAAGAACTTCAGAAAGATTGAATGGATAATCTATGTAATGATCGACAAAAGCACTATTTTGTTCCGGATCCAATAATTCCACCAATACTCCCATAATATCGGATCGGGCCTCCTCTGTCACACGATCCAATTCATCGAGTAGAATCACAGGATTTTTCGTTGCAGCACGTCTGAGCGCTTTCATAACTTGGCCTACTTCTGCATCCGGATGTACCCTGGATTGTCCGCGTAAATCCAGCGCTGAACCCATACCGCCAAAAGGTATACGGACAAAGGGTCTGTTCATAGCTTCGGCAATGGATTTGGCAATTGTTGTTTTACCTGTACCCACAAGACCTACAAAAAAAAGGATGGGCGCCCGCATAAAATTATGGTCCTCATTCTTTCCTTCTTTTTTTGACTGTTCTATATTTAGTTTCATCACAGAAAGATACTCCAAAATTCTATCTTTTATATCTTTAAGTCCATAGTGATATTTTTCCAATATATCTTTGGCATGATTGATATCCAGATTATCGCTACTTCTTTTATCCCAGGGAAGATTAGTTATCCAATCGACATAGCTTGCTACTTGATCAAACCCAGTGAAATACCCTCCGTATTTAAAACTTAATGCAGCACGGTTAATCATAGAATCTGCTTTTTCTTTAAGGTCAGGAGGAAGTGATACGGCGGAGAGTTGTTGTTTTAACTTCGCCAGTTCAGCTGTTTCATTAGAATTATTAGATTGGGCAGACGTATCCATAAAGATGAAATAATTATATCAGTTTTTACCGAAGAAGATGTGGTGTATTTTTAAACAATACGAGTTATCAAGTATATGAGAAGTACTCCTAAAAGCGTTAAAATTATGGTTTTCATGGAAGAATGTTTGCTATGAGCTTCTGGTAAGATATCTGACGCCCCGATATATAAAAGAAATCCTGCAAAAAAACCTAAATAGATCAAAAGTGCATCATCTGGAATTTTAAAGATAAGAGTAGAGATTGTTCCCAATATAGGTGTTAGTGCATCGAGTAAAAGGAAGAATAGTGCAGTTTTATCTGTATTTTTATTCAAAATGACAAGTGAAACAGTATTTAACCCATCAGAAAAATCATGGGCTAACACTGCCAGAGCAACAAGAATTCCTACATGTGCAGAAACCTGGAAACCAAGACCAATCCCTACTCCATCTAAGAATGAGTGAGCAGAAAGGGCTAAAGCGGAAAGTTGACCAACAGAGGGATGTTTGTGCGGAGTGTACTGTTTTTCATGCCCATGGTGGATGAGTAGTAGTTTTTCCATCACGTGAAAAACTAAAAATCCTATGACTAATGCAATCATGGGTTGAGTAGGATTGGTGTGTGTATTGTTTACGATATTTATTATTTCTGGAAATATATCAAAGGCTACAACTCCAAGTATGACGCCGGATGTGAAGCCCAAAATGAGGTGAAGCTTGTTTTTGTATTTTAAACTAAACAAGCCTCCACAAAATGTGGATACGAAAGTAAGAAGTGAAAGAATGATTGGTTCGATTTGGTTTATTGACATCTATTACAAAGTCCAAAAAATTCTAATCAGTGCAATCGCTACCAAGTCCGCCGACACAATTTTCTGTGGGAGGTTTACCTCTTTCCGGACATTTTAGTGAATACATGCAAGCTGTATCCGTGACTGACGCAAGTTGGTCTTGTATATTTTTATCATTGCCAGGACCGAAACTGATTAGAATCCGATCTAAATCTTGTGAAATATAATCACCAAACTGTGTATTTTCTTTTCCATTTACGAACATTTTCAGGGTATCACTGGAATTATTTTTGTAATCTTCACCTGTATCCATTTTTAATTCACTATTGCTTAGTTGTATTCCTAAAGACGTGAAAAATTCACCTATTGTTATACCTCTTTTATGGAGGTGAATGGTGTTTCCGTTATTATCATGAAGGTGAATATTCTGATTTAACTCTTTTCCTTCTTTCGACTGGTATTTTGCTTGGCTGAAGTCTATCGATTTTCCATCCACGTAGACTTTAAAATCTACATGGGCATGATATTTCTCTGTGGGTGATTGAGTGATGGGAGATTTGATTATTGCTGCTTTAATAAGAGTTTTAAAATCTTCCAAACTGCCCGGGTTTTCCAGTTTTTCTCCGTTTAGAAAAAAAGTAGGCGTGGCGTCTACTCCAGCAGTATTTCCGTCGGCGATATCTCTTTCTACTTTTTTCTTGATTTTATCAGAGTCTAAATCTATTTTGAATTGATTTGTATCCATGCCTAGTGATTGTGCATACTGTATAAAAATGTCTTTGGCGTTTTGGGATAGAGACCACTTTGTCTGGCTTTCATAAATCGCATCATGCATCTGCCAGTATTTTCCCTGATTGCCAGCTGCCTCAGCGGCGTATGCGGATATTTTGGCATTTTGGTGTTGATTAAGGGGAAAATTACGGAAAATGAAAGATAAGTTGTCTTTAAATTCGACGATTAATTGTTTCACTATAGGGTGATAGGTACCGCATGCTGGACACTGAAAATCTCCAAATTCTACTAAGGTAGCAGCAACTGTAGCTGTAACTGTTTTGTAACTATCATTCCGTATCAATATATCGTTATTTACTTTAACACCGGGAGTAGTGGAAGTAGTTTTATTGTCTTTGCCGAAAAACAAAACAGCGCCGATTATAATAGCGATTGTAGCTAAAATAATGCCGATAAAAAATTTAGTTTCACCAGTCATCCTCATAAGATTTTCTCCCAAAGAAGGCTATTATACCAGTGATGAGTAAAAAATTAAAGTTAATGCGATATAATAATGCATATATGAAGTATATCCCGACAAGATTATTGTATTCATTACTATTAATCTCACTTCTTCTATTTTTCCTATTGCCGAAAACTTATGCACATATGAGTGGTCAACCTTATATCAAAGTGAATGGAGAATATGCAAATGCTAATCCTCTTGTAGAAATAAGTTCTTCTTTAAATCCCACTACTGTGTTTCAAACAGGCCAGGATGAAGCTTCTTCTTCTGGATATTTGGTAAATGACAAAATCGTTTTTGAGATCGACGAGCAATTTGCTCCTTTTGCTTACACCGGTGGAGCCAATGGTTTTGGTAGCAATCAAGGCCCGATTAATAGTATAGTTTATCGATGGAATTTTGGAGATGGAAGTACGCCTAAAGAAGGTAAAAAAGTTACTTATGAGTATACTCATACCGGAACATTTTTTATCGACTTATCTATAAAAATACCCGATAAACAAGGCGATTTTACCAGTGTTGATACTATACAAATTCATATAAAACCCACAAAAGGTTATCAATTTCCCCAGGTAAAAATTAAAACCAACGGTAAAATAGTAGATGATCCGCTTTTTGATTCCGTGGAAATAAATCCTAACAGGACCGTCAATTTTGAGGCAGTAGATTCTGTAGGTAATATCAGATCGTACCAATGGGATTTTGGAGATAATAGCGGAGGAAATGGACAGAAAGTACGTCATAAATATAATGCCAAAGATTTTTATGGTGGGTATTCTGTGCTTAGAATAGCGGATGAGAATAATATTATGGTAGATGTTTTTATCAATTTAAGTATACCGCTGAAGAAGCCAAATTTCTTTATCGGGATATTCGATGCAATTAAAGATTTCTTTTCTAATCTTTTCCATCGTTAATTAATTTTCACTCCATGAAAAGGGCTTTTTATAATTAAAATCTTCTTCTAGGGCGGTCGTATCCGCCTTCGCGTCGAGGGGGACGTGCTTGTGGAGGGCGTTTCTTGGCATCTTCTCCAAAAAGCATGGATAAATTAATTCTGCCTTGTAGATCCATTTCAAGTACACGGACAGTTACTTGTTGACCTATTGTGACAACAGTTGTGGGATCAGCTATAAATTCTGTAGACATCTGTGAAACATGTACCATGCCTTCTTTCCCGGGTAATATCTCTACAAAGGCTCCAAAAGGTAAGATTCTTTTGACAATTCCCTGGTACACTTCTTCTGGCTTTACTTCTTTTATGATTCCGGCAACCCACTTTTGAGCTATTTCCACTTTGGCTGGATCAGTTCCGGCTATAGTCACTTTTCCGTCATCATCCACGTTTATATCACAACCAGTATCAGCGATAATTTGTCTGATCACTTTTCCTCCGGGACCAATTACTTCCCCAATTTTATCCTGAGGTACTAAAACCATGGCTACTTTTGGCGCATATTGAGATAGGGAAGTGCGTGGAGTAGGAAGGACTGCCAACATTTTTTCCAGGATGTGTAATCTTCCATCTTTGGCGCGTGTAAGAGTTTCGGCTATAAGATCCATTGACAGACCATCTATTTTGACGTCTAACTGTATGGCAGTGATACCATCTTTAGTGCCAGCTACTTTAAAATCCATATCCCCACAAAAATCCTCGATACCAATGATATCTGTAAGGAGAACATTCGTTTTACCATCACTAATAAGGCCGATTGCAAGACCGGCGACCGGATTTTTGATAGGTACGCCTGCATCCATGAGAGCAAGGGTTGATCCACAGGTTGAAGCCATAGATGTTGAACCATTGGAAGACATGACTTCCGATACTAGTCGGATCGTATATGGAAAGTTATCTTGAGATGGAATAACGGGTAATAGTGCTCTTTCCGCAAGAGCTCCATGACCAATTTCTCGGCGAGATGGAAATCCTACCCTCCCTGTTTCGCCTACAGAATAAGGCGGCATGCTGTAATGATGCATGTATCGTTTGGCGGTTTCTCCTTCAGGACTCTCTATCAGTTGTTCAAGTGAAGGAGATCCCAGCGTTGCAACTGTCAAAACCTGAGTTTGTCCTCTTTTAAACATGGCAGAACCGTGAGTTCGGGGAAGAAGACCAACTTCTCCTTCAATAGGACGAATAGTTTGAGTATCCCTGCCATCAGGTCTTTTCCCTTTATTCAAAATGTCATACCGGATTTGTTTATCAAAAAGAGTACTGAGTGCTTTTTCAATGTCTTTTCGATCGTATTCTTCTGAGTATTTTTTCGCAATGGTA
Organism: Candidatus Gottesmanbacteria bacterium; assembly: GCA_016195685.1. GTDB lineage: Bacteria > Patescibacteriota > Microgenomatia > 2-02-FULL-39-11 > 2-02-FULL-39-11 > JACPZE01. Next base: position 9,008 of record JACPZE010000029.1, read on the forward strand.
TCAGTTAGAAGAACCAATTCGTCGCCTTCCCGTTCTTTGGCAACACGGGATAATATTATATCGGCTATATCATCTTTGTATTCTTTTTCCAGAATCTTTATCAATTTTTCACTCAGAGTATTCTTTTCCATTTTGATTTTTTCCTTACCTACAACTTTTGTTAATTCGTTGATACATTTTATAATCTTTTCTGTTTCCTCTTTCCCAAACCGGATTCCGTTTAATACAATTTCATCCGGTAATTCTTTTGCCCCAGCCTCTAACATGACTACTTTTTCGGCTGTTGCAGATACTATAAGATCCAAATCAGAAAGGGGCATCTCTTTTGTCCCTGGATTTGAGAAATAAGGCTGATTACCATTTTGAGGTGGAATGTATCCGACTCGTACAGAACCGACAGGTCCATTCCATGGTAAAGGGGAAATGGATAGGGCCGCCGATGTGGCTATTATTGCCAATATATCCGGTTCATTTTCTCCGTCAACTGATAGAACTGTAATGATTACCTGAATGTCATGATGGTAATTTTTATCAAAAAGGGGTCGAATTGAACGATCGATAAGTCTTGCTTTCAATATTGCGTCATCAGAAGGCCGGCCCTCTCTTTTTACCCAGCGACTTCCTTTGATACGTCCTCCTGCGTATAGTCTTTCAACATACTCAACTGAAAGAGGAAAATAATCAAGTTTAGATTCATTAGATGCTGCAACGACTGTTGCAATAACCATGGTATCACCATATCTTGCAAGAACTGCCGACGTAGCCTGTTCGGCAAATCTTCCTACTTCAAGTGTTAGAGTGCGACTACCTATTTCTACAGATTTGGAAATGGTTTTCATTAATTATTTATTGTGTGTTTCGGATATACGGGGTTATTTAGTTAATTTTAATTTTTTAACAACTTCCTTATATCGATCTTGCGCTTTTTTTTGTAAATAAGCAAGCAATCTTCGTCTTTTGGATACTACTCCCAGAAGTCCTCGTCTGGAGTGATCATCTTTTGGATTGATTTTCAAATGGTCGACTAGTTTTTCAATTTTATAAGTTAAAAGGGCCACTTGTACTTCTGGACTGCCGGTATCACCACTTTTGATGGCAAATTCCTTGATAATCTTTTTTTTATCGTCTACGGGAAGAACCATATATAAAATAAATTAATCTTACGAAGATGAGTTATTATACAGGAAAGGCTTAGAAATCTCAATGGGTATTTGGAGAAGTTTTAAAGTAATGTTGATCCCTTATATATCTTCGGTTTAAGCCAATCCGGAGGAGCCTCGTTTGATTGCTGTTTTTTGGGTTGCTGAGGTTGTGGTTGCGGTTGTGTAGGTTGTATTTGAGGCGGAAACTGTATTTTGGGTTTTTGTTGAGGATTTTTGGGCATCACGGGTTTATTAAACGATGGGATCATTGGTTGAGATGGGGGTGTAAAAGTTTTTGAAATACTAATTTTTCTTGCACCGCTGCGCAAACATTGTGCAGCAGCTTCATAAGTTGAAGCTTGGGTTTGAGGGGAATTAAAGTTGTCAGTTTCATTGGTCATTCCTGCCAAAATATTAGTAGCAGTATCATTATTTATAGTCAGTCCAAAGTTAGAAAACAGGCTAAGTGTCAGTTCAGAAATAGAAGAAATATTTGTGTCAACGATGTTTACCTTCCCAAAGCGGGTATTTTGGTTGCTGTTATCAATATTGACAATCGGTTTCTCAGCAAATAATCCCTGATTGTTGTTATAGATTTGGTTAAGATCTGCAAGTTTTGATATACCTATAGTAATAATCAAATCAGTATTTCCACCGCTACTTGCAAATCTGATAGCGTCGGCAGTTATCATGGGGTATCCTTCTCGTGGCTCGATGACCAAATTAAAAGTGTCATTTTCAATGTTGTAGCTTACTTTTTCTATAGATCCTTCTTGATACGGGAAAGAAATAACCAAGTTTTTTCCTTGACTATTTGAAACATTTCCGGTTACTTTATCCACTCCTACTAATTGGTTAAATTCTACTGTCATCTGATCTGGGCAGACTACATTTACTTGGACTCCGCGAGCTGACAATCCCAAGTAAAAAGATAAAGCAGATGCTACAGAATCGAAAGAAGGATTTCCAGGAAGGGCAATAAGTACTTCCTTTGCTCCTTCCAAAAGTGATCTTGCTTGACTGGTTTGATCGATTGATGAATTTATCATATGTATATACTAAGCAACCCCCCTTACTTCAGAGGGGTATAATTAGCCTATAGATATTATACTATCACCTGTCAAGAAAGTAATATTATCTGCCAAAATTACTCCTGCTTCCATGCCTTGTTCTGCTTTTGTGATGTCTTCTTTTCCATGGCGAAGTGATTTGATACGGCTGCGTCCCAATTCTACTTCTTTTCTGACAATCTTTACCTTGTCACCACGGGCGATTCTACCTGAGGAGATTTTTACTCCGGCTACAACTTGATCTTTCATGGTAAAAACTGCCATTATTTTTGCTTCTCCCAGAATTTCCACAAGATTTCCAGTGAGTGCAGCTTCCACAACGTCATCAATTTCTTCAAGTAGCTCATAAATAATATTATAAGTTTTAAGGATGACTTTTTCCGAATCTGCTAGTTTCACTACGGAATCGGCGATTTTCATATTAAAACCAATAACGATAGCTTTTGTAGTTTTGGCCAAGAGAATATCTGATTCGCTGATTTGACCGGCTCCACTAGCAATAACAATGGCATTTTTAGGCAAACTGCCCAAAATAGCTTCAAGGGTGCCAAAATTATCAGATTTGATGATGAAATTGATTTTTTCCTGTTCTATTTCTTGTTCAGATGAAGGCGTAGTAATAATTTCTGTTTTTATGGCAGGGGTTATTTCCTCTTCCACTTTTTGTCCAAGCGCAACTGCTGATTTTTTATAAAGTGCTGATCCTACTAAAGGTACTTTTTGCCAGCCCAAAATTTCAGTTGGATCACCTGGTATCACCTGGGTTTTGTTTTGACCTAACCAGTTAATAAATGCACGAACTTTAAATGTCTGATCTTCACAAACCACCTCTTCACCGATAGATAATTTACCGCTTCTTATAATAATTGTAGCTACTGCTCCACGGCTCTTGGAAAGAGTAGATTCTATGACAACCGCTTTGAATTTGCCGGCCATATCTTCTTGGACTTGATTGAGTTCTGATAAAAGTAAAATCATCTCCAAAAGTTTCTCTACTCCCTCACCTGTTTTGGCAGAAAGAGGAATTACTGGTATCTCTCCGCCATACTCTTCCAAATTCAAACCATGTTTGGTAAGTTGCTTTTTTATTTTATCTATATTGATGTCCGGCAGGTCAATTTTGTTTATTGCTACAATGGCTGGTATTTGTGCATTCTGGATAAGATTAATAGATTCTATAGTCTGGGGCATGACTCCGTCATTGGCAGCAACGACCAAAACTGCAATATCGGATACGTCCGCTCCTCTTCCTCTCATTTTGGCAAAAGCTTGGTGTCCTGGGGTATCAATAAAGGTTATTTTACCTTTGGGTGTTTCTATTTGATAAGCTCCGATATGCTGGGTAATACCGCCGTGTTCACGCTGTGCAATATTGGTTTTTCTTATTGTATCTAGAAGTGAGGTTTTGCCATGATCTACATGGCCCAAAATCGTTACAATAGGAGCACGTGTTGCAATATATTGAGTCTTTGACTTTTTGACCATAATTTTATTTCACGAAAAGTTGGACTTGCCATTTTTAATCTATTTTTCTACTTTCTCTTTTATCTTTTTAGTCTTTGCCTTTTTTGTTTTTTTGTCTGATTTTGCCATTTTCGTGTCAGTTGTTTTCTTATCGTCATTTGACTTATTGGTTATAGGAGGTTGAATTACTGTAGGTTGTGATTTAGGTTTAATATCTATTTTCCAACCCGTCAGTTTTCCAGCAAGTCTGACATTTTGTCCTTCCTTGCCTATGGCCAGTGAGAGTTGGTCATCCGGTACCAAGGCGATCACTGTTTTTTTCTTGTCGTTAAGTTCAATAACTATATCTTTAGCCGGAGCAAGAGCAGCTTGAATAAATTGTTTCTGATCCTCACCCCATTGGATAATGTCTACTTTTTCCATACCTCCCAATTCATTAATAACAGCTTGTACGCGTATTCCTTTTTGACCTACGCAACTACCTACAGGATCAACTCCGGATGCAGTGGAAGCGACGGCAATTTTACAGCGGTGCCCAGCTTCTCTTGCAATTTCCTTTAATATAACCGATCCGTTAGATACTTCAGGTACCTCTCTTTGGAAAAGACCGGAAACGAGACCTTTGTGAGCACGTGAAACGATAATCTGGTTTCCTTTCATAGAATCCCTGATTCCTTCTATATAAAATGTAAGGCGTTGGTTTAATCGGTATTGTTCGTTGGGAATTTGTTCTTGGGGAGGCATAACGGTTTCAGCCCGCCCAATATCAACTATGACATTTGGCCCGTCAAATCGAAGAACCATACCATTAATGATCGTACCTACTCGAGCAGAATATTCATCTATTATGGCCTTTTTTTCTGCCTCTCTTATTCTTTGCAGAATAACTTGTTTGGCTGTTTGGGTAGCAATTCTTCCAAATCCTGCTGGGGTAATATCTTTTTTATCTAAATATATTCTGGCTTCCCCAGTATCAGAATTTATTTTTACTTCAAGCTTGTCTAATTCAGATCCGCCATAATCTTTGCGATAAGCAGCAAGAATGGCTGCCTTAATTGTTTCAATTACCGATTCAGGATCAATTCCACGTTCTGTGGCTACTTGATTTAATGCCAATGCGAATTCGCTTCTAACTACAGCTGACATATATAAAAATGGTGGGGATGTCCCACCGCAAAATATTGAATTTATCTTACCATACAAAGAAGCACTTGACAAGTAGACTAAGTATGATAAAATTTTGCTAATTTAATATCTGGCATAAGGCGTACAAAGTATGCGTACGCTTCTTTTGTCGTTGACAATTTTACTTCAAGAAGTAATTTTCCCAATGCGAAAATCCAATATTAACTCTTTTAAGCAACAAGCAAATAAGCGCCTCGATTGGGGGAAAAGTTTCTCTAATTTGCCGATACTTGATCTTATTGCGGTACAAAAAGAATCTTACTCACGTTTTTTGACAGAAGGTATTTCAGAACTTTTAGCAGAAATTTCTCCAGTTGAGGATTTTACCGGTAAAAATTGGACCCTCACTTTTGGTAAACATCACTTCGATAAACCCAAATATCAACCCTCAGAATGTCTAGACAAAGGACTCACTTTTGATATGTCTTTAAAAGTAGAAGCAATTCTGACAAATAAACAAACTGGACGTCAAATAAATCAGGAAGTTTTTCTAGGTGATGTTCCGGCCATGACAGAAAACGGTACATTTATCATAAACGGAGTTGAAAGATGTATCGTGAATCAGATAGTAAGATCTCCAGGAGCTTACTTTACAGGGGATATGGATCCTGTTACCGGAAAGATGCTTTACATTGCCGAAGTTAGACCCATGTTTGGTTCTTGGCTGGATTTTGCAATAACAAGGAATGATGTGATTACTGTGAGAATAGATAGACGCCGAAAATATACTGCTACAACTTTTCTTCGCGCAATTGGAATAGCAGATGATGAAACAATTCTTTCACTCTTTAAAGATACAGAGAAAGATCATCCATTTATTGCAACTACAATTGAGAAAGATACAACTAAGACAAAAGAGGAAGCTTTAGTTGAGATCTATCGCAAAATGCGACCCGGAGAACCAGCAGTCGTAGAAAATGCCGCTGAACTTTTAAATAATTTGTTTTTTAATCCCAGAAGGTATTCCTTGGGTGCTGTAGGGCGTTATAAACTAAATAAGAAAATCGGAGTCAATTCTGTCAATGATAAATCAAATTGGACCTTAACGGTAGATGATGTGGTTGGAATTATTAAATATCTGATTACTCTCACAAGAGGTGCAGGGGATACAGATGATATTGATCATATGGGTAATCGAAGAATCCGTCGTGTGGGAGAGTTAGTAGCAACAAACGCTTTTAAACTGGGTCTTACTAGATTGGAAAGATCAATCCGGGAACGGATGAGCTTGGCTGGTACACAAATAGAAATTACTCCAGCTCAAGTGATCAATGCCCGTCCGATTATAGCTTCTATTAATGACTTCTTTAGGACCAGTCAGCTTTCTACAATACTAGATCAGACTAATCCGCTTGCTGAGGTAGATAATTTGAGAAGGTTAACAGTCATGGGTGTAGGAGGTATATCTCGTGAACGCGCTTCATTTTCTATCCGGGACATTAATTCATCTCAATATAGTCGCATTTGTCCAGTAAGAAGCCCAGAAGGTCCAAATATAGGGTTAGTGACGTATCTGGCTCTTTATGCCAGAGTAAATGAATACGGATTTTTGGAAGCTCCATATAGAAAAGTAGTTTTAGAAGGTAAATCAAAAAAACCAAGAGTGACTGATGAAATTATTTATTTGACAGCTGATGATGAGCAAAATTACTATATTACTCATGCCGAAGTGTCGATTGACAATAAAGGATATCTAACTGCCGACCGTTTACCAGCCCGTTATAAAGGTGATTTTTTGGAGACTGAAGCCAGCAACATAAGTTTCATAGATGTTGTTCCGCGTCAGGTTGTGGGTGTGGCTGCTTCTCTAATTCCATTTTTAGCCCATGATGAAGCAAATAGGGCATTGATGGGTACTCATATGCAATGTCAAGCTGTCCCTCTTATCCAGCCGTCTTCTCCCGTAGTAGGAACAGGGATGGAGTCGGTGATCCCGCAGGCATTAAAGCGTGCTATAGTATCTCCAGAAAACGGAAAAGTAGTATATGTGGATGCTACAAAACTAGTAGTAAAGGGAAAAAGCGGCAAAGAATATACATATAATATAGAAAAATTCAAACGAACATCGCAAAATACTTGTTTCTCTCAAAATCCCCTCGTGTCTTTGGGTGAAAAGGTCATTAAAGATCAGCCAATCGTAGATGCTCCAGCATCAGAAAATGGAGAACTTGCGTTGGGAAAAAATGTGTTAATCGCTTATGCATCTTTTGATGGTTTAGGTTACGAAGATGCTATTGTGATATCTGATAGATTAGTAAAAGATGATGCTTTAACCTCAATCAGCATTGAAGAATATGAATCTGAAGTAGTAGATACAAAGTTAGGACCGGAAGAAACAACCAGAGATATCCCGAATGTAGGCGAGGAAGCTTTGGCTAATCTAGATGACAAAGGAATAGTTGTAATAGGAGCTGAAGTTGAGCCAAATGATATTTTGGTTGGGAAAATAGCTCCAAAAGGAGAAACTGAGCTTACCGCGGAAGAAAGATTACTCAGGGCGATTTTTGGTGAGAAAGCCCGTGAAGTTCGTGATACTTCTCTTCGTATGCCTCACGGTGAAAAGGGAGTGGTGATAGATGTAAAAATTTTGGATAGAGAAAAAGGTGATGAATTACAGCCCGGTACAATTAAAAAAATAATAGTGAAAGTTGCCCAAATGAGAAAAGTGGTTGTAGGCGATAAGTTAGCCGGAAGACATGGTAATAAAGGTGTCATAAGTAAAATAGTACCAGCTTCAGACATGCCTTATTTTGCCGATGGAACCCCAGTTGACGTAATTATTTCTCCACTCTCAGTTTTGTCCAGGATGAACTTGGGGCAATTGTTAGAAGCTCATCTCGGATGGGGAGCTTTTACGGGTAATTATAAAGTTGCAGTGCCGGTTTTTGAGCCTATTTCTGAGCAAAGAATAATTTCAGAATTAAAAGATCATAATCTTCCTGTTTCAGGAAAAGCAACTCTATATGATGGTAGAACAGGACAAGCTTATAAAGAACCAATCGTAGTGGGTATAGGGTATATCATGAAACTTATCCACATGGTGGAAGATAAAACCCACGCAAGGTCAACCGGTCCATATTCACTTGTTACACAACAGCCTTTGGGTGGAAAAGCACAAATGGGAGGTCAAAGACTTGGAGAGATGGAAGTGTGGGCTCTTGAAGCTCATAGAGCAGCCTTTGCTTTACAGGAGATGTTGACACTTAAGTCCGATGATGTAGTAGGAAGAGCCAGGGCGTTTGAAGCAATTGTAAAAGGGACCGATATACCAGCTTCATCAATACCCGAATCTTTTAAAGTATTAGTGAAAGAACTTCAAGCTTTAGGCTTAAATGTTATTCCAACAGGAGCAGTGACAGCAAGTAAGAAATTTACTGCAGTTTCCGATGATGAAACAAAAGAAGTAGAAGTGGTAAAAGAAGCAAAAGATCTAGCGAAAGCTTCAGGACAGGATTTAATTCCCGATTCAAAAGTATCAATTAGTAATGTACCTACTCCGGAAGATGAAAATATAAAAGGAGGATTATAAATAGTTATTAGTTAGTTGGTTACTTAGTTAGTTAGAAAATTACTGAGAGATGAAATAAAAATATGGATAAAAAAGGGAATTTCGGAAATATCGTAGATTTTTCAGGCTTGAAGCTGACTTTAGCATCACCTACTGATATCAACGGCTGGTCCTATGGAGAAATCACCAAACCCGAAACAATAAATTACAGGACTCTTAAACCAGAAAAAGACGGTTTATTTGACGAAAGGATTTTTGGTCCCACCAAAGATTGGGAATGTTATTGTGGAAAGTATAAACGTATAAGATACAAAGGTATTATCTGTGATAAATGTGGAGTGGAAGTGACCCAAAGTAAAGTAAGACGTGAAAGAATGGGTCATATAAAATTAGCTGCGCCTGTAGCTCATGTCTGGTTTTTCAAAGGATCACCATCAAAGTTGTCGCTCATCTTGGATCTTACTCCAAAATCACTTGAGAATGTGGTTTATTTTGCTTCGTATCTTATAACTGAAATTGACAAAGATGAACAGAAGAAAGCACAAGATGTTTTAATTGCTGTATTTGAAAAAAAGAAAAAGGATAGGACTCATGAATACGAGGTAAAAACTAAAGCAGTAGAAGAAGAATGTAATAAAGCGAGAAACGATTTGGATAATAAAATCAAGAACAAAGAAGCTAAAGATTTGGCGTCGGAAGAATTGGTATTTAGAAAGAAACAGCAATTAACTGCACTTACAGAAGAGTATGAACGTTTGGAAGATACAGCAAAAGAAATACTAAAAACAATTGCCGATCTTATCGGAAGATTAAGACCCCTAACCATTATTTCCGAAGATGAATACCTAAAACTGCGTGAGTATGATGTCGGCTCATTTTTCAAAGTAGGAATGGGAGCAGAGTGTATTTTGGAAGTCTTGAAAAAATTGGATTTAGCAAAGATAACTGCAGATCTTCGAAAAAAAGCCCAAGAATTATCTGGTCCTAGAAAAATCAAAGTTACGAAAAGATTGCGGGTAGCCGAAGCCATAAAAAAAGCAGGTGTAGATCCTTCATGGATGGTATGGACAGTATTACCGGTTATTCCACCAGATTTGCGGCCTATGGTACAGCTTACCGGAGGAAAATTTGCCACATCTGATTTGAATGATTTGTATAGAAGGGTTATCAATCGCAATAATAGGTTAAAACATCTTATTGAATTGGGAGCTCCGGAGATTATCCTTCGAAATGAAAAAAGGATGCTTCAAGAGGCAGTTGATTCTCTTATAGACGCCAGCCAAAGAACTGGAGGCAGGACTAATACTCAAGCTACTTTAAGATCCCTATCAGATATGTTGAGGGGTAAACAAGGAAGATTCAGGCAAAACCTATTGGGTAAAAGAGTTGATTATTCAGGGAGAACCGTAATTGTTGTAGGTCCAGAATTGTCGCTTACCTCATGTGGCATTCCGAAAGAAATGGCTTTGGAACTTTTCAAACCATTTGTACTGCGGGAACTTATTGTCCGCGGTCTTGCACCAAATGTGAAAAGCGCAAAGAATATCCTCGAAAGACGCCAAGCACAAGTTTTTGATATTTTGGAGGAAATCACTAAAAATCACCCAGTGCTATTAAACCGTGCGCCCACACTTCATAAATTGGGTATTCAAGCTTTTTATCCGATTCTAATTGAGGGTTCAGCCATCCGAATACACCCATGTGTCTGCGCGGGTTATAATGCTGATTTTGACGGAGATCAAATGGCGGTGCATGTACCATTATCTGTTTCTGCTCAACAAGAAGCTAAAGATCTAATGATGCCATCACATAATTTACTAAAGCCTGCTGATGGTTCACCAATTACTATTCCAAACAAGGAAATGGCTTTAGGGTGTTTCTATTTGACCAGTTTTGCTCAAGGGTCGCAGACTGTCAAAGAAGAAGAAGTAAAAATATTTCTCAGCGTTGAAGAGGCAATCTATGCTTATCAGTCGGGTAAAATTGACTTGAGAGTTCCGATCAGAACGTATATAAACGGTAAACTAATGTTTACAACAATTGGAAGAATACTTTTTAATGAAATGTTGCCAGATGAGATGCGCTATTTTAACGAACCTGTAAAGGCAGTAACTATTAAAACTCTTCTGACTCGTGCGTTTTCACTCTATCCGCAGGAAGAAGTCGCAATACTTATTGATAAATTTAAAGATTTTGGTTTTTACGGTGCCACTATGGCCGGAGGTATGTCCCTTTCAGTTTTTGATAATTTGATTATTCCCGAAAAGGCAAAGATGATCAATGACGCTGAGAAGAGAAGCGCTGACGTAAATGAGAATTACCGCCAGGGGCTTATTACCAATGAAGAACGCAAACGTTTAAATAACGAAGTTTGGATTGATATTACAGAACAATTGGCTGATAAAACCTGGAATGCAATGCCTGATGATAATCCGGTAAAAATCATCATCAATTCAGGTGGAGCTCGTGCTTCCAAAGATCAATTAAAACAATTATGTGCTGTAAAAGGGTTGGTTGTAGATCCTTTAGGTAAAATCGTAGAACTGCCAACGAAATCAAATTACAGAGAAGGATTATCTATTTTTGAATATGTGACTTCCACTCGTGGTTCAAGGAAAGGGCTTACAGATTCAGCGCTTAAAACTGCTGATGCAGGTTATTTGACCAGACGTCTTGTAGATGTAGCCCATGATGTGATTATAAGAAGTAAAGAGTGTGGAGGTAAAAATGGTATTGAGATTTTGCGTGGAGCATTGAGGCAAGCAACTTTAGAGACAAGAGTAAACGGGAGAGTCTTAGTAGAAGATTTGATACATCCCAAAACCAAAAAAACTCTTCTTAAATCAGGCGAAGTGTTGACGGAAGATAAATTGTATTTATTGGATGGAATTGATAAAGTGGTGGTTCGTTCTCCATTGACTTGTGCGTTGACAACGGGATTGTGTGAAGCTTGTTATGGTATAGATCTGAGCAATAAAAAGTTTGTGAATTTGGGTACTCCGGTAGGAGTTATCGCAGCACAGTCTATAGGAGAACCGGGTACGCAACTGACAATGAGAGTGCGTCATGCAGGAGGTATCGTGGGACTTGATGTAACTCAAGGTTTGCCTCGTGTAGAAGAGCTTTTTGAGTCTCGGACTCCGAAGATCTATTCTCCTTTATCTGAAATCGCCGGGAAAGTAAAAGTGGAACAAACAGATTCAGGATATAAAGTAACTATACGAAGCGTAGGGATAAAGCCAGTTGAAGAAAGAGAATATCTTTTGGCAGCTACATCAGAACCTAGAGTCAAAGACGGAGATTTGATAGCAGCCGGAGAAGAGTTGACTAACGGACCATTGGATATAAAAGAAGTATTACAGATAAGAGGTCTTTTGGGAGCACAAAGATACCTTTTGGCAGAAATACAAAATGTGTACGAATCCCAAGGTATACCGATTCACGATAAACATTTCGAAGTTATTATACGGAAAATGAGTGACAAAGTGCGTATAGAAACATCAGGTGATACGATGTTTCTTTCAGGAGAATTAGCTGACAGGAGAAGATTTGAAGAAGAAAACGCCAGAGTTATTTCCGAAGGGGGAGAACCATCTAGTGCTCAAGTAATTATGCTTGGAATTACTCGTGCAGCCCTTTATACAGAATCTTGGTTATCGGCTGCGTCATTTCAGGAAACAACTAGTATATTGACAGATGCAGCGCTTCAGGGAAAAGAAGATCACTTGTTGGGGCTAAAAGAAAATGTTATAATCGGAAGACTTATTCCAGTGACCGCAGAAAGAGCCAAATTGGAAGAGTAAGTAACAAATACAATCATTACATCAACTAATTATCCAATAAACTAATAAATTTATTAATTGGTTTTGGGACTTATTAGCTGATTGGTTTTTTTAATTTATGCCAACTATAAATCAATTAGTCAGAAAAGGGAGAAAAAAAGGAATAAAAAAAACTCGCGCTACGGCACTGCGTAAATATTTCAATGCGAAAGACAGAGTAATAAAACAGTTACCTGCTTCCTTTAAACGAGGAGTAGTAACTATAGTGAAAACCATGACTCCGAAAAAGCCTAATTCTGCTTTGAGAAAAGTAGCGAGAGTCAGACTTTCCAATAAGCAAGAAGTCACAGCATATATTCCAGGAATTGGACATGAACTTACAGAACATGCGATTGTTATGATACGAGGTGGAAGGGTAAAAGACCTACCAGGAGTTAAATATCATATAGTCCGGGGTAAATATGATACTTCAGGTGTGGCGGGTAGGAAGCAAGGACGTTCACGATACGGAACTAAATTATCAGGTGGCTCCGCTGTAGCCAAAGCAGCAGTGACGCCTCAGCCGGCAGCTGCGGCCGCATAAAATATGTCTAGAACAGGTAAAATAAAACGAAAAACAGTACAAGCAGATCCGTTATTTGCAAATAAACTGCTATCCCGGTTTATAAATCGTACTATGAGGGATGGAAAAAAATCTGTCGCACAGCGTATGATTTATGCCGCTTTTGATAAAATTAAGGAAAAAAATCTAGACCCCCTTTCTGTATTCCAGGGAGCTCTACAAAATGTAGGTCCAAGATTTGAAGTACGACCAAGAAGAGTTGGAGGAGCTTCCTATCAAGTACCGATGGAAGTAAGGGGAGAAAGAAGAGTTTCTTTAGCTATACGTTGGCTGATAGCCGCAGCAAATAATAGATCTAGTAAGGAATACCATACATTTGCCGATAAACTTTCTGCAGAACTTCTAGATGCTTACAATAATGCAGGAGAAGCTATAAAGAAAAGAGATTTAATGCAAAGAAATGCTGAGGCGAATAGGGCCTTTGCACATTTTAAGTGGTGATTTTAAAAATTCAAATTACAAAATCCAAATGACAAATAAAGTTCAAAATCCAAATTTCAAATAATTAATTTATTCATTTGAGTTTTGGATTTGATTTGATATTTGAGTTTTGACATTTGGATTTATTTTATTTTATGGCAGGAAATATTACTATTACAAAAAATAGAGATGTACCCCAGGATAAAATCCGAAACATCGGTATTATCGCGCATATTGATGCCGGTAAAACTACAACAACGGAAAGAATACTTTATTACACTGGTAGGACATATAAAATCGGTGATATAGACGAAGGTACAACCCAGATGGACTGGATGCCCCAAGAAAAAGAGCGTGGTATTACTATTACAGCTGCAGCCACAACTACATTTTGGAAAGATGTGCGTATCAATATTATTGATACTCCTGGACATGTGGATTTCACCGCAGAGGTAGAAAGATCACTCAGAGTCCTCGATGGTGGCGTTACAGTGCTTGATGCAGAAGAAGGGGTACAATCTCAATCAGAAACTGTTTGGCATCAGGCTGACAAATACAATGTTCCCCGTGTTTGTTTTGTAAATAAAATGGATAAGCTTGGTGCGAATTTCTTTCGAACCGTGGACATGATTAGGGATCGTTTAGGCGCAAATCCGGCAATTATGGTATTACCAATAGGGAAAGAATCTACTTTTGTAGGATCGGTCGATTTGCTTACGAAAAAATGTTATATCTGGGGAAGTGATGAGTTGGGTGCTAAATACGATATAAAAGACGAAATTCCAGAAGATATGAAGGAAGATGTTGAAAAATACCGTCATAAACTGATAGAACAGATTTGTGAACAAGATGATCAGCTTTTGGAAAAATATCTAGGTGGTACAGAACCTACATTAGAGGAACTCAAAAAAGTTTTACGAAAAGCAACAATTGCTTATAAACTCGTTCCTATATATTGTGGTACATCTCTTCGGAATAAAGGAGTGCAACCTCTTTTGGATGCTGTAGTGGATTATCTTCCTTCACCTTTGGATATTGCATCTATCAAAGGAGTCAATCCTAAGACTAATACAGAAGAAGTCCGACTGACCAATAAAACTGCTCCTTTTTCAGGATTGGCATTTAAGATTCAACTTGATCCTCATGTGGGAAAACTTACATATGTGCGTATTTATTCAGGTAAGATTAGTTCAGGTTCTTATACTTATAACTCAACTAAAGACAAACAGGAGCGTATCGGAAGACTTCTTATGATGCACGCAAACGAAAGAGAAGAAATTACTGAAGCATTGGCGGGTGAAATAGTAGGAGTAGTAGGTTTTAAAGATACAGGTACAGGCGATACTATTTGTGATAGCACAAACCCCATTATTTTGGAAAAAATTACTTTTCCAGAACCGGTTATTTCACTAGCTATTGAGCCTAAAACAAAAGCTGATCAGGAAAAAATGGGTTTAGCATTGCAACGATTATCAGAAGAAGATCCTACTTTTATAATAAAGTCAAATCCGGAAACAGGGCAAACAATCATTTGGGGAATGGGAGAATTACATTTGGATGTTTTGGTAGACAGGATGAAGAGAGAATTTAAGGTAGATGCAAGTGTAGGGGCACCACAAGTAGCATATAAAGAAACTATCAAAAAATTGGCAGAAGGTGAGGGAAAATACATAAGACAAACAGGTGGACGGGGACAATACGGCCACTGTTTTCTACGAGTGGAACCCAAAGCACGAGGAGAAGGTTACGAATATGAAGATGCTATAAAGGGAGGAGCTATCCCCAAGGAGTTTATTCCATCAATAGAAAAGGGTGTGAGAGAAGCATTGGAAAAAGGAGTTCTAGCAGGTTATCCAGTTGTCGATATCAAAGTTACTCTATATGACGGTACATATCACGACGTTGATTCATCAGATATCGCTTTTAAGATCGCCGGCAGTATGGCTTTACAAGCAGCAGTGAAACAAGCAGGCCTTGTTCTTCTTGAGCCTATCATGAAAGTAGAGGTGACGACACCTGATGAGTTTATGGGTACGATTATTGGGGACCTTTCCAGTAAGAGGGCGCAAATTCTAGGTACTGAAAAAAGAGGTCATATTACTGTAATTTTAGCCATGTTACCTCTTGCTGAACTTTCAGGTTATGCGACATCACTGCGAAGTCTTTCTCAAGGCCGCGCCGCTTATTATATGGAACCTTCTCATTATGAAGAGGTTCCCAAAAACATTACCGAAAAAATAGTTTCCGCTACTAATCCCACAAGCGTAAGGTAAATATTTCTATTTTTCTTTCGTTGCTAAAATTATCCCGGAGGAAATAATTATCATCCCTAAAATAGATGTTATTTGCGGTATCTCCATATAAAATATTATCCCTAAAATCGAGGCTAAAACAGGTTCGATAAGCAAAATAATACTACTAGTTCCCGCTTTTACTGTTTGTAGTCCTTTGTTTAGCAAAAGCCACGCCAGAAAATTATCTATACCAAAAAGGAAAACGATAATCCAGCTAAATTTTGATAAGGAAAAGATATTTGGGGTGATTCCTTGAATATAAAAATTCCTTTCAAAAAAGAGAGAGATTATTCCCATAGAAATTACTCCACATATAGTAGAGTAAAAAAGAAGTAACTTTGCTGGATAATTTCGTAATTTACGACTCCCAATAAAATAAGATGCATTGAGAATTGCTCCAATGAGAGCAAAAATTCCCCCGAGTGAACTATTCAGATTAGCGGGATTTAAAAGTAAATAAAGACCAATAAAAGACAGAATTAAAGCTAAAATTATAAATCGCGAGATTTTTTCATGGAGAAATATAAAACCGAGTATCGGTGTAATAATTACATATGTTGAGAATATAAATATAGTATTAGCAATTGTAGTATGAAGAACAGCGAAAGTGAAAAAGAGAGTAGATAGACTATAACCAACAACGGCAATAAATAACATAACAAAATAATCCCTAGCATTTTTCATTTTCAAATCCGTTTTAGTAACTTTGGCAAAACTAAATGCAACTGTACTAGCCACGATGTACCTCAAAAATACCTGGGAAAAGACTGGAATTTCTTTTGCTAAAAGTCGTACAAATACCGCCATTACTGCGTAAAAAAATCCTGCGAAGATAATATAAGCAAAACCTTTATTGATTGTTTGCATTGATGTGATTATATATCATTACAAATTCACCCCTAAACAGATTTCAAACAGCCTCTTGCGCAAAAGAAGTTTGTTTTGTATAATTTGCGATGCCCCAAAAATATTGGGATTATTTTATTTATTATAAATATTAGGATCCGCCTAAGCGGCGGATATAAGAAAAAAGGAGCTCAAAATGGCAACAGGAGTATTTAATAGAAGTAAACCTCATCTTAATATCGGTACAATTGGTCACGTTGACCACGGTAAAACTACTCTAACTTCAGCTATTACTCATGTATTGGCAAAGAAAGGATTTGCCAAGGCACTCAAATACGAAGAAATTGATAATGCTCCAGAAGAAAAAGCTCGTGGAGTCACCATCAATATTCATCATTCCGAATACGAGACAGAAAAGCGACATTATGCACATATAGACGCTCCTGGTCACGCAGATTACATCAAAAACATGATTACCGGTGCAGCCCAGATGGATGGGGCTATTTTGGTCGTATCAGCTCCGGATGGACCCATGCCTCAGACTAGAGAGCATATACTTTTAGCCAAACAAGTCAACGTACCTGCGGTAGTAGTTTTCTTAAATAAGGTGGATATGGTGCAGGACAAAGAACTTTTGGATTTAGTCGAGATGGAAGTAAGGGAACTGCTTACAAAATACGGATTCCCGGGTGATAAAATTCCTGTGATACGCGGAAGTGCATTAAAAGCTGTCCAGGGAGACCCAGACGCAGTTAAATCAGTTGAGGAACTCATGAAGACTATAGATGAATATGTCCCTACTCCTACAAGAGATGTGGATAAGCCATTTCTCATGCCTATAGAGGATGTATTTTCTATCAAAGGTAGAGGAACGGTTGTGACAGGGAGAGTTGAAAGGGGTAAGGTTAAAGTGAACGAGGAAGTAGAAATTGTAGGTATTAAACCAACACAAAAAACAGTTATTACCGGGGTTGAGATGTTTAGGAAAACTCTGGATGAAGCAATGGCCGGAGATAATGTAGGTCTTCTGCTTCGGGGAGTTGAAAAACACCAAGTTGAGAGAGGACAAGTTATAGCCAAACCCGGTTCAATTACTCCTCATACTGAGTTTGAGGCGGAAATTTATGTCCTGACAAAAGAAGAAGGTGGACGTCATACTCCATTCTTTACTGGTTACAGACCTCAGTTTTATGTAAAAACTACGGATATCACCGGTGAAATAACATTGCCAAAAGGGGTAGAGATGGTTATGCCAGGTGATAGTATAAAAATGACATGTAAGTTGATTGTAGAAGTAGCCATGGAAGAAGGACAAAGATTTGCAGTAAGAGAAGGTGGTCATACAGTCGGAGCTGGGGCTATCACAAAAATAATTAAGTAAAACCTACCTGCTTGCAGGTTTAAAAATTGAATGCCAAAGGGAAGAATACGTGTACGTTTAAAAGCATATGACGGCAGAATCATTGATGATTCATGCCAAAAAATATTGGATACGGCCGTGCGGACCGGAGCAAAAGTCGTGGGTCCGATACCTCTGCCTACCGATAGACAGCATTTTAGCGTAAACAGGTCTCCATTTACCGATAAAGACAGTCGGGAAGATTTTTGGATGAGAGTTCATAAGAGACTGATAGATATTCTTGAACCTACAGATAAGACAATCGATTCACTTATGCATCTGGAACTTCCTGCCGGTGTGGATATAGAGATAAAGATGTAAGTTGGGAAAAATTGAAATCCGGTCTTATTCATTGTATAATTTATATACAAATCATGGAGGTAAGAAGACTGTAAATTTTGTTTATTAACGGATTTTGGGAGAAAGATCAAAGCCCCTATCCGGGGCTATTTTTTTATCTAGATGATTACATCAATTTTAGGTACAAAAATCATTCAATCTCAGGCATTTACAACTGAGGGGAAAAGGATTCCAGTTACGAAAGTATTAGCTGGACCATGTTTAGTGGTTAACATAAAGACTAAAATAAATGATGGTTATGATGCCGTCCAGATTGGTCTTGGCCAAAGACGAATTATTACCGTCACTAAGCCACAATTAGGTAATCTCAAAAAAGCGGGGTTGGAAAAAAATCCACCCCGTTTTTTAAAGGAAATAAAAATCGAGAATGCAACAATGGACAATGAAACAATGGAAAAATTAAAACCAGGGACGGTTATTAATGTTAATGACGTATTAAAACCCGGTGACACAATTCAAGTTACGGGGATATCCAAGGGTAAAGGATTTCAAGGTGTTGTGAAGAGACATCATTTCCGAGGCGGACCCAGAACTCATGGACAATCGGATCGGGAACGTGCGCCGGGTTCCATAGGTTCCACTACTACCCCAGGGCGAGTTTACAAAGGAAAAAGAATGGCTGGGAGGATGGGTAATGATCGTGTAACACTAAAAAATCTAAAAGTAGTATCAATAGATGCAGAGAAAAATATCTTGACAATTTCAGGTTTAGTGCCGGGTGGTAGGAATGCTCTTTTGATTATAAAGAAGACGAGTTCTTAAATTTAAATATGTTTACACTAAGCCCTTCGAAAACTCAGGGTAAACGCTGAAAGGAGCGAATGTGCCGAACAAAAAAACAATTAAAACAGAAAAAACTCAAGTAAGGCCTAAAACTGATCTCAAAACTGAAGTCTATAATCTTTCCGGAGAAATTGTAGGTAAGTTGTCTCTTCCAGGAGAAATTTTTGCAGTGAAAGGCAGTAACCATCTTCTTGCTCAAGCTGTCAGAGTTTATCAAGCCAATAAAAGGTTAGGTACCCATGACAGTAAAACTAGATCAGAAGTGGTAGGTTCTACCCGTAAAATATACCGACAAAAAGGTACCGGTCGCGCAAGGCATGGTAGTATCACTGCGCCTATATTTGTCGGGGGTGGAGTTGCACATGGTCCTCATCCCAGAGATTATTCCTTGACCTTACCCCAAAAAATGAAGAAAGCCGCACTTTTTGCAGTGTTATCTGATAAATTGCACAACGGATCGCTTAAAGTTGTCAGAGGTTTTGAAAAAATCGCATTGAAAACTAAAATAATGAATGAAACTTTAAATAATTTAAAGTTTAATGAGGAAACAAAGAAAAAAGAAAATATTCTTCTGATCACGTCAGAAAATCTAAAAAACATAATTCTCTCTGGCAGGAATATAGATAACTTAACTATTGAAAACGTAAAATTATTAAATACTTTGAAAGTCATTTCTCATAGGAATTTACTACTTATGGAAGAGGCGGTACCTGTATTAGCGAGTCATTTTCTTTCCCAGAATAAACAAAAACTTCTTTCCGGTATTTCAACCAAAAAAGAAAAAGTAGTAAAAAAATCAGCCTCAACTAAAAACAGATCAGCCAAAAAAGAAATCAAGCCAACAAAAAAACTGAAAGCTAAAAAATAAATATGATTATCGCAAACATTATTAGAAAACCTATCATTACAGAAAGATCTTTGATTGATGCTAGACTTGGAGTTTTTACATTTGAAGTGGATAAAAACGCCAATAAACACCAGATCAAAGAAAAAATAGAAAACCTTTTTAAAGTGCACGTAAAAAAAATCACCAGCGCAAATTTCAAAGGTAAAAAAAGATTAGTCGGTAAAAAAAGAACCCCTGTATATCAACCTGACAGGAAAAAAGTTTGGGTGAGGTTAGCAAAAGACGAGAAAATCGATTTATTTGAAGTAGGAGAGAAAAAATGAATACATCAACTTATTTCCACCCGGAAAAAACGTTGATGGCAATACTACCGAAGAATTCAGGTAGGAATAATATTGGTCATGTAACAAGTAGGCATCAAGGCGGTAGAGAAAAACGTTACTATAGAGCTATTGATTTCAAAAGAAATAAATATGATATTGTTGGTCGTGTAATTACATTTGAATATGATCCGAACAGAAATGTTGATATCTCGCTTATACATTATGCTGATGGAGAAAAAAGATATATTTTAAGACCAGTAGGACTTAATATTGGTGACAGTGTTTCTTCTGGAGAAAATGTTGAAGTGAAAGTGGGAAATAGTTTACCGCTTAGCCAGGTTCCGTTGGGCACGCCAATCCATAATCTGGAGTTATCCAAGGGTCGAGGAGCTCAAATAGTGCGTGGGGCAGGTACGATGGCTGTAGTGTTGTCGAAAGAAGGTAAATTCGCCCAAGTAAAATTGCCATCAGGAGAAGTCAGGAAAATTGATGTAGGTTGTCATGCTACTATCGGTCAGATCTCTAATCTAGATTGGAAGAATAAAAATTTGGGTAAAGCCGGTAGATCAAGACATATGGGGATTAGGCCAAAAGTCCGAGGAACAGCCCAGAACCCGCGTTCTCATCCTCACGGTGGAGGAGAAGGTAGAAGCGGTGAAGGATTAAAACAAGCAAAAACTCCTTGGGGTAAACCGGCAAGAGGTTTAAAGACACGCAAGAAGAATAAATATAGTAATCGTTATATAGTACAAAGGAGAAAATAAAAATGTCTAGATCTAGTAAAAAAGGACCATATATAGATAAAAGATTACTGAAAAAAGTTATAATCCAAAAAAATTCCGGTCAAAATACGCCGATAAAAACATGGTCAAGAGCTTGCCAGATTCCGCCAGATTTTGTCGGTCACAAATTTGCAGTTTACAACGGTAAGAATTTTATCGAGGTATTTGTAAGCGAAGGTATGGTAGGACATAGACTTGGAGAATTCTCTCAAACAAGAACATTCCGAGGTCATGGTCAAGTGACTAAGAGAATTTTGGAAAAGACATAATATTATGTTTACACTGAACGAATTAAAGGAGTGAACGTGGAAATTATTGCACAAATAAAATATTTGCACATCTCGCCTAAAAAAATGAAAGCTTTAGCGAGAATTGTCGTGGGTTTAAATCCTGCTGATGCAGTAGAAAAGTTGCTTTTGGGTAGCGGTAAGGGTACAAGATTACTGTTACAAGCTATAAAATCTGCACAAGCTGACGCCCAAAATAATCTGAAACTTGATGTAGCAACCTTAACAATCAAATCAGTCTCTATTTTGAAAGGGCCAGCGATGAAGAGGTTTCAACCGGTTTCCAGAGGTATGGCCCATTCGATAAAAAAAAGGATGTCACATATCACAGTAGTGTTAACTCAAAAAGAAGCTAAGGTAGTAAAAAAATTAGAAGAACCTAAAAAGGAGAACATTTAATTATGGGTAAGAAAATACATCCAAAAGGTTTTAGGCTCGGTCCATTATATACTTGGGATTCCCGCTGGTTTGCGGGTGGTCAACAATACAATCAATTTGTGATTGAAGATGCCAGGATTAGGCGATTACTTCTTCAGAAATTACAGCCTGCGGGAGTAGCAAAAGTTGAGATTGAGCGTTCGATAAATAAAATTAATATTACTTTACATGTGGTGAGACCTGGTATGGTTATCGGACGTGGGGGTCAGGGTATGGAGGAAATCAAAAAGTTCACTCAACAAGTTATCTTAAAACATAGAAAAACCTTTAAACAATTGGGTAAACAAGCTGCTTTTAAGTTAGATGTGAAAGTAGAACCGGTGAAAGATCCATATCTGAATTCATACTTTTTGGCCAATCAAATTGCGGAGCAAATAGCAAAAAGACTTCCTCATAAAAGAGTAGTCCATTTTGCTCTTGAAAAAGTGATGACAGCTGGAGCAAAAGGCGTAAAAATTATTCTTTCCGGAAGGATAAATGGAGCTGAAATTTCACGTAGGGAAACTTACAAAATTGGGACAATACCACTATCAACTATCCGTGAAGATGTTGATTTTACGGCTGTGCCATCATTGACTAAATCAGGATATGTGGGTGTAAAAGTATGGATATGTCGTAAGAGTTAGTTTGTTAATTAGTTACTTGGTTACTTAGTAGATATTAATAATTTTTCTAAGTAACAAATAACAAAGTAACTAAGTAACTTTAATTATGTTAGTACCAAAAAGAGCAAAATACAGAAAACAATTTAGAGGCACCATGGGTGGAGTTGCCAGTCGCGGAACGCAGGTCAATTTCGGAGAATATGGGCTGAAGGCTTTTGAGTCAGGTTGGGTTTCTTCCCGTCAGATAGAATCTGCGAGAAAAGTGATGACTCGTTTTACGGCCAAAGGAGGTCGTGTTTGGATTCGAATATTTCCTGATAAACCGGTATCAGATAAACCTCCGGAAGTCAGAATGGGTGGAGGAAAAGGGGATGTAGTAGATTATGTAGCAGTGATAAAACCCGGCAGAATTCTTTTTGAAATGGGAGGTTTAGAAGAATCATTGGCCCGTGAAGCCTTGGAGTCGGCTGCCAGCAAATTACCTATTCAGGCTAAATTTGTAAAAAGATAAATATATTTATAACGGTTAGTTAAAAAATAATATGAAAAAGAGTCAAATTAAAGAATTAAATGCGAAAACAGAAGCAGAATTAAACAAAATGCTTTCTAGCCAAAAAGAAGACTTGGCTAAAATAATGATTGAGCTGCAGTCTAAAAAGTTGAAAAATGTTGCTTTAGTGACCAACAAGAAAAAAATGATTGCAGTAATTTCAACAAAACTTACTGAAAAGGAGTTAGCAAAAGTATGAAAAATATAATTGGAAAAATAGTCTCAACCAAGATGATGAAAACTATAGTAGTAGAAGTGGCAAGACAAAGAGTCCACCCTCTTTACAAGAAAATCATGAGAAGAACGGCACGGATTAAAGTACATAACGAGGATGAGACATTAAAAGTTGGCGATATGGTTAAGATTACCTCAACGAGACCATTATCAAAGACTAAACATTTTAAAGTGACAGGAAAAATATGATTCAACTGCGTTCTATTTTAGACGTTGCAGATAATACCGGAGCACATAGACTATCAGTGATCCAGGTAATGGGTCACGGAAACCGTAAAATTGCTTATATAGGAGACATTATAAATTGCGTTGTCAAAAAAGCAGATGCGGAGGGAATGGTAAAAACAAGTGAAAAGGTAAAGGCAGTACTTGTGCGAACCAGAAAAGAAAAAAGAAGAACAGACGGGTCTTATATAAGATTTGATGATAATGCAGCTGTAATTATAGATAACCAAAAAGATAAAAATCCAAAAGGGACAAGAATTTTCGGGCCAATTGCCCGTGAGCTTAAAGATCTGGGTTTTGCCAAAATTGTATCTATGGCGCAGGAGGTATATTGATATGAAACTATTAAAAGGTGACGAAGTTATTATTACGACAGGAAAAGATAAAGGTAAAAAAGGCAAAATAGAAAAGATTTTACATAAGCAGGGTAAAATTGTCCTGCCGGGATTAAATATATACAAGAGGCATCTGAAAAAAAGAGATGAGAAAAACCCGGGAGGAATAGTAGAGTTTAGTAGACCAGTTCCGGTTGGGAATGTCGCTATTATATGTCCTAAATGCGCAAAACCAACAAGGATAGGTTACAAATTAACAGGAGATAAAAAAGTACGCATTTGCCGAAAATGCAAAGCGACGCTATAATCCTATGTCACAACTATTTCAACAATACCAAACAGAGATAAAGAAAAAATTAGCAGAAGAATTAAACATCAAAAATGTCATGGCTATTCCGAAACTTACGAAGGTTGTATTAAACTGTAGTTTAGGTGAAG
The DNA here is from genome assembly GCA_016195685.1 of Candidatus Gottesmanbacteria bacterium. GTDB lineage: Bacteria > Patescibacteriota > Microgenomatia > 2-02-FULL-39-11 > 2-02-FULL-39-11 > JACPZE01. The sequence goes on from JACPZE010000029.1 coordinate 32,947, forward strand.
CGCTGGAGAATAAAAAAGTAATCGAAGAAGTGACGAGTGAGTTTACCCAGATAGCCGGACAAAAACCAGTAATTACTCATGCCAAGCATGATATTTCTGCCTTCAAGCTAAGAAGAGGTGACGCAATTGGGATAAAAGTGACACTAAGAGGACAAAGGATGTATGATTTTGTTGAAAAGTTAGTGAAAATTGTACTTCCGAGAATTCGCGATTTCCGAGGAGTACCCAGTTCTGGTTTTGCCGGTTTCGGAGATTACAGTTTGGGATTATCTGAGCAGATTGTATTTCCAGAAATAGAGTACAGCAAAGTAAGCAAGGTTAGAGGTCTACAAATAACTTTTGTGACGACAGGGAAAAATAAAGAGCAAACGAGTAAATTATTAGTGGCATTAGGGATGCCCTTCACTAAAGCTCAGGGTAAACCGTCTGTTATTAAAAATTAATATTTGTCCTGAGCGAGTGAAAGGAATAAAAGTATGGCAAAAGTATCTGACATAATTAAATTCAGGAAAAAACAAAAATTTAAAGTTCGAGCAAGAAATCGCTGTCAACTCTGTGGTAGAGCTAGAGGTTACATGAGAAAATTTGCACTGTGTAGACTTTGTTTTAGAGAAATGGCACATAGAGGAGAATTGCCAGGAGTTGTAAAAGCTTCTTGGTAAATAAGAAACTTATATTATTAATTAATAAATAAAATATGCTAACAGATCCAATATCAGACTTATTGATCCAGATAAAAAATGGGTATATGGCCCGGAAAAAAAATGTTGTTGTAACACACAGTAATATAAAAAATGAGATTGCGCACCTTTTATCCAAAGAAGGATATGTCGGAAAAGTTGAAGTAAAAAATGTTGGAAAGGTGAAAAAAAATATCTCAATAGATCTTGTTTACATAGGTAAAGAACCGAGATTAACCGATGTGGTCAGAGTAAGTAAAATTGCAAGAAGAATCTATGCAAAGAAAGGCACAATACCCAGAGTTTTAAGCGGCTTAGGTATGACAATTCTTTCCACATCAAGCGGTCTTATGACAGGTAAAGAAGCAAGGAAAAAGGGACTTGGTGGAGAGATAGTCTGTAAAGTTTGGTAAAAATATGTTTACACTGAGCGACAGAAAGGAGCGAATGTGACACGAATTGGAAGAAAACCGATATCATTTGAAAACGATGTAAAAATTTCCCAAAATATGGGGATAATTTACGTGGAGGGACCTGTTGGAAAAATGGAACTTCCTGTACCATCCGAGATGGAAGTGAAAATCTCAGGAAATACTATAGAAATTGCAGAAAAAAACGGCGTTACCGCCAGAAACATTCAGGGTTTATTTCGCAGTTTATTACAAAATGCCGTAACAGGAGTAAAGACTCAATGGAATAAAACTTTGGAATTAGTAGGAGTAGGATACAGAGCACAAACAAGCGGAACAGAATTAGAATTGAATTTAGGGTTTTCACATCCTATCAAAATGAAAGCACCAATGGGAATCACTTTTAAGGTTGTTGAAAATAAGATTATAGTCAGCGGGGCGGATAAATACATGGTAGGAGAAGTATCTGCCATAATTCGGAAGTTAAAGCCGCCTGAACCTTATAAAGGTAAGGGTATTCGTTATGATAAAGAGTTTATTAGAAAGAAACTTGGTAAAGCTGCCAAAGCAGTAGGAGCTACCGGTGCTAAATAAATATGAAAAACTCAAAAGCAAAAGGAAGAATTAAAAGAAGTATAAGGATCAGGGCAAAAATCGCCGGGTCAAAAGACAGACCCAGACTTTGCGTTTTTAGGTCAAGCCGCTATATATACGCTCAGATAATAGATGATGTAAGCGGTAAAACTCTAGTAGCTGCAAGTGAAAAAGAACTCAACATCAAAAAAGGCGAGAAAATTAAAAAGATTGAAAAGGCAAAATTAGTCGGTCAACTGCTGGTTAAAAAAGCCGTCAAAGCGAAAGTTGCAGCTGTGGTTTTTGACCGTAACGGTTATAAATATCATGGCAGAGTTAAATCTCTTGCAGAAGGTGTAAGGGAAGGAGGCTTAAAATTTTAATTATGAATGATGAATTTAATGAAAAAGTAATTCAAGTCAACCGGGTATCGAAAAAAACAACCGGAGGAAATAAGATTGGTTTTTCGGTTCTTATAGTTGTAGGCGACAAAAAAGGTAGGGTGGGAGTAGGTTTGGGCAAAGCAGCAGATGTTGCTTCTGCCGTGAGGAAAGGCTCTGCTTATGCCAGAAAACATATGATCACGGTTCCAATGGTAAAAACAACTATTCCGCACGAAATTAGGATAAAAATGGGAGCAGCCAAGATACTCCTGAAGCCAGCTCCGGCAGGTACTGGTATCCGTGCTGGTGGTGCGGTAAGGGCTGTAGTTGAAGCTGCAGGAATTCGCGATATCGTATCAAAAATATTAGGAACTGACAACAAAGCCTCAAATGTATACGCAACATTTGCAGCTTTAAGTAAACTCAAAACACTATGATAAATCTAAATAAACTTCCCAAAACCACAACAAGAGGAAAAAAGAGATTAGGTCAAGGACATGGAAGCGGGCGAGGTAAGACCGCCGGACGAGGTACCAAGGGTCAAAAAGCCAGAGGAAAAATGTCTCTTACCTTTAATGCGTCCGGATTATCGTTGATCAGGCGTCTTCCTCTTATCCGTGGAAAATACCGCAATAAACAACATAAAAATCGGGCATTAGTAGTAAATGTAAAATACCTTAACTTATTACCTGCAAATTCTACTGTCGATATAGCTACTTTGATAGCTCATCATATAGTTGACAAAGGAGAAGTATTACTTTCCGGAGTGAAAATTTTAAGCAACGGAGATTTGAAAATTCCATTGATTGTAAAATTGCCATGTTCTAAAAAGGCACAGAAAAAAATAGAAGCCGCTGGGGGAAAATGTGTTACAGAAAAAAGTAAATGAATAAATTTCTAAGTCCGATAATCAACGCCTTTAAGACAAAAGAGCTAAGAAGAAAAATTCTCTTTACTGCACTTATATTTTTGATTTTCCGCATTTTTGCTCATATTCCCATACCCGGTGTCAATCTTTTGAAGCTAAAAAACCTTTTTTCCCAGAGTGAATTTTTGGGACTATTGGATATTTTTTCCGGCGGAACACTGGTAAATTTTTCTGTTATGGCGACAGGACTTAATCCATACATTAACGCATCTATTATTTTGCAACTTTTGACAATGGTATTCCCCAAATTGGAGGAACTTTCCAAGGAAGGAGAATTCGGTCGCGAGAAAATAAACCAATATACCAGACTTTTGGCAGTACCTTTGGCTGCAATTCAGTCATTGGGTATGTATGCATTACTGAAAAGCCAGGGAATTATAGCGATACAGTCGCCATTAACTCTTCTGTCTATGATACTGACGATGACTACGGGAACGATACTCTTGATGTGGTTAGGTGAGCTAATTTCAGAATTTGGCGTCGGAAACGGAATTTCACTTTTGATTTTTGCGGGTATAGTGGGAAGACTTCCAGTAGTAGCAACGCAGACCATTTCTATAGTAACCGGGGAACTTTTGGTAAATGCGATCGTATTTTTAGCCTTGGCTTTTTTGGTGATAGCAGGAATTGTGCTTATCAATGAGGCAGTTCGGCAGGTACCAGTCCATTATGCAAAAAGAATAAGGGGAAATAAAATTTATGGTGGTTCGACTACGTATCTTCCACTTAGATTAAACCAGGCAGGAGTTATCCCCATCATATTTGCTGTTTCTATCGTGTTGCTTCCATCATTGGTTGGGCGGTTTGTATCGCTTATACCGAACAAAGTTTTGGCAAATATCGCCTCCGGAATGGTTTCTATTTTTAACACAAACGGGGTCTTTTATAATATTATTTACTTTATTTTAGTGATAGGATTCACTTATTTTTACACAGCTATTACTTTTAATCCGCAAAAAATCGCCGGAGAAATACAAAAATACGGAGGATTTATTCCAGGTATAAGACCAGGTACCCCAACAGCAAATTATCTAAATTACATCCTTACCCGGATCACTTTGGCGGGAGCAATTTTTTTGGGAGTAGTCGCAATTCTTCCGGCAATACTGAAACAAGTCACCGGTATTGCATCGCTGACGATCGGTGGAACTAGTATTTTGATCGTTGTTTCTGTAGTTTTGGAAACCGTAAAAAGCTTCGAAGCACAATTACTTATGAGAAATTACGAAGGATTCCTTAAAAGTTAATTAGTTAATTAGTTAATTAGTTACTTAGAAAATATAAATACTAATTCACCAACTAACAAATTAACTAAGAACCTATCTATGCATCTTGTATTTTACGGACCGGAAGGGTCAGGAAAAGGTACACAGGCAAAACTTTTATCAGAAAAACTCAAATTGCCTATTTATACAACCGGAGATTTAGTCCGAGAAGCAGCGGCAAATGATAAGACTGATGTTGGAAATCTTTGCAGGAAGGTTTTAGAAGAGGGTAAATATTTGCCAGATGTTGTTGTAAGTCAACTTATAGCAAACAAGGTAACAGGAAGTTCAGCAGTCAACGGTTTTATTCTTGATGGATTTCCCAGAACAAAAGGTCAGGCAGAATTTTTAGATAAGACCGTAGAAAAATCAGGTTTTAAAATAGACAAATTTATATACCTAAATCTTTCAGATGAAGAATCAGTAAAAAGGCTTTCCAAAAGGAAAAGAGTATTATTTGGGGGTAGTAATATTCTTCACGATGATCCAAAAAGGGTAAGACAAAGATTGGCAGTTTATCACAAAAATGAAAAAGATGTTATAGATTTTTATACGAAAAAAAATTTGATATTAGAGGTAAACGCTGGACAAACAGTGGAAAAGGTATTTAGGGACATTGTTTTAGGATTAAAACTTGCATAATATGGTAGATCTTAAAACTCCAGAGGAAATTTCGCTAATGCGAAAAGGGGGAGAAATTTTACACAAAATACTGCTGAAACTATTGGATGATGCTAGGGTTGGAGTACGTCTAAAAGATTTAGATCAGACAGCAGAAAATTTGATCTTCTCGGCAGGAGGAAAACCTTCCTTTCAAATGGTACCAGGATATAAATGGACAATATGCGCTTGCGTGAATGACGTAGTAGTGCATGGAATACCGGATGAATACATTTTACAGGAGGGGGATCTGCTTGGTATAGATTGCGGAATATACCTTGATGGTTTTCATACCGATCATGCTTGGTCAAAGATCGTTACGAATGGTAAACAGAGCGATTACAAAGAGAAAACAAATTTTTTAGACACAGGAGAGAAAGCATTTACAGAGGCAATCAAACAGGCACAACCAGGAAATTATATCTATGATATTTCAAAAGCAATTCAGGATAATATTGAAGCGGATGGTTACTCTGTAGTAAGAAGCCTAGTTGGGCATGGCGTCGGCAGAAAACTGCATGAGGATCCAGAAGTACCGGGTTTCACAAAAGGCAAAAGACAAAGCTCTCTTAAAATTATCCCGGGTATGGTATTAGCTACCGAAGTGATTTATAATTTAGGTTCTGCCGATGTGGTTTATAAAGGAAATGACGGATGGACAATTGCCACAAAAGATGGTAAAATATCTGGACTTTTTGAAGCAACCGTGGCGATAACATCCCGCGGAGGTTTTGTTTTGACTTAATCCCTCTCCGCCAGCTGGCGGATTCGGAATTAATTCGACTAACGTCCCGCCTGGCGGGACGAGTCTCATTGAAATTATGGCTCATCAGGGAACGACAGAAATTGTTGGACATGTTACAGAGGCTTTACCAAATACTATGTTTCGCGTGAAACTGCCTAATGGTAAGATAATACTTTGCCATTTAGCCGGCAGGATGCGGATACACTACATAAGGATTATGCCAGGCGATCAGGTCAGGTTGGAATTAACTCCATATGATGATACAAAAGGTAGGATAGTTTATAGAATGAAGTAATTATGAAAGTTCATGCATCAGTAAAACCAAGATGTCAAAAATGTAAAAGCGTTCTTCGTCGTGGGAAAATTTATATAGTTTGTGACAATCCGAAACATAAACAAAGACAAGGATAAAATATGGCTAGAATTTCAGGAATAGATTTACCAGATCATAAAAGACTAGATATAGCGTTAACCTATATTTATGGAATAGGAAGAAAAAATGCTGTAGTAATTCTGAGAGAAGCTTCTGTTCTCGGTTCCAAGAGAATTAAGGAATTGTCTGAAGAAGAAGTAGGAAAGATACAAAAAGTGATTGAAGAAAAATTTAAAATCGAGGGAGATTTAAAGACCGAAATTGTAGGAAATATAAAAAGATTAAAAGAAATAGGTAGTTATAGAGGCCTTCGTCATATAAAAGGACTCCCGGTAAACGGACAAAGGACTCGTTCAAATGCTAGAACAAAAAGAGGTAAACGAAAGACTGTAGGAGCGCTTAGAAAAGAAGTAAGGGCTCAACTTGATTCGACAAAAACAACCGATAAAGCAGCCGCTTAAAATTATTATGCGTAATAAACAATCAAAAGTTGTAGAAAGAGGCCGCATCTATATAGCCGCGACATTTAACAATACCTTAATCACGGTGACCGATGAAAAAGGAAACACATTAGGGTGGGGATCTGCCGGTAACGTAGGGTTTAAAGGTACAAGAAAATCTACACCTTTCGCTGCTACCACTGCCGTTGATCAAGTGATGAAAAAAGTCATCGCCGCAACCGGACTTCGAAGTGTAGAAGTTTACATGAAGGGACCAGGTGCCGGTAGAGACGCAGCACTAAGAGCTCTAAAAAGTGCCGGACTTTCCGTAACTATGATAGCAGATATTACTCCTATGCCACATAATGGCGTAAGGCCAAAAAAGAAAAGAAGGGTATAAAATATGGCAAGATACACTGGACCCAAAAACAGACTAGCACGAAGAGAAGGAGCTGATTTAGGTTTAAAAACAACTGGTATGTCAGCTCATTCTTCGCTCCTTCGAAGGATGAAAATTCCTCCGGGACAGCATGGACAAAAAGGGACCAGAAAAATTTCTGACTACGGAAAACAGTTGCGGGAAAAACAAAAAGTTAAAAGGATTTATGGACTTTTAGAAAAACAATTCAGAAACTATTTTGAAAAGGCGAGTCGGAATCCTGCTAACACAGGAGAAGTATTTCTGACTTTGCTTGAGAGGAGACTTGATAATGTAGTTTATAGATTGGGTATGGCACCAACTAGAGCTTCGGCGCGACAATTTGTAAGTCATGGACATATCCAAGTAGACGGGAAGAGAGTAAATATCCCCTCGTTTCAAACAAGTGAAGGCATGGTTGTGTCTCCGAAACAAAAACTTTTAGAGACACCTCTATTGAAAAAATTAATGGAAGATAAAGACTTACCACTGCCAGATTGGCTCAAAAGACAAGGGCCGGTAGGTAAAATATTGCGTCTCCCAAAAAGAGAAGATATTCTTGACGATATAGCAGAGCAGCTTATTATTGAGTTTTATTCACGTTAATTAATTATTTTAAGGAGGTATAAATTTATGATCGAACCTAATTTTACAGTCAAAGCCGAAACTGACAAGCCAGATTATGGCAAATTTATTATAGAACCTTTGGATTTTGGTTATGGTCATACTCTGGGAAATAGTCTAAGAAGAGTTCTGCTTACATCCTTAAAAGGTGTTGCAGTTACTCAAGTAAAAATTGATGGAGTGAAGCATCAATTTTCTACATTACCTGGTTTGAAAGAAGATATAGTCCAGCTTATTTTAAATATCAAAAAGATCAGATTTACTCTGGATGGGGATAAGCCAGTGATTATGAGATTAAATGCCAAAGGTCCCAAAAAATTGGTCGCTGGAGATTTGGAAGGTGAAGCAGAGGTAATTAATAAAGATATTTACCTTGGAGAATTAACTAACAATAAAGCAAAAATTTCTATGGAGGTTACAGTTGAGGGAGGATACGGATATGTCACGGCAGAAGAATTCGAAGGTAAAAAAGAGTTAGGTTCGATCATTGTTGATGCTCTTTTTTCTCCCATATCACGTGTGAATTATAAAGTAGAAGCTACTCGTGTGGGAAGGATGACAAATCTGGATAAGCTTATATTGGAAGTGTGGGGAGACGGTAGTATTTCTCCTCTTGATGCGCTTAAAACTACATCGAAAATTTTGGTATCCTATTTCCTGCAGATTTACGAACCGAAGGCAAAACCTACAGAAGGAGTAGCGCTTACACCTACACTTTCTGAGGAAATTCTCAAAATGACATTGGAAGAGCTAGATCTACCTACTAGAATAGTAAACGCTCTACACAACGGAGGAGTAGATACGGTAGGACAATTGCTAGGTACACCCAAAAAAGAGCTCTATAAAATAAAAAACTTGGGTGCAAAATCCATCACCACAATTGAAGAAGTTTTAAGAGAAAAGGGTATTGCCTTAACTGTATAAAATATTATGCGACACCAAGTATTTGGTAAGAAATTAAATCGCGATGTCAAAGAAAGAAAAGCATTATTTAGAAGCCTTATATGGGCTCTAATATCTTATGGTAAAATCAAGACTTCAATAGCTAAAGCAAAAGCCATACAACGTTTGGCAGATAAGTTGGTGACAAAAGCTAAAGACGGTTCTGATAATGCGATTAGGCAAGTTTCTGCATTTCTGACAAAGAAAGACGTCATAAATAAGCTTACAAAAGAGATTGCCCCCAGATTTGCCAAGATATCAGGGGGATATCTTCGTTTAAGAAGAATCGGGAAAAGGTCGGGTGATGATGCAGAAGAAGTAGTTTTGGAGTGGAGTGTCCCAGAAGAAAAAAAGACAGAGGTAAAACCTGTAAAAGCAGAAGCATCAAAATCTGAATTAAAGAAAATAGAAAAAAAGGTGCAAAAAAAGACAAAAACGTCGACCAAAGGACGAAAATAAATTATGTTTACACTGAGGGAGAGAAAGGAATGAATGTGCAAATGACTACATCTACAAAACTTAAGGATATAAAAAGAAAATGGCACTTGGTAGACGTGCAAGGGAAAATACTTGGTAGAGTAGCAAGCAGTATTTCCCAACTTTTGATAGGAAAAAGCAAACCCTACTTTGTATCTTATCTTGATTGCGGAGATTACGTAGTTGTCGTGAATTCATCAAAAGTAAAAGTAACAGGTAAAAAAGGAGAACAGAAAATGTACATGAGATATTCAGGCTTTCCGGGAGGATTAAAAGCCAAATCGTTTGATCAGGTGCAAAAAGAAGATCCTATCAGGATTATAGTCGAAGCAGTGTCGGGAATGCTTCCGCAAAATAAACTGCGGGCCTCGATGCTCAAAAGACTATTTGCTTTCACTGACGAAGAACATCCTTATAAAGAAAAACTAAATCAATCTAGTTGATAATTGTTAACCAGTCCTCCACTAAAAACCATATTTAAATATGCCAAAAACTAAAAAACAAGAAACAGAAAAAAAAGTAGAAAAAGTTACGCTAAAGAAAGAAACAAAGAAACATACTTACTACGAAGCGGTAGGCCGAAGGAAAGAAGCCACCGCCAATGTACGTCTTTATGTGATTTCCGAAGGCGAATTGGCGATGGGCGGGTATAATGTAAAGAAGGGAGATATCCTTGTCAATAAGCGACCGATAGAGAAATATTTTGCTGGAGAAGTATTTAAGAAAATTTACAGCGAGCCTTTTCGGGTTACCAATACCGTTGGCCGTTTTGCAGTAACTGCCGTCACAGTAGGAGGCGGACCAAACGGACAAGTAGGTGCTTTTGTACATGCAGTATCCAGAGCTTTGGAGAAAGTGGATAAAGATAAATTTAGGGTGATTTTAAAAAAGAGCGGTTTTCTGACAAGAGATTCAAGAATGAAAGAAAGACGCAAAGCAGGTTTTGCCCAAAAGGCCAGAGCAAGAAAACAATCCCCGAAGAGATAATTTTTTGTCACGACATTTTTTTGTTTACGAAAATAGAGGTTATTGTGACAGTTATAAAGGATATAGCAAAAGAGATAAAAGTACCGGTGATAATTCCAAAGGCAGGATATAGGAAATGTACCCCGATTGAATAAATCGTAACATTTACGCTACCACTTACCATCATAACTTTCATAACAGCGGCAGAAAAATCTCTACCGTGGTTAAGATAAGTAATGATCATTGTTGAAAGCATAATAGCAGGGAATGATGCAAAAACTCCGCCTAGAATATAGCCCCCCACTTTTGCCATGAAGACAGATAGCAAAATTATACCCCCGCTTAATAAAATTCGGAAAATTATTTGCGAAGTGGTGAAATTTAATTGTCTTTTTCCTTGAGATTTAACTTTCACGATTTTCTCTACTAGAAGATACGAAACCAAAACAAAAAATATAAAAAACAAAAGCGAAATTGTATAGTTATCAAATTTTAATAGAACTAGAATAAACGAACTTATAAACCATACAAATAATGAAATTCCCAAGGATATAAATAATTTATGACGCAATAATAGTATATAGATTGCGATAAATAATGAATCTAATCCCATAATGGCTGGAATGATAGTTGTCGTTTTGGTGGCAGTTTCTACTGATTGAGTCGATCCAATAAAGAATAAAGCTATAACTATTGTTGATGGCATTCCAGCAATAATACCACCAACTTTAGAACCGAATTTTTCGGCAATTATTGTAGCGGTAGTAATCCACAAGGCACCAACTATAAAAGCAAGAAGAAGTTGCAGTAAAAAGATATTAGTCACACGCTAATTATAACGAATATTGAATTTTCATGGTTAATCATTAAAATTTAACTGTTAACGGACTTCCTAACCCCGTTACGTAATCGTATCGTTTTCTGGACTCACAATAATATGTACATGTGCCATTAGCACCACTTACGATATCTCGGAAAAATTGTGCATGACTACTCGAAGCTTTATCAGCATAAAATTTCTCATTTGAGGCAGAAAGTCCAAGGGCTTTAATAGCTGCCCATTGGGGTGGGCCGGCGCTAGTACCGCCTACTGTATACCAACCATTTTGTGTCCGGCTGCTGACAGTTTTATAAACCGGAAATCCAGAGGCTGGATCCGCATCATAAGAGACATCGGGGACAGCTCTTTTACCATAAGCTTTGGGGATATCATATGAGGTTTGATAGGAAGGTTGAGTTTCATATTTGCTAACTCCCCCTCCACTTCCGGTCCATGCCTTTTCTGATGAAAAATTACCATCAGTTTTAAAATTTAGGGTGGTTCCCCCAACGCCTACTACATTTGCAGATGCTGCAGGCCAACTGACTCCCGCGCCATTATCTCCTGAGGAGGCAAAAAAAGTGATGCCATAGTTACTTGTAAAATGATTATCTAGTTCCACTTCTGTCGGAAATTCCCGCCCGCCCCAACTCATAGATATAGCTACTACATCTTTTCTTTCTCTAGCATAATCCACAGCTTGAAGTAGATGCAGGCCGCTACTGCTTTTAGCTTCAACTAGGAGTATTTTCGCTTGTGGTGCTATCGCATGTGACCACTCGACATCAAGTGAAGTCTCAAGCGCCCACCCATTATTTTTCGCAATATTACTATCCATTTTGTGTTTTTCAAAACAACTATTAGCAGTTGTGCAGGCAGCTATACCAAATTGCTTGCTAAAAATATTTAGATCCTTTTCGATAGTGGGATTATCGTAAGCAGCAATTATAGCTATGGTTCCACGACCTCCATTTTCCGGTAGATTATAGATATTCTTGATTTGGGTTGGTGTTAATCCGGATGGTATAGTCCGTGCACTTTTATACACATGAATAGGTGGCCTCGCCCAAAAATTTTCAATCCGTGAAGCTGCATAAGTAGTGGAGAGAGAAATTACGAAAAATACAAACACTACCAGAAATAAAACCCTAATTATTCTTGGCATTGGCAGACAGAATAAATTTTGGATACTTGAGATTTCAGTCGGGGCGACACGATTTGAACGTGCGACCACACGACCCCCAGCCGTGTGCTCTACCAACTGAGCTACGCCCCGTAGTTAGGATTTAGCCGTTTTGAGCGACTTTGTTACCTTTTACAACTATTGTATTTTAGCATAGGCCGTGTAAAAATGATAACAATTTCCTGTCCAGAGAGGATATTTATGGCAACTACCAATCCCAAACTTCAAGCTGTGAATGTAGCCATGGAACAGATAGAGAAACAGTATGGCCGCGGATCTATTATGAGGCTAGGTGATCAAAGTGCTAGTAAACTGAGTATAGAAGTTGTTCCTACAGGTTCTTTAGCTTTGGATCTTGCATTGGGTGCAGGAGGCGTGCCGCGTGGGAGAATTATTGAGATATTCGGACCAGAAGCATCCGGGAAAACTACAGTGACATTATCAATTATTGCTGAAGTTCAAAAAGAGGGTGGTACGGCAGCTTTTATAGATGCGGAACATGCATTGGATCCTGTCTGGGCGGAAAAATTAGGTGTGAAACTCGATGACCTTTTAGTCTCTCAACCGGATACAGGGGAGCAAGCGCTTGAGATTGCGGAAACCCTCATCAGATCAGGGGGGGTGGATGTCATAGTAATTGATTCTGTTGCCGCTCTCGTACCCAGAGCTGAAATTGAGGGAGAAATGGGGGATTCTATGATGGGTGTACAAGCAAGGCTTATGTCACAGGCTCTACGTAAACTTACCGGAGCAATCTCCAAATCAAAAACAGTGACTATTTTTACCAATCAACTTCGGCAAAAGATTGGCGTAATGTTTGGTAATCCAGAGACTACTCCCGGAGGATTGGCTCTGAAATTTTATGCCTCAGTCCGTATGGATACGAGGAAGATTGAGACTCTCAAAGACGGAGATAAAGTAGTCGGTAGTAGACACAGAGTTAGGATAGTAAAAAATAAGATCGCTCCGCCTTTCCGTATTGCCGAATTTGATATTTTAGCCAATGGTATTTCCCGCGAAGGTGAAATCATAGATGTAGGACTAGAGTTAGAAGTTTTGACGAAGTCAGGTGCTTTTATCAGACTTGGAGAAAAAATGCTGGGACAGGGTAAAGAAGCAGTGAGGATATACCTTTCTGAAAATCCCAAAGTCGCAAAAGAAATTCTTGAAGCAATTTGGAAATCATATAAAGCCGGAGATATGAAAGAGAAGGTAGTAGGGAAAGAGGAAGACTAAATTTATGAGATCCAAAAAAAACTTCAGACGTGTACGCTATAAAGATGTCTATTTTATCCAAATATTTTATAATGCATGGAAGAAGATAATTATCAAAGGCTTAGAGATTATTCTTTAAAACTTCTTTCGTTTCGACCCCGAAGCACCAATGAAATTTCCGCAAAACTACGCGAATACTGTGCCAAAAAGAAATTCCCTCAAAATTTATCCGACAAAGTTATAGACTATCTTAAAAAGCAAAAATTCATTGATGATTTAGAATTTGCACGGTGGTGGATCGATCAAAGACATTCTTTTAAACCAAAGGGCTTGCTGGCAATAAAATTGGAACTATTGAATAAAGGAATTGATAAGGAAACGATCAGTGAAGCATTAAAAGGCGATAAAGAAGAAAAGGTCAGCGAATACGATTTGGCAACAAAAGTTATAAACAAAAAAATAATTTTATTTAAAAAATTATCTCGCGAAAAGATGATTATGAAAATCCGAGATTTACTTCTGAGACACGGGTTTGACTGGGATACGATTCATAAAGTGATTGACTCTTATGTACAAAAAGCATAAAATATATATAGGATCATGATAGTAATATAAAGGTTTAGAGAGAAACTACATGAAGTTTAATAAATTACCAATCGGACAAAATATATCCACGTACGAACTTCATCCTGATACACGATAAAAATCGTGTTTCTCTTTATTCCTTAATTTCACTTTATTGATCTGTTATTAGTATAGTCCGCCTTCGCATGAAGCTGCGGCGGACGAAGGAGGATTTTATGTTACCGGTACTTAAAACTATTTTAGACAGGTTGGAGAAAATAGAGAAATCACTAGATAAGAAAGAGCCAGTCGTTGGAGAAGTGAAAACTACGGTTGCTGCGCCAATGCAACAACCTGTATCAGATAAAGCAGTAATTTCACAAGCCCAGCAGGAAGCAAGATCGATAATTTTAGAAGCTAAAGATGAAGCATTCCGTATAAAAAAAGATGCTGAGGAAGAGACGAGAAAAGTCCGCGCGGAAGCATTATCTTTGGAACAGCGCTTGATTGCTAAAGAAGAATCTATCGACCAGAAGCTGAATTCTTTTTCTGCCAAAGAAAAGGAATTATACAAAAAAGAGGGTTTTATTACGCAAAGACTTGCAGATGCAGATAAATTGCGGACAGATCTCATCGCTAAATTAGAAAAAGCCGCAAATATGACTAGGGATGAAGCGAAAAACCTCATTATGGTGGCGGTGGAAGATAAACTTAAAGAAGAAATTGCCAAAAAAATAAAAGAAGCTGAAGCTTTGGTAAAACAGGAGTCAGAAAAAAGAGCAAAAGAGATAATCGTAGATGCCATGCGGCATGGGGCTACGGATTATGTAGCAGAATATACCGTTTCTACTATCAAAATTACAGATGAAGAATTTAAAGGCAGGATTATAGGTAAAGAGGGAAGAAATATAAGAGCTTTTGAGATGGCCACTGGTGTTGATGTAGATCTGGATGAAGAAGGAGTGATAAGGCTTTCATCATTTGATTCGGTGAGACGAGAAATCGCCAGGGTAACTTTGGAAAAGCTTGTTCGTGATGGTAGGGTACAACCTGTAAGAATTGAAGAACTCGTCAAACAAACAAAGGAAGAAATAGAAAAAATTATGTTTGCCGAGGGTGAAAAATTATGTCATCAGGTTGGAGTGTATAATCTTCCGGCGGAAAACGTGGCGTTATTAGGGCGATTCAAATACCGTTTTTCCTACGGCCAAAATATGATTGTTCATACACTTGAAGAAACTAAAATCGGTATCGCTTTAGCACAGGAATTGGGAGCAGATGTAAACGTAGTCAAATTAGGATGCTTACTTCATGATATCGGAAAAGTCATCACCGACAAAGATGCTTCTCATGTCCAATTGGGAGTGGACTTACTGAAAAAAAATGGCATGCCTCAGTCAGTTATAGATTGTGTAGCCGCACATCATGAAGATATTCCATTTCCCTCCATTGAAGCAGTGATCGTTTATATCGCAGATGCCATCTCTGGTGGAAGACCTGGGGCAAGATATGAAGATATCGAAGAATACGTAAAACGTTTGACAACATTGGAAGATATTGCCAAATCATTTGAAGGAGTAGAAAAAGTATTTGCCTTACAAGCAGGAAGGGAACTGCGGGTATTGGTGGATCCTGGGAAATTAGACGATGCAAGTGCTACGATAACCGCCAATAAAATCGCAAAAGAAATAGAGAAAAAATTCCCAACATATCCCGGACAAATAAAAATAACGCTCATTCGGGAATTACGTGTCGTAGAGACTGTCCATTAATTTCTGCGCTTGTATTTTTTTTGATATATTACATCTACAAAAAATTGCATCACAATAGGATAAAACTATAACAATTTTTAAATTGGGGCTTGACACCAGTATAAAAATTGACTAGAGTTTACCTCGGACTATTGTAATCTGCCAAAATAAATTCTCTTGCCCTCCGCCAAAGGCGGATAAAGAAGGAGGTGAAAATATTAAATGACAAAAGCAGATTTAGTGGCATTCGTTGCCAAAAAAGCTAGCCTTACCGCTAAAGCAGCCAAAGATGCAGTCAATGCAGTTTTTGGATCAATCAGCGATTCCCTTAAGAAAGGTGATAAAGTAGTTGTAACCGGTTTTGGAACATTTATGGTTCGCAACAGAGCAGCCAGGAAAGGTCGAAATCCACAAACAGGTGCACCTATCAGCATCCCGGCCAGAAAAACTCCAGGATTTACAGCCGGAAAAGCTCTTAAGAAAGTCGTCAGATAAAATCGAAGTTTTAAAATTAGAAGAACTCTCTAATTTCGAAAAGAGAGTTCTTCTGTTTTAGATGATATACTATCCACATGCAAACGATAAGCGTATCACAACTGAAAAAACACTTTAAAGTTTTCAAAAAAGCACCTGGTTTAGGAGCGACTTTCCGTTCTGTATTTTCCCGGCCTACAGAGATTATATCTGCCGTAGATGGCATCTCATTTTCTATAGAGCAGGGAGAATTAGTTGGATTTATCGGTCCCAACGGTGCAGGTAAAACGACAACGCTGAAATGTTTATCGGGACTATTATATCCTTCCGGCGGAGAAGTAAAAGTGTTGGGATTTGACCCGTTTCTGCGCAATAGTAATTATTTAAAACAGATTAGTCTAGTGATGGGTCAGAAAAACCAGTTATGGTGGGATTTGCCGTCTTTGGAAACCTTCCGACTGAACAAAGAAATTTATGACATTCCCGAAAAGGATTTTGAAAAAAACTTGGATGAATTGTTGGTGCTATTGGAAGTGAAAAATATTATATCGACTCCAGTAAGACAATTATCTTTGGGACAGAGGATGAAGATGGAGCTTATCGCGTCTCTTATCCATAGACCCAAAGTTCTATTTTTAGATGAACCCACGATTGGCTTAGATGTCGTGATGCAGAAAAAAATCCGTGATTTTATCGCTGAATATAATAAAAGATTCAACGCTACAATTATTTTAACAAGCCATTATATGGCGGATGTGAAACAACTATGTAAGCGAGTAATAATTATAGACCACGGAAAGATCATGTATGATGGGAGCTTGGAAAGACTTGTAGAAAAGTATGCTGATTTTAAAATAATCACCGCGCAGTTAAGATCCGATAAAGTAGATAAAAAAGATTTTACAAAATTAGGCAAGATAAACTACTTTGAATATCCCAAAGTATCCATTACAGTTTCTAAGAAAAATATCAAAGAAGCCGCGACAATATTGCTGAAAAAATTTCCCATAGAAGATCTCACAATTGAAGAACCGGAAATAGAAAATGTCATACGGATGGTTTTTACCAAGAAGAAAACATGAAAAAATATGTAATGGTAGTTTCCAATTCGCTGCAGGAATACTTTGCCTACCGGTTGAATTTTATTTTATGGCGCGTCAGAGTGATAGTATCCATACTAATAAGCTTTTTCCTTTGGCAGACGATCTTTAAAACAAAAAGCCAGGTTTTCGGATACCAGCAGTCTCAAATGCTTACATATATTCTGCTGATTACATTCCTAAACGGAATAGTTTTATCGACGCAAACTTTTCGGGTAGCAGAGGAAATAAATTTAGGCACTTTAAGTAATTTTCTCATAAGGCCTTTTAGTTATTTTGGTTATGTGATGTCCCGTGATATTTCCGATAAAATAGTCAACACATTTTTTTCTATTTTTGAAATTATTTTTCTCATTATCATACTTCATCCTCCAATTTTTGTGCAGACTTCTGTCTACTGGTTGGGATTATTTTTTGTTACTTTCATCCTGGCGGCGCTACTTTTTTTTGAGATAGGGATGATGCTGTCAATCATTGGATTTTGGTCCAGAGATACCTGGGCGCCGAGATTTATATTTTTTATATTAGTCACTTTTCTTGCCGGGACTTATTTTCCGTTGGATATCTTGCCCAAACCGATTTATTCTTTCCTCCAGTTTCTTCCTTTTACTTACCTTATCTTTTTTCCATTGAAAATTTACCTGGGCCAGATGGACTCTTTTTTCTTACTGAGAGGATTGGGTATCATGATTTCCTGGATAATATTAATGTCTGTAATTTTACGCTACAGTTGGAGGAGAGGACTGAAAATTTATACGGCTGAAGGAATATAAAATGAAAAAATATTTTCATGTCTGGTGGAGATTAACCGATGCATCTTTCCAGAATTTTTTTGTATCCAGGATCGGTGCGATACTTTTTCTTTTTGGAAAAGTAGTCCGGTTCGTATTTTATCTGGCTTTTTTGATTATTCTGATATCTCGGACACAGATATTTGCCGGATACAATCTCTGGCAGGTGATACTTTTTTACCTGACATTTAACTTCATAGATTCCGCAACACAGATGGTCTTTAGGGAAGTATATAGGTTTCGCCAACTTGTATTGAGCGGAAATTTCGATCTTATTTTGGTGAAACCGGTGAACAGTCTATTTCGTTCACTTTTTGGAGGTGCAGACCTATTAGATATGATTACCTTGTTACCCTTTGTCATTTTCGTAGGAATAGCCGCTTATCACGTCCCCGGGGTTACAATTTTTAGTATCACCCTTTATTTATTATTGATCTTTAATGCATTATGGATTGCGATGTCATTCCATATCATGGTTTTGGCTTTGGCGATCCTGACTACCGAGATAGATCACGCAATCATGATCTATCGTGATTTTACCAGTATGGGGAAACTGCCGGTAGATATTTACAGTGAGCCCCTACGGTCTTTTGTAACTTTTGTGATTCCGGTGGGCGTGATGATGACTTATCCGGCCAAAGCAATGATGGGCCTTTTAAATATAAATGGTATAATTTTTGCACTTTCCCTATCTCTAACTATTTTTTTGTTCAGTATAATTCTCTGGAGATTTTCGCTAAGACGTTATACTTCTGCCTCAAGCTAATTTGGATTCGCTGAGGTCGGAAAATTTTTTTGAGTCTGCGATTCGCTTCGCTACCCCTTCGGCGCAAACTCTTCAAAAAATTTTCCTCCCCGCGAATAATCGATAAATATTATGAAACATAAAGTCGTTATCGGAATTACATCAGGAATAGCTGCTTACAAAATTGTCGACCTGATCAAAATTTTAAAAACCCAAAATATAAAGGTAGAAATTATCATGACGGCAACTGCCGTTACGATGTTTGGAAAAGAGATGTTTGAGAAAGCGAGCGGGAAAAAAGTTTATACAGACCTTATCACAAATGATTTTGATTATCAGGAAGTTTTAAAAAAGAGGGAAGTGGAACATATAAAAATTGCCGATACCGCATCTCTTTTTGTGATAGCTCCATCTACTGCCAACATCATAGCAAAAGTTGCAGCAGGTATTGCCGATGATTTCCTTACTACAACTCTTCTTGCGACGACTGCCCCGGTTTTAGTGTGTCCATCTATGAATGTCCATATGTGGACAAACCCAATTGTCCAAGAAAATTTGGCGAAGCTGAAAGGTATGGGTTACTTTATCAAGGAGCCTGATAGTGGGGAATTAGCCTGCGGGTATAAAGGAGTAGGAAGGTTATCCGAACCGGCTAAAATCGCCGATGAGATTCTAAAGTTACTATCTAATAGTGATAAATTGAAGAGGAAGAAAATCATTGTTACAGCTGGTGGAACATCTGAACCGATTGATGCAGTCCGGACTATCACCAATCGCGCATCCGGGAAAATGGGATCAGCTATTGCAGAAGCTTGTTTTTTACAGGGAGCGGAAGTACTTATTCTTCGGGCAAAAAATTCAATTATCCCAAGATACGATATAAAATCAGAGGTTTTTGAAACAGCGAAAGATTTGGAAAATTTAGCCAAAAAATATGTGAAAAGTTATGATGTCATATTCCACACAGCAGCTGTATCTGATTTTATTCCTGAAAATAAATTGGATAAGAAGTTAGATAGCGGACAATCTTTTACGTTGAAACTGAAAAGTGTTCCAAAAATTTTGCATAAAATAAAATCTTGGAATCCGAAGATAAAACTGATCGGATTTAAAGCAGTCTATAAATTATCAGAGAAGGAATTAATTGATACCGGGATGAAAAAGCTTAGAGAAAGTAAGTCAGATTTCATTATTGTAAATGACGTAGGGAAAGAAGGAGTAGGTTTTGCGGTAGATACCAACGAAGTTTATATAATTTCTACGAAAGGATTTGTAGAAAAGATTAAGAAAGCTCCCAAGAAAGAAATTGCCGGAAAAATACTAGATTTTGTCTTTTAAAGCAATTTCTCCATGAAGATATTGCACCGGCAATCTGTGATTTTATCTTCTTTGATCAATTTAAATCCCCGCTTTTTATACATTTTCGAAGCAATGGAAAAATTGCTCCAAGTATCCAGAATTATTTTATGAAATTTATTATTCCTACAAAATTCTATAGCCTTATCTACTAATTGCGATCCGTATCCTTTACCCCTGTAATTTTTGTCGATATAAAATCTTTTTAGCTCCGCGATTCCTTGTCCTTTATTTTTATCGCGATCGTTCCGATGATTTTGTTTTCCTTTTTAATAACATAAAAAATTCCGCCGGTATCAGGATAATATTTCTCTGGATCTTCCAGGTCGTAGTCTAATTTCTTATCATAATTAAATCCAAATTCCCTAAGTACCCCAAGTACAAATTTCTTCACCCCCGGTTGGTCAAGCGAATTATACACAATTATTTCCATTTTATTTATATCTTATTTCCCGAATTTGATTCACTTCGAAGTAAATCGATTCCGAGTGTAGTGGCAACGATTGCTTCGTAATCATATGGTAAATGAGTAAGTGCAACTTTTTCCACAACATGACCCGGTTTTCCATAAACATCTTTTCTTTGAATAGTGAAACTTCTAGCTCCCCACTTTTCATAGAATGATCTTCCAGTACCTGATAAATGGGAGGAAGAATCAGCTGCAATCCGAACCCATTTTGCTTTCTGTTCTTCCATATACCCTAAGCCAAATAACCATAAATCCCGCCCGAAAACTTTGTGCCTGTAATCACTTATTACCTCCATCCCTAGCCCTTTCTTATTTTCCGGACAAAAAAGAGCTACGGCTTTTTGTATATAAGGAGGTAATAGATCTATTGATCGGGTTAATTCTAGAGGTAAATTACCAATATCCCAAAAATCAGCTTCACTGGGGTTTTTATCTTTGGTCAAAAAATCTATATGTCCGATTGGTTCGATTTCATTTTCTTTTTCGGCAAACATAAAAAGAGAATAGTTTTTACCAGTTTCTCCTACTGTATTTTGGAATGGATTAGTTATTGCACATAAGTAAAACTTTTTCGCTGGGTTATCTGTATCGGATACGCCCGGAAGATGGATTAGGTCCGTAAAGCTTACTTCCCCAATTTTATTTTTGGGGGAAAATCTGTCGGCTATACCAAGATAATCAAAGGAAGTAAATGGAGGTATCGGTGTTTCGGCTCTTAAGTCAATCATATCTTAATTATACTCATTTCACTTATTACAATTCGGCCAGGCATGGATGCCTTCTGTGGCGACCTTAAAAGCCGCAGTTTTTATGGCTTCTTCAGGATTAAATCTAAGTGCGGGATCTGTAGGTAGATTCATATTTGTTCTTGTTGAAATCCAGGAACTTGTGGAAAATTGGAATAACCCACCATAATCTAGAAATCTTGCATTTGGGTTTAATCCGGATTCACAAACAGCAATCCTTTTTAGTTTCTCGCGGTCGATACTTTCCTTACTGGCGTATTTATTAAACCAATCTTCCATAGCACCTACAGGAATAGGGGTCGGAGTAATAGTCGGAGTCGGCGAAGGTCTTTTTGTCGGAGTAGGAATCGGAGTTTCTGTAATGACGATAATATCAAGAGTCGGTGAAGGAATTGTTTCCGCAGGTGTGACTGCAATTCCTTCTACTTTGGGATTATTTTGTTTTTTTATTAGTGTAGGAATAATCAGTATGATTATTATAAGAATCAGTAATACTACTTGCCGTATTTTCATGCAGAGAAATTATACATGATATACTGGTGGAGATGAAAAAAGGACTTATAATTTTGGCCAGTTTGCTTATTTTCCTTGCCGGAGCATACTTCCTTTTTAACAAAAAAGTCGGCGATGTCATACCGATTGTGCTTCCTCCCAAAGATTTAGAAATTCCAGCAAAAATAGGGGAGAAAAGTAGTCTTCCTTTTTCACTCCCTACCGGATTCTCAATCGGCATTTTCGCGAAAAAATTAAATGGCGCCAGGGATTTAGAATTTGCTTCCGACGGGACATTATTCGTCAGTCTAACTTCCCCCGGCAAAATCGTTGCTCTGGCC
>JACPZE010000030.1 GCA_016195685.1 Candidatus Gottesmanbacteria bacterium
TCCACAGGGAAATATTAAGTTAAGACTTGCAATTGAAAAAGCCAGGAATTCAAACATGCCCAAAGAAAAAATAGAGCGGGCAATAGAAAGAGGCAAGGGCGATAGCGCAGAGGATAACCTTGAAGAATCTCTTTATGAAGGATTTGGTCCGGCAGGTGTAGGCATTATGATTGAAACTGCGAGTAATAATAAGCAAAGGACAGTAGCGGAATTAAAGAACATTTTGGAACGTGGAGGAGGAAGGCTGGCCACTTCAGGAAGCGTATCGCACTTTTTTTCTTTAGTAGGTTTGATTACAGTACCTAAGTTAAGTAAACCTTTTGATGAGATGATGGAAGAAGCAATAGAAGTTGGAGCAATTGATCTGGAAGATGCGGGAGATATGATTGATATATATACGAATCACGACGACCTTCATAGGATCAAAGAGGTTTTGGAGAAAAAAGGTATTCCTATTTCCTCGTTTGAATTATTTTATAAGCCCAATACAACCATACCGATTACCGATGTACGCATTGCCCGTCAAATGCTGAATTTACTTACTACTTTAGAAGAAATCGATGATGTACAAAAAGTCTATGCAAACTTCGATATGCCAGATGAATTATTAACTTCATCTGGAGTTCATCAGTAACCTATTCATAAATTTTTCTGCATGAAGAATTTCGCCAAAATACTTAAAATTCACAGATTTCATTTTTTAGACAAACAACAGCGTTTCGTCATTCAGACAGTTACCCTAACCGCCGGACTTCTTGTAGCACAACTTATCTGGCAAGACTATCGTTTTATCATGGTTATTGTATTGTCTATTTTATCTTATTTGTTATCAGCTTGGTCTCTGAAAGAAGATATTGTTGGGATAGAGTGGTTACTGCTTTTTATTCTTCCTGTAATATTCACTGCTTCAGTTTCGTTATTTTACTTTCTTTTGCCGGGTCGTTGGATAAGTAGGCTTATTACATCGATTATATTTGCTATTGGTACATATGCAATCGTTCGAGCAGAAAATATATATAATGTAGCAGCGGAAAGATCAATACAGCTTCTGAGAGTGGCTCAGACGGTAGGATTGCTGATTACTCTAGTTGTCATGTTTTTTTCAACGATCGTAGTTTATTCATTGCGCGGACCTTTTTGGTTGAATATGGCTATTATAATTCCTCTTACATTTATTCTGGCTCTCCAATCATTATGGTCAGTGAAACTTGAAGCCAAATTAACAAGACCTCTATTTATATACAGTAGTATTATTGGTATGACAATAGGGGAGATAGTAGGAGTTTTGTCTTTTTGGCCGGTATTTAAATCTTCAGGGTTGGCAATCGCCGCACTTTTTATTAGCAGTATCTATTATTCCCTTACAGGAATTGCACAACAATATTTGTTAGGTAGAATGTTTACGAATACAACGCGGGAGTATATAGTCACATTTTTATTTATGCTCATTTTGCTTATCATTTCCACCAGATGGGGTTAATAAGTAGGCCGCAAATCTACAATTTAGAAATTTTCAAAAATTAAATTCCATAAGACTTTATTTCCCAAATGGCAAAGAAAATGGTTCGTGTGGCGGGGAAGAGGGAAGTGTGGACATAACAAAAGATGATATAGTTTGATACACACAATAGCCTATAGTATAAACCCATAGTTAAAATGTGGATAGTTTTCACGATATTCAAGTCTGATTTTTCACGATATTCAACTCTAAATAATATCAATTCGCGAAAGAGAGTAGGAAATATGAGGCTAAAATTATATTATAGACTATCAATATGCTCCATTCTACTCTATAAATTGTTCGAATGAACACAAAAGTTGTGCATAAAATTAATAGTTTGGATTGTTATTATGCTCTAAACTATAACTATACCCTCTACTGTCACAAAAGTTAGCCACAAAGTTAAAAATATAGAGCCTAATAAAGCCCTAAACTAGATAATCAAACTATATCATATATTTAGTAAGTTCCTAGCTTTGAAATTCAATAAATGGACTGTTAAGATGCTCCAAATCATGAGCACATGATCCCTTTGTGGATAATTCATATACCAAATATACAGAAATTAGCCTTAGAATTAATAACTTAGACCTATATAACGCTCTATCTACTAAATATACGATCTATAGCTTATATAGTTAGCCTCAAAAGTAATTGTTTAGAACATATTAATGCGCTAAATAGAGTATAAGAAAAAACCCGAAACCCCATCCATGGTATGACTCGGCCGATTGCAGAAGAAAGTGTATTAATCTCAAGGTTGTTGGCATTGAAACTTTTTTAAAAGGCCCGACCGAGTAGCAAGTAGGAAAGAAGTACTTCTCTTCCAAAATTAACTAAGAGATTATCTTAATGCTTCATCAAATAAACGATTTTTGATTCCTGGATCGGTGCCGAAGTTGTTTTGAGACTAAGAGAGTCTGTTACTTTTAATTATGAAGCTAATTTTTGACAGGTAGATGATGAACGGATCTATGAGTGGAGAAGCTAGCCTCAAATGCTGTATATAGTCGCACAATAATGCTTTTGCGACATACATTGCTGGGTAAGTCGCAAAAAGCATGCGTTCATTGTTACGACGTCAAATGTTTGACAGTCGTAAAATGAACTATTTTTTTTATTTCCCTAATTAATTTGCGCATTTTCTTCCCGACTGAAAAATATCTGTTTATTAGAAAAACCGAAACGTTTAAATTTTATCCTGTGGAAACTGTAGAAAATTCTCTTTTTTCTATAACCTGTTTATAGTACTAATAACACCATGGAGATTTGCTCATCTGATATATTTCCAAGCCTTTAAAAGGCATTACAGAAGGTGGATTTCGAGGCTAAATTGTTATACTTCTTTTAGTTTTAAAAAACGGGTGACGCGAAGGAAGGACTCCCAAACGAAGCTTCACAAGGAAGCTAAAATTATTTAGTACCTTTTATACCGGCGACTTGAAGCGAAGTTTGGGAAACCTGAGCGGCAGGACCCGTAAATTAGGATTATTAATAAGCTAGAAAAATTTATATGCGAGCTTATTGACAAATAACCATATCATGTCGCACAATGGCTTTATGAGCCTGCCGGAAGCAATTGAAAAATATTTAGTGTATCTTGAACTTGAAAGGAACAGCTCGAAGCTGACGATACGCAACTACAGACATTATCTGGAAAGATTTAATCACTTTGGAGCTTCCCAGTCGCCTACTCTATCTGAACCAGCCTTAATTACACCTGAAGTTGTCAGAAATTACAGATTATATTTAGCCAGATATGCCGATGAGAAAGGATTAACTTTGAAAAGGATTACCCAAAATTACCACTTGATCGCTTTGAGGGCTTTCTTGCGATATCTCATCAGGCATGATATTAGTGCTTTAAGTCCCGAGAAAGTAGAATTGGGAAAAGCAGAAAGCCGCTCTTTAAAATTTCTTGATCGAGAACAAATAGACAGGCTACTTAACATGCCGGAGATATCTACCCCACAAGGAATGCGTGATAAAGCGATTATGGAAGTGTTATTTAGTACAGGTCTTCGTGTCAGTGAACTGGTCAGGCTCAACCGGGATTCTTTAAATTTAGATAGACACGAGTTTGGAGTGATTGGAAAAGGTGGTCGTCACAGAGTTGTTTTCTTATCCGATTCTGCCACTGGTTGGTTAGAGCGCTATATGAAGATGCGGCAAGATGCGTATCAGCCTTTGTTTATAAGGTATGCTGGAAAAAAAACTGAAGAAGGAAGAACCGGAGAAAGTTTACGACTTACAGTTCGTACAGTTCAAAGAATTGTAGAAAAGTATACCAAAAAAGCCAGGTTACCAGTAAAGATCACTCCTCATGGTTTACGTCACTCTTTTGCTACTGATCTTTTATCCGCCGGAGCCGATCTGCGTGCCATCCAGGAAATGCTAGGACATAAAAACATCTCAACTACCCAAATCTACACTCATGTGACAAATCCACAGCTTAGAGAGATCCACAAAAGGTTTCACAGGAAATAAAATTCTAAAAACGTTCTGCCGTAATTTTTGCATAAGTTTCAACAGAAGCTTCCATAGCGGCATCCCTCCCAAAAACTTTCATTCTCCTTCCTGGATCTTTTCTTCCCCTTAAAATATTCACAAATATTTCCAAACTATTAGGATGCTTATTGATCGACCATGTTAGACCACCTTCTAATTGATTGATGCTTATATTAGTAGGACCTGGTCCTAAACAGAAAGATCTACTGGAATTAGCTCTGTCAGTTATGGTTTCACCGTTAGCATTGCCCGTAAGGGTTACCTCTTCAAGTGGTTCAATTCGGTGGTCGCTTAAAGAGTAAATGGTTCCACTGATTCTTGAAGGCATAAGTTGATATTCTACTGAAAGAGTTATTTAAAGTCAATTCTAATTGATTTGATAAGATTTTCAAATAAACAGGCTACGTTGACTGGGCCGACACCGCCTGGGACTGGCGTGTAATAAGCGACTTTGCCTGCTATTTCCTCTTGGTTATAATCGGTCTTTAATTTGCCGTTTTCCTGGTGTAAACCGACACCTATTAATAATGTATTAGGTGAAACCATGTCATGTTGCACAACATTGGGTCTTCCCACACAGGTGATTATGATATCTGAAGCAAGACAAACATTTTTTAAATCAGCAGTTTGGCTATGAGCTATGGTAATATTATTACTAAGTTTATTTAGAGTTTCTGCTATAGGTTTACCAGCCGTCTCTCCCCTACCAATCACTAGTACCTCTTGTTTTTTAAACCAATCATTAAATGTTATATCTAGACTGTTATGAAGGTCTTTTTGAACATACATCAGTATTTTTAGTACTGCTGAAGCGATTGGTGGAGTGAAGGGAGAATCAGGATGGAAGCCGTCAACGTCTTTTTGTGGAAAAACTAGTAAATCTAATTCAACTTTTGATATCTCAATTGGTGATGGCCTTTGAATAATGATTCCATGTATAGATTTATCAGTATTTAGTTTTTTGACGATTTTTATCAAGTTTTCTTTTGTATCATCTGGATTTAACCTTATTAGAGTAACTTTTGCCCCAATTTCTCCCCCAACTTTCAATTTTTGCCTTACATAAGCTTCACTACTGGGATCGTTGCCGATGAGTACCACAGCAAGTTGGGGAATAATATTTTTTTGCCGAAGTCCTGAGATTTTTTGGGTGAGATTTGCTTTTATTTCCGAGGCAATTATCCTACCGTCAATTTTCATATTAAGTATTAATTATAACCTTTAGATATTTAATACTAAATACTTAATACTTTATACTAAACAATGCAAGTGGCTGCAGCAATAGTATCACCCTTGTGTGAAAAGCGCATGAGGATGACACCTGATGTGGCACGGGAGAGTCTGGGAACAGAGTTGATACGGACTTTCACGATTTGGCCTTTTATCGAAGTCAGTACTAATTCAAGACTATCGGCTGGAATCAATTGTGCGCAGGCTATTTTGCCTGTTTTGGCTGTCACTACAGCTACTTTTACTCCCTGTCCTCCGCGGTGCTGTTTAGGAAATCCGGATATGGCGGTTTTTTTACCAATTCCATTTGCCATAATGGCAAGAAAATCATTCTTTTGGGTATCTTTATTTATTACTTCCATTCCTACCACAAAATCTGTAGGTTTACTTAGTATCCCTCGAACTCCCATAGTATCACGCGCTGTGTGTCTTACTTCACTTTCCGGAAACTTTATAGATTTACCTTCATGCGTGACCATAAGTACATCATCTTCGCCTGAGGATAATTTGGCCCAACGAAGTTCATCACCCGCTTCGAGTTTTATAGCGACCAATCCATTTCTCCTTATGTTTTCGTATAGGTTCAGTTTAGTCTTTTTGATAGTTCCTTTTTTGGTAGCCATGACTATATAAGCGTATTTTTTACTTTCATCGCCTTTAAGAGCATACGATAGTACAGAGGTGATGAGCTCGTTTTGGTCAACATTAATTAAATTCACAATTGCCTGACCTTTACTTATTCTAGTTCCTTCCGGTAGATCCCATACGCGCAGTTGGTAAACTTTCCCTTTGTTGGTAAAAAATAGAATATTGTGGTGAGTAAATGATGACTGCATATGTTCGATAGTATCTTCTTCTTTTGTAGTGATTCCTATGACTCCTTTTCCTCCTCTGGCTTGTAGTTTAAATGATGAAGGAGACTGTCTTTTGACATAACCTGTTTTGGTAATGACGATAACTGTCTCTTCGTTGGCGATAAGTTGTTCATCACTAAATTCCCCTACTTTGGATTTAAATACTCGGGTTCGTCTTTCATCTCCATATTTTTCTTTCAGCTTTAAGATTTCATCCTTGACAACTTTGAGTATTTTTGCCGGGTGGGCTAATAAATCGGTAAGATAGGTGATGGTTTCTCTTATCATCTCTAATTCATCTTCAATTTTTTGGCGCTCCAACGCAGCTAACCTTTTAAGCTGCATGTCCAAAATAGCTTGAGATTGAAGATCCGAGAGTTTGAATTTTGCCATCAATTTTGTTTTGGCATCTTCCACATCCTTGGCTTTTTTGATTACCTCTATCACTTCATCGATATGGTCAACGGCAATTTTGAGTCCCTCGAGAATATGTTCTCGGGCTCTTGCTTCTTTTAATTCATATTCACTCCGCTTTTTTATGATAATTTGGCGGTGTTTAATGTATTCTTCAAGTATCATTTTGAGGGTAAGGGTTTGTGGTGCTCCATCCACCAATGCGACCATATTTACGGGGAAACTGGATTGCATGGCCGTATGTTTAAAGAGGTTGTTTAAAACTTTCTTGGGTACTGCGTCGCGTTTAAGCTCTACTACTACTCTTATTCCATGACGGTCTGATTCGTCCCGGAGGTCAGATATGCCTTCTAATTTTTTATCCTTTACCAGGTCAGCTATATGAGCTACAAGATGGGCTTTATTTACTTGGTATGGAAGTTCTGTGATGATGATAGCGGATTTGCCATTACCCATATCTTCTATTTCTGCCTTTGCCCGCATGATGATTTTCCCTCGACCTGTTGCATAACTATTTTTTATTTCTTCGATATCATAGATTGATCCAGCTGTAGGGAAATCCGGACCTTGTATGAAGGTAAGTAAATCTTCCAAAGTAACGTCGAAATGAATAAGACCATTTTCATATTTACTCTTATCAATCATGAATACTATCGCATCTATCAATTCCTTGAGGTTATGAGGAGGGATTTTAGTAGCCATACCTACAGCAATTCCATCGGATCCCATCATGAGTAAATTTGGAAGTTTTGCAGACAGATATAACGGTTCTTTGAGGGTATCGTCAAAATTAGATAAGTATGGTACGGTCTCTTTGTCCAAATCCAATAGCATTTCTTCTGCGATTTTGGCTAACTTAACTTCTGTATAACGCATGGCAGCAGGAGGATCTCCATCGATTGATCCGAAGTTTCCTTGGCCGTTGATAAGTGGATAACGCATGGAAAAATCCTGCGCAAGACGAACTAAAGCGTCGTAAACTGATATGTCTCCGTGAGGATGATATTTACCCAATACTTCTCCGACAACCTTGGCTGACTTGGAGTGTTTACTAGTAAAGTGAAGTCCGATCTGGTGCATGGCAAAAAGGATCCTACGGTGTACTGGCTTTAGGCCATCCCGCACATCCGGAAGTGCACGAGAGACGATTACACTCATCGCATAGTCTAGGTAACTACGCTTCATTTCTTCCGTAATATCAATAGGTTGCAGTTTGCCGATATTCGTCATAAATTTATTTAAGGAAACCAGCAATTAGAAGAGCCACAATATTGGCTACTTTGATCATTGGGTTTATAGCAGGGCCTGCAGTATCTTTGTAAGGATCTCCAACTGTATCACCGGTGACAGCTGCTTGATGGGCAAATGATCCTTTTCCACCGAAATGACCCTCTTCAATATATTTCTTAGCATTGTCCCAAGCAGCTCCTCCAGTAGTCATGGAAATTGCTACAAAAAGTCCAGTGACAATTATTCCTACCAAAAATCCCCCCAACGCAGTAGGGCCAAGTACAAATCCTACCATTATAGGAGTAATTACAGGAATAAGAGCTGGGACAAGCATTTCTTTTAGGGCGGATTTGGTAACAATATCTACAGCTTTGCCATAATCCGGTTTAGCCTTTCCGCTCATGATGCCTTTTATTTCCTTAAATTGTCTGCGTACTTCAACAACTATGGATTCTGCAGCTTTTCCAACTGCTTCCATAGCAAGTGCGGCAAAAAAGTATGGTACTGCTGCTCCAAGAAGTAATCCCACGAGCACTTTTGGATCAGATAGGGAAAATGCATTTTGGGTAAATTTTGTCCCCAATTCTTGCGTGAAACTGGCAAAAAGAACTAAAGCAGCAAGGCCGGCAGAAGCAATTGCATAGGCTTTCGTAACAGCTTTTGTAGTATTACCTACTGCGTCCAGGGCATCTGTAATTTTCCTGACCTCTTCTGGCTGGTTGGTCATTTCTGCAATTCCACCTGCGTTATCAGTAATTGGTCCGAATGCATCAATAGCGACTACAATTCCCGTAAGCGATAACATGGACATTGCGGTGATAGCGATGCCATATAGACCTGCTAAGTTGTAGGAAATTAAAGTAGCGGCAGAGATAAGTAATATTGGTAAAGATGTAGATTTCATCGATACGGCAAGTCCAGCAATAATATTTGTTCCATGGCCAGTATTTGATGCTTCAGCAATTTGTTTTACGGAAGAAAATTTTTTAGACGTATAAAATTCTGTAATAGCTACCATTCCTATAGTGACTATTACACCTACTAATGTGGCGTAAAAGAGATTGATCGTGGCAAACATGCCATTTCCAAACATCAATGTTTTCGTGATGAAGAAAAATGAAATAGCCGAAAGTGCGGATGCAACCAGTAACCCTTTGTAAAGAGCAGGCATAATTTTTTTGTTTTTTCCTACTTTTACAAAAAAAGTGCCGATGATGGAGGCTACAATTCCTGCTGCTCCGACTGACAATGGAAATAGGATGGCATTGAAAAAATCAGGTAATATAAGTCTTCCTAATAACATTACAGCTATAGCGGTGACAACATAAGTTTCAAAAAGGTCTGCTGCCATACCGGCATCATCGCCTACATTATCACCAACGAGGTCGGCAATAACCCCTGGATTTCTAGGGTCATCTTCTGGAATACCTTTTTCGATTTTACCCACCATATCTGTGCCGACATCTGCGCCTTTAGTATAAATACCTCCACCAAGCCTGGCAAAGATAGATATAAGTGATCCTCCAAAACCTAAAGCAATCAATGGCTGCAAATTCAATACTAATTGCTCTTTATTCATCGTTAGTAATATATACGTAATACTAACTGCCAAAAGGGCAAGTCCCGCTACCATAAGTCCGGTTACTGATCCACCTGCAAAACCTGTTTCTAGCGCTTCGGCTAGTCCTTTTTTGGCTGCTTCAGCGCAGCGGACATTTGTGCGGACGGCTACATTCATGCCTATAAATCCAGCCGTAGCAGAACAGACGGCTCCAATTAGGAATGCTATAGCGGAAAGGCTTCCGAGTGCAAACCAAAGAACTATGGTTATCAAAATTGCAATAACTGCGATAATTTGATATTGCCTTTTGAGATATGCTTGGGCTCCTTCAGAAATAGCATCAGCAATTGCCACCATATCTGGGGTTCCTTTGGGCAATTTCAGAATTTTGATTGTTTGGAAAACTCCATATAGAACTGCAGACATCCCAGCTAGTAGTGATACATTTAAATAATTCATTTATTTTCCTTTCATAAAAATATATTATACATCCAATGTGGCGGTCTTCGCATGCGTTTGGATAAATCTTTTCCTAGGTGGAACTTCATCTCCCATAAGCATGCTAAATATTTCATCTGCGTGAGTTGCATCTGCCAAATTAACTTGTTTTAATATCCTATTTTCCGGATTCATGGTGGTTTCCCAAAGTTGATCTGGATTCATTTCTCCCAAACCTTTGTAGCGTTGTATAACTGGAATAAATTTTGTGCTTCGATGTTTTGCCAAAATTTCTTCTTTTTCTTGGTCTGAATAAACAAAGAAGGATTCTTTACCTATCTGAATTTTATATAAGGGTGGCTGGGCTATATAAAGGTGTCCGGAGGTAAGAACATAAGGTAGATGGCGGTAAAAAAAAGTAAGTAATAATGTTCTGATATGTTCACCATCTACATCTGCATCTGTCATGATGATAATACGATGATAGCGAAGTTTTTCGGGATTTAAGCTTTCAGCAATTCCCATTCCAAGAGCAATCACGAGGTCTTTTATTTCAGCAAATTCCAGCACTCTATCCAGCCTGGCTCTTTCGGTATTTAGTATTTTTCCACGAAGAGGAAGAATAGCCTGAAATTTGCGGTCTCTACCCTGCTTTGCACTTCCTCCAGCAGAGTCACCCTCTACAATATATATTTCAGAGTCAGCTGGTACGCGACTTTGACAATCGGCAAGTTTTCCGGGTAAGGAAGCTCCTTCGAGTGCGCCTTTTCTGATGATGGCATCTTTGGCGGCTTTAGCAGCGAGTCTGGCTTTGGCAGCGAGGTACGTTTTTTCCAAAATTCTTCTCCCGTCCGCTGGATGTTCCTCAAAATACATGTCGAGTGCTTCGTTCACAAATGAGCCAACCAAAGGTTGTATCTCGGCGTTTCCCAGTTTTGTTTTGGTTTGACCTTCAAACTGCAAATTTTGGGATGACATTTTTATAAAAACTATTGCTGTTAATCCTTCCCGGGTATCTTCACCCGTAATCGATTCATCTCCAGCCTTAAAAGCGCCGATTTTTTTACCGTAATCGTTTATGGATCTGGTCAGTGCCATGCGAAATCCTGTGAGATGGGTACCACCTTCTATTGTATTTATTACATTTACGAAACTTTCTACGTTTTCGGAAAATCCGTCATTATATTGAATTGCCACCTGTACTTCAACTTGCTCATCTTTTTTTACGATGTATATAGGATCATGTAAAATTTGCTTATTGTGATTGAGTGCTTCAACCAATGACGCGATGCCGCCTTCAAAATAAAAATGATTTTCCTGTTCGGTACGCTCGTCATAAATATGAAAAAATAAGTGAGAAACAAGATAAGCTCTTTCCCTTATCTGACGCCTGACAATATCGTAATCGACTGTAATTCCCTCTTTAAAAATTGATTTATCAAGCAAAAAACTTGTAATCGTTCCGGTTTTGAGGGTTTGGGATATTGGGGAAGCCCAGTTTTTTATTTCCGATACTTTGGAAACAGGCTTTCCTCTCTTATATTCTTGTTGGTATACTTTTTTATCACGAAGGACCGTGACTTTGGTCCAATCTGATAGTGCATTTACAACGGATGCTCCGACACCATGAAGACCCCCTGATACTTTATAGGCTTTTGTATCAAACTTTCCTCCCGCATGAAGTTTCGTCATGACCGCTTCAAGGGCTGAAATTTTATATTTAGGAATCAAATCTATGGGTATCCCACGGCCATCATCTATTACTGTGACGCTTTCATCTTTGTGCAAAAAAATCCAGACATTTTTGGCAAATCCAGCTAAAGCCTCATCTACGGAGTTATCAATAATTTCGGTCACACAATGATGGACCCCGGTGATTCCGGTTGATCCTATATACATAGCGGGCCTTTTGCGAACGGGTTCTAAGCCTTCGAGGATTACGATCTGTTCTCCGGTGTACTTATCGTCCCCGGAAGTATTTTTACTAGATTTTTTATCAGAGGATTGTCTTACCACCCAATAATTATAGACGGTCCAAAAGCATTTTTCAAGGGAAATTATTAATTTTTCTTGGGGAACCCCAAGAAAAGGATATCCAAAGTAGCTTTGAAATTTATGTATCTTTCCAGATAATTTTTGGCAGTTGTCACTTTGGTGATAAGTTCTGCTGTCTCTAAAGGAGTCAATTTAATTTCTTCATCTGGTTTGTGAAGAAACTTTTCCAAAGAGACAATTAATTCTTCCAATAATTGTATAGACTCTTCCCGACTGTTTCCTACTTTTTGGGCAAGAAGTATTCTTTCACCGGCGGATGATTGTAGTATTTCCCGTAATAATTTGACGGATTTGCCAGTGTCCATAGTTTTATTGTTTGTATTATGGTTGTCCGTGATGATTTGGCATCGGGAAACGATGGTGGGCAATAATTTATTTACATTATTAGTGATAAGGATGAAAAAATTTCCGACTGGTGGTTCCTCCAAAATTTTAAGTAGTGCATTACTTGCCTCGGGTGTCGCTTTTTCAATATCATTTATTATTATCAGTCTTTCTCCTCCGCCATAAGGCTTAAGCGAGACTGTTTGAAGAATTTTCCTAACATCAGAAATAGATACAGAAGTAGCAGGATTTATTTCAATCAAATTAACCAAAGAAACGTCAAGATTTTTTTGGATTTGCTTAATTTCTTTTTCTATAAAATCAGAATTATTTGAGGAGATCAAAAATGTCTGCATTGTCATTGACAATTATACGAAAGAACAGAGATAATGGAAATAAGCCAATACCTTAATGTATTAGTTGATTGGTTTATTTATCATTCCTGCCCATGGAAATTGATCAAAAAATTTTAGATTTTCTCGTCGAAAAAGGATTATTGACACAGCAAATAGCTGACGAAATTAAACTATCCGCGATAAATTCAGGAGTATCCGCAATTGATATTATCAGGAAAAAAAATTTAGTCAGAGAAGACGAGATTCTTCAAGCAAAAGCGAAAGCTTATCATGTATCGTTTATTATACTGACGGGTCGTGGTATTTCTCCTGATGTTTTGAGTTTTATCCCAGAATCTGTAGCTCGGAAATATAAACTTATACCTTTTGAATTGGATCGACAAACCAGCAAGCTTAAAGTAGCAATGACTGATCCTCTTGATTTGCCTGTCATTGAGTTTTTAGAGCAAAAATCAGGGAAGGGAATAGTGGCTTTCCTTGCGCAGGAATCAGAAATTATACAAAAGATAGATGAGGAATATGCCCAGGGATTAGCGGTAGAAGTGACAGAAGCTTTAAGAGAGAGTTCCGAAGGATCCGTTAGAACTATTGATGCCAGTCAAATAGGTCAGATTATAAAAGAAGCGCCAATTGCCAAAATTGTTTCAACTATTTTGGAGTATGCCCTCAAAGGGCGAGCATCAGATATACATATTGAGCCCCAGGAATCCCGGACGCGAGTACGCTACCGGATAGATGGCATACTTCAAGAAAAATTAGTATTGCCGAAAACGGTACATGAGGCTGTGGTTTCTAGGATCAAAATCCTATCCGACATGAAAATTGATGAAAGGCGTATTCCTCAGGATGGCAGATTTAATTTCAAATTAGGCCAGGAAGAAGTTGATCTTCGTGTATCGACTCTGCCTACGGTTCATGGAGAAAAAGTTGTGATGAGGTTACTGAAAAAAACAGGCGGGATTCCAGAACTTCCTGATTTAGGTTTTCGAGGACCATCTTTAAAAAATTTAGAAAATGCTATAACCCGTCCTCACGGAATTATATTAGTGACCGGACCTACCGGTTCGGGAAAAACTACAACTCTTTATTCGATTTTATCCAGGCTAAATACCGCCAAAGTAAATATCGTCACTTTGGAGGATCCGGTCGAGTATGAAATCATTGGACTTAATCAAGTGCAGACTAATCCACAAGCGGGTCTGACATTTGCGTCAGGGCTTCGGTCATTCCTAAGGCAGGATCCAAATATCATCTTGGTAGGTGAAATACGTGATAATGAAACTACTAATTTAGCTATTCAAGCGGCATTGACAGGACATTTAGTTTTTTCAACTCT
This sequence comes from Candidatus Gottesmanbacteria bacterium, assembly GCA_016195685.1. Classification (GTDB taxonomy): domain Bacteria; phylum Patescibacteriota; class Microgenomatia; order 2-02-FULL-39-11; family 2-02-FULL-39-11; genus JACPZE01. The sequence goes on from JACPZE010000030.1 coordinate 13,808, forward strand.
TCATACAAACAATGCATCTACTGCGATTCCTAGGTTATTGGATCTGGGTGCTGAGCCATTTTTGATTGTTTCAGTTTTGAATGCAGTTGAGGCTCAAAGGATCACTAGAAGGATATGTACTGTCTGCAAAGAATCTTATACTCCGTCACCTGAAATTCTTGCTGACATAAAAAAAGTTTTGGGAAAGTTAATTCCTGCAGGTAAAAATGAAATTGTTATTTACAAAGGAAAAGGTTGTAAAGAATGCAGTAATACTGGTTATTTAGGCAGGATAGGTATCTATGAAACAATTATCGTATCACCCAGTATAGCCAAGCTTATTATTGAAAGAGCAACGGCGGAAGCCATAGAACAAAAGGCCGTTGAAGAAGGAATGATAACGATGAAACAAGACGGATACCTAAAGGTACTAGATGGCATCACTACGATAGAGGAGGTTATCCGTGTTGCCCAGGAATAAAAAGTTTAGGTTTAAACAACTTAAATTATGAATATTCGTGAACTATTGGAAGTTACCAATACGAGGGATGCATCAGATCTACATCTGGTTTCAGAGTATACGCCAACGCTTCGTATACAAGGAGAACTTCATGAATTGGTGACGTTCCCTAAATTATTAGGAAAAGATATCGAAGTAATGATTTTTGAGGTTCTAAGTCCCGCACAAAAAGAACTTCTTTTGCAAAATCGTGAACTCGATTTTTCAACAAGTCTTGAGATTGGAGAAGAGATTGTGAGATTTAGAGCCAATGCTTATTATCAGAAAGGCACTTTGGCTGTTTCATTTCGTAGAATTCCGTCGCGTATTCCCACTATTGAGGAGCTTAGTCTTCCAACACTTTTACATGAATTTGCAAAGTTAAAGCAGGGATTTATTCTACTTACAGGTGCATCCGGCCAGGGAAAATCTACAACTTTAGCTTCGATTATTGCGGAAATAAACTTGAATCGCAAAACACATATAATAACCATTGAAGACCCCATAGAGTATGTGTATCCCAAAGGAAAAGCGATGATTTCCCAAAAAGAGCTTTACCAAGATACTCATTCGTGGGATAAGGCGCTTAAAAATGTTCTGCGGGAAGATCCAGATGTAGTTTATATAGGTGAGATGCGTGATTTTGACACTATCTCTTCTGCCTTGACTATTGCCGAAACCGGTCATTTAGTTTTTTCCACGCTGCATACAAATTCTGCCGCTCAAACGGTAGATAGAATTATAGATATTTTTCCTGCTTCTGCTAAGGAACAAGTGAGACTTCAACTTTCTATGGTTTTATCCGGTGTCGTAACCCAAAGACTAGTTCCTTCCATTTTAGGTAAAAGAATTCCGGTTTGTGAGATACTACTCGGTAGTCCCAGTATCAAAAATATCATCAGGGAGGGGAAAACTCATCTTATAGATAATACAATCCAGACCTCTCAGACAGAAGGTATGTTGCTTTTTGAGGAAGATCTTAAGCAAAAAGTAGAAAAACAGCTTATCACTCCGGAAATTGCAGTTGAATATGCTCTTAGACCCGATCGCTATTTACAAATGATGGAGCGCTAAGGCAAAACTTTATGTCTAAATTTACCTACTCTGTCAAAGATTCAGATGGAAAAACACAAAAAGGCATTGTAGAGGCAACGTCTGTCAAACAGGCTACAAACTTACTTCATGAAAGAGGGTTTTATATTATAAATATTTCTGTAGCAATTACCCCTTTTTCCTTGAATTTTTCCAGGACAGGTATATCATTTAACGATCTAGTTCATTTTACCAGGCAACTTTCTACCATGATCACAGCTGGGCTTACATTGGTAGAGGCATTGGGTATTCTTCGTCAACAGCTTTCCAAACCAACTTTGACAAAATTAGTGACCCAGATAGAAGATGAAGTCAAAGGAGGAAAATCTCTAGTTGAGTCTTTGGAAAAAAACCCAAAAGTGTTCCCTCCTATTTATATTGCTTTAGTACGGGCTGGAGAAGCTACAGGTAAACTAGATGTTATTTTATCCAGGCTGGCTGATTCTTTGGAAAAGTCTAATAATTTCAAAAGCAAAGTCAGGGGAGTTTTGATTTACCCGACCATTGTCGTCTCGGGTATGGTTATTGTCTCTTTTATTGTGATGACAGTAGTGGTACCGAGGTTAACTTCCCTTTATAAGGAATTCGGTGTATCTCTACCATTGCCCACTCAAATACTGATCGCAGTTTCTTCTCTTTTATTAAATTATTGGTTGTTAATCATCATTGTTGTAGTCGGAGGTATATTTGCCCTTCTTAGATGGCAGCAAACAAAACTCGGAAAAAGGGTTATAGCTATCGTATCATTGAAAATGCCCATATTCGGGCCTCTTTTTAAACAAGCAACTTTAGTTGAAGTAACCAGAACCTTGGCTTTGTTAGTCGATGGTGGAGTACCTATTTTGACATCACTGGAAATTGCTCAGGATGCTACCGGAAACGTTTTATACAAAGAGGCATTTATAGAAGCAGCCAAAAAAGTAGAGAAAGGCTTTTCTCTATCTGAACCTCTGAGTAGAAACCAGCTATTTCCTCCAATCTTATCCCAAATGGTTTCAGTTGGTGAACAAACCGGAAAATTGGGTGATTCTTTGTATAAATTATCCAGTTATTTTGAAGCAGAAGCAGAATCGGCTATACATACCTTGACAACCGCTCTTGAGCCTCTTATCATGGTTGTATTAGGTCTTGGCGTAGGTTTTTTGGTTATGGCTGTCTTATTACCAATTTATTCACTGACGAGCAAATTTTAACAAAAAATTTAATCAATGCGGAGGGGGTGAGAAATATTAAATTTCAAATTTCAAATTTCAAATTTCAAATTAAGAAGACTGGTTTCACCCTGATTGAGTTACTTATAGTTATTGCATTGCTAGGTGCTTTAGCTGTAGGGTTACTTGCTACAGTTGATCCATTTGAGCAGCTTAAAAAAGGTACCGATACATCTACAAGAAATACGGTATCAGAACTTTACAATTCTTTTATCAGATATTATTCAGTGAAAAATGCTATGCCTTGGACCGCAGCAATTACCGCGGTAACCGCTTCCAGTCAAAATATGGCGGATTCGAGTACCGGGTATATACATAGCGTAGTGACAGCTGGTGAATTAAAAACTGACTTCATTCAATTAGCAGGCGGTAGTTTGGACAGTATTTATATTACATCGACACTTGATAGTCTTAATCTGCTTAATAACGTCGCTGTTTGTTTTGCGCCAAAATCTAAATCATTTGCCAATGATACTAATGCGAAATACAATAATGATGCAAGTCCAGGAACATCGTGTAAAGGTACGGGAGGTACAGCAGATTGTTTCTGGTGTATCAAATAAGATAGAATGATGAAGTGAAAAAAGAGGAACAAAGAAACTATAGATGGACTTTGTTGGTTTTGACACTATTAGTTAGTAGTTTATATCTTCTACTTCAGGTAGAGACAATATATGGCGGAGATGCCGGTGATCTGGCTTCCGCCATAATTGTTGGTGGAATAGCTCACCCTCCTGGTTATCCTTTGTATACTTTATTGGGTGTAATAATTACAAAAGTATTATCTTTTGGTACTTATGCTTGGAGAATAGGATTTTTATCCAGTATTCCTGCGATTTTTACTGTCATAATTGTATTTGACCTGATTTTTTACCTCACAAAGAGATTATCGGTTGCATTTTTGGGTGGAACTATACTTACTTTTGTTTATCCATTTTGGCTATATTCCGAAGTGGTAGAAGTATTTGCGCTGAATAATTTATTTCTAGTAAGTTTACTATGGTTACTTATACATTGGACGCAAGAAGGGCGTACTAAATATTTATATCTCGCCGCTTTAGTTTTTGGCCTTTCCTTGTCGCATCATCATGTTATTTTATTTTTGGTACCCAGTTTATTATATCTACTTCTTTCAAAACGTAAATATATTTCCGTAAAACTTATTTTAAAATGTTTACTTTTTTTTATACTTGGACTTATTCCTTACACTTATGTTTTGATTGTAGCTTACTATAATAGTTCAGCTATAAATTGGATGGGATCCTTGTCACTTATCAATTTTATATCCTTAGTTACAAGAGCAAGATACGGGACTTTTCAATCTGGAGGATTTTCTGCCCATGATCCAATTCTTCGACTATTAAATATTTGGGCTTTTTTTGAATTTGTATACAAAGACTTCAAACTTCCAGCAGTCTTGTTAAGCATTTTAGGGATATATCATTTAACAAAATATCAAAAAAGAATTTTTATCTCAATACTATTGGGATTCATTTTTTATCTTTTTTTCCTATTTTTAGCCTCCTTTCCCTTGGTAGATAATTTCATGGTGGCTACTTTTGAAAGATTTATTCTTCCTTTATATATTCTTATAATTCCTCTGATAGCAGCTGGATTTTTGTCTCTAGAAAAAATAATAGAAAAATATGTTGGGCATTTTATTGCAAATAAAAAGAAGCTGATATTTATAAAAATGGTATCCATTATCTTTTTTATATATCCTTTAGGACTTTTGATACTAAATTATCCCAGAATTAGTATATTAAAAAGTGATTTTAGTGCAGAAAATTTAGGAAAGGATATTTTTTATAGCCTACCTCAAAATAGTATTTTATTTCTTACTACTGATACTCCCCTTTTTGACACGCAATATGTTTATTACGCTGAAAAATATAGGCCGGATGTAAAAATAATTCACTTAACACAATTATATAATCCGGATGATTTAAAGCGTCTAAAAGTATTATATCCTGACTTGGAACTACCAAATTCCAAAGAAGATTCCAAACAAATATTTAAATTTTTTCTTACCCGAAACTACCCAAAGTTTCCTATTTATAGCAAATTGGTTATAGAAACAAGTGAGGGATCTTGGATTCCTTACGGATTAGTATTCCGATTTATCAAAAATGGTGATAAGGAGCCATCCGATGAAGGTATTTTGACGGAAAATGGTAGACTTTGGTCTCACTATCAAATGCCTGAAAAAAGTAGCCTAGCACGATATCAGAATTTAATGTTATCAGATTTGCTTCCGATATACGCTATTGCACATCAGGAGATTGGATTTTGGGCTGCAAAGAAGAAATATTCACCTGTTGCAGAAAAACATCTCTTGATCGCCGAAAAGTTATATCCAAGAGATTTAGATAGTTACATAATTTTAACTCAATCCTATATTGTAGATAATAGATGTCCTGATGCAAAGTTACAGATAGAAGAATTGGCTAAAAAAAATACTAGTGACCCAAGAATTTATTTTCTCCAATCGATAAATTTCGCTGTTTGCAATAAAGAGAAAGAAAAAGCTCTTTTTTACCTTAAATTATATGAAGAGAAAAAAAACGAAAATGACATAAATTTGAAAAAGATCTAAAAGAATACATGAAATTAATCAAAAATCGAAACTATCAATCCTTTTTGACTCCAGCAATATATGTATTTATAACTACTAGAATTCCTTTATTGATACTTGCTTTATTTTTTATTGGCTTTAGTCAAACAAGTGGAAATATATCATTTTATGATGCATTCTCACAATGGGATGGACAATGGTACCTCAAAGTTGCAAAAGAAGGTTATCATTGGATTGGTCCAACTGTCCAGGCGAATGTAGCCTTTTTCCCCTTATACCCTCTAAGCGCTAAAATAATTAGTTTGATCACAGGAAACCTGGAATTGTCTTTCATTATCGTTTCGCACGTCAGCTTTTTTATTTTTCTAGTTTTTTCCTATAAAATATCTAAACTATTTTCCAGCGAAAAGTTGGCTTTTCGAAGTATTTGGTATTTGGCAATTTTCCCCTTATCATTTGTCTTTTCTGTTATTTACGGTGAGTCACTATTTTTCATGTTATGCAGCGGTTCTTTATATTATGCCTACAAAAATAAGTGGACTGCTGCAGCAATTTTCGGATTTCTTGCTACCCTGACTAGATTTTCTGGGTTGGTGCTTCTGCCGACACTACTTTATTATTATTTCAAAACCAAAAAAATTCATAAATTTACAGAAATCATAAAATTATTTATTATCCCCTTAGGCGTTATTTTTTTCTCTTTTTACCTCTGGATAAAAGTAGGTGACTTTTGGGCTTATTTCCATGTACTAAAAGCCTGGAGGATTGTATACCAAAATCCGGCATTAACTATTCTGTCTACTTTTAGTATGATTCAAACTTTGCCCAAAATTCACTATTTTACGGCTCTGGGAGTTTTAGATTTATCGATTTTTGTCTTTTTTATCATCTTACTTATCTTATCTTACAAAAGACTGCCCAGAGAACTATTTTTATTTTCAACTTTGATATTTTTAACTTATGTATTTAAATCCTGGGATCCTAGGTTTTTCTATTCTCTGGGATCTACCAACCGGTATCTATTTGAAGCATTCCCCTTATTTTTTACTTTGGCAAAACTGGGGAAAAATAAGTTATTTGATCTTACTTATACCACTTTGTCGCTTATATTCTTGGGAATTTTATCCCTATCTTTTTTTGCAGGGAAATGGGTTTTATGACAAATTTGTCCAACAAACTCGTTTTATCTGTTTTTATTGCTGTTTTGATAGTTTATCTTGGCTTTGCCGGCAGGTTTAAGTTTTATTTTCCTAAAACCAGCAGGGATTTTTTCACTTCTTTATCTTATTCTTTTTTACATGGGAAACTGGATATCCCCAATCCTAGATATTCTCCCAACGATTTATCTTTTTATGACGGCAAAAATTATCTTTATTGGGGACCATTGCCTGCAATTCTTTTATTACCAGCCTCTTTTTTATGGGGAAAAAATTTGAGCGATATATTTTATACGGTTATCTTTGGTACTTTAAATGTTTTACTTATGTATATTTTATTTTATGAATTTAAACTGTTTGAGAAATTAAAAATTTCCACAGGTAACTTAATACTTATGACTTTCTGCTTTGCTTTCGGGACTATACATTTTTATCTATCTATATTGGGAACTGTTTGGTTTTCATCACAGATAATTTCGCTGACGGTCTATATTTTATCTTTACTGTTTTTATTTAAATATTTAAACAATGAAAAATATTTTTATGCAATTCTAAGCATATTTTTTTTAGGACTTAGTATTTTGGGTAAATATACATTTTTATTATCGGTTCCTTTGCATTTTGAATTTTTGTGTAAAAAATCTAGAATGCCCAATGAGAAGAAAATTAAGCTCATTTTAATATTGCTTTTATTTATTGTAATGATAGCAATTTATAATTATTTAAGGTTTAATTCAATTTTTGAAAATGGTCTTAGATTTATGCAAATAAATCCTAAATTTTATCTTGATATAAAAAATTTAGGTTACTTCAATTTATATTATTTATTTAGGAATTTATATTATTTATTATTTAATCTGAATTTACCAGACCCCACAGGGAACAGTATATTTATTACATCACCTATAATGTTATTGATACTTCATGGAATCTATAAAAAATATTTTAAGAAAAAGAATTTTATTTTCCAGCTTTTACTTACCACTTCAGTTTTAATATTGCTTCCGGCACTTTTGTATTATGGGGGAGGTTGGTATCAATGGGGTTTTCGATATGCTTTGGATATATATCCATTACTATTTTTGCTTCTTTTATTAATTGTAAATAAATATAATAAATATATAGTTTTTTCGTTGAGCATAATTTCAATTATTATTAATCTATACGGAACTTTGTGGATGTTGGATTTTGCCAAATATGCTTATTTCTAAAATAATGAAATCCAATAGTCTTCCGTTACTATGTTTTAAAATATACTTAATATTAGTTTTGATAGTCATTTTTTCGGTATTTATAAGACTTCCAAATTTCTTCTCTCCCCTTTTAGAACTTCATGATTTCAGGCAAACCCAAACCGCTAGCAATGTTTGGCTTTATCAGAAATTCGGATTTAAATTATTTGAATATCACGTACCAATGTTCGGAGGAATGTATTGGATGAACGAATTTCCCACTTATCAAATGGTTGTTTTTTTATTTAGTAAAATATTTGGATTTCATGATTGGGTAGGAAGACTTGTTTCACTTATCTCGATCATAAATTCAATTATTTTGTTATTTTATATTTATTTGAAACTTTTAGGTAATAAAATCCAAAGTTTGTATGGGGTATTGATTTACACTTTGACTCCCTTAAATATCTTTTTTTATAGAACTTATATTCCAGATCCGTTAATTCTTTCCATTTCACTTGGCACTTTATTTCTAACATTTAGGTTAAATAAAAAGTTCAGTTATAAAATATTATATTCAATTTATTTTCTGATTTTATTATGCCTTCTATCTAAAATTACTATTACTTTTTCACTTATATTCCCAATATTGTATTTAATATATAGATCAATAAATAAACACAAAGATAAGATTAAAATATATAAAATAAGTATAGGATTTATACTTCTATCAATTATTTTATATTTTTTTTGGTATCAACATACTCAATTCCTCAACAGCAAATCGTTTACTTTAAGTGACGGAACACTGATTAATTGGTATCTGGGGACAAAATTTTTATCACTTGATTTTTACAGAGTAATATTTTCTAGAATAATCGGTGAAATAAGCATTCTCGGTATTTTATTATCATTACTTGGTCTTCTTTATCTAAAAAGTTTAAAAAATGAAAATACTAAGATGCCAATTTATCCGGTTATTTCATTGCTTATCGCAATTGGAATAATTAAATTCAATAATATATTTACAGGTAAAACAATATCTAAAATTATCATACTTTTATTTTTTACATATTATTATTTTAATTCGTTTGATAAAATGAAAAGTATTTACGCTCCCTACACCGAATATTCTCATAATATTTTATCAATCGCAGATACAATTAAATCATGTACATCTCCTAATTATAAAATAATCTCCGCTTGGCCAAATGCTGACCCAAATCATCCTACTATTTTTTATTACTCCAAGCGCATAGGATATAATCTGGATTTGATTAAGATATCTAAATTAAATGAAATATTAAATTCCGATAATGAAATTAAGTATCTAGTACTATACCCCGTAGATAGAAATTCAAAACAA
>JACPZE010000032.1 GCA_016195685.1 Candidatus Gottesmanbacteria bacterium
AGTGGTAGTCAACCGAAGCGTAAGTGCAGGTAAAGTAAGTACAAATTAATATCAGTTTAATATCTCGCCGTCTTGGCTCAGTGGTAGAGCGAGTACTTGGTAAGTACTAGGTCATGGGTTCGATTCCCATAGACGGCTCAATATTTATAAGCATATTTTCAGTAGGTCGCGGGTTTACACTGTAAATTCTATCAAGAATTTACATGTGTTCGATTCCCGCTTCGGGCTCAGATTGTTACTTAGTTAGTTTGTTACTTTGTTACTTAGTAGAGAAAATACTTGCGTGAATGATTTCAACTTTGAGAAATTAGAGGTTTATCAAAAAGCAGTTGATTTTTCCAATGAAATTTATTCACTCACTAGAAATTGGCCTCGGGAATACCTCTATGATCTCACTTCCCAAATACGAAGGCTTCTTTGTCAGTAGCATTAAATATAGCTGAAGGATCTGGAAGAACGCAAGAAGATTTCAAACATTGCTTGAGTGTTGCTCGTGGTTCTTGTTATGAGATCATCCCAATATTAGAAATAGCCTATCGACAAAAATTGATTGATGCAAAAACAAAAGAAAAACTGTATAATAATGTTACAATTTTATCAAAAATGTTATCTGGTCTTAGAAAATCCCTCACCAAGTAACTAAGTAACCAAGTAACTCAAAACTAATTATGGCAAAGAAAGAACAAGAGACAGAGAAATTAGACTAAAATGGCCAAAGGTACCGTCATTTTTCTTTTCATTCTTACTATCATCGCTACACTTCTACTGGGCATAAATATCGGCAAGAAAATAGGCATTTCCCAATCAACAATGGGAAACCAACAATTAATAATCACTCCCTCCCCTACCATCAAAATTACACCGACGATTCTCGCCACTCCCAGTGCTACGATGAAAAAGTCTACCGGCACTACTACTTATACAGACCGTAGATGCGGGTTTTCTTTCTCCTACCCTGGCTCTTTTATAAAGGAAAAATCAGTGAATGGCCAGGCAACGATTTTGGCTGACCCGGAAGATCCGAATGCTACGATAGTAGCCACTTGTGATAAATCCCTCCCCAGACCTCCGGTGACATCTGATAAAATAGAGTCTATTACTTTAGATAAATTCGCAGCCACTCTTTACCATGACCAAAACCAAGACGGAACACCCAGGGATGAAGTCATCGTCAAACATCCTACGAGTAGTATGGAAATTATTCTGGCGGGTTATGGAGATATTTTCCAAAAGATCCTCACCTCTTTTCAGTTCGTATATTGAAATATTTTACTGGCAATTATAAATTAAGTTAACCATTCGGTATCAATCCGAAACGAGAAAACCATCTACATCCTTTGCCACATAACCCTTCTCAATTAATTTTTCGAGTAACAAATGGCTAAAAATTCTTGCTCCATATTGGTTTAAATGATCGGAATTACTAAAAAAATAGGCATTTTCTCTTAATTGTTTATAGGATGATAAATCTATAGGTTCTGCAGATAGAAAATTGGTTTTTTTAAAAGGTTCATAGAAATTGGTCTGCATATATTTCCTCCCCAGTACATCAATCAACTTTTGGCTGATTGGAATTGAAACCACTACTACTCTCCATTTTTTATCCAGACCATATTTGATAAGTTCTTCCAAGTCACTCCTGTTTGCATTAATGTATTGAGATCCGAAATCACCAGTTTGAGTCCATTTATTCACCATTGCGTTTACACTTTTTTGCAGTCCATCTTCCGGCCAAAAGGGAGCTTTAGCCATTTCTTCTTCAGCTGTTATATGTTTCTTTGGTAAATTGATTACTTTGATTATCTCATTATTTTGTACTACTGTCGGTATTACTTGAGGAGTGGGAGTGGGCCAATTTGCTGCAAACGTATTCATAGCATTCTCTTGTTCTTTTTTGGAATTTGCTTCTCTCCAAAGATAGACCGTCCGGACAAAAGGAATAATTTGATTTTGCAGGTAATCGCCAAATTGAAGATGAGGAATAACAAAAGGTGATAATCGGCCGTCATAATATTGGAACTGTAGGCTTTCAGCTTTCCCCGGCTTCTTTTGCGAAAACGATAGGGGCGATACATTTATGATAATTACTGCTCCCTTATCGATCTGGTTAGCATACATTTTGAGCATCGCCAAATCGTATTCAAAAGACTGCGCCACACTGGCAAGTGACAATGAACGCAGTCGGTAATAATCAAATGTGATTCCGTCTTCCGAATGGGAGTTTCCCAATTTTACAATCTGATATTTATCCGGTATTGAGGATTTTACTAAGATATTTTGGGGTAATTTGTACTTCAAATGGTAAGTATGCCGGTATACCGCATCAATGCCAACAGATAGTAGTATTGCAATAAACAGAATAAGAGCGGTTTTGATATATAAACGTAGCATACAATTAAAATCTGGTGTAAATGAATTCCTTAATATCGGAATTCCGCAGCTGAATGATAAGAAATGCAACTATACAAAAGAAAACAAAACGCGCAACTGCTGGCTGTTTTGAAAGTATACCTTCAAGTGATATTTTTGTGCGTATAAATTCTCCAGTGATAACAATGATCAGTAGGCTAAATGTAATGATCATTTCCACCCGATTAAAAATAAACAACTGATTTAAACTGGCCCAGATATAATTCGGCTGGATGAAATTTTTGATCCCCATAATACTGTTGCGCAAAATATACAATGCATCTGATAAATTTACAGCTCTGAAGAAAATCCAAAAAATGCTGATCATCACGTATGCGTATGCGATCTTAAGTATTCGGGGAACCCGCAAAACTTTGCCGAATCTAAATTGTACGATCCGTTCTCCAACCATCCAAATACCGTTTAATGTTCCCCATATTACAAAATGTATTCCGGCTCCGTGCCACAATCCACTTACAGTAAACACGAGTATTGTGCTCAAAAGCATTTTTATCCATCCATGGCGGTTTCCTCCTAGCGGAATATAAATATAATCGCGTAACCAGGAAGTCAATGAAATATGCCATCGCTTCCAGAAATCTCTCACGGAATCGGCAAAATAAGGAAAATTAAAATTTTCCATCAGTTCAATACCTAGCATCTTTCCAACTCCTCTGGCCATATCGGTATATCCTGAAAAATCCATATATATCTGCCAGGTATAAAAAAATACCACCAGAACAAGGCTTAATCCTTTATATTCCGGCAGTGAATTAAAGACCCGATCGACTACGATTCCCAGATTGTCGGCAATCACCATTTTCTTAAACAGTCCATACGTGAAAAGCTTCAATCCGCCTGCAACTTTCACATAGTCAAAACTGTATTGTTTTTTCAGTTGTGGCAATAACGCCCCACCACGCTCAATAGGTCCAGCGGAGAGTTGAGGAAAAAAACATACAAATAAGGCAAAAAAACCTAAGTGTTTTTCAGGTTGAATTTTACCTTTATATACATCAAACAAATAACCGATTACTTGAAGCGTATAAAACGAAATGCCAAGTGGTAGCAGGAACTTAAATTGAGGTAAATTAACCTTCAATACTTGATTTAATGTAAGACTGAAAAAATTGAAGTACTTAAATATAAACAAGGCGCTTAGATTTAAGAATAACGCAACCAGTAAATAGCGCCTTTTACGATGGGCTTGGCGATAGATGGCAATTGCACAGTAATAATTTATTAGTGTAGTAAGTAAAATGAGTCCAAGATATGCCGGTTTCCATGAGGCATAGAAGTAGTAACCTGCCAAAAGTAACAAGATCCATTGGTATTTTTTGGAGATCTTCCAAAATAAGATGAAAATAATCGCAAAAAAAACTAAAAATGAAAAAGAATTTAATATCATTTCCCAGACTAAAATACATAAAAGTTACTTTTAAGTATACAGGAATCAGTAGATCTTTTGGAAAATATGGACGTCTAGTCTTTTACCGAACTTCTCCCCTACCTCTTTCATTATTCCTATCATTTCAAACCCAAGTGTTTCGTGTAAGTGAAAACTCACTTCATTTCCTTCAGCCACTCTAGATATTACCGTATGAAATCCTAGCTTTTTTCCTTCAGCCACTATTGCTTCAAATAATTTCCTTCCGTATCCTTTTCCCTGATATTTTTTGTCTATATAAAGAGATAACTCACCGGTTCCTGCATAAGCACATCTATCCGACCACTCACTGATGGATACCCATCCGACAACCTGATTATCCAGTTGGGCAACCAATATTGGATGCTTTTTATCATGATGGGAAAACCACTTTTTTTGTTCCTGCAACGTTTTGGGTTCTGTATCAAAAGTAGCAGTGGTTGTCGCAATCGCGTCGTTGTAGATAGAAGTGATTGAGAGTAAATCAGCTAGTTTTGCTATTCTAATGTTTAACATAGAGGAATTTAGCATATTTTATCATTAAGTTTATATATTTTGATAATTGGGAAAGTAAATCTAGGGCCGTAGTTTAATGGTAGAATAGAAGGCTACCATTCCTGTAAAGATTTTTATGCAACCCCTGATGGAGGATATTCGAACGTATTTTGCATCGGAAATTGTTTGATCGAAAGAACTCTATTTAAGTTTGTCATATCCTTGACTTAGAAATGAAATAATGGTTTAATAGATTTAAGGACGAACCCGATGAATACTCAACTGCCAGAGGTTAACATTCCTGCTCCAATAAATCCACTTGGATCCGGACCTCCCAATTCCCCTTCTTCATTATCGGATTATTGGCCTTCCACCGGCAGAAAACGGAATATATTTAAAATTATCATCCCGGTCATCCTGTTTTTGATTATACTTTCATTATCATCAGTTGCCGTCCTGGCCGCTTACGATAAAATAAATTTAAGCAATCCAAGTCTTCAGGCATCAATATCATATTTTGTCCAAAGCATTCCTTTCGCTCCCAAAACCCCCAAGTTTATTTTAAATAAAGCAATCCAAACTTTAAAAACGGTAAAAAAATACTCCGCGGATTTTTCCATGGCCACACAGGTAGAGAATCTGCCGCTTCCCCTCAATTCCACTCAACTTGATTTGTCTGTTAAAGGAAACTTCGACTATTCAGACCTAACCAATCCGCTTATGTCCATGAATTTGTCCCTTTCAAAAGATCTAACCGCCGATTTGAGAGTAAAAAATAAAGTCACATACTTTAAAATAAATAAAATTCCGTCCTCTATAACTCTTTTCTTAGGCATTGATGAAAGCAAGCTACAGCCAATATTTAGCAATTGGTATTATTACGACGCTTCCCCCCTGGAAACAGAAGCCAGAAAGCAGATCGAAAGTATTAAGGAAAAAGAGAAAGAGCCTCAACTGGATAAAAAATTGGAAAACACACTTCTTACTATTTATGAGGAAGACATCCTGCCCAACCTGAGCCAGTCGGAGGATAAAATTGACGGATTCCCGACATACAAGTTACATTTATTGCTTGAGAAAGACAGGTTGGATAAGCTGGTGGAAAAAATTTCGCGTACGCTTGGAAACTTTCCTGCAGACACATTCAGACAAGTAAATCCATCGAAAACGTCTAAACCATCAGATTTCATCGACAATCTGACATTAGATTTCTGGGTAGACAAAACAGATTATTACATAAGGCAAATCTCAATACCATTATCCATAAAAATGCCGGACAATAAGTTTCCGTCCGTCGGACTTTCCACTCTTGATATCAAACAGAAAAATTTCCAAATAGCGATAGTTTTGAAATTATCGGACTTTAACAAACCAGTAGTAGTCGAGATACCCACGGATCCACAAAAGATTGAGGAGTTATACAAACAGGTAACTCAGCTTATGTATAGTTCAACCATGCTTTCGGCAGTTGACCCGCTTCGGCAACTGGACAAAGCGAAATTTACCGCTTCCAGAAATTATCTATCGGAACTTATGAATGCAATAGTGAGATATTATGCTACCAAAGCCTCCTTTCCAATTTCAGTTGCTGATTTACTAAAGGAAGGGGAACTTAAGTCCGACTTTCCAAACATGATGATTGAAAATCAGATTGAATTTAAAGTAAACCCCAATGCATCAAAAATCTTTATTTACAGCCTGATTGCTGATCCGTCCCATACCGATAAGCCATTCTTGGGAGTAGAGATGACGAAGGAAAACAGTGGCGACTTAAAGAATTATTCCAAAGACGAAATTGATGCAATATCAGGCGGTTTAGTATCCCTTATAAATGTTTCGCCTATTCAGATAATTTCTCCTACTTTGGGTGTTAAAGATACAAAAAGTTATGTAAGTCCGGATAAATCCTGGTCACTTCGTTATGACCCAAATATTGTTACAGTAGATCCCACTTCAGCTGAATTTTCCGGAGGAAGTAATAGTTGTGGAATCGGTTTTCGGGTAAATGCAGTTAATGATCCTAATACGGTTGATTTGGGAACTTATATCTGGGACAACAGTGCATATTTTGGAACTTTCGCAAAAACTACTATAAACAACATCCCGGGATATCGGACTGAGAAGTTAGCAGAAACTCCTGCGAATAATACTAAATATGTATTTTATGTACTTTCTGCAAAAAATAAAATATTTACCCTCTCTTACTGGACTTCAATAAAAAATCCAACCGAAAGTAGATGCCAAAAAGATGAAGATTATATAAACTCCATGTTCCAAACTTACCAGTTGCTATAACTTGCAGGGCCAGGTGGAGTCGTCCCGTAAAGATTTATTGCAGGGGCTAGAGGAGTCGAACCTCTAACAAAGGTTTTGGAGACCTCTATTATACCGTTTAACTAAGCCCCTATTTCCAATCTTTACGGGATTGGTAGACCTCTATTCTACCATTGAACTATGGCCCTAAACGAATTTATTATACCAAAAAAAATCTAAGGATGCATATTTTTTGTGAAAATATTTAATTTGACATTACCTCTTTAATATATTTGAATAATATTAGACCATGATTCCTGCCCATTCTGCACATTTCCATAAATATAAAAATATATTCTTACCGATAATTCTTCTATTTTCTTTTGATTTAATCGTCCTTACTGCATTACTTAACCGCATCGCAAACCCCGCATCTCTTTCCAGATTTTTCCCCAAAGCTCAAAGTGATGGTTTTTCAATAAAAGCTACTGTCCCATCAAATATAGATCTTACGGGTTATTCACTTTACATCTGCAGATGGAAATCAGAGGAGCTCAAAAATGCAGGGGATGTACCAAACGGTTATGAATGCCCCCAGGGTCAACTGGTAGTCAGTGAGCAAACCGAATATAGTTTCGAAAATGTAGTTCCCGGAGCAAATAACGAAGTTTATGTAATACTTAAGCCAAATAATTCAAATGATCCAAAAGATAACCCGATTAAAGCTACAGGAAACGACTGCTCTACTTCCGAATCCCATCCTGGACATTGTCTAATAACATTAAATGACAATAATCTAAATTATCAGGTTAATTTCATTAAAATCACTGACCAGGGAACTAATCTAGATGAATCCATTATTGATATATCTAAAGGTGATTTAAGTAAGTCACAAAAAGATTCTACCACTGAAAATACTTCCCCCGATATTACTCCTAAACCCACAATAGATCCGATTTGTAGTAATCCAGAAGCTGAAGATACATCGGAATGGATAGAGAAATGCACAGAAAAAATGGCAGATAAAGGAGTAATCGATCGAGAGAAATGGGGTTTTGGGGAAGAATATATAGCTCCGGAAATTATGCCATCGACTCAATTAG
>JACPZE010000033.1 GCA_016195685.1 Candidatus Gottesmanbacteria bacterium
AAATTTCCACTTCTGGGTCCAAAGGAGACTATATTTATCGAGAATATGATGATGACGGTAATGAAATTTTAACCATCATGTTCGAAATGAAAAATGAAGATGATGTTACATCCACTAAACATAAAAATAAAGACTTTTTCAAGGAATTAGATAAGGATCGACGAGAAAAAAATTGCGAATATGCAGTACTCGTCAGCTTATTGGAAAAAGAAAACGAATATTATGATGATATTGTTACAGTACCTGATTACCCATGTATGTTTGTAATAAGACCACAACACTTTATTACGATTATTGGTTTTTTACGCCAAGGTAATTTAAAGTCACAAGATCTTAGAAGAACTATCATTTCACTTAAAAATCAAAATATTGATGTAACTAATTTTGAAAATAATATAAATGAATGGAGAATTGGTTTTGCTCGGAACTATAATCTCGCCCATAATCAATTTAGCGATGCATTGGTAGAAATTGACAAGGCGATCGACCGTCTGAATAAAGTCAAAGAAAACTTGCTTAAATCAGACAATAATTATCGATTAGCGAATAACAAGGCTTCAGAACTTACAGTCAAAAGATTAACAACTAACAGTCCGAGCGTTGCTAAGACTTTTGAGGAGAATCAAAAAAAATAGATATATATTTTGGTTATTTATGAAAAAGGGATAGTATTCCTCACTTCCTTTGTAACTTATACTGATATATTTTTATATAGTATTTGAGGCAAAATAAGTTCGAACATCGTTCACTAGGGAGTACCAGTAAGTAATAGACCAATTTGATAGCCTAAAGCCTAACACCTCAAAATAGACAATTCAATATTTGGGAATTTTCGAGTAGGCTAGTTTTTTGACTTGGTGGTATTTTAGAAACCTATAGTATATAATTCTTCGAAATGAAAAGAGCTTTATTACCTCGTATCGCCGGACTTGTTTTTATTGCAAGTAATGTAATGGCATGTGGCAGATCTGATGGAAACAAAATATGCATATATGGAGAATCCCAAGTTTACCACCCAGTTGCCGGACAGGAGTTACCTTCCGGACTTCCAGAAACGGCCGGAGTAGTATTCGTAAGAGTCGATGAAGGAAAATTTCTTACTGGCAGGGACAGACAAGGACCGCTTAATCGTTTGGAGTTTGGTGATAGGAATCATCCTTCTACTTTTACTCTTAGAACTCCTTCAGGAGTAGAACAGTTTAAGGCTTTCCAACAATTTCCCGGTGCGGTTGAAGTAGATTATTCATGCATGTCAACCAGAAAAGAAGCTCACAATTAGTTTACTGGATAATATTCCACGGGGGGGCAAAAAGTTAGGTCAAAGTAGAAGTGCTTCTATTCTTATCTTCTTACTCTACTTTTAATCTTTAAAATATATTCTTTAGGTTTAAAATTTACTAGAAAGAGAGCAATGAAAATGTTAACTAATAAATAGATAAATTTTGCTAGCGTTGGATGAATCAGTATATTATATACATCAAACGGTAAAAACAACACTGTAATTCCTACCAGCAAATCAAGTCCCCAATGCTTTCGATAATATAGCCCAATAGCTCCTATTATTTTTATAAGACCAATTATAATAAGCAATAGAATAATATAAATCTTATGTTCTAAAATATATGGAAGGATTTTTTCGGCAAGAGAGATTAATAAATCATGGGGATCTTCTAATAGTTCCTGCGATTTAAAAGTTTGGTATACAGTAAATATCTGGTTGCCAAAGGAAACTATACCTAATCCTAAAAGTAACTCTATTACACCTAAGATAAACTTATAAATAATAATATAGAAAGATACATGATATCCTTTTTCTAAGCCTTGAGTATTCATATTTTAGCTTCTTATTGTTTCAAACTGTCTAACCAGTTGATTAAGTATTTACCGGTTCTTACACCTGGACGAAGTCTATAAAGAAAATAGCGATTACTGACAGATTGATAACTTCCTGTTACCACTGATGCTGCTGTTTTGTACCCATCTTTCTCCACAAGTTTTATGGTATCTTCATTAAAACCTCCGTATGGGTAGGCAAAATTATTCACACTTTTACCGATTAACTGTTCCAATTGACTTTTACTTTCAAAGATTTCCTTTTGGGCAAGTTGAGCTTTAGTGTATTTTAAATTTATATGGTGAATTGTGTGGGAGGCAATTTCCACAAGACCACTTCCGGCTACTTCCTGAACCTGCTTTTTAGTCATGTAATTGAGTTTATCTAAAAACCCAGGCACAACATAAATGGTAGCCTTGATTTTGTATTTTGCCAGTAAAGGAAATACGTCTGTATAAAAGTCTGCATACCCATCATCGAAAGTTAAAATAATGGGTTTTGTCGGCATTTTCATTTTGCCATCAAGAATATCAGCCAACTCATCAATAAAAATGGGAGTATATGAGTTATCTAAAAGCGTTTGTATTTGTTTTTCAAAGGTATTCGGAGTGATGTCGAGGCTTTTACGTATGGTATCTTTTGCATCTTGGACATACTCAACATAATGATAGAGAAGAATTGGTACTTTTATTTTTTCACTCGATATAACAGGTAATTTCTGTACGATGTTTTTCGGAGGTTGAAATGCTTCTTTTTCGTAATAGGGTAGGATCATTTGTTGATTGTCTGAATTATTATCGTGTATATAGAAATATATGCCGACAAGTAAAATTAATATACTAAATAGTCCCAATAATATAGGCATCCAGATTTTCTTCATAAAGAGTATTATACTTTATAATAATATATAGGTATTTTAGTTTAATGAACAAAAGACTAATCTTATCTTCGATTATTGCCAAAACACGAGAAGGTAAAAGATGTCTATTGGGCAAAACAAGGAAGAGATAGCATCGATGCTGTGATTATTATGGCTACAATACTTAGTATTAGCTTTATAATTAGCGAAATACATGATCATAGTTTCTTAAAGAGGTTAATAACTAAGTCAAGAAATCTGTTCAAATAGCATCCATCTCTCGGAGCATTTTCGAGTCGAACTAGGAAGTTTAGATTATTCTATTAATATATTTAGATTGTTTTGAGATTAGCTCTTCCTATTTAACGAATCTAACCGTTTCGTTGCCTCATAAATAATTTGTGGCGAAGCAGTTAAAGTTACCATACCTGTAGTCTTATTACGGCAAAAATCAACTTTTTCAGATCTACTAAAAACACAATCAGGGATAAAGTAACTTAATAAATCAAAAGCCTCTAATTGAGTATCTGTGGTAATGGAGTTTTTTGTTTTAGGTGTTTTATGATAGAACCATTCTTTATTCATATTCCTTGGTATATTATGAAAGGACTGATATTTTATATATTTTGCCCATCAATATCAATTTTGGCCCTCTCTTGACAAGCTAGGCATACTTGCTATCCTAATCTAGGTATGCCTGAATATGCTTTCATTCTTTTATTGCTTCTTTTTATAACAGTTCTTCTTCATCATAGGTATAAAGTTAAAATATATAAATCCAGAGCACATCTAATAGCTACAAACATTATTCTCCTCATAGTGGGCATCTTATGGGATCAGTATGCAATCAGCCGGGGGCACTGGGGTTTCGGACAGCAATTTCTTCTTGGTCCTAGAATCGGTTTCATGCCTATTGAAGAATATGGCTTTGCACTTATTACTGTATATTTTGTCTTGGTAGTTTTTAGAATTTTTGAAAAGAAGTATAATCATTAAAATGAAGTCATCCAGGTTCCAATAGCGTCCATCCCTAGTAGCAAAATAATCCTATGGCAGAAAAATTGACATTTGTGCTTATCTTTGCTATAAAAAGGAAGCTTTTATGACTAAACAGAAGAAGATCGCTTTGATAGTTGGAGCATTAGTAATACTATTACTTATTGGTCTGGGTGGCTGGTTTTTAGGCAAGGGACAAAACGCACCTGCGGCTAGTCTTACACCTACACCTACTCCTTCCGAAATACCTACCCCAACTCTCACCATCACGCCAACAATTGTTTTAAAACTTGTTCTTCCAACTAAAGCTCACGTCTACGCCAAAACCGCCTACTGCCACGCCTAACCCCACGGCCACACCCACACCTGTAGTTTTTAGCGTTACCAGTGTCACGGCCAGTGTGGACCCAGCAAACCATAGCGGGACTTGTCCTAAACAGTTTAACTTCTCTGCCCAAATCACGAGCAACACTGCAGGTACAGTAACTTATAAATGGGAAAGAAGCGACGGAGCAGGCGCATCTACTCAGAGTCTAAGCTTTAGCGGTGCAGCAACACAGACAGTGACAGATTCATGGACTTTAGGAGGATCTGGTTTTAGTTACTCTGGTTGGGAAAAAGTCACTATACTCACACCCAACTCGACATCCTCAAATCAAGCCAACTTCACTCTCGCCTGCAGTTAATAGAAAAGTTACAGGTACTGCATGTTCCGATACATTTGGACTCTTTTAAGGAATCCGATGAACAAAGCCAGGTAGTAGAAATCTTCACTTTCTTTTTAAAGGCATTTGGGGTTATTTCTGTGCGTAAAAAGCTTGAATACCGCCCACCCCTCGGACCAAAATTACATCAAATTCAGACCTGGATTGGAAGTGTCTTTACAAAGCTATATAGTTGAAAGAAGTGTTCGAAGATAGAAGGATTTAGGGGTACATTGTGAATTTAATTGCATCTCCCATACAAAGTTAAAATATTGGGGATAAGTTCGTATTTTGAATATCTTTCAATTAAATAGATAAATAACCCAAAAATAATTATGAAAATATACCCCAAGTAACTTTTTTTAAATTTCTTAATTAAAAAAGTGGTGATTATATAGTAACCTATTAAAAGAAAAACCGTAATAAAAATACTAAATCCGATTGCTTGTAGCGCTCTTATATGGTCATAACAATAAGATTCATCTTGTGGGGGATAATTTAGTATATCTACAGCAAATACTTTCATATTTGTATAATATCATTCATCTAATTAATTGCCAATCTAAACATAAATCTGGAACGTATTCAAGAAAGCTAAAAAGCTCATTAAAGAGTTCAAAAATAGGACTACAAGAGATACGATATGGAATCAATTCATACACCTATCAACACTAAAGTCAGGAATTAATGTAATTTTTAAATTTATTTCTAATAATCTAATAAATAATACAACAGCAATTATAATGATATATCCCCAATAATTCCTTTTAAATTTCTTCTTTAAAAAAGAAGTGATTACTAAGTAACATATTAAAAGAAAAATCGTAATTGTTACTACTTCAAGTGTTTTTATAGAATCCGAACAAGATGTATTTGGCGAGGGACCATCACTTATGTTTACTGCATACACTTTCATATTTGTATGATATCAAGCAGTGAATTAACTATCAACCTATACATATATCTAGAACGTGTGTACGAAAGTATACAGCCCATAAAAGTGTTCGAAGATAGAAGGATCTAAGGGGTACATGTAACTTCAAATAGACCTTTTAAACTACTTTTGTTATAGTGTAATAGATGAAAATCATTGAAGATCCTATTTCTTTAGAAGAACTCAGAGATGTGGCTAAGAAACTTTTTGGTAACATGATAAAAGTAGTCGTAGATATAGAAAAAGAGCAAATGGCTATAGATGGAGAATTGCATGCTGATGAGGAAGCGCTTCTCCTGCAAAATGGATCAAAACAGCAAAATCTTTGGGGAATAAATCTATACCCGGACATGAAAGGTAAAGATTTTATTGAATTTGATTCAATGATAAATCTTCGACCATCTATCAGAAATAATTCTCGAAGCATAGACAATCCCCAAATACGAGAAAAAATTACTCAAATTGTAAAGAAACTCATAAAACCATGAATATACAGCATCGTCAATTACAAAAAGGAGGTTGGGCGAAGTTATCGGTCATAGAACAATTAGCCAATATCGGTGGTGAAGTCGAAAGAGCATTAAAGTGGAGGAAGAAAAATAATAAAGAATATAGTAAACTTGCATTTTTCCGTGCGCTCGAACTCTTAGATTTGTCGCTCTCAGATTCTAATAACAAATTGCATCTTCCAGAACTTACTCGCGTGAGGGAAGTACTTGTAGACTATTTTTTTGGGGAAAATAGATATTCATCTACAGATGAAAATTGGCAAAGTTATTTTTATAGTTTTACCTTCGCAGCTCGCGTACATTCTGTCTAAGAAAGTATACTAGTTGCGAAAACTAAGTCTGTTTTGAATATTTCTATAATATATAATTTATAAATCTAACAGTTATGTGTTATAATACAATTACAGAAAGGAGATATAAATAGATTAATTAATCAAATCTATCAAAAATATTATGACAGGAACTATTAAGAAAAAAACTGATCGCGGATTTGGATTTATTAGCCGTGAAGGTGAAACAAGAGATCTTTTCTTTCACTCAAAAGATCTCAGTGGCGTTACCTTTGATGAACTTAAGGAAGGCGATGCCGTTACCTTTGAAGTAGAAGACGGTCCCAAAGGACCAAGTGCGAAAAATGTAACCAAAGTTTAACAACTTTTTGTATCATAAATAACCAAGCATTTATACCGCTTGGTTATTTATTTTAATCACTCTATCCCAAGTGTATTTAGGATTATCGAAAGATATTCTTGAGGACATCATTTCTTTATCTTTTTTGCCGAGGTTTCTTTGAGTTTTTCTGAAAGATTGTCCAGAAGTCTACTTGCGTGATCTTTGCCGCCCAACCCAAATGCCAATCCCAAAGATAAAGCCAGCATGCCAACGATACCGGTAAATAAAATTTTCACGAGTTCTGCAGCCACACCTAGCTGGGTCAGGATAATAAGAACAGTAAAAAAGATAATTACATAACGTGCAACGTTACCCAAGACCACAGACTCATGGCTCCCCAATCCCCTCACCCCATGTCGCACAATATCATGTACAAATCTGCCTGCTACTAACCCTGCCCAACCGATAATCACAACCATGAAAACATTGGGAATAAATGCCAAAAGCTGCTGTAGCTCATCTGCCACCTTAGGTATCCCCCATATATCAACAGCCGACATAAGGAATAAAAATATGGCTGTCCAACGGACCAATTCCCCTAAAAGATTTGGCCAAATGGATAGATCGGTAGACTGGCCAATACCAGCAATAAGAAGCCATTTTTCTATCCGAAAGTATTTAAAAACTATCCGAACCAGGTCTTTTAGTAGTGACGCTATGATAAGACCGATAAACAGGAGCATCAATCCTGCGACAAACTTCGGCAAAAACGCCGAGGTAAATGATGTAAATGAGGAAAAAATTGTTCCTAAGCTTTCAGAAAGTATATTCATATCTTTATCAAACAATTGTGCATGTGCGCAAAATTTATAATATCCCGGTAGCTATATTGTAGCTTATCGGAAGAAAGAGGTAAAGAGAGGCAGGCAGAAGCGGTAGCAAAGGCTAAAGAATCCTTCAACCTTTGACTTTTCAGATATGCAAATGCAAAAGAGGCGGCGAATACATCCCCTGCTCCAGTAGGATCAACTATGTTGTCGATACGAAAAGTAGGTATATCCAGTCTTTTTCCATTTTTATATAGGCTCGACCCGTTTTCTGCCTTGGTTATTGTCACAATCGGACCAAGGTGACTCCAATTTTTAGCCAGTATATCTGCTTCTCTTACGTCTTCCGTTGATAAAGAAACAAAATCAAAATCCGCCATTACGTCATCTGCGCATTGCCAATTTGACCGTATTATCTTACCATTTTCTCCAATATGCCTATAAAATCCTTGCGGAAGAAGACAAAAGAAACTCTGGGGAAAAAGGCTTTTGATTTTTTTCATTTGAAGAAGAGTTATATTACTTATTATGGGGGCGACAAAAACTAAATCTGCTTCCGAGAAGTTGATTTTAAAGGTAGGAATGGAAAAATTCTGATACGCTTCATAGTTTTCTACTTTTTGCTCCCTATTACCATGAATATAAAGATTGCGAAAGGATAGATTTTTATCTAAATTGGGAGATGCCAAAATAAAATCTGTGCTTGGCAAACATGATTTTGGAAAATCTTTGCCATAAGAGGAAAGCAAATCCACTGAAACCTGCAGATTTTGGAAAGTTTTGGCTAGAAAATATACTGCACCACCGGGGCCGCTGGAGCTTCTTCCATTTATCTCATTTTCATCTATCGATAGGCTGCCGAAAAGGACTGCTTTCATAAGGTGATATTTTTATACCAGGTAATTTTATCAATCCTTTCGGGAGTTAGCAAAACTACAGAGACCATGTCTATCCGCAAGCTCTCGGGAGATTTCGGATGCAGTAATTTATAGAAATTTGCGGATCTCACTAGGTTTTGCATCTTCCATGGGGTTATAGACTCCTCAGGTGTACCGAACTTATTGCCTATCCTGGTTTTTACTTCCACAAAAACGAGCGTTTGCCCGTCAATCGCCACTATATCTATCTCGCTGTATCTTTTATGAAAATTACGTTCCACAATGGTCAGCCCATGTGACCGAAGATATTTTGAAGCTAATTCTTCTCCTAAAAATCCGAGGGTTTTATTTCGCCGGAGTTTCATTTTGAACAACTGGTTTTTTATCTGGTTCAACTGTTGATTTTATTGCCTGATCGGATAACTCTGTAAGTTTGATCTTTTTCTCTTGACCTTCTTTTACTTTTACTCCTTGGGTTATCTTTTCAGTTTCCTTACTGGTTTTTCCACGTATGAAATAGAGTTTTGCTCTTTTGGCTTTACCCTTAATTTTAACGCTTATTTTTTTAATCCACGGGCTTATAAGCGGAAAAATCCTTTCCACGCCTATGTTTCCTACCGCAACTCTTCTTACAGTAAACGATTTGCTCTCGTTTTCACCTTTTATGGCTATAACAATTCCTTCAAAAACTTGGATCCTTTCTCTCACCTCTTCTTTCACTTCGCGTTTGGTTTTACCGGCAACTTTCTCTTTTTCGATCAGCTTGTAATGAACCCTGATAGTATCACCGACATGGAATGTAGTATCACCAAATGTAACTATATTTGCCATAGGCTAAAATTCTATCAAAAAAGGGAACTTTTTACAACCAGGAATAAAATTGCATCTAGTCGTGCATAATTATGCGAGTAGTCGAAGGTACCAATTTCTAAAGACACGCACTCAATGCAATAATTGCCGATATATTCTAAATGTTGATACTGCGTGGCAGTAAGAATTGGGACCTAAATATAATTGGGAAGTGTCTGTGAAATTCGGTATCGAGAATACTCCTGGAAGATTTAAAGAAGTTTCAATACATTCCACCAGGCATCGATATATTCTGCTCGCCTGTTTTGATACTTAAGATAATATGCATGTTCCCATACATCAAGTCCGATTAGAGGTATATGATTTGTAAGGTATGGAGAATCCTGATTCGGCAGAGAATAAATCTGTAGCTTGCCGGAGGCATCTTTCACCAACCATGCCCAACCGCTTCCAAAATGCTTAGTAGCTGTTTCGCCGTGATTGCGAAACATTTTTTTGTCTTTTTCATCCATTGGAAGTGTCTCAAACTTTTTCATGAGATCCTCCAACTTTTCATCCACAATTTGAGGATATTTTTCCAAAACTATGTTTAGATTATCCACATAAGCTTGGTGATGCTTGGTATGATGGATTGTCATGGTCTTACTATCTATGAATGGTTCAAGTGCATTATATTCGTAGGGAAGTTTTGGCAATTCGTATTTCATATATAATCTTTATCACAATTTATAACTATCGAGTTCTATTGTCAAGAGTTCAAAGCATCGTTAAAGCTGGGACAATCTGTTATCATAATGACACAAATGATAGATATTGTTTTCATAATTACATCCACCATTTATATCTCTTCGTTAATCATAGTAGATGGGATGTTTAACCGTTTGATATTTCGAAGTCACAGAAAGCTTTCGTATTTTTCCCTGAAAAAACAAAAAATACTAAAAAGATGGGAATGGAAAGTCATCGGGGTACTTTATCTGATAGTAATACCGCTTATTATACCCTGCTTTGTCATTTATGAATTTTTAGGTTGGCGATATATCCTTCTTTACCTTATCATTTTCTCCGTTATTCATTGGGATTTACTATTCGGCCAGATTGTCTTTAACTCATGGTTTGCGGATACTCCTAGCATCGCTTTACCGTTTTTGGGCTGG
This sequence comes from Candidatus Gottesmanbacteria bacterium, assembly GCA_016195685.1. Classification (GTDB taxonomy): domain Bacteria; phylum Patescibacteriota; class Microgenomatia; order 2-02-FULL-39-11; family 2-02-FULL-39-11; genus JACPZE01. The sequence continues at coordinate 10,121 of JACPZE010000033.1, forward strand.
AATCATTTTTCAATCAAACAAACTAGCATC
>JACPZE010000031.1 GCA_016195685.1 Candidatus Gottesmanbacteria bacterium
GTAGGTGTTCTTGTAGGTTTTAGTGTAGATGTCGGGTAGACTGTCCAAGTTGGATAGTCTAGTTGTACTACAGGGGCTGAATACTGGGTGTTATTGTTAGTAGGTGGAGCTTGATTATTAGAACCACCATTACATTCTGGGTAATAAGGAGCGCAAGTATCTGAAAGTGCTGTTCCATCACAGCAACTGCATCCACATACTCCATTATGATGAGAGCAACAACCTTGTCGTGCTTCAGCTGGACTTAGAATCCAAAAAAATACCAGAATAGCAGTTATAAATAATAGAAATGTCTTAATCCCTTTAGATACCATATAGGTATTCCTATGATTGCAGTTTTATTGATCTGGTTAAGTTTATCTTATTTAAACACTTTTATCATGAGTTTCAAACGTATCTTTTACTTCTTTGACAAGGTTTAATCCCGTTTCCATTTTCTTTTCTTCATCCTTAAGAAGGTCAGGATCGGGATTTTCTTTTGCCAAATATCTTACATTTTTATCAAGTACCATTCTGACAAGTGATATTCCAGTTTTATATTTTTCTAAAAGTTCTTTTTCTGATGAATTTGGGTTAATATTTGGTAAAGGTTTGTTTATTTCATTTATTTCATCACGAAATCTTGTAACTGCTTTAATATAACCTTCTGAATTTATTTTACCAGCCAGAAAATCTGTATACGAATTTCCAAATGATTTTATAGCCTGATCGGTTTGAATAACTAATTCTCTCAATGGTTTTTCTTTAGGGGTGTAAATGTTTAAAAAAACGAGAATTGCAGAGAGGATAAATACGATGCCAAACAAGAAGAAATTGCGACTCCAGAAGTTAGAGAGCATTGTCTTTAAAAGATTCATGGATATATTATAACCCTGTCTGTATGGCATAGTTATACAATGATTAAGAATTACCAGTTTTATACTTCCTTTAAAGGGTTAATTTACAAACTAGGGGGTTCAAAAATAAAATATACTTCCTTTGTAAAAAATCCTGTTATAATTACCGCATGAATGATATTAATTTTGCCAGGAACTTAACTAAAGGAAAAATTGCAGAAACTATTTTTTGGATGATGTTCAGAGAGGATGATAGATTTATACTATTACCTTTTGGTTATGAATACACCATTCCTGAACTTACCCATTATCGTAAATATCTAAAAGATAGTATTAAAACCGTAGAGAAGATTTCAAGTTCGCCTGATTTTATTATGTTGTCTTCAGATAAATCCCAAATATATATAGTCGATGTAAAGTATAGGACTACTCTCAGCGATAGATTGAAATTAGATGCAGAGAAAACGCTTGAGAAATGGGAAGAGTGTTATTATTTTGTAGCAACACCAGAAGGATTTTATTTTGACACCTGTAAATCAATTGTTCAAAACAATGGAAAGATAAGTTCATTATCTGACACTCTTGTCTCAAAAGATATTCAAGAGGGATACGTGCGATTACTGGATGAATTTATGAATATAAAAACTTCAATAAGTACACAACCTGTTCGCACTACTTCTAAAATCCAACCAAAGAACTATTGGTGTCCAGATTGTTCCGAGTATCCTGTATCTCCAATTGACAATATTTGTCCAGAATGTGGAGGGTTTTTAGTAGAAATGTGATTCTCAATCATATGGATATTTTTAAAAAAGGTGAATATGGAGAAAAGAATATAATGGGCTATTGGAGAATAATGGTCTTGTGAATTGAGGTTAGTCCTAATTTAATACAATTCTTCTTTTATTATTTCCCACAAAACTGCTTGAATCCTATACTACAAAGTCTACTGTAGAGTCGTGCCAAGATTGATTGAAAACGATTAAATACTGGTGTAGGCGTAGGAATCGGTGTAGTGGTAAGAGTCGGGGTTGGTGATACTAAGGATTGTGTAGGAGTAGGAGTCATAGTCAATCTTATGATTGGTCTTATTGGCCCTACTTGAGGTAATGTAGGTAATGATCGTATTCGGAATGGTGTAGGTGTAGGAGTTACAAAACCGATTGGTGTAGGTGTTGGAGTATTTGTTGGAGTTGGCGATGGAGTATTCGTTGGAGTAGGAGTAGAAGTGGCAGTTGGTATAGGAGTCTCAGTAGGTGTAGGTGTCAATGTTAGCGTTGGAGTTGGTGTGTTTGTAGGTGTTGGGGTGGGAGTAAAAGTAGGAGTGGGTGTATTAGTTGGAGTTTGAGTCGGAGTAAGAGTAGGCGTATTTGTTGGTATTGGTGTATCTGTAGGCGTAGGTGTTGGTGTATCAGTTGGAGTTGGAGAAGGCGTTTCTGTCAAAGTAGGGGTTGGTGTCGTAGTCGGAGTAGGAGTTTCTGTAGGTGCAGGGGTCAAAGTTTCTGTTGGTGTGGGAGTATCAGTCGGAGTTGAAGTAGGAGTCAAAGTAGGTGTAGGAGTATTGCTTGGAGTTGGTGTTAGTGTTTCTGTAGGGGTAGGCGTATCGGTCGGTGTTGGAGTTATCGTTTCAGTAGGAGTAGGTGTTTCAGTCGGGGTTAGTGTTAAGGTCGGAGTTGGAGTATCAGTAGGTATCGGTGTGGGCGTTTCTGTTGGACTTGGTGTTAAAGTTGGTGTTGGAGTCTCAGTTGGAATAGGAGTTTCAGTTGGAGTAAGCGTCGGTGTTTCTGTAGGAGTAGGAGTTTCTGTAGGCGTCGGTGTGTTGGTAGGTATGGGAGTGGGAGTCTCGGTTGGAGTAGGTATATCTGTAGGTGTAGGAGTCTCGGTGGGTGTCGGAGTTAAAGTTGGAGTTGGCGTCTCAGTAGGAGTCGGCGTAGGAGTTTCTGTAGGAACTGGCGTTTCAGTTGGGGAAGGTGTCGGTGTATCAGTAGGTAAGGGCGTTGGTGTCAATGTCTCAGTAGGAGTCGGTGTTTCAGTCGGTGTAAGAGTGGGTATCTCTGTTGGGGTAGGCGTTGGTGTATCCGTAGGAACTGGTGTCGGTGTATCAGTAGGTATGGGAGTTTCTGTTGGTGTAGGTGTCAAAGTTTCTGTAGGAGTTGGAGTATCAGTTGGGGTTGGAATAAGTGTTTCTGTGGGAATAGGTGTATCGGTTGGAGTTGGAATAGATGTTGGGGTGGGTGTAGGAGTTTCAGTAGGAATTGGGGTTGGTGTATTAGTAGGTATGGGCGTTGATGTTGGAGAAGGCGTTGGAACAGGAGTTTCTGTAGGTGTTGCAGTAGGAGTAGGTGATGGAGCTACACATGTACCTTGATTGTTTGTATCTATTAGACAGATTCCCGATGCACATTGATCGTTTTTAGAACAAGAACAACTATCTGGTCGGTTGTTATTCCCAGAGCAGGGATTTGCTGCTGCAAAAACATAACTTGGAGACCGTTTGAGAGTCTTGGTAAACGTTTGAGGAGAAAGAATAGTTAATGATAAACTAACAAACCCTAATACCGTTCCTATCAGAAAAGAAAAAAAGTTAAACTTATATTTCATCTAATTGGGTAGATGATTAATCTAATCTCGTTATACTACTTTTAGCTCATTATGCAAGATATAAAACCATATAAGATTAGTGACTAACTATTTTAAATCTTATAAATTATAAGTTTACTTTGCTCCGAGGGGTGGATGCTATTTGAGTCCGAAAATCTTAAATCCATCTTCGAAAATACATTTGATTTGACCTTAGCCTCCTTTTTTGTTACCATACTACTTATGATGAAGATTAAAAGTGTTAAATCTATCTTCTTTGTTTCCCTCTTCTTACTCATTGCTACCCCTGTTTTGGCTGCTGGTAAACCACAGTATGTTGGTACTCGTCCAAATATCACTGCACAACAAAATAGCCAAGTAAATCAGCAAAACGGTGTAAATCGTGGCTGCCAAGCACGAGAGAATGCCATAAAACAGCGCATGTCTCATCTTACGCAACTTGTTATCACTATGGAATCAAGATTTGATAGACATGCCCAGAGGGTGGAAGATTTCTATACTACAAAGGTTGTCCCCAGCGGGAAAACAGTGGCTAACTACAACAACCTAGTTGCAGATATTCAGACTAAGAAAACAGCAGTCCAAACAGCCCTCACAAACGCACAAAATGA
>JACPZE010000037.1 GCA_016195685.1 Candidatus Gottesmanbacteria bacterium
GATAGGTGAATTAATGTAGTCAAGAAAGGAGGGTAAATATATGGCGCAAACAATGCTACAGACCACCAATTTAGCAGAAATTCTGGATCGTATCCTTGATAAAGGAGTGGTGATTGTAGGAGATATAAAAATCGATTTGGTGGATGTTGAGCTTTTGACAATCAAGATACGACTTTTAATCGCCTCTGTTGACCGGGCAAAAGCCATGGGCATTAACTGGTGGGAAGGTGATCCATTTTTGAAGGGAACAGAATTTAAAAAACTAAAAGAGGAGAATACAGAACTCAAGAAAAGACTGGCTTTGCTTGAGGAAAAAATAAAAGCCTAAATTTATAGAGAGAGGGGGTGAGAAAGGATAATGAAACTAGAGTTTAATGTACCTAAATTTAAAGTCCCGCAATTCAAAGGGTTCACTAATCCTTTAACGAAGGAAGGAATGAGGGCTTTGGGGATAGTGTTGGGAGTGATAGTAGTAATTTCTGGGGCTGTATATGCTGCTAATTTTGGAAAAAGGAAGGAGTCGATGGTACTTCCGGCAACGACCGAGAAAGAAGCTATTGTCACCCCACCAGCTATTCCGACAGAAGTTCCGACTATCGCACCTTTGACAGAAGAGGAAGCATCGCCAGCATCTTCAAGTCCGACGAAAAAGGTACGAAAGCCAACGGAGGCACTAACGCCGGCCGTTGAAGGTACAACGGTTACCCCGACACCAACACTATGAGAAAGCAAGCATTGGTATTGGCAATGATTCTTATGTCTGGTTTAGGGAGTATTTCAAGTATTGGTAAAGTGTTAGCTCAAACTAGGGAGACTAATGGTCAAGTCCTTGGCTATATAAGTGATCGGAGAGTAGACAAACTGGAAGAATTCTTGACTAAAAATGGTTCTCCCCTAGCTCCCATGGCGAGCGTTTTTGTGGTGGCTAGTGACATCTATCAGTTTGACTGGAGGCTCCTTCCGGCAATTTCGGGTAAGGAAAGTTCTTATGGAAAGAAAATCCCTTGGGATAAGGTGAATGACCGACACTCGTTTAATCCTTTCGGTTGGGGAATATATGGTGATCAAATTATCTCTTTTGACAGTTGGGAAGACGGTATTTTAAAAGTGGCTAGCGGCCTTCGTCGGGAGTATTTTGACAAAGAATTGCTCACAACAGAGCTCGTCATGAGAAAGTTTACTCCTCGCTCGGATGGGTCATGGGCCCGAGATGTCCAGATCATTATGGAAAACATTAGCCCGGACGGGATACCAGTCGGTACCCGTCTGGGTATCGACGGATTTGAAGAAAATAGAAGGGAGGTGAAAAACAATATGTTTACTGCATTTTTAGCACAAGGAGCCATTACAACTGCTCCAAGCACAGGGGTTGCCACGGGAACCGTTAAGGTGATTACCGATCTGGCCGTTGCTTTTAGTACTTGGTACATGATGGCAATAGCCATTCTTTTGGCGCTAGATATAATTTTGGGGATTGCTGCGGCAATAGCCGGTAAAAACTTTAATTTCAATAATGTGGCTGCATTTATGAGAACTGGTGTTTTGCCCTATCTTTTTGGCTTTGCCGTGGTGGAGATGGTAGCTTCCCAGTTTGCTCAATGGGGTCAGATAGCTATCACTGTTATTTTTGTAGCCATCGTCCTTAATCTTTTGGGAAGCATCATTAGCAATCTAGCCAAATTAGGGGTAAATATGCCAACGGTGCTTAAGAAGGGTAAATGATATTTACTCTTGATCAAGAAGAAGCCTGACCTGCCCTATCAGTAGTTTTACTACAAAGGAGAGGGGGATAGTATGTATGCATAAAAAGAAGAAAACTAAGGCTTCCACCCATACCCGATATTTCCAGGAAGTCAAACCCCAGCCTCAACCGAAGATAAATGTAGATAATTTTTTTAAGCTTTCTATTCCTCTTGTATCGTGAGGAAATAAAGGAACGAGAACTATTTTTTTCTTAGGATATTCTTTTCTCACTCTGGAAATATATTTTTCTTGGTTTTCTCTTTTAACCAGACAGAATCTACACGCCCCGAAGGAATCCCTACGGGATCCTACGGGGTAAAAAGAAACAGGTATGATCTGGTTCAAAATTATATAATGGTAGGGTAGATTAAGTTTTTCAAGCGATTGAGCGAGATCCCCCATTTCTCTTATTCCCATTTCTTCAGCAATGCTTATCATCAAAAATTGAGTGGTTTTAGATTCAAATAAAATCTCCTGCACTCTTTTTAAATCTTTTGATAAATCAAGAAGTCGAGCCATTACCTTACTGATCCTTACCACTCCGCCATATTTCAGAAGAACTTTAAAAATACTTTTTAACCAACCTCTCACTATGGCCGGAGTCTCTAAAAATCGAAGTAAATGTCCTGAAGCTGCGGAATCTAAAACATAAAAATTATACGTGCCTTCCTTTATCAGCGCCACCACCTTTCTTAAGGCCATGAGCTCTTCCAGTCCTGATGGAGATAGATCCATCATCTCTTCCATTGCCTTTCGGTCAAAGGCCACCTCTGCGCCTTCCCCAATAGATTTCTCAAATATCTCCCCAATATCTTGGCGATATTCATCTTTAAATTCCCGGAGCATCTTTTGGACGTCTATCTCTAGAGCATCCAGGTTATGAAAACCCTTTATTGAAACTGTCCCTCCTCCAATGGGAATATCCTGGTCAAAAATATTTGAAAGAGCATGGGCCGGATCGGTGGTAGTAATGAGAATTTTTTTATCTTTATGTTTCTGGGCAAAAGCGATAGCTGTAGCCGCTGCTATCGAAGTTTTTCCTACCCCACCTTTTCCACCGCAGATGACAAAATTTATATCACTCCCCAAAAATTCGGCCATGTTGTCCTCTGGAATTTCCGGAAATTTTGGCAGAGTTTTTGTGGGTACAATCTCAAACTTCTTCTCCTCAAACAAAATCTTGGCATATTCATGTAAAGAATCTTGACCCCTAATTTCCGTAGGGAAAAGAGGGATCTTTAATATCTGGTAATTTTTAAACTTCTCCTCGATCATTTTTATATAATTTTCTTGCGCTTTTATTCTAGAGGAACAGAGAGGACATTGCTCCTCAATCATCATAACTCGATTGATGAGAACACTTTTTACTTTTACTCCCATTCCCTTTAAATATTCAAGGAGAGTTTCTGTTTCTAAAATGCTCATTGGTTCAGGAATAGTTACGGGGACAAATTCTGTCAGATCGTGATTTTCTAAAAGATTTTTAACTTCAGTTATATCCACTCGAGTATTTTCTAAAAAGCTATCATATTCATCTTTAACATATCTGCCAGTCCAATGCCTTTTTAAGAAACGATGTTTCTCTTGCATCGTATCCATTGCCTCAATCCATCGTTCCATCTTTTCCGGTAAAGACAGAAGAACCTTCGTGTGACCGGTGGGAGCGGTGTCAAGGATAATCAAATCATATTTTTTTGTTTTTAAAAGATCGGCAATTTTTATTACCGCCATTATTTCATCCATTCCGGGTAGTACCAGGTTTTCAAATATTTCAATGTCTTCTTCAGCTAAATACGTGCCACGTAAAATTAACGCTTTTATTTTTTCCCAATTATTTTTTTTAAAATCATCCATTAGTTCCTGGGCCACCATTTCAAGGGCCCAAAGATTTTCACTAATTTGAGTAATTTTATTCCCTACGGCCAGATCGAGACTATCTCCAATAGACGGAGCTGGATCAGTAGAAACAATTAATATTTTCTTTATTGTGATTTGGGATAAATGGAGAGCAGTGGCAGAAGCCGCAGTAGTTTTCCCGCTTCCTCCTTTTCCACCAAAGAGAATGATCTTTAAATTTTCATTTGTTAAAAAGTTTGGCATATATTTCTTTTCCTTGACTACAGGCAGTATACCATCTTTTGCAGGAACA
>JACPZE010000034.1 GCA_016195685.1 Candidatus Gottesmanbacteria bacterium
AATTTATACAAACCGCAAACTTTTTTCCCTATGATGTGGGTCTTAAATGATACTCCAAACAATTATTATTTTGAGGCAGCTGCGGCAAGCACTGTTTTTATTGCTCCAAAAGAAAAAGTCGTTGCTTTTGTAAAAAACGAGCCGGAAGTCCTATATGATCTCACCCAACGTTTATACAAAGGTATTGACGGATTACTAAAAAGGATGGAATACCTTATGTCTGGTGATGCTTTTAGGAAACTCGTTATTATACTGCTTATATCTAAACAGCGTTTTTCATTTTCCGACAAAAAATCAACTATCAGCATCAAACTTACACACAAAGATCTTGCCTCACAAGCTGGAATTTCCCGAGAAACAGTCAGCCGCGAGATGAAAAAACTGGAGAAAAAAGGAGTTATAAGTTACTACAAAAACTATATAACCATCAGAAATCTAGAGAAATTAGAGCATGAATTTTTTGCAGAACCTCGGGTATAGATACTATTGTACTGAGAGATTTGAAGACGGTGGTTTTAAGATTCCGATATCCTTACCTTCGAATCTTCCGGTGTTTTGTAAATCAAATGGATTATTTGATGATTTACTTTTACTATTTAAGTCTTGAACAAAGGACTTTGCTCCATCCGAAGATAATATTTTTACACCCGCAAATATGACTACAAATAATACTACCCAGCCCAAAAGACTGACGATCCAAATCCAAAGAATGCTTCCGCCTGTTTCATTTTCGAGTCCAACTTTGGACTGTTTGTACAATGTGATCCCGAAACATAAACCGAACCAACCGATAAGAACATTCACTAATACCGATAAAATATTGATAAGGATTCCTGTTTTGGGTTCGATTTTGGTAATAAGATTGGGTATGAAAACCACCAGCAGGATATAAATAAGCGCGTATAACAAAATCCTTACTAGGATTTCCCCGAAATGCCGGCTGACTATAAATGCACTTCTTTTGATTGCTTGGGCCAGTTTTTGTTTCCCTAAGATGACTTCGTAATTCACAAACATAAAAAGGAAAGAGAAAAGTATGGCAGGTAGAATGAAAAGGAACGCTCCGCCTATAGAAATAAAAGATACAATAAACTGTGTGGCCAAAAGAGGTATAACCAAACTTATGCTAACTTTCATTTCGCTTTTTAGTGAAACATTACCGGGATATTTAGAAACAATCAATACAGGTACGATACTACCCATTGAAGAAATAATAATCATTCCGATGATAAAAGCAAAAAACAAAACTGCCAGTAAAAGATAAATTGGTATAGGAAGACTACTAAAGGCACTCATTCCCATTTGTGACAACGACGGCATCAATCCATGACTGGTAATAAAAAATACCAAGACGCCCAATATGATCCCCAAAAGTACATACAAAATCATAAAAACTGCCATAATTACAGTAAAAAGAAATAGGTGAAGAAGACTGGCAGTAAAGGTATCCCATGATCTAGAAAACAATTCTTTAATTGGAGGAAGCTTGATTGTATTTCCCATAACTTCTTCCATCATTCCTTAAATAGGAAGAATAGTCAAGTTTAGAAAAACAAGATTCTATTATGTATTCATTCATTAGATATATTGCTTATATCTATTCATCAGGAAAGCTGTTATACTGAATTGAACCGCAACGAATCTGGCAAAATGTAATAATATCTATTAGGAAACCTCTTTTCCTTCTAAATATTTTTCTACATCATTTACTAATACTTTATCTATTATGTCAAAAATAAAAAAGGGTACTCCCAAGAAAAGAAGAACTTTGAAAAAGAAGGTATTTTTCCGGGTGAAAAAGTTGATAAAAAAGCGTTATAAAAGATAAAAACAGCAGATGAAGACTAAAATAATCCTGTGGAGGATTATAGATATTTTGCTCTGAACTCTCTTGCTTTTCTGGTCATCGAAGAAGAAGCAGCCTTGTTTTTTTCCGGAAATATTGAGGCGATCTTGTTCCATTCTTTATTTATTTTTGAGATATTTGCTTCTTTGGGTGAAAAATACAATCGTGTATATCCGCTTGGATTTGTCTCTACTGTCACACCTACTTTTTTAAGTTTATTGATCGTATCTTCTTCAAGTTGAAAATCTCCCTCAATCATCTGATCGCATGAATTATCCATGAACCCCGCGGTGTCTGTGGAATAACCTTTTTTATTCAACTTTACTATAGCCTGTCTTACCTGAGGTTCAATCTCTTCAATAAAAAGGCCTAAAATAAGCTCTATTTTGTTTGGGTGAGAATTCTTCGCTTTTCTCTTTCTTATATCATTCTCACTTTTTTTCTGTATACTATATTTTAATCTTTCAAAAAATCTCTGTCTTTGAAGGTGAGGGTCTTCCGGTATATACTTTCTCCGAAACATTATTGCATTGGGACTCATCGATGGTGTAGTTAATATTCCTTTATCCGGAAGAATGTTCATTATATCCATCCACTTTGATTTTATGTTATCTAATTTTGCTTTTTCCGGCCAGAAGATAAGTGACTGAGATCCGTTATATTCACGGAATTTTACCCCAATTTTCTCTAATTTATTTTTGGTGAAATAATCAATAGAGAAATCCCCGGTCATGACTTGGAATTCCGAATTTTTGCCTCCAAACCCGGATGATGCATCTATCGCATATCCTTTCTCAGAAAGTTTTTGGATAAATTCTTCCAAATGCGGATCATACATCTGTATAAATGCTCCCAACAAATATTCCAAATCTGTGACGTGAGGCTTTTTGGCAATTCTTTTTTTGAGTGCCGCTTTTTTAGCTTTATCTACGGATTTTTTTAGGGAGGAGAATTTTCCCCACTCTTCTTGATTATTATCGTTGAAATGAATATTCATAAGAACTGGGATAATTTCGTTTTAAAGCAACGATTCTGCCTAAATGAGAAGTGCATAAAAGAAGTGGAGAAAGATACATAACTAAACTTAGAGTATCTTTATCTTATCTGCTTAAAACAAAATCCAATTTAAACAGACTCATTGATTTAAACCTGTTTAATAGAGATTATACCATACATTGATCAATTTATAAATGATGAAAATTACTTCTTGATTTTGCGGAAGACCGTGGACGACATTAGAACTTTTTGGGCACGAACCTTCCTTACTCTTGAGGAGTATTAAATCCCAAATCTTGCTTGAATTGTAGATTGGTTCGTCGGATGGACGATTTCAAGTTTATCTTTGGCGGCAAATTCTTTCAGAAACTAATCAGGGAATTTTTTTAAAATTCACACTAATGAAGGTTTTCTGTAAACAATTGTTTGTCTGCCGGGCTTACATTATTAAGATATTTACTGAATGTGACATAATCTAATTCTTCGAATGTTTGTAGTTTTTCATCTTCAAGATACACTTTTTTCTCGCCAGGAGTTTCTACGATGATAATGCAACCAATCTCTCGGCCCTTGTAAGCTGGTAGTAATCTATTCACGAAGTCCTTATCTTTAATAAGCTCGAACTTTAGAGCCACGACACTTACTTCTTTATATTGATACTTACTTATTAATTGTAAAACCTCTGGTCTTTGTAGAACTTTTAGTATTCCTTCGCTCTCGATGAAAAGATGGGATTTACAAAATAGTGCCGCTTCCGCAGGGTTCACTGGTTCATAAATATACTTTTCACTTGGAAACGGCAATGTGCGGATCGGATTATAATTTGGATTCGGCCGAACGATTACCTTTATTGGTCTTGAGCAATCAGTATTTCCAAAGCTACGCAATTCTTCTACAGTTCCTTTTCGCCCAAACAAAAAAATATTAGTATATTTATCAAGAAAAAAGTAAACTGCAAAAACAACAAGAAGTGTTCCTATAATAAGTAAAAGTTTTTTATTCATATAGTTAATATAAACCTAATCTAATCAATTCTCAATCTAAACACCGAGGGCTGGCGAGCCCAACTGCTTCATTTCCTAACTGGTGCCGTTTTTGATACATTTCTCCACTCTGCGGGAAGACGTAGACGATGTTAGAACTTTTTACGCACAACCTTACACATTCATATAGTTTTTATATCAACTTTGGTTAAATGGACGATTTTGGTTATAAGATGAATCTTTACTTAATTACATTATGTACGTTCCACGATGTAATTTTAGGTTGAGGCATTCCAACTTCCTGCATAATTGGCCCAAGGTCAGTTTTGATAAAAGTATCAAGCGCATCTTGTGATTCCCATACATCCACTACTCTCCATCCACCTTCCATAGGACCTGCGACATGATAAGACCGTTTTGGATTTTGCAAAATGCCTTTTTGCTTCATTTTTTCTAAGATACTATCATATTGCTCTTGAGTTCCACCTGGAATTTCAAATATGAATGCTACTGCCATAAAGAATCACCTCCTTCCATAAAAAGGTATTAAATAATCACTTCCACAGTGATCAATTTACTTACTTTCCGTAGGCGTTGGTACAGGCATCAAAAATACCATTTGAACATGACTGTTCAAACCAAAATCACCTGGAGCTGCACCATAAGTCTTACCATCGCTATGGTATGCCAAAGCAATCACTGTGGCAGTCTCTTTCGTACTTGCCTCAAGTGGTGTAAGCTTCAGTTCAAATTTACCATTACCAGATGCATCGGTTTTAAACATATTTTCCGATCCATCAGTTGCACCACAAGGTCTATCCACAATCTTAGGATTAGGCGGGAAAGTGAGGCGCGAACACCATACCGTATATGTGCTATTAGGAACTAATTTTGTGAAAGATAATTTCAACCAAGCCATATCACCGTCTAGAGTGTATGTACCACTACCCGCGGCATCAAGCCATTGTCCCAAAGTCCATCCAAGTGCTTTCCCTTTTGGGAAAGGGCCAAGTGGTTTTGGACCCATTTTAAACGGATCATGCGCTACGGCTGATGTTACAGCATATACCATTTTTGCCTGTGTATCTGGTTTGGTTGCTTCATCTGATTCCACTCTCATCACCATACTTTTATCTGTTGGGCTTTCTAAATAAACATCTTGTTCTGGTAATTTCATCTGAGGATGATTAGCGAATTTGATATCTACCACATTCTCGCCTTTTTTCATCATTTGCTCAGGTGTTGTAGAAGGTGAGGTGGCGGATTTAAGTTTCGGCCAGACAAAAACTACACCAACTAATACTACCACTGCCAAAGGAATCAACCATTTCATCATTGAATTTTTATCGTCCATAATTTATCACCTCCTTCCGAAATAGATTTTTCTATACCAAATCGTAAATTATGCTTTCACTTGCACTAATTGAAAATAATTACCGTCTACATCCTCAAACGTAGCAACATGCCCGTAATCTTCCACATGATAGATATCTTTAATCAATTTTACTTTTGCAGTTTTCACTCGTTTAACTTCTTTCTCAATATTATCTACCTCAAGATTAAATATAAAACGTCCAGGTTGATTATTCTTACCTTTTACTTTAGAGTGGTCTATAATATATAAACTGCATCCCTTCATTTCAAATACATATAAACCCTCACCCTTTTCACCTACCTCTGCTTCCATTGTCAGTTTTAAACCGACTTTATTTTTATAAAAGTCTGCTAATTGTTTGGCATTAGCACTACCCAGAAGAATTCCTTCTAAGCCTTTTACCATAAAACTCACCACCTTTCTAAAATAATAATGTGATATGGATAACATTTTACTTTTTATTCTTTTTGGGGAGTGATGTCAATAAGAACTTAAATCGACAAGAGAATTTATTGTTAGAATAATAGGCGGAGGAGGTGGGATTCGAACCCACGAGGACGTTGCCGCCCAACGAACTTTCCAGGTTCGCGCCATAGACCAACTAGGCGACTCCTCCTATTTATTTTTGGTAATTAGGTACTTTTTACCATAATTCGGTAAATATTTTTATTAAATCTTGTTTTCTATGATTGTATCGAAACTCAAGTTCCTTCAAGTAAAGAGCAAAGTGTTTCTTAGATATCCCATGATACTTAAGCATCC
>JACPZE010000038.1 GCA_016195685.1 Candidatus Gottesmanbacteria bacterium
CATCAAATGCAGTTGGATAAGATTAGAGATAAATAGCCAAAAGACAAAAGCCGGAAACGGATCAAATCTCATTTGAATTGGTGCAAAAATATTCCAGCTTAACCAGATAAAAGTCCAGGAAAATATGATGAAGAAAAAACCCATGGTTCCTACTCTTTGAGTAGTAAAAATCGCCAGTTTATCCAAAGAATTCATTTTATGCTTATGGACGATATTTATGTCCTTTGGTGAACCGTATTCTTTGTTTAGTCTTTCCAGAGTGTATTTAAGATTGGGGTAATTCATATAAGTAGTAGTTTATCACGACCTATCTTTTTTAGGTAATCTTAGTTGTTTATACGATGCCAAATCTAGAGGTTAACCTAATTTAGACGTCATTCAAGGTATATTGAGTTTGTGTGATACAATAACATCTGGTTTAAAAGATGGATATTATCTACCAAATTATATTAATCCTGTCTCTTATTCTCCTCAATGCCTTCTTTGTGGTTTCTGAGGTCGTACTTATTGCTTCACGCCGGAGTAAAATCGATGAATTGGTAAGACTGGGTAGATTTGGTGCAAGGTCAGCCAGGCAAGCTCTGGATGACTTGCGTAGTTTTATAACGACTACACAAATCGGGACAACGGTCATAAGTATTGCTTTGGGTTTTACAATTGAACCAATTGTTGTTCCTTGGATAGCTTATCTACTTCAATTTGTTCCTTCTGAATGGTTGTTTCTTACATCACATACTATAGCCATTACTTTAGCTTTTATTTTGGTGACATCGATTCAAATCGTTTTAGGTGAGTTAGTTCCAAAAACTATAGCAATACAGCGGTCAGAAAAGTTATTTCTTCTCCTTATTTTCCCCCTTATTTTATTTACTAAAATCATGGCACCAATCAGTTTTATTCTCAGTTTTACTGTAGAATTATTTGTAAAGGCGTTTGGATTTCATCTGCCTAAGGGCAGGCCGGTATCTTACTCAGAGGATGAAGTCAAAATAATTCTGGACGAGCTACGTCATCAGGGAGCACTTCCTAACCACCATATCGATGTTATCCAGAATTTCTTTAAATTAAAAAATATGCCGATTAAAGATCTTACCCGCCCGATAAAAGAAATGACAGCTATACCATGGGATGTTTCTCTTTCCCAACTGCCGCAAATATTTTCTGAATACTCTTTCAGCCGTTTCCCTGTTTATTATCAGACAAACGATAACATAATTGGTTTTATCCATATAAAAGATGTTTATAAATCACTTTATAAAAACGGGACTCATTCCAAATTATCCCAAACAAAATTAGTGAGAAAAACCATAAACGTATCTGCAGATCAGACAGCAGATGAAGTATTAGATAACTTAAGGGAAGCCAACATCCAACTCGCTGTTGTAAGAGATATAAAAGGAGAAAATTTCGGTATAGTCACGATGGAAGATATATTTGAATATTTAGTAGGGGATATAAAAGATGAGTTTGACCAATCAGGAGAAAAAACGCATAAAAATAACCATAATGGCAACAAAAAGTAATCGCTCAACCCACAAAAGACAATTATCCTATAGTATATTGACATCTTGATTTAAGTATGTTACACTGTATTTTACAGATTTAAATCAAAAAATCTGTTTAAATTTGATTTGTTATTCGGTAAGATCAAGATAAAGATACCTAATTTTTTCCTCGTATCAATCTTTCCTTATTTAAGCAACTTCTCATTTAGGCAGATTTTTTGCTTTAAGTAGTGACTGAAATTTCTTATGTTCCAAAGATCATATAATCGCGGCAATTTCCACAAGAAACGCTTTCACGGCGGGGGAAACAGACGTTCCCATAGAGGTTTTCAGCACGGAGGCAATATCCACTCATCCAAATACATCCAAAAAGCTGTAACTCCCGAAATACAACAGGAGCATGTCATCAAAAACAGATTTGAAGACTTTCCTATCCATCCACAACTGTTGCAGAATATTTTGACCCACGGATATCAAAAGCCTACCCCCATTCAGGATCGTGCGATACCTGTAATTCTGACCGGCCAGGACGTGGTGGGCATAGCCAATACCGGCACAGGTAAAACTGCTGCATTTCTTGTCCCTCTTCTCCATAAGCTTATTTTAGATAGATCTGAAAAAGTATTGGTAATCGTCCCTACCCGAGAATTGGCTGTACAGATAGATGATGAGCTTAGGGCTTTTGCCAAAAATATTTCTGTTTCGTCACTTTTGTGTATTGGCGGAGCTAGCATAAACAATCAGATTATGTCTCTTCGGTCAAACCCGCTGATAATCATCGGTACCCCGGGAAGATTGAAAGATCTGGTAAATAGACACTTTTTGCACCTTGGACAATTTAAGAACATAGTTTTGGATGAGGTGGATAGGATGGTAGATATAGGATTTATCCAGGATATAAGGTTTATCATTTCCCATCTTCCAAAAGAACGGCAGTCACTTTTCTTCTCTGCAACTGTTTCGCCTGATGTAGACAGTATTATCCGCTCATTTGTGAGAAATCCTATAACAATTTCAGTTAAAATAAAAGAAACAGTCGGTAGGGTAGAACAAGATATCATAAAAGTGAATAACAAGGATGAAAAATTGCAAAAACTTATAGAGCTTTTAAGGACAGAAGAATTTAAAAAAGTGCTTATCTTCGGAAGGACTAAATGGGGTGTAGAAAGGTTATCAAAAACTCTTTTAAGTATGGGTTTTGTTGTTGGGTCCATACACGGGAATAAAACCCAAAATCAAAGGCTTAGGGTACTTTCCCAGTTTAAGAATGATCAGCTCAAGGTTTTGGTAGCGACCGATGTGGCAGCCAGAGGACTAGATATTGAAGATGTATCACACGTTATTAACTTTGATGAGCCTTCAACTTATACAGACTATGTCCATAGAATTGGAAGAACGGGCAGGGCCAACAAAGAGGGGAAAGCACTGACTTTTGTGATATAGAGTAAATCCTTAAAACTTAAAAAGAATTATTGCCGCAATAATTCTGTACCAGCCAAAAGTTGAAAGCGTGTGTTTCTGAAGGTATTCTACAAGCCATTTTACCACAATCAGAGCGCTTATAAATGACATAAAAAATCCCGTGATCAAAAGGGGAATGTTTTGAGAACTACTCATAAGGATAGATCCGGATTTGACTAGATCCAAGACAGAAGCGGCCAGTAAAGTAGGTACCGCCAGCAAGAATGAATATTTTGCCGCCTCGCCTCTTTTTACTCCCAGAAACATAAGAGCCAATATAACTGCACCTGACCGTGAGACTCCAGGTACAACCGCAATTGATTGGATTAATCCTACAATTATTGCTTCCTTGAAATTTATTTTATCAAGAGTTTTAACTAAACTTTTTTCAGATTTTAGCCTTTCAAAGATGATAAAGATTATACCTACTAGGATAAAAACAATAAGCTGGAGAGTAAAATTCGTCAGGAAGACGTTTTTGATGATTTTATACAAAAAGAGGCCAACAATAGCCGTGGGAATAAAAGAAACGAGAATTTTTTTCACCAATTGTGTGTCTTTGAATATTATCTGATAGTACAAAACTAAAACGGACAAAATTGCTCCGGATTGGATAACTATCTCAAATAATTTCTGAAAATCTGTCTGTGCAATGCCTAGTAGTTTAGCCGTCCATATAAGGTGAAAAGTAGAGGATACAGGCAGGTATTCTGTAATTCCTTCAACCACTCCCAAAACCCCCGCCTGAAAAATATTCATAATTTATCTTACTAGATTTTATACAAACTTTAAATGGTTATCGGACACAAAAGATCACTACTCCGGTTTGATAAGCTGGGTCAGTTTATCTTCAAGTGAGTAAAATTCTTTTGACCTAGGGTTTCGTGGCCGGGGCAAATGATCTTCTATGGTTGTCTCAACTTTCCCTGGTGCGGCAGTCATCACGGCTATTCGGTCTGAAAGTTCCCCCGCCTCTTTGATAAGATGTGTGATAAGGATAATGGTGAATTTTCTTTTTTGCCATAACCTTATAAGAAGTTTTCGTAGAGTTTCTGCGGTAAATTCATCAAGTGCTGAAAAAGGTTCATCAAGAAGAAGTATATCAGGAGAAATAGCCAGACTTCTGGCTATCCCGACTCGCTGCTTCATTCCCCCTGATAATTCTTTGGGATGTTTATCTTCAAACCCGACTAGTTCGACTTCTTCTATCAATTCGTCAACAATTTGTCTTATCTTTTTTTCCTCTATCCCTTCCATTTTCAAACCAAAAGCTATATTTTCAAAAACAGAAAGAAAAGGAAAAAGGCCGTAATGTTGAAACACAAATCCGATTTTGACAACTTTGTCAAAGTTGAGAGTACCAGATGTTTGTTTTTCAAGCCCGCCTATGATACGAAGTAGGGTTGATTTACCGCATCCGGAAGGTCCGATAAGTGTAAAAAATTCTCCCTCGTTTATCTGAAAAGATACATCATCAAGAGCGATAATATTTTGCTTATCCAGGGCAAAAACTTTTTTGATTTTTTCAGCAGTTAGTATCATTCTTGTTGATATTTCGTACTCATGGTAAGAAGAGGAAGCCATATATATTTATTCAAAATAAAAAGTATCAAAAGAAGAAGGAAAATACCAATAGCTAGGATGTGAGAATTGGTGCTGGTTCCATTTTCTGAAAGATAAGTGCCTACTCCAGGAAGAGCAACAATAATTTCTGCGGCTATAATTGTTTCCCATGCTTCCCCCCAGGCAACAATTGAGCCTGTGATGATTGCAGGAAAAAGAAGCGGAAAAAGGACGTATAAAACATACTTCAATTTAGTGGCTCCGAAAGCATGTGAAGCATCGATTAAATCCTGCCGTATCTGTTTTTGTCCGGATAAAATGGTGAAAAGAAGCGGCCATACCATCTCTATAACCAGGATTATGATAATGACAATATCTGTTTTGCCAAACCAAACTATAAGAAGGGGAAGAAGAGAGAAAGCAGGGAAACTCTGAAGTGCATCAAGAAGAGGAAGGCTGATTTCCTCAACGTATGGTGTGGAAGTAACTAAAAGAGAGATCGTAATTGAAAGTAAAAGAGCAATCACATAGGCAACTGATACCCGCATAAAACTTGCCAAAAACCCTAGGAAAAATTGTTTTGCATCAAGCATGGTAAAACCAACGACAAAAATAAAGATGACCAGAAAGAATGTAAAGATGAGTGAAATCTTTAATGTATGTTTTCTTTTTCGAAGAGACTTAATGTTATGAGTGTAACGCATCTTTATCTTTAGTATTTCAAGTAGTGAGGAAAAATGCAATTGTCGTTTTTCCGATTGTTAAAAAATATTTATTGTTGTAAAATTTCAAAGATTAACATTGTTAATTACATTACAAATATTAAATCTTGAAAGAGGGGTGATTTAGATGATGAAATTTAAAATGACATGTACTTGTGGAGATGTGATGGAAGTAGATGCTGCAGATCTTAGTGGCGCAGTAGAAATGTTTAAAAAGATGATGAACGAGGAAGCTGTTGCCAAACATTTTGCAGAAAAGCATGCAGGCCAACCAGTTCCAACAATGGATCAGGTACACATGAATATATCTGCCTCAGTAACACAAGTAATGTAATTTTTACCAAGATTGAAAGAGGAGAGGCTATGAAAATAGCCTCTTTTTCTTTGGGGAAAATTATTCTAGGTAATCTTTTAATTTCTTACTTCTACTGGGATGGCGAAGTTTTCTCAGTGCCTTTGCCTCGATTTGTCTTATTCTTTCTCGGGTAACTCCAAATTCTACCCCGACTTCCTCCAAAGTTCTGGGTCTTCCGTCTTCCAGGCCGAATCGGAGAATAAGAACTCTTTTTTCCCGGTCAGAAAGAGTATGGAGGACTTCATCAAGATGTTCTTTCAAAAGTTCTCTGGATGCTGCATCATATGGAGTAGGTTGGGTGGTATCCTGGATAAAATCACCCAAAAGCGAGTCTTCATCGTCCCCAACAGGAGTAGCCAAAGATGTCGGTTCTTGGGAGACTTTCATGATTTCCCTGATTTTCGTGACATCTACTTCCATAGCGGTAGCTACTTCTTCCGGCATGGGTTCTCTTCCTAATTCCTGCATGAGTTTTCTGGAAATTTTCAGAAATCTGTTGATAGTTTCTACCATATGCACGGGGATTCTGATCGTTCTTGCCTGATCTGCAATGGCGCGGGTGATTGCCTGTCTTATCCACCAGGTGGCGTATGTAGAAAATTTATAACCTTTTCTCCAGTCATATTTTTCAACAGCCCTTATCAAACCTTGGTTGCCTTCTTGGATCAAATCGAGTAAAGATAGACCTCGACCAATGTATTTTTTGGCTATGGATACGACTAATCTCAAATTTGACTCGATAAGTTTCTGCTTTGCCCAGCGCTCTCCCTTTTCGTAATGTTTGGCGTAGTTTATCTCGTCTTCAAATTTCAGAAGAGGAATGCGGCCTATTTCTTTCAGGTACATCCTGACTGGATCAGATATTCCTCCTTCGTGGATGATTGCCAAAGATTCCAGCTCTTTCTCAAGCTCTGAAACAGTCTTTTGGGCATCTTTTTCTTCCTCATCCGATAAAGTTTCAAAAACATCGACTCCTGATTTTATTAGTTGTGCGTAAAAATCATCGACTTCTGTCAAATGCTGTTCTGGTTTCGGAAAAAGAAGAAGAATGTCTTCCTGCGTTACAAAGCCATTTTCTTTACCTTGTTTGATGAGTGATTTTACTGAACTAGGATTTTTTGTTTTAGTCATATTCTTACTTTCATTTTAACCTTTTGAGGCTGAATTATCAACATCCCTTAGGTCTTCGATAAGTTGGCGAACTTCCTGTTGGAGAGTTTTGACATTATTATCTTCAGTATCATTCTCTTCTTGTCTTATTTTAGTCGAAAGTATATTGATTCTCCTTCTCAATGATATTTTTTTCACTTCTTTGACAGTTTCACGCAGTTCTTTATCATACTTTTTGTTAACTTTTAAAGTATTTTCTATATCTAAAAGAAGTGCTTTATCAAAAGTCGGGGTTACTTCAGGTGTAAGTATCTTCCCGAAGTTTTGGATATCTAGTTTTTCATGAGATTTAAAATATGAAGTAAGAAGTCCGAAAATATTAGCCACAGTTGGTTCATGAAAATCTGAAACGGACAAAGAATCTTTAGCTTTTTTAAATGACTCTAGCGGATTTTGACTTTGGATGATAAGAGCGATGAGATATTCTTCCAATAAAGTATCCCGTAACGGTTTAGTCAAGGTTGCTACCGCTACATTAGTCTTCGCTGTTTGTTTTTTCTGAAATTGTCGTATGGCTATTTCCACACTCTCTTCGCTGACGTCTAATTTTTTTGCTAAATATTTTAAATAATGTGAAAAAATAATCGGATTTTCTATCTTTGCCAAAAAAGGAATGACTTCTGTACTTATTTCTTTTATCCCTAAGACCCCTTTTCCATTGTATTTCTCAATAGCGTTTTCGATGATAAAGTCATATATAGGGATTGCACTTTGCAATGCTTTTCTCCAAAGGCTGGGATTTATGGATATTGCTTCAGCCGGGTCTTTGCCTTCTGTTAACTTCGTAACTTTTACACTGAGGTTGGCATTTTCAGCAATTTCAATACCTCTTTTGGCGGCTTCATTTCCTGCAAAATCACTATCGAGAGCTAAAATTACTTGGTCTGAAAATCTTTTCAAAAGTAGTGTCTGTCCTTCGGTGAGAGCTGACCCTTTTATCGCTACTATATTTGTGATTCCCATCTGAAAAGAAGACAGGAGGTCAAATTCTCCCTCTACAACGATTGCTTCTTTTTCTCTTTTTATGGAATCCCGGGTTATATCCAGTCCATAAAGAGTATTGCCTTTGCTATAGATTGGTGTTTCTGAGGTATTGACGTACTTTGCTCCTCGCTCTTTCTCGGGGTCATTTTCATTTAAAAGTCTTCCAGAAAATCCTATTATATTGCCTCTGTGATCTTTCAGGGTAAACATGAGTCTTCCGCGGAAACGGTCGTAAAATTTACCTCTTTCTGATTTGACTACCAAACCAGCTGTATAAATATCCTCGTTTTGATATCCTTTTTTGGAAAGAAAGCGGAGTAAACTTTCCCAACTGTCCGGCGCGTATCCTAAGCCAAAAGTTTTTATCGTTTCATCTTTTATAGCACGATTTTTCAAATAACCAATGGCTTTTTTACCCATCGGATGGGAAGTCAAAAGGTAATGATAAAATTCACTAGCCAAATGGTTTACTTCATAAAGAATTTCTTTCTTTCTTCCTTCCTCTGAAGGTGTATAGTGAGAAAGAGTAACGCCAGTTTTTTTGGCAAGAATTTTTAATGCTTCCAAGAAATCTATATTTTCCCATTTCTGCAAGAATTTGATCGCATCTCCACCTTCAGCACAAGCGCCAAAACAATGCCATGAGTTTCTCTCTGGAGATATGACAAAAGATGGAGTTTTTTCGCCGTGGAAAGGGCAAAGAGCCTTAAAATTCCGACCCGCTTTTTTGACTTGAATATAGTCGGAGAGAAAGGCAACAATATCGATTTTGGACTTTATTAATTCTACGTCGGTCACAGTTCACCGCGTTTGACGCGGGCAAGGGTATTTTATCACACGGTTCTATGGGAAAGTCGGAAAAGAGTAAAACCATTTTGGATCGGCCAAGTTTTATCGATATTGTAAGCACCAAAGGAATTGATCTCGAACATACTTATTTCACTTAATTTGATCTTTGGTTGGGTCACAACATATAAATATAGCGCTTTGTCGTACTTTTCCACGGGAAGAGGAGTTTTGCCCCAGATATCCAAAAAATAACGAAGAGGCAATCCTTGATTTTCGGCATCTACTACCATGACTACATTATATGAAGAAGTAGTTAGGTCATTTGCTATAATTTTTGCCGTTTTCTCAAGGCCAGGTAAATTCCAACCATCATCCATTGTCCAACCGTGATTATCAAAAAATCCAGATGAATAAAAATTCAAAATAAAAAGTCCAAATAAAAAAACTATGAAGATAGATGCTTTTGCTAATTTGTTTTTTAGGGCGTTTGAAATATTATAGACTGCACTAGTTGTCAAAATTATCAATGGTATATAGGCGGTAATAAGGTAATGTTCTGTGTTTTGATGTACAAAAACTAAACTAAATAGGAAAGTAGAAAATATTTGCAATAGGCTTAATTTTTCCAAAAGAGAGAGTTTCTTTTTCCAGATAAGATATAAACTAATCAAAGGAAGAAAAAAATTTCCCAAGAAAATCTTTTGCCCCAAAAATAAAAGTGAAATTGTATTTTGCCAGTAAGACAATATATTAAACGCAGAAATATTTGATCCTCTTTGCAGACCCTTTACAAGAGATATAAGCATTTTCGTATTGAAGAATTCATGTCGTAATTCAAAAATAATCATAGGTAAAAAACCGATTAAAAAACCAACGATAGTGAATAAATAATATTTCAGTTTAAATTTTTGGGGGATAAAAAATAGTCCTATTGCCAAAGTAAATAAAAATACTGCTAGGGTAGAATAGTGAACCTGTAACATAAATCCCAAAAGTATGCCCAAAATAAGCCAAAAGTATTTATCAAATTTCCTTGTAATTAAAGTTACTAGAAAGAAGGCTAATCCAGAGAAAAAAAGTGGGTAAAAAGCTAGTAAGGTTTGCCTGGAAAAATGGATCAAAAGTGATGAGGTAGCAACTATAAATGCAGACAGCAATGCGATTTTTTCATTCGCGAATTTTTTACCCAGAAGGTAGACGATTGGTATCGTGGCAAGAGATAAAATAGATTGTAATACTCCTCCAGCTACAGGATCAAAATGAAAAAGGAATAGAAATGGAGCAAGTAAATAATACATTACTGCACCATTGTGGAGCTCGGAATTGGAAGTTTTTATGCCGATAAGAGTAAATTTACCTTTTAAGATATTTGCAGCTCCCGTAAGCTCGATTGCTTGATCGCCTCGGAAAGTTGTTAGCTCCCTGATATGATAAAAACGTAAAAAAAATCCTAAGAAAATTATTCCAATAAGTATTAATGCGCTTTTATTTTTAATCACCATTATTATTCTAGCATTAAGCATGATACAACAATGCTATGCGACAAATATAACATGAACAAAGCGAAAGCTTCTTGTCCAGCTGGTATTTCCTTTTTATTTAAAGTATGTCCTCATAGAAATCTTCTAAAGATGGGTTCAATTGGAGTCAGTTGTACCATAGATAAAAAAGTAGAAGTAGAAATTGAGAAAGCCCAAACGACAAAAATTATTTTCAACGATAAACTAATTAAATTCCCTACGGTGTCATATGTAATTAATAAATTAGCCAAGACCCCAGTTTTAGTTTCGATAAAATCCTCTCTACCATTAGGGTACGGATTTAGCATAAGTGGTGCTTCATCACTTGCAACTGCCTCAGCGTTAAATAAGTTATTTAACCATAGAAAAACCAAGACTGAACTTTCTAAAATTGCTCATGTAGCTGAGATAGTTAACCACACAGGTTTAGGCAGTGTGGGGACCCAAATAACAGGAGGATTTTTACTAAAAAGAAGGCCAGGATTGCCGGTTTCTGCAATAAATCTTCCTTTTGCAGGCAAAAAATTATATGCAGTAATTATCGATAAACTTTTAACTCCGTCTATTCTTCAAGATAAAAAAAGAATACAAAAAGTGAATGCTACTACAGATTTCTATCTTCAAAAACTGAAAGATAATAAGTCTTTGCAACTAGGAGATGTCATTGATACATCTTTTGATTTCGTCGAAAAGACTGGACTTTTGAGGGATAAAAGAGTGATTTCAGTGATTGATAAAATAAAAATGTCTGGTGGGCATGCAACCATGGCAATTTTAGGTAGAGTAGTTATAAGTGATATCCCTTTTGTTTCTCAAATTTATCAAGTTGTAGAGTTAATAATTACTGAAGATTTTGCAAAACTATCATAATTTATGCGTTGGTTATTGAGATCCAAAATCCACAAAGCTAGGGTAAGTGAAGCAAATTTACACTATATTGGAAGTATCACTATTGATGAGGATTTAATTGAGAAAGCTGGTTTTTGGCCGGCAGAAAAAGTATTGGTAGTTAGTAATACTTCCGGTATAAGACTAGAAACATATATAATAGCTGGAAAGAAAGGGTCAGGTATAATTTGCATGAATGGAGCAGCTGCACACTTAATTAAAAAGAGAGAAGAAATTATTGTTATGGGTTTTGAATTGACTGAGAAACCAATTAAACCTAAAATTATTTTAGTTGATAAGAAGAATAAATTTCTGGAATTTTTATAATTAATTATGATTAAAATCCATACACCTAAATCTCACCCTCGTTATCTGTCTCAATTATATCGCGACTTATTAGCAGATGGAGTAGAAACAGGAGTTACATCATTACAAGGAATGACAGCGCATGGAAGGGCGGAAACTTTTGACTATTTGATAGGGGAGAAAACATATCCTTTCGCTAAATCTGCAATTGATGCAGCAGCAGCTCTTTTGGTATTGGCAAAACATCCGGTCATTTCTGTCAATGGTAACACCGCAGCATTAGTTGCTAAGGAATTTGTGGAGTTGGGAAAACTGATTGGTAATAATCTAGAGGTGAATTTGTTTCATGCATCAAAAGAAAGGGAAAAAAAAATTAAAGAACATCTTATCAAAAATGGCGCAGTGAAAATATTAATGCCTGGTAAAGGGAGAATTGTTGGTATAGAAAGTAATAGAAGAATGATAAGTGAGGAAGGGCAATCGATTGCAGATGTAGTTTTTGTGCCCTTGGAGGATGGAGATAGGACCGCCGCATTGGAAAAGATGGGGAAAAGAGTTATTACTGTTGATCTTAACCCATTATCAAGAACAGCGCAGACCGCTACAATCACTATTGTTGATCATGTGAATAGAGCTCTGCCTCTTCTGATTACACGAGTGAAAGTTTTCAAGAAATTTACTCACGAAAAATTAGAAAAGATTATTCGCGAATTCAATAATAAGAAAGTACTATCTGAGTCAATGATTCATATACAAAAAAGACTCCAGACTTTAGCTTTGCAAAAGTAATGCTTCTTGCTATTATAAAGATGCATGAAAAGACAACAAGCTTCTTTTTTAATAATAATCTCCATTATTTCTCTTATAGGAATTGGATTTGTTGTTGCAAGAGGGATTCTGAAAAATCCTCCACAAATACCTTTCAGAAAAATAAATGTCTTGGGTGAAAGTATACAGTCGAAAATTGAGCCGACATCTACTTTAAACGTCGATCAGTTTATCCGGGATGCTTTCCAAGGGACCAAAGAAGTAGCACAGCAAAAAGCGGGTGAGATACAAAAAAGTGTGATGAGTACGGTTGAAAAGGAGATTTCAACTTTGACTAAGTCTCAAGTTGAAGCTTTAAAATTGCAGATATGTCGTGATTGGGGCGTAATTTCACTTATTCCCTCAAAAACTCCCTGATTTAATCCCCGGAAAAAATGGAAAAAAAGTTCTTTATAATTGCATTGGCAAATCTGCTTGGAGCGGAAAGGATATCCAAAAATCCAAGTCTTGGTTGAGGAGTAGGTGTGGCTCTTTCAAAGATAATGTTTTCCACTTGATAAGTGGTTGGGCTAGGAGGTGTATAGATGGGGTAATTATCATCAATGGTAGGTTTTGGTAGTGAAACAGTGGGAGGGATAGAGTTGGGATTTAAAATATTAATAGTTGTGTTTAGTGATACTTCCTGGGGGATATTAGTAGGTAAAGTTGTTTGTTGTTGAACTTGGGTTGTTTGATTAGAAGTAATAATAGCATTTGGTAGGGATGTAATAGTCGGAGTGGGTATATTTAAAGTTTGGGTAGGCAAATTGCCGGATCTTTCTGTATAGACCATAGGCGTAGTGGGTAGAGGATCAAATTTTTGAGCCTGGGTTGGAGTGATATTTCCTTGCGTTGATAGATTTGAGTTTCCTTCTGGTATCTGTACTTTGCAGCAAACAACCGCAGAGGAGTCACAATTTAGCTGAAGAATATTTTCCGTTTCGCAGAAATCAGGTCCGGTACAGAAATTCGGAAAGCTGCAACGTGGTGGTTGAGTAGGTGTGGGTGTGAAAGTGGGGGTAGAAGTAGGTATAGGTGTAGGAGTAGGAGAGGGTGTGATTGTAGGTGTTGTGGTAAGTTGATCACCAAAGGTTGCAGGAGAAAAAATACCCGGATTTCTCGGATTAGTCGTGGGAATGATCGTTGGAGTAACTGTAGGCGTTAAAGTTGGAGTAAGAGATGGTGTCGGAGTGGCAGTTGGTGTGGGAGTCGGAGGAGGAAGGGTAGGTGTGGGAGGAATGATCGTAAAGTAAGATAGAAGTTTGCCCTGCACGATTTGAGTAGAAAATGGATCAAAAGTCAAAACACCACTAAAAAGTGCGCTGTTCATGACAGATGAGTTATCAGTTGCCCGGTAAAGATTGGTATAACCGCAAGTTGAAAAACATCCAAGACCTGCTATTGAAGACCAAGAAGGACAACTGGAGGAGTCCGAACAGTTAGGTCCATAAGATATACCGGTTATACCATAGGAATATTCATCCATCAGACCGCCTAACACATGTCCAGCCAGCTCATGGATGAAAAGTCCTTGTTTTACAGCTTTTGACTTGTCAGTGGAATTTGTTCCGTATGCAAGTGTAGCGCCCACATATGCGTAACCCGAATAATGCCCATTATAAAGTACATAAACCTTATCATAAGGCAGACTGGAAGCTTGATGTAATGCGGTGGTGTCGTTACAGGATAAAGACGTAGTAAAGGTACATATGGGAACGGTTGAAAGTTGTGTGTAGAAAATAATACTCGACTTGTATGATTTAAATGGTTCGATAGAAATAAATCCTGCAGCAATATCAGATGCATCTGCTTGGAAGTGGAGGTTATCGCCATTATAGTTATCGCCGATAATAGCGATATTCAAAGTTCCGTTAGCGGCAAATACTTCTTTTGCCGAGAGAGGATTAATTTTATAAAATAAGCTTTTATTTTTATCATCGTTTCCTTTAATATCAAAGTCATCCCCTTTTATTTCTTTATAGTAAGTGGGGTTATCTTCTGATAAGGTATTTTTAAGAGAAACCATATTGATAATAACTCCTTTTGGATCTTTTATTTCCAAAAAATCGGTATCTGTATCATAAGGTAAAGTTAATCCGAAGTTATCGCCCGAAACTTCTTTAAACTCTGCTCTTTCTTTTTTGCTTGTGGCATCTATACCGTCAATTGCCACAAGTTGAGGAAGGGTGAATTTTTGACTCCAGCCCCTTTGACCTGTATCGCTAAAAACTGTAGCTGTAAATTGTGGTCCTGCGGTTGTCTGGGGTAACGGAGGAAAACCATTTCTTATCTGGGGATTATTTTCAAAACGAAATCTAATTTTACCATTATTATCTTTGGTAAAAGAGAACGGAACAAACATGATCCTAGTAGGTGGTTGAATATTGGGAGTAGCTGCTTTCGATCGGACATCCTGGTTTTGCTTGGGTGAATTAGTAAGTATGATCGTAACTGGTAAGCTGACCAAAAGCCCTACAGTAAAAAGGATTTTGAAGAAAGTAATTTTTTCTCTGTGCATAATTTCATGCTAGTGGACTACGATATGCTTGTCAATGAATTTACAGATGGTAATTAATGTTGTATTATCGATACTTACATTATGAATTTTCCTGCGCTTCATGGAAACTGGGTGGATTTGGCAATCTTAATTGAGATATTTTTTTATCTTTTAGGGGGATGGGGAAGAGGATTGATCCTAGGTATTTTGGATCTTGGGGGACTGCTTCTTTCTTTTTTTGCGTCCCTGAAATTTTATTCCTTTGTGGGAGAACTATTGGTGGTTAATTTTTCTTTGCCTCGCGGTATAGCAAATGCAAGCGGTTTTTTGATAAGCGGGTTACTTTCTGAATTATTACTGTCATTCGTTATAAACCTAACTTTTAGAAAAATTTATCCGTTAATAACAGTAAGAGTTAAAGCGAAAAAACTGGAACTTATATTAAGTGTAGATAAAATTCTAGGTTTTATTCCTGTTTTGGGCGAGGCGCTTATCTTTACCGCATTCATACTGACGCTATTTGTGACTTTGCCTATCCAGGGAGCAGTCAAAAAAGATATTGTTTCTTCCAAAATAGGTGCTCCGCTTATAGCAAAGACTCAGGGCATAGAGCGGAAACTGAACGCAATTTTTGGTGCAGCGGTAAACGAGACGCTGACTTTTTTGACGGTTAATCCTAGCCCGTCATCCGGTGAGAAAGTGGATTTGCGGTTTACCCAAAAGGAGTCCCATTACAATCCGGAAGGTCAATCACCTTTTGATAGGATGGATAAAGCCGGGATACATTTCACTTCAGCTGGAGAAAATTTGGCACTTGCACCTAATGTTGAACTTGCTCATCAGGGACTTATGAATTCTCCCGGACACAGGAGAAATATTTTATCTCCTGATTTTGGGAAAGTTGGTATCGGGGCTATCGATGGGGGAATATACGGAGAGATGTTTGTGCAGGAATTTACGGATTAATTTTTATAATTCCCTTAATTGCATCGACTTCTACACGATCTCCGTCTTTTAAAATATCAGTAGCATTTTTTGTTCCAACAATGCACGGAATACCAAATTCTCGAGAAACAATTGCGGCATGACTGGTAATTCCTCCCTCATCTGTGACTATAGCTACTGCTCTTCTCATCGCAGGTACGAAGTCCGGATGCATTGTGACGGCTACCAAAATATCACCATTTTTTACTTTGACGAGATCTTTTACGCCTTTTACAATTGCCACTCTTCCGGTCACTTTTCCTCTCGATGCAACAGTTCCAGTCAAATCCTTAGTTTTTTCTTCTATACTTAGTATTTTGAAGTTGGTTAAAGCCTTTTTGATATTATCGCCAGAGAGACAAACAAATTTGCCATTCTTATCAAGATAC
>JACPZE010000035.1 GCA_016195685.1 Candidatus Gottesmanbacteria bacterium
CCGCAAATTAATAAGTCAGCAGTAAAATTAGTTACTAAATTCTCAATGCAAAAAGGTTTTTCAACCGCCAGAATGTATACCAAAACACCACCCAAATTACCTCTCGATAAAGTCTTTGGCGTCACTACGCTTGAAATAGGGTAATTGCTACGCATGGAATCCTTCTTTATTTGACGTATAATAGATTGATATGTATTCATTTATACAAAATCCTCGGTTTATGTTGGTTGGATTGGTATCTCCCATTTTGGATAAAGAAAAGATGGTAGCAAATTTTGAAGAACTGGAATCTCTAGTTTTAACCTATGGCGGAAAGGTCTATGCTGCCACTACTCAAAATAGTACTCGAGCTGATAATGCTACATATATAGGCACAGGGAAAGCCCAAGAAGTAGCAGACACCGTACTTACTGAAAAAATAGATATTGTAGTTATAAATGCTACTATCAAATCCGGGCAAATTTATACACTGAAAAAAATATTTGAGCGGAGTAACCCGGATATAGTTGTCTGGGATCGGACTGATTTAATACTGAATATTTTCAGTAAACACGCCAAAACCGCTGAGGCTAAACTACAAATAAAGCTTGCCATGATGAGGCACATGGGTCCTAGGATTTATGGAATGGGTATGGAACTGTCCAAACAGGCCGGAGGCATAGGCACCCGAGGGAGTGGTGAAACCAATACGGAGATCATGCGAAGACACTTCCGCTACGAGATAAGAAATGTCCATAAGGAGCTGGACAAAATTACTAAGACCAAAGAAAGACAGATCACACAGCGTAAAAGCCATGGCTCACCGACTGTATCTATAATTGGATATACCAATGCTGGCAAATCATCTCTTTTTAACAATCTTACTGGTGGAAAAAACCTAGTAGACAATACCCTATTTGTCACATTATCCAGCAATGTAAGTAAACTATACCTACCAAAAATCAAAAAAGAAGTATATTTGACAGATACAATAGGGTTTATACAAAATCTTCCCCACCAACTTATAGAAGCCTTTAAATCTACGCTTATGGAAACGACCCAGGCGGATTTGTTGCTTCAGGTCATAGATCTATCAGACCCTTGGATACATGACAAAATAAAAGTAGTTGAGGGGATTCTTAGAGAATTAAAAGTGGATACTAAAAGACAATTATATGTTTTCAATAAAATGGACAAGGCAAAAGATCTAAACCAAGATGACTTATCCAATTGGTATAGTACGTATAATCCTCAATTTATTTGCGCAAAATCTGGTAAAGGATGCGACAAGTTGATTGAAGTAATCTCCGAAAATATTGATTGAGATCTTATTTTCAACTATTCAGTTCTTGGTTGAAGATATATCAATTTCTTTGTATAATCTAAATTTACTCGGGCCCGTAGCTCAACGGTAGAGCGCTTCCCTTTTAAGGAATCGGTTGGAGGTTCGAATCCTCCCGGGCTCACAAAAAACCTATAGTGAGTACTCCTCCATCATTTCTGTTATAATTCGTTCTCAAATCATATATTAACTTGATATATTTCTTTATTTAGACCTTCCCAATATGATAGAACAAAAACGTCATTCTATTATCGGAAATATTAGTCAGAAATTACTCCAAGGTTATATGAGTCATCCAGCTATTGGATACGAGATGGGTTTTGCCGCAGTGACACGAGAGGATTTTAAAAATGGGGCATCTTTTGGTAAAGCTTTTGATCGTCTCTGTAAACGCGTTGTAGTTTTCGAATTTCCGGTATACCACTCCATCGGGGTAAATGACACGTTAGTTAAAAATCCAGATGAAAATGGACGCGTACTCCAAAACACAAAAATTATAGATGAAATGGAACTTTCTCCTGAACAATATATTTTCGCATTAGCCACTTTGGCTAGATGGCTACCTATCTGCTTAATGCAACTTTCAGGTGTACATGAACCATTTGTGAAGATGTCTATTAGTGAAAATAAAGTTGTACAAAAAATTGGCAGAGGATCCATAATGATTTTGGGAGAAGGACTTTATTGGTTGGGATATGCACTTTTTCCGAACTTTTGTAATGACATGAACGATAAGTTACCAATTGGCTTGCAAAGGGAGCATACTTTGCAAAGAGTTGCCGGACAAATGGCAGTAAGAGATTTATGGCGATAGAGGTGAAGACTTATGTTAATTCTTGCACGTTGTGGGATTTACTTTCTCGAAAACCTGCCTCGGTGATTTTTATAAATTTGGCGTTTTTGTGAAGCTCCGATATGCTTGTAGCATTACAGTAACTCATACCGGAACGAAGTGCTCCTAACAGTTGATGAACTACGTCTGCAACGTTTCCTTTGTAGGGAACTAATGCCTCTATTCCTTCAGCGACAATAGTATTTAGTCTATCCACCGGCATATCTTCACCCGCAATTTTCCGATCAGCCACAGCCATAAATGAAGCAGCTCCACGGTGAATTTTATATTTCATGCCACCCCGTAGAATTATCCCTCCCGGTGATTCATCTGTGCCGGCAAACCAACCAGCCAACATACAACAGGATGCTCCAGCAGCCAAGGCTTTTGTCAAATCTCCGGGAAAATTCGTGCCCCCGTCTGCAATTATGGGTATGTTATATTTTTTTGCAAAGTTGGCACATTCAATTACCGCAGTCAATTGAGGTACTCCGACACCGGCCACAATTCTGGTAGTGCAAAGACCTCCGGGACCTATACCGACTTTTACCGCATCTGCCCCAAGTTTAATAAGATCTCTTAAAGCTTCAACCGTAGCCACATTTCCACCAATCAAACTAATATCTTTGAAAGTCTTTCTGACTTTACTAAATGCAGCAAGGGCTACTTCGTTGTGACCATGGGCCACATCAATCACAAGGGCATCAACTCCTGCTTCAACCAGAGATTTTGCTCTTTGTAAATAATCTCCTACCGCGCCTATGGCTGCACCTACTCGCAACCGACCGTATTGATCTTTGGTAGAATGAGAAAATTTGGAGAAATGTTCCAAACTCCGAGAAGTAATAAGCCCTTTTAGCTTTTTATCTTTATCCAAAAGTGGTAGTTTTTCGATTTTATTTTTTCTTATGATTTCTTTAGCCTTTTCTCGCGTAATATTTGGCGTTGCAAAAATCATTTTTTCCACAGGAGTCATGAGTTTGTAAACGTAAATATCCGGATTATCCACAAAAAGCATATCTCTTCTTGTTAAAATACCTACCACACTTTCTTTTTCATCAACGATGATAAAACTCTCTACGTGATTTTTTTCAGCTTCAATTAATGCTTGTGATAAAGTTGCCGACGGATGAAGTGTAAAAGGCTTATAGAGGATAAATCCTTCATGTCGTTTCACTCTTTTCACTTCACTCACTTGCCTTTCCACACTCATAAATCTATGTATCACACCTATGCCTCCCGCATGAGCAAGGGCAATTCCCATAGAGCTTTCTGTCACCGTATCCATATTCGCTGAAATAAAGGGGACATTAAGTTCAATATCACGGGTCAAGTGGGTTTTGGTAGAGACGTCACCTCTGTGAGCTACGCTTGACCTCCGAGGCACTAAAAGTACATCATCGTAAGTTAATCCTAAGGGAAAAGCATCAGTTTTTTGCATAGATTAAAGATTTTCTATCTGGGCCAACAGAAATATATCTTATAGGAATACCCACCATCTTTTCAATAGCCCTTAAATATATCAAACAGTTCTTAGGTAAATCTTCTTTCCTCCTCACCCTCGAAATATCCTCATTCCAACCGGTAAAAGTTTGATAAATCGGCTTACAGCGATAGAATTCATGGCTAATTGCCGGATATTCATAAATTGTCTTTTTTCCCAACCTATAACCTATACAAACTGGAATTTTAGAAAATTTCGATAAAACATCAAGTTTTGTTATTGCTAGGGAAGAAAACTTATTTAATTTATTTGCGAAACGAAGAATAGGCAGATCTAACCATCCACACCGTCTAATCCGTCCTGAAGTAGCAGCTATCTCATGTCCTACAATCTGTAAAGTTTTCCCCGACTTGTTATTTTGTTCTGTCGGAAAGGGGCCTCCACCTACTCTGGTTGTATATGCTTTAACTACTCCAATCACATTTATAGGACAGTTTGGAATACCAAGCGAACTAAAAATAGAAGAAGCTATTGTATTATTTGCTACTGTATAAGGATATGTACCAAATTGACCATCAAGCATCGTGGCCATAGCGCCTTCAAAAAGCATGGTTTTTTTGTGAAGGTTATTGCTTACAAAAGAGGAAACATCATTTATATAAGGAGTTAATACTTTTGCATGGTGAAGAAATCTTTCATAAATTTTATCTATTGTGAGATCAACTTTTACTCTATATACCTTTTCAAGGATCGCTCTTTTTAATGGAAAAATGTTTTCGAGTTTTTCTTTTAGAATTTCAGGATATAGTAAATCCTCACATCTTATTCCTGATCTATTATTTCTATCTTCGTAACAATAACCAATTCCTACTTTTACACTTCCTGTTGCATAACTTCCTTTCCAAAGCTCGTTGGCTGCATCCATGAGTTTATGATATGGCATTACCAAATTGACACGGTAATCAATCATTAAATCAGGAAAGATATTATGTTTGTTACAAAATTCCAGCTCGGAAAGTAATACTTCTGGATCAAAAACAGCTCCTTGAGATATTATCAGTTTCTTTTTTTGAAAAATTCCGGAAGGCAAAACATGCAATTTACATTCTTCTCCTTTATAAATAACGGTGTGTCCTGCATTATTACCTCCATTGAAGCGGCCTACAATATCAAAATTTGAACCGATAGAGTCAACTAACTTTCCTTTTCCTTCGTCTCCCCATTGAGCACCTATTACTACAGTTGGTACATTCATAGTTTATACAAATATTTAAGCGAGCTATTCTTCTATCGCTAACTCTGCCAATTTTTCAGCCAAACCTGCATACTCACTTAAGTCTTTTATTTTAAGTTTTTTCTTATCCTGATTGCTGATCGGTAAATCATTTATCAACTTATATATTTCCTCTTTCCCCAAAAATTTTCCCCTTGTTTTCTCTTTCAAAAGTTCAAATGCAGCTTTGTATCCTTTCGCCCGAAGATATGTCTGTATCCCTTCGGCAAATATTTCCCAATGGTTATTTAAATCTTCTTTCATTTTGACTGGATTGGGACTTATTCTTGAGAAACCAGATAAAATACTATCCCAGGAAAGTATAGTAAAACCAAACGCTAATCCGAAATTCCTTTTCACGGTACTATCTGATAAATCTCTTTGCAATCTGGAATAAGAAAGCTTTCTGGTAAAAAACTCAAATATAGCATTTGCCATTCCCAAATTTCCTTCTGCGTTTTCAAATGTAATAGGATTCACTTTATGAGACATAGTAGAGGAACCAACTTCATCTAACTTTATCTTCTGTACAAAATATTCGAAACTTATATACCACCAAATATCTTGTACAAAACCCAAAAGGATATTATTTGTTCTTTTTATAGAGTCGAATAGCTGTAACCACGAATCATAAGGTAATATTTGAGTAGTAAAAATGTTCGGGACTAATCCCAAAGATTGAATAAACTTTTTACTCAATAAAATCCAATCTGCATGCGGTACGCTAAATTGGAGTGCATTAAAATTACCAACCGCTCCAGTGACTTTTGCTTCAATGGCGGTTGAAGTAAATATTTTTCTTTCCTTTTTTAACCTTTGATAATATACAGTAAGTTCCTTACTCATTGTGGTAGGTAATGCAGGTTGTCCATGGGTTTTCGCTAACATATTCATACCTTTTGTCTTTATAATCAATTCCAGAAGTGACTTAAGTAACTTATCAAAAATAGGAGTAAAAACATTCTTTCGAAAGTCCGAAAGCATTAATGCATAAGATGGGATATTGACGTCATATGAGGTTAACCCAAAGTGAATAAAAGGAATAATATCAAAGAGGGAAGTTTTTTCTAGTTTTTGTTGCAGGAAATATTCTATTGCTTTCACGTCATGATTTATTTTCGCTTCGAATTCCTTTACTTTTATAGCGTCTTCTATATTAAATTTTTGCCAAATATTTTGAAGAAAACTTATTTCTTTTTGATTAAGATTGCGTATAATTTTTGTTTCTTTGGTTAAAAATATTAAGTAAGAAATCTCTACGCGTACACGGTACTTGATCAAAGCGAGTTCGGAAAAATACTCCGATACATACTGCATTTTATCTCTGTTTCGACCGTCAAGAAGTGTTACTGCCAATAATTTATTCTTTATGTCTGTCAACATATCATGTAGTAATTTTCCCAAGACTATTTAACTTCACTGCCTCTTTTATTTCCATAGCGATTCTTTCACCGAAACTGACTGGTTTACCAAAATGGTAATCACTATATGGAGTTGCTAAAATTCCGGGAGACCCTGGAATGCGCAGTGACAAATCGTAAACTACTATTTTTTCCTTTGGCGGTCCAGGAATAATTGCAGTTTGTAGGGCAAAAGGGCCGATTATCCCAGGGGGGACAAAAGTTTTCGCAGCATCTATCAATTTTCCCGCCAAGTGAAAAGCCTGCTCAAGCAGTGATTCTTTCACCGTTACCGCGATATGCCCTGATTCTATATATGAAGGAGTAATCTCCCTGGATAATTCCTGCTGCAATACTGCAGGTATCCTCAATAGTCCATCGATATTAGTTTGCCTTCTCATGTCAGTCCCCAATAGTTGTAAAGAATTGGCAAGAGGTGAGTAGAAGAAATTAAAATTTACTTGGGCTCCTATCAAATATTCTTCGATAATGGCAGAGGATAAATTATTCTCTTTTATTTTCCCATCTTTGATAAGTTGTTGGGATTTCGCATTATATTCATTAAAATTTCTGGCAAAGAAAAAAGCCCTCTCATAATTTCTGGCGGCTTCGTTAACTTTTACTATGACTAACCTGTCTATATCCCGGGGATTTTTGTATTGCAGAGGATAATCGATTTGAGATTCATATAGCAACTGGTACTGAGTATAATTTCCAACCCTTTCTTCATACTTCAATAAGTATTTATTACCAAATATAGGAATAGCAAACTTTTTCTCAAAAAGTGGCAGATCACAATATACTTGCAGATAACGATGCGGTATAAAAATGACATTTTTTTCTTTTAATTTAGATATGATTTCCGTATCAGTTAAATCTGAAAATTTATCAAGAGAGATAATATCATCTACTAGGTTATCATAATAGCGGGTGTAAATTTTATCCCGTCCGCGTTGAACTAAAACTAATGTTTTGAAATTCAACTTTTTCGCCCCTAAGCAAATTTCTAATGCAGAATGTCCACCCAACGTTGCAATAGTCATAAAGTTAATCCAAAATTTCATCCAACCTATTTAATCTTTGAGCTTCTTTTATTTCACAGGCTATTCTTCTACCTGTACTCATCTCTTTACCAAAAACCAAATCCGTATATGGTGATCCTGAAATAAATAAATTTGTTCCCGCCACTATTCTACAAGAAATCTCTATACAGTAAAACTGTTGATTGGGAGTTACGATGGTTTCCAGACAAAATGGACCGTATAATCCTTTCGGGGGGAATAATTTTTGCGATATTTTCACAATATTTTCTCCCATTTTGTAAACTTCCGGAAGAAGCGATTCTCTTATTACAATTGGAAAATTACCTATCACCGTAAAAGAAGGTTCAATTTTAAATTCATCGGCAATATAAGGCGGTAAACGGGATAATCCGTCGATGTTAGATTCATATCTCCTATCTATTCCCAATAATTCTATTTCTTTTTTTATCTGAGAGTAAAAATATTGCAAGTAAACGGGTGTCCCAACCAGATATTGCTGTATTATATATTTTTCTTTTTTAAATTTTTTGACTTTTTCCAAAAACTCTTTTTTATTCCTGGCCAGAAAATAACCGCTTCCGCCTTTGGCGCCAAATAGTTTCACAATTACTGGGTGATTTATTTTATCAGGATCTTTTATAATATTAGGAACTTTCAATCCTGCATTTCTTAACCATTCCATCTGATTCTCCCGATTAATTTCCCATGCGAGTACGCTTTTATTGCCAAAATGAAGTGTTTTAATTTTATCGGCATAATCCGATCCGAGATATGCGGTAATTGATCCATGAGGAATTAGAATAATTTTATCTTTAACCAATTCTTTCTCAATTTTGAAAAATTCACTGTAAGATGAAATGGAAAAAATTTTATCTATAAACTTAAATCTCCTGTAAAACTGTACCCGGTCAGCAAGAGAAATTGCGAGGGTAGAAAATCCCTCATCTTTAGCTCCTTTTAGAATCTGAAGACAAGAGTGTGATGCCAGTGTAGCGATTGTATATTTCATCTTATAGTTAAATCACTGCCTTTATAGACAATATTTAATGGTTTTATACTTACTTGCTTTTTCCCTGTTTGTACTTTCCCAGCAAGCCAAGACTTTATTTTATGCTTATTTGAAATTTCCAATACTTTATTTACCTGATCGGATTTTATAAAAATGGCAAACCCAGCACCCATGTTAAATGTAGCATACATCTCTTCATCTGATAATCCGGATTTTTTTTGTATAAAGGTAAAAATTGGCAATGTGGGAGCAATTAGGTTAATAATATAACTGAAATTTTTTTTTGCCCTCATCAACTTCCTCCATCCGTGACCGGTGATATTGACCATATAATGGATATCTATACCACTATCTAACAACTCTTGGATTAACCTGCTGTAAATTATAGTAGGAATAAGCAATTCTTCCCCATACATTTTCCTGCTTGGTAATTTTGTAGAAAATCCATCGGTTAATTTATATCCCAGTTTTCTTGCTAAAGTCAACCCATTTGCGTGTATACCGCTACTTTCGAACATAATTATATCGTCGCCTGCTTTTAATTTATTTCCCCTTGCTAGTCTTTCTTTGGGTTTAATGATTCCGTATCCAGCACCGGCCAGGTCAATAGCTCTTTTTTTTATGATTCCTTTAAGTGTCGGGGTCTCGCCGCCACCCCAACCGCAGTGAGCTATATCACAAGCTTTTCTCCATCCGGAAATTAAATCAAAAGCTCTTTTTTTATAACTCCACCAGTTAGTATCTCCCACGGCCCAATAAGCGCTAATTGTCAAAGGTGTAGCTCCTACCGTGATTAAATCATTCACGATCGCCGCTACTGTATCTTGTGCAATCCCTAAATAATAACTTTTACCAGTCAATTTTCCCATTTCATCTGCTATCAGATTCTTCGTCCCTAACCCTTCGGTCACCATAGCATAATAGCAATTTTTTGTTTCCAGAACGTATGCGGATTCTCCTCTGGAACCTACAATTTCGTTAAATTCCGTGTTGTTGAAATTAAACCCAGTTTTAAGTCCATTGGATTGAGCAAGCCGTTTAATTTTGTCCAATATCTTATAATCCACACCGGATTTTTTGTAATTTAATTTCATTTGCTTAATCCTTTTTTTCCTATATCTTTTCTGTAATGCATACCGGAAAAATTAACTCCGTACTTTCCTATATATTTATAAGCATTATAGATTGCGGATTTAAGATCTTTCCCAATTGCTGTAACTCCTAATACTCTTCCTCCATTTGTTACTAATTTTTTATCATCTAGTTTAGTACCGGAATGGAAAGTGATGATATTTTTTTCGTGTTTTAATTTATCTAATCCAAAAATTTCATCTCTTTTTTCATATTCACCGGGGTATCCCTTCGCTGTTAAAACTATACATATCGCTGCACCTCTATGCCATAATAG
This sequence comes from Candidatus Gottesmanbacteria bacterium, assembly GCA_016195685.1. Classification (GTDB taxonomy): domain Bacteria; phylum Patescibacteriota; class Microgenomatia; order 2-02-FULL-39-11; family 2-02-FULL-39-11; genus JACPZE01. Next base: position 9,731 of record JACPZE010000035.1, read on the forward strand.
TTTAAAGTTCTTTAATTTCTTATTTATAATAGCATCGAATAAATCAATAATATCTGATTCCAGCATAAACATGAGAGGTTGGGTTTCCGGATCGCCGAAGCGGCAATTAAACTCCAATACTTTTGGTCCGTCTTCAGTTAGTATAATTCCAGGGTAGAGAATTCCCTCATACGGAATTCCTTCCTTTTTCATCGCGTTTATAATAGGCATTACAATTTCTTTCTCGATCCGCTTCATCATTTTTTGTGACACAAATGGAACAGGTGCGTATGCGCCCATTCCTCCTGTATTTGGACCAAGATCACCATCGAAAATGGGCTTATGATCTTGTGAAGGAATTAAAGAAATAAAGTTTTTCCCATCAGAGGCAAGCATAAATGATACTTCTGGTCCGTCCAGACATTCCTCAATAAGCACGTGGTTACTTGATTTGCCAAATATTTTATCTACCATCAATTCTTTCAGGAATTTTTGACCTCCTTTTGCATCTTTACAAAGTGCCACACCTTTACCAGCACATAGACCATCGGCTTTTACAACCAATGGGTATTTGGCACTTTGCAAATAATTTTTGGCCAAAGAATAATCATCAAAAACCATAAAATCAGCAGTAGGAATTTTGTATTTCATCATCAGCTTTTTGGCAAATACTTTTGATCCTTCAATTTGCGCTGCTTTTTTAGATGGCCCGATGACTTTAAGTTTATTTTTTTTGAAAAGATCTACAATTCCACCAATAAGAGGGATTTCTGGACCAACTACTGTAAGATCAATTTTCTTCTTTTTTGCAAATTGAACTAATTTTGAAAGTTCACTTACTTTAATAGGAATATTTTCTGCCAATTCCATTGTCCCTGGATTTCCTGGTGTACAATAAATTTTATCCACTTTTTTCGATTGAGCAATTTTCCATATCATTGCATGCTCTCTACCGCCGGAACCTATCACTAATATTTTCATATTATGATTACTTTGTTTTCTTTTAATATCAACCTATTATTGCAATATAAATTAATCGCCATCGGCAATATTTTATGTTCTTCTTTTTTAATTCTTTCATATAATGACCCAACTTTATCATCTGCTAATATTTTTACTTCACTTCTTAAGATCACTGGCCCTTGATCAACTAATGGTGTAATAAAATGTACTGTTGATCCGGTAACCGGAAATTTATGATCTATTGCGTATTGAACTGCTGCATTGGTATGTAAACCACGAATCGCATCTATCTTCATACCATTAGAAAGTTTTATGAAGTTTTTTTTACCATCAGGTAATAATCCAGGATGCAAATTTATCACTTTATTTGGAAAATATTTGATGAATTGTTCAGATAGGATAAGCATCCATCCTGCTAAAACAATCAAATCGGATTTATATTTTTTACTTAATAACTCACCTAGAAAAAGATCGTATTCCCGTCTTGTTTTACCACATTTACGATATTCTTCTAAATCTAAAACTTCTGTTGGAATCTTATTTTTTTGGGCTCTTTGTAACCCAAAGGCGTCACTCTTATTAGATACCACCACTACTATTCTTCCATTCTTAATTTTCTTCTTTTCAATTGCACTGATAATAGCAGCCAGATTGCTGCCCGTCCCTTTATTGGAAATAAGTACGGCGATTCTTTTCACATCTACCAAGCAAAAATTGGGAATTTTGAGGTAAATTTTTTAATTTCTTGCCTGATTTTTTTAAGTTTTACATTTTTATGAACTTCTTTTTTGAAATCATCCATGTATTTTTTTCTTTCTTCTTTTTTATCCGGTAAATGATAATTCTTAACAGAGTTTAATACTTCAAAAATCCACTTAGCAATTTTTGCCATATCTTTTTCTTTCAAACCTCTTGTCGTTAATGCTGGAGTACCCAGTCTTACTCCAGACGGATAAAAAGGTGATGATGGTTCGCCGGGAATTGTATTTTTATTTAAGGTAATTCCTGCTTCATCCAAAGCATATTGAGCAAAATATCCACCACCAGGACCAAAAAATGGAGTCAAATCAACCAGTATCATATGATTTTGTGTTCCGTTGCCAACTAATTTGAAGTTGTATTTAATGAGCTCTTTTGCAAGAGCTTTTGCGTTTTTGACGATTTGCTTTCCGTATTTTTTAAAAGAAGGCTTTGCAGCTTCTTTGAGTGCCACAGCTATTGCAGCAGTTGTATGATCATGAGGACCTCCTTGCAGTCCGGGAAAAATTGCTTTGTCGATTTTATCACCTAATTGCGGATCTTTCTCTATACCTTTTTTGGTGACCATAATCATGGCACCACGAGGTCCACGCAAAGTTTTATGTATCGTCGTTGTAATAATATGAGCAAATTTCGCGGGTGAAATATGAGCTCCTGCCACAACTAATCCGGCCACATGAGCAATATCAGCCGCCAGATATGCACCTACATTATCTGCGATTGCAGCTAATTCTTTAAAAGGAAATTCATATACATAAGCCGTGGCACCTACCCAAATTAACTTCGGTTTATTTTGGGAAACTAACTTTTCCAGTTCATCAAAATTAATTTTCCCATTATCCTGACTCACATGATAAAGTACGCTATGGTAAAAAATACCAGTCGCAGAAACTTTCCATCCATGGGTCAAGTGTCCACCATGAGTTAAATCAAGCCCCATTACGGTATCACCGGGTTGACAAGTAGCCAGATAAACTGCCAAGTTCGCCGGAGAACCCGAGTATGGTTGTACATTAACATGTTCTACATTAAATAAATTCTTTGCTCTTTCTTGAGCAATAAGTTCTATTTCATCAATGAATTCATTTCCACCATAATATCGTTTCTTTGGATACCCTTCCGAATACTTATTGGTAAGGATTGATCCCATCGCTTCAAGTACAGTTTCCGAAACATAATTTTCGGAAGGAATCATTTCTAACCCCTCCTTTTGACGTTTCGCTTCTTTTTGTATCCAGAAAGCAATTTCTTTATCCTCTTTTATCAGTTTATTAATATTTTTCATATATCCTCCTTTTAACAATTATTTTCAAATACATTCTTTTTGAAATTTAAATTAACTGGCATTGGATATTTACCACTAAAACAAGCCGTACAAAGTTTATCTGTAGGTTGTTTTGATGCTTTTATCAATCCATCTAAACTTAAATAATACAAAGAATCTGCATTTATAAATTTTTTAATTTGTGCTACTGTTTTTGAGGACGCAATTAATTGTCTTCTTTCAGGGGTATCTACACCAAAAAAGCAAGGCCATCGGATAGGAGGAGAACAAATACGGAGGTGTATTTCTTTTGCTCCAGATTTTCTCAGGATTTCAACGATTTTTTTCATCGTAGTACCGCGAACAATTGAGTCATCTACTATCACTATCTTTTTTCCATTCGCAATCTGTTTCATAGGATTAAATTTCATTTTTACACTGTGTTCCCTGAGAGCTTGTTCAGGCGCTATAAATGTGCGCCCAATGTATCGGTTTTTAATAAGAACCTCTCCAAAAGGGATACCTGAAGCCTGGGAGAAACCAAGAGCAGCAGATGTACCCGAATCTGGTACTGCCACAACCAAATCACCTTTCACTGGTGCTTCTTTGGCCAATAATTCTCCACTTTTTTGTCTGACCTGGTGGACCAGTACGTTATTTAAAATACTATCAGGACGGGCAAGATATACATATTCAAACAGGCAAAATTTCATCAACTTTTTTCCAATTATACCAACACTTCGAAAATTTTTATCACCAATTGAAATTATTTCACCTGGTAAAACATCCCTAATATATGTAGCACCGATTGTATCAAGAGCACAAGTTTCTGAAGCCACGACAATATTACCTTTTAACTTTCCCAAAACTAAAGGTCGAAAACCCCAGGGATCACGGAAAGCAAAAAGCCTATCTTTGGAGCATGCAACAATACTATAAGCGCCGGCAAAATCAGGCGTTGCCTTCAATATTTTTTCTTCCCAGGTTTTACCTTCTGTAAATTTTATTATTAATGCTAAAATTTCGGTATCACTAGTTGTAACGCGTTTTACACCATTTAATCTTTTTGCTAAATCGGCAGCATTTACTAAATTTCCATTATGTGATACAGCAAAAAAATCTCCATTTCCTGGAATAATCACTGGTTGAACATTCTCAATGGTATTTCCACCTGTGGTTGAATAACGATTATGCCCTACAGAGATAAAACCTTTTAATTTCGATAGATTACCTTCATTAAAAACCGAAGTGACCAAACCAAGCTGTCTAATACCCCGAAGTTTCCAACCATCAGATACAGTAATACCAGCACTTTCTTGACCCCTATGTTGCAAACTATGCAGCGCGAGGTAAGTGATTTTGGCAACATTAAGATTCCTGGCATAAATGCCAAATACACCACAATGGTCTTTCAGACTTTCTTCTCTTTTGAGTTGTTGGATACTAATCATTTATTTAACTCTTGATCATCTGTAACTAATTTTTCCTTAAGTTTTTTTTGGTATCTAGAAACCTCCTCTTTTAATCCTAGCATCTTCACCGCAGCTAATGCCGCTTGGTCAGGCTCTAAAACTGTCATGCAGGAAACACCTGTAGGCATCCTCATGCTTGAGAGTAAATCCATTCCTCCATATCTATCTGATGTGGGAGGACAGTTGATCACCGGATGCAAAACTTGCGCGTCCACAAAGCCCCCCAAAGCATTACTTCTTCCTGCTATGCATATATAAACCAAAGGAGTTTTCCCCTGTTCATATTTTTTGATAAGCTTTAGAAGATATTCTGGAGTTTTATGTGCCGAGGCAATATGGATTTTATAATCTACGGAAAAATCCTTCAGATGATCTACTATTTGTTTCGCCCAATCCAAATCTGATTTAGAGCCTAAGAAAATTATTACCATAATTTCTCCTTCCTACAATTTACTTTCTGCAAGAGCTTTAACAATACTTTTTTCTAAGGGATATTTCATCGGTTTAAATTTTTTATTGGTAATCATTTCATATATTTTTATATACCTACTTGCAGTTTTTATCTGTAAATCTACGCTCATATCAGGAGGTTCTCCATCTCCATTATACCCTTTTTGGACATACCAAATGCGGAAAAATTCTTTATCGAAATTTTCCGGTTCAAGCCCTCTTTCAAACCTATCCTCATAATTTTCCCCTTTCCAAAATCGACTAGAATCAGGAGTATGAATTTCATCAATCAACAGTAGTTTTCCATGATATTCTGCGAATTCGTATTTTGTATCAACCAAAATTAAACCGCGTTTTTGGCAAATTTGCCTGCCTTTTTCAAAAAGTTGCAGGGAGACTTTTTCCATTTGGAGATAAACATCCTTTGGGATTATTTTTTCTTTTAGAATTTTATCTCTTGTTAATTTTTCATCATGAGCACCTTTTTCTGCTTTAGTTGTAGGAGTAATTACAGGTTTATCAAGCATTTGATTTTTCCGCAAACCATCTGGAAATTTAATTCCGTAGATAACTCTTTCGCCACTCTCGTAAGCCTTCCATAAAGATGTTTTAGTAACACCACTTATATACCCACGGATAACCATCTCGACTGAATAAGGTTTAGCATCTTTGACTATGGACACATTGGGGTGCGGCACGGATAAAAGATGATTGGGGACTATGCTTTTTGTTTCAACAAACCAAAAGGCTGACAACAAGTTTAGTACCTGACCTTTGTAAGGAATATATCCTAATACCCTATCAAAGGCAGAAATTCTGTCTGTGGTAACAAGAATTCTTTTATCATTTGTAATATATATATCCCGCACTTTACCGGATAGCCGTTTACCCAAAAATGGAAAGTTTGTTTTTTTTAATAGTTTTTTTGAGGCGGTTCTTAAAGTTTTAGAATTTACCATTCTTATGAGAAATAATTTACAGCATTTATAAAGATTTGTATACTATCAGAAAATTTAGGGATTTTTTCACCTCGCCTTTTACATGACTCTTTGATAAATCCAAAGTCCGGACGTTGAAAAGAAAATATCCCTCGTTCCGGATGCGGCATAAGTCCCAGTATACGGCCGCTTTCGTCAATAATCCCTGCAATATCATCGATTGAACCATTCGGATTCACTGGATAATCTTGATAGTTAGCAATATTTCCTTTAGTATATTTTATCGCTACTAGCTTTTTTTTATGTAACTTATCCAGAATATCGGCAGGTGCATAAAATTTACCTTCACCATGGGCTATTGGGGCCGAGAACGTAGTCATGTTGATAAGCCAAGGACTATTGGTTATGACTTTCATGTCTACCCATCGGCATATCAATCTTGAGGATTCATTATGAACTAAGGCCACCGTTCTTTCACCGTATTTACTCCCAAAAGCAGGAACAAAGCCAAGATTCACAAGCACTTGAAAGCCATTGCAAATACCGATGATTAATTTATCTTTCATTACAAAATTTTGCATATCTTCCCAGAGATGATTTTTCAGTTTGTTGGCGTATGCATTACCAGATCCAGTATCATCGCCGTAGGAAAATCCGCCGGGAAATGCCAAAATCTGGTAATCTGATAAATGATATAAATTCTCAATAAGATCATTGATATGCACAATGTCTACATTCGCACCCGCCAACTCAAATCCCAATTTGGTTTCTTCCTCGGATTGAAATCCATATCCGGAAAATATTAGAACTTTAGGTTTCATATTAAAATCCCTCAAATGTTTTTCTATAAACATTCAGCAATTTGTCGACTTCCACTTCTATAATCTTCCTTTTATTGAATGATTCAATAATAAATTTTTCATTTTGCGTTGCTATCCCAATTTGTGCAAAAGAATTGCCTTCCATAACTTTTTCAAATACTTTCTTATTTTCTGGTGCAATTACCACTAAGATTCTTCCCTGGCTTTCCGAGAATAATGCAAAATCGTTCCGGGAAAATTTACCCGGCAATTTTTCTACGTTTATATCGATTCCAAGCATTCCTCCCATGGATATTTTTGCCAGCGCTACGCCCAAACCGCCACGGTTCACGCTTATGGCAGCTGAAATATATCTTTTTTTTATACATTTAAAATATGCCTCATATAATTTTTTGTTCTTGGCAGCATTTACTTTTGGAACGTTATTTCCTATGAATAATTTATTTTGTTTTTCGCCTAACATTTTGTAATATTCTGAACCACCAAGTTCTTCAAAAGTATCGCCGAGTATATATATTAAATCTCCGGCAAATTTGATATCTAAAGAAACTACTTCGGTTACATCCTTTATAACTCCAATCGAAGTTATTAAAAGTGTTGGAGGTATAGAAATTTTTATTGGTTTACCATTTTTGTTGTATCCGGAAAAATCATTAAACATACTGTCTTTTCCGGAAATAAAAGGCGTCTTGTAAACTGTAGCATAGTCAAAACACGCTTTTGCTGATTGCCGCAGTTGTCCCAACCTTTCACTATCTTTTGAAGAACACCAACAAAAATTATCTAAAATTGCCAGATAATCCGGATCTCCACCTATTGTTACGGCATTTCTGACAGCAGTATCCAAAGAAGCAGCCGCCATATGATATGTATCTATATCACTGTAACTTGGATACAAACCATAACTTAATACAACACCTGTACTTCTGGAAATTATTGGGTGAATAACAGACGCATCAGCGTTAATCCTACCTCGCCCCTGAACTGGCCCAAGCATAGAATTACCCAAAACAACATGATCATATTGTTGGGATATAAATTCAAAGCTCCCTATATTTAATCTGCCAATTATGCTCATCAACGATTTGGTTAAATCACTTTCCATCGGAATTGTTGGTTCTTTATGTTTTTTTGATGTATTGGTTGATTTCTGAAATCTTTTCGGAAGTCCATAGTGAAGAAATTGCATATCGATATCCATAATGATTTTCTTATTATAGAAAATCGTACATTTCCCAGAATCAGTAAATTCTCCTATCACCGTTGCTTCGATATCTCGCCTTTTCATCAAATCCGAAAACCTATCCCATTTGAACTTAGGTACAGCCAAAGTCATACGTTCTTGAGATTCTGATATCCAGATTTCCCAAGGCATTAGACCTGGATATTTCAACGGTACCTTTTCCAGTTCTACTCTACAGCCACCAGATTCCTTAGCCATTTCAGAAACAGAGCATGAGAGTCCTCCCGCGCCATTATCTGTAATACTGTTATACAAAAGCATATTTCTTGCTTCTCGTATGAGAGCATCGCTAAATTTTTTTTGCGTGATTGGATCACCGATTTGCACTGCTCCCACAGGACTTTTCTCATTTAAAGCTTCAGATGAAAAAGTGGCGCCGTGAATGCCGTCTTTGCCTACTCGCCCCCCTATCATAACTATATAATCGCCGGGATTCGCTTTTTTGATATACGATAATCTTCCCTTTATTTTTCTGGGAATAAGACCTACTGTACCGGCAAAAACAAGAGGTTTACCTCTGTATCTTTCATCAAAGTAAATAAATCCCTGCGGAGTCGGGATTCCTGACTGATTCCCTCCGGCATTTATCCCTTCGATAACGCCGTCCATAATTCTTCTGCTGGAGAGCATTTTTTGAGTTTTATTTGCTCCTTTGTAAAGAGGTATATCTACTTTCGGATTGGCAAGACAAAAACCGTAAAAATTGGCAATTGGCTTTGCCCCTAACCCAAATCCGATGGTATCCCGGTTTACGCCAACTATACCAGTGATTGAGCCTCCAAATGGATCAAGGGCTGAAGGACTGTTATGGGTTTCCACTTTATGAGTTAAAAGAAACTCATCACCAAATTTTATTGCGCCGGAATTATCAGAGAAAACAGAAACACAAAAATCTTTCTTTCCTCTTTTTTTACAGATCTCTTGGGTAGCACCTTTTATATATTTTTGAAATAGTCCATCCTTAATTTCATCTAGTGGATTTGCAAAAATAGTATGCTTACAATGTTCCGACCAAGTCTGTGCCAAAGATTCAAGTTCGATATCTGTCGGCTTTCTATCAAGTTTTTCAAAGTATCGTTGAATTTCCTTCATAAATATCAAATCTAGTGCTAAAGGTCCTCGTCTAGAACCATCTGGATTAGCAATTCCCACTTTACCTATTATCACCAGTTCGCTATCGGAAACATCAAGATTTATATCTGATACCTCTGGTAGATCTTCAAGGTTAACTTTTGGAATGACAAAATACATTCCATGATCATTTATAAATTGCTGATAACTTTTAATACTTGCTCTTTGAATCAGAGGATTATATAAACTTTCGGCAATATAATTTACTTCATTTAAATTTAATTTACCGTTTATAAAAGTTATCTGGGATGAATAAATATCCTCATCATTTGTGAATTTAACTTTTAGCAAATCTTCAATCAGTTCTTTCGTTGTATGGGAGATATTATCAGTTACTCCAGGTAGGAAACTTATCTCTATTGCGTAGGAAAATTTGTTATATGCTCTGTAAGACTTTTTACTATTTTGTGGCTGAATATAAAAAGACTGAGTTACAGGATTTGATAAGGAAGATCCTATTTGAGTCAGTTGAAAAGAAGATAATTTAATTTTTAATGTATAAATATCTTCCAGCCATACATCGATTACATTTTTACATCCAAGGTTGTGCAGATTTTGTTTTCTTACTTCAGCCCGCGAGTCAAAAACTTTTGAATATACACCAATTCTAAAAACATCTGCCATGTCTTTATAGATTTACGAAGTACGAATAAATCTAATGATTATTACAAGCCGCTATGAATTCTAAAAATAATGGATGTGGATTCAATGGTCTGGCTTTTAACTCCGGGTGATATTGAGTCCCTACAAAAAAAGGATGGTCTTTTAGTTCAATCGCCTCAACTAACAATCCGTCAGGAGACATACCGGAAAAAATCATTCCCTTCTCTTCAAATAATTTTTTATATTTGTTATTAAACTCGTACCTATGTCTATGCCGCTCATCGACTTGAGGTAAAGAATATAATGAATTAATACCCAATTTAGTCCACTTTTGGTATGCATCATATATAACCGTCCCTTTGGTGAGTACGCATGGCCAGGCACCTAGTCTTATCGTTCCTCCATATTTCTTTTTGGCCAAATATTCTTTTTGGTTAGGCATTATATGGATAATGGGATGAGGAGTCGCCGGGTCAACTTCTTCAGTATTAGCCTTATTTAACTTGCAAACATTTCGCCCAAATTCTATACATGCATGCTGCATTCCAAAGCAAAGACCAAGATAAGGTACCTTATTTTTGCGGGCAAAACCCGCTGTTGCTATTTTACCTTCAATTCCTCGACTTCCCCACCCTTGTGGAACGATAAGACCTGCATAACCGGATAAAACTGCTTGTTCACCTTTTTTCTCTACATCCAAAGAATCTATCCAGGTTATGTCAGGTGCTACTCCATTCCACCAACAAGCTTGCTTAACTGCTTCTATCACACAAACGTAAGAATCTTCCAGAGAAAATTCTCCACTTCGGAAATACTTTCCTACGATTCCTATTTTTACCTTTTTTCTCGCAGCTAATATTTTCTGATTAAAAATATGCCATTTGGATAGATCTGATTTCTTCCTGCTTAATCCGAGTTTTTCCACAATCCTTTCCGTAAGACCCTGGCTTTCTAAATATTCCGGCACTTGGTAAATCGAGGGAAGATCTGGGTCTGAATATATATCCTCTTTTGCTATAGAACAAAATGTGGCTATCTTTTCTTTGCGGGTTTCATCCATTTCTTTCTCTGCGCGTCCAATAATAATATCTGGTTTCACTCCTGCCATATTCATAAGCTGCACGGATGTTTGAACCGGTTTTGATTTCAGTTCACCTAAGGACGGCGGAAGGGGAAGATAGGCCACATGCACATTTAAAATATCTTTCGGTTGTTTAAGAAGCATTTCGCGAGAAGCTTCCAGAAACATGGCATTTTGATATTCACCGACGGTGCCACCAACCTCCATGATGACAAAATCAGCTTTGGATTTCTCAGCGAGAAGTTTCAACCTTTTAATTATCTCCTGAGGAATATGGGGTATAGTCTCTACACAAACTCCATTGTATTCTAATCTCCGTTCACGCTCAAGAACCGACAGATAGACTTGACCTGCCGTCATGTAGTTTAATTTAGTTAAGTTTTTGTCGACAAACCGTTCGTAGTGTCCCAAATCCTGGTCTGTTTCCATACCATCTTCAGTCACAAATGTTTCACCGTGTATTACCGGGTTCATCGTACCGGCATCAAGATTTAAGTATGGATCTGCTTTTATTGGGGCGACTTTATAGCCTGCGGATTTTAGAAGTACTGATATTGAGGCTGTAACTATCCCTTTTCCCAAACCAGAAATTACTCCTCCGGAAACAAAGATAAATTTGGTTTGCATATTTTAGGATACCAGAAAGACCCAAAAATTGTCAACAGGAAAAAATGTTTATTAAGCAAATCCAACTTTCTTTGCCCAGTTGGGAGGATCTTGAAACCATAAATCCACTATTTCTTTTTCTTTAGACGTAAGAATTCTTTCTTTTAGTGCTGTTTCCACTATGACTTTACCTGTAGTTAATGCTATTAACTTAATTTTATTTGCCTTCAGTGTTTCCTGGGACTTTAATGTATCATATGTACTTGTTGCTATACAATAATTTACTTCTCCTCCCAATTCCCTAATAGTAACTGTATTATTAACTACACTTTCAGCTGTAGAAATATGGTCTTCGATTATCAATACCTTACTCCCTTTTTTAAGATACCCTTCTACTTTTCCTCCCTTACCATATGTTTTGGTACTAGGCCTTACATAAACCATAGGGAGATGAAGTTTTTCTGCCACCCATGCACCGTGAGGAATTGCTGCGGTTGCAGTAGCTGATATCCATTCTACATTCTGTATACCAACTTGGTCTTTAATAACCTTTATATAACAACCAATTATCTCTCGTCTTACTTTAGGGTAAGACATAACCAATCTATTATCTAAATAGACAGGACTTTTTAGTCCAGAAGTATAAGTGAATGGGGGATCAAATCTGAATGTCATACCTCCAATACCAAGTAGTAGCTTTGCCACTTTCTCCGAAATATTATTTGTAGTCATACTTTTCTTTCTTTTGATCAATTTAAATTCCAATTGTAATTTTTTTCTCTGACTTCTTGTATTATAATATCTTTTTCTTCTCTGGTTAGAGTATTCCATAATATCTTTGTAACTTCTTCATATGTTGTTACAAAATTTGTAGTAATGCCGATCGATTTAAGTCTTTCAATTGCGGTTTGATCCCTACATGCAGAAAGAATAGCAAAACGCACACTAGAACCTTTATCTCGAAGAGCTTTAGTAGCATTTACAAGTATTGTTCCTGTAGTCGTAACATCATCAATTAGAATAATTTCATCTTTAGTGTCACCATAGATTTTATTTTCGATACCATGTTCAACTTTCTTTTCTTTCGTAATAACTATATCTTTTTTTAGTTTTGCTGCGAGAAAGCCACAAATCACAGGACTCATGATAGAATCAACACTTCCAAGTTTATAGTAAGTTAAGGACTTTGGTAATAATTGCATATATATTTGTGATAGTAGATCAAAGTTATCATATGAAGAAAGAAATATTGAATGATTAAGATAAAGGTGGCTTTCACCCCCATGATGTAATTTAATATAATCCTTTTTTATTATAAAAGCTTTTTCCCGATAAAGTGCCTCTATATATTTTTTCTTAAGTTTTGATAAATTCATTTTAGCGAAATTTATTTATTTCTTTTTGTAATTTCATAGCTTCACCACGTGCTTTTTCTGCGAAATCTTCACTCGAAGATGCAAAAATCACGCCCCGGGAGGAATTAATAATCGCATTTGAACCATTTGCGTCAACTCCTGCTTTTACTGTTTTTTCAACTTCGCCACCCTGTATACCAATTCCAGGAATAAGAAATGGAAGACTAGGGGCTATACGTCGCACAATATTTACTTCGCTAGGGTAGGGAGCCCCAATTACTAATCCACAATTACCATTATAATTCCAATTCTTTACTACGTTTTCTGCTACAATTTGGTAAAGTGGTTTCCCATCTACTTTTAAATCTTGTAACTCCCCTGCCCCAGGATTGGAAGTTTTGCATAATATAAAAATTTGTTTATCCTTTCTCCTTAAAAATGCTCCCAGTGTCTCTATACCTAAATAGGGGTGGAGCGTAATGGCGTCAGCGTTGAGATAGTCAAAAGCAAACTTTGCATAGCCCTCATTGGTATTTCCTATATCTGCTCTTTTCGCATCCAGAATGATAGGAATTTCCGGATGTTTTTCTCGGATATAATCACATGTCATTTTCAACGCTTCAATCCCTGCTTTCCCTCGAGCTTCATAAAATGCAGTATTGGATTTGTAGGCACAAACTAAATCTGCCGTTGCATCAATTATTTCTTTATTAAATGTAGATTGCGGATGTTCTCCGTTTCTTATATGCTCTGGAATTTTTTCTATGTCACTATCTAACCCCACACAAAGAAGAGAGTTATTCTTTTTGACAATATTATATAGTTTTTGTTTAAATGTCATGATCTTTGCTAATGATTTATCTAGTAATTAATACTATTCCAACTACACTTAAAAATATACCGAACATCTGTATAACTGTTAAATTATCTTTCAAAAAAATGATACCCAGTATGACAGCGAAAACTATTTGGGCCGGTGAAGTTATTGAAACTACCTTAGATAGTGAGTCTGAGCGAAGAGCCAAATAATTCAGAACAATGCCTAAAAAAACAAATAAACCTGTTAAGCTCGCAAATATTATACCCTTCACATTGTTTATTGGAACCTGTGATTTGTTAATAATAAAGAAGAAAAATACTATAAATGCAGTGGTATATGCTACAAAGTATTCGATCCAAAGTATTACAGGTAAAGGGAGTAAACCCAGTGCTTGTTTACGGAAAAAAAATCCTATCGCAAATAGTAATGCCGTACCAATAGAATAAAATATCGCTATCATTTGTGTGCCTGGCCTACAATTTCTTTTAAATTTTTGAGATTTTCTTTTTTCATATAATCTGTTAACCCAGTTTTTATCTCCTCATACACTTTCATTCCTTTAGTATACGTTGCTGTACCTACCCCTACAAGAGTTGCTCCAGCAAACATTATCTCTACTACATTTTGCCAACTACTGACTCCTCCCATACCTATGATGGGAATTTTTACCGATTTATAAATATCATACACACACCGAACAGTTATCGGAAATATGCCCGGACCAGATACTCCACCCTCTTTATTCCCTATGACCGGTTTTTCCTTCACTATATCTATAATCATTCCCGGACCCACGGTATTTATCGCCACAATTCCATCCGCCCCTGCATCTTCACATGTCTTGGCAATTTCTCCAATTTCTACTACATTAGGAGAAAGTTTAGCCAAGATTGGAATCTTTCCAGATACCTTTTTCACTGCACCAACGACTTTACCAGCAGCACCCTCCTCCATACCTAAAGAATTCCCCATCTCATCAACGGTATTTGGACAAGAAAGATTAAGTTCTATAAATGATGGATTCAATGGAATAATTCTTTCCACCAATTCTACAAATTCTGAAACTTTTGTAGAAAAAAGGCTCACTATCACTGGAGTATTTTTGTTTTCATCCATAAACCTTTTCACCTCTATGACTGCTTTTTTTATTCCTGGGTTTCGAAGACCCACAGAATTAAGCATTCCATGCTCATATTTCCACATCCTAGGAAGCGGATTTCCTTCCCTTTTATCCTTGGTAATAGACTTTAAAGTTACTCCTCCAACACCAGCATCTATCGCTTTTTTATGCTCGGGAATTTCGGTGATTATACCTGAAGGTAAAATTAAAGGGTTGGGGAAATTTATGTTGATAAACTCGACACTTAAATCAACCATTTCGTGCTTAAGTATAACATAATAATTGTTTTTTTGCTGGTTATTTTTATTATTGACAATTTGCGTTTTTCCCGTATGATATTGCCTATGGGTCAAAAATCCAAAGCAATACAATTGCATAGAAAAGTTCGGGGTAAGATTGAAATAAAAGCTAAAATTCATTTACAAACTAAGGCGACTCTCTCACTCGCTTATACTCCGGGTGTGGCAGAACCGGTGCGTGAAATTGCCGCTGATTCGAAGAAAGTTTGGGACCTTACAATGAAGGGAAATACCGTGGCGGTTGTTTCTGATGGATCAGCCGTTTTGGGATTGGGAAATGTGGGAGCGAAAGCGGCCATACCCGTGATGGAAGGAAAATGCGCCATTTTTAAGGAATTTGCAGGAATTGATGCTTTTCCTATCTGTATTGAAAGCCAAATTGTAGATGATATAGTCTTAATTATCAAAAATATCTCACCTGTTTTTGGAGGGATAAATATCGAAGATATTTCAGCTCCTAGATGTTTTGAGATTGAGGATCAATTACAGGATTTAGGAATTCCGGTAATGCATGATGATCAACATGCTACAGCCATCATAGTATTGGCCGCTCTTTTAAATGCTGCCAAAGTGGCCAAAAAAGATTTATCAGCGCTTAAGATTGTTTTCTCCGGTGCCGGAGCTGCTGCAGATGCTACAATCAGACTTTTATCGTTACTTCAACCTAAAGATATTATGGTTGTAGATAGTCAGGGAATCATATCTAGAACTCGCCAGGATTTGACTGTCCACAAAAAACAGCTTCTAAAAATTACAAACAAGAAAGACGTTTCTGGAACCTTTGCCGACGCGTCGGTAAATGCGGATGTGCTCATAGGCCTTTCCAGAAAAGGATTATTTACCCAAGATATAGTGAAATCCATGGCAGAAAATCCGATTATTTTTGCTATGGCGAATCCTAATCCGGAGGTAACCTATACGGATGCAAAAAAATGGGATGTCCAAATTATGGGTACCGGTAGAAGCGATTATCCCAATCAAATCAACAACTCTTCTGTATTTCCGGGATTTTTCAAAGGACTTCTGAAATATAGAATCTCAAAAATCACAGACGAGATGAAACTTGCGGCTGCTTATGCAATCGCTAATCTGGTAAGAAAACCAACCTCTGATAATTTTATTCCCATTATTTTTGATAAACGGGTAGTCCCAGCTATAGTAAATAGCCTAAAAAAGTTTGGTTAAGGTAAAATTTGAACAAGACTTTTTGTTGAAGTCTTATACTCTAGAAGTTGTTGGTAAATTTCTTTTAATCCATTCTTAACATCCAATAGAATAGATCTAGTTGCTTCATCAGGATCCTGTTTATTATCTGCAATCCAGACACGCTTATCGTGAAGAGTAAAGATCCCCGGGGTTATTTCTCTGATATTGGCTATTTTTCTTAGTTCTTCACTTGATTCACTACCATGCATCCAACCAATAATATCCAAATTTAAACTATGTGAAAGTTCCAATAAATAGTTTTCTGTTTTTTCAATATCCTGATCAATTATTCCGAGATTTCGCATTTCTTGTCTAGTCGAGAATTTCTCATCCTTCTCTTTTTTAAAAGAGATATCGTAGATACCTGCATGGCTAAATCCTAGTGCCTCTTCCTTGGATTTTATAAGTAACGCACTAGATCTAGATGCAACTTCTCTTTGGATTACTTGAAATAATTCTTGTGATTGTGATATCTGTTTCATAACAGCACTTCGCATAATTTGCGCTGCAATACGGTCAGATACTGAGGGTAACTTTGCACTTTCGATTACCAGAAATGCATCGTTATCCCCCGACAGACTGTAAAAATATTTTCCTATTACTCTAAGTGACATAAGGACAAAATCTTCTAAAATTGAAGGATAAATATTATCACCAGTTTGTATAATCATTGCTTCACCTTGTATGAATTTAAGAAGCAAAGAATCTTTATATTTGGGGCTATCTGGAGTAATAATCTGTATGCCATTTCCATTTATGACTGATTGTGCATCAGAAACAATATCCAATAATAACTCTGGTAGATTGTTGTTGCCTCCATACACAGCAGAAGTAAATTCAGGCCCAAAAACATGTCCATCACCAAGTAAAATTATTCTATCAATATCATCTTTTAAATTAACAATATCAAGATGTGGAACATGTTGACGGTCAAATTTATATGGCCTTTTATCTAACCAATGAAGAAGAGAGGAGTATTCTTGTAAATAATTTGGGTGTCTAGTTATGATAATTTTGTGATAATAATCTCCTCGCTGTTTTATCGTTGTAAGGTATTTAAGATTTTTTTGTATTCGCTTAAATAATTTCTCTTTTTGGTTTTTATCTGTAATTTCAAGTTCTTCCTGAATGGTTTGTTGAGAATCCGCATCCAATAGTTTACCCAAATTGGTAAGAATTTCTGTCTGATCTTTTGTATACTTCATAAATTTTCTTAAACTACATTTTTCCCAAATCCTGGATTTACTAAGATTTTTCCATCCTCAAATACTTTCATACCTCGGATAAATACTCTCTTTACTTTCCCCGTTCCCTCCCAACCGTCAAATGGACTCCAACCGCATTTTGTAAAGAGATCTTCATTTTTTATCTTATACCCTTCATCCTTATCTATTTCTACATATGTTTTCGTATCCTGCGTTAGTCCAAATATTTTTCTTGGATTAATATTTGTAAGTCTAATAATATTTTCGACCGACATTTCTTCAGCCAGTAACGGCAACATTGTCTCAACACCTGGTAAACCAGCTGGCGGATTAGATGATTGTTTTTCGTCTAAAGTATGAGGCGCATGATCTGAAGCGATGCAATCTATATGATTTAAATTTTGCCATAAATATTCCTGATCTTTTGGTGTTGCCAACGGAGGCTTCACAATTCCCAAACCTTTAAATTCCCGGAGGTATTCCTCAGAAAGCATAAGATAGTGAGGAGTCGTATCACATGTAATACTTTTAGTGTTCTTTTTGGCATCAATAATTTTTTCCAAACCATCTTTTGTCGAAACATGAGTAATATGCAACTTATTTTGATATCTGGTGGCAAGTCTTATTACCAAATCTACTCTATCACTTTCTGCGTGAACAACTAAAACTTTTGATTTCGGCCACTTTTTGAAAACTAATTCTACTAATTTATCATCAGCAACAACATATTTACCTGTCGTAAGGCTTAAATATAATTTAAGTCCAATTACTTTATCAGCAATCTTTTCAAATTCATCTGTATTTCGACCATCTGTACCCAAGTACAAACCCCAATCGCAGACTGCTTTTTGCTTGGCAATATTTATTTTCTCCATTAATTTTTCGGATGTGAAAATCGGCTCCAAATTATTTGGCATATCAAAAATAGTCGTTACACCGCCAGATAGTGCTGCAGAGGTACCCGTAAAAAAATCTTCTTTGTGAGTTTGACCCGGATCTCGAAGATGGACGTGTATATCGATAAGCCCTGGAAGTTTAATTATGTTGCTCATTTTTTATTTTTTGTGCTAGATATGGATCCCACATGGCACCGGTTGCACTCATTACGCAATCCGCGCCCATTTCTATATATTCAAAATAATCTTGCCCTTCTGTTACGCCTCCGACTCCAATTATCAACCAATCCATATTATTTTCATTTCTTATTTTTTTTAATCTTTTTACCATATCCAATCCTGCCCATTTAATACTTGCTCCGCACACTCCACTTCTAGCTCTTTTCTCTCCGGGTAAAGCATGTTTGCCTGCTTTATTTATAATTTCAGCTTGGATTGTATTTATAGAACCAATAGCCTGTCCATATTTTGCCGCAATTTCAGCCAATTTTTTAAGATCTTTATCATTAGTATAGTAACCTACTTTTAAAATAAGCGGGGAATCACCTATCTCATATCTTATTACATCGCATATTTTTTCTGTCACTTCCAGATTGTAACAAACTAAACCTTCATTTCCGATATTAGGACAGGATAGATTAACTTCGAATATTTTTGCATCAGTTTCTTTAGCTTTTCTTGCTACATTAGCCCAATCATTTATAAAATCTTGCGGTGTATGGTTATCTTTCACCGTCCCCATAAAACTGAGTATTAATATTTGTCCGCTACCAGCATAAGAGATGGCTTTTTTGACATCTTCCTGCCAAGTTAAAACATCTTTTGAAGGAACTCCAAAAGAGTTAGTTATCGAAATCGGTTTCTGGAAATTTCCATCTGCAATAAGCTTATTTTTAGCTTTTTCCAATGTCAACTGTCTGTCAATTTTAACAGCTAAAATATTCGGAAATGGATGACAGGGATAAAAATCTGATCTGACTGTTTTATAAATACAAACATCAAAGCCTTTCTCAAATGCACTTTTACAAAATTTGGAGTTGATAAGTGGTCCTGCAGGTATACCAAAAGGGGTATAAACTTTCTCTCCTAAAAAATCAACCGCCGGATTACCACTCTGGTGATAATTTTTTCCATCGAC